>JAKFWA010000103.1 GCA_021732995.1 Planctomycetaceae bacterium | reverse complement strand
GCCCATGCCGTAGTCAACAATCTTAATCATCAGTACGCAGTTCTTTCTGTTCGACAGGCGAGGTGAGGTCTTTGACGAGACGAGCGCACTCAGGAGGCTTCGCCACTCACCCCTGCCCCTCTCCCCGGAGGGGCGAGGGGAGCGGATGGTTCCATTACTTCACCACGTTTGCGGTGATGCCGGGCCAGGTGTCTGTGCGGAACGGAGTCACCGGCAGGCCTTCCATCGACTGCAGGTTGCAGACAGGGTTGTTCGCCCAGCCGTAGCGCACTGCCACGGGCGATGAAACGCCTTCGCCGGAAACCTCGACCTGGTTGGGACTGATCACCTTGGCGTTCGCGAACACAAACTTGCGATCTTCGCCTGCAATGGTGAAGCCGACGGAGCGTTGCACGTCGAATTCGTGCAAACCGCCGCCAACATGGTCGAAGGTGACGATGACCTTGTCGCCCTTCACCTCGTGCGATTTGTAGCGCGGGCTTTGAGCCGCGATGTTGATGCCATAGTCCTTCGCCAGTGCCCAGCGAGCCAGCCGCTTGCCGACAGTGATCTTGTTACGCGGATGAATGTCGCGACCTTCACCCACGTCGATGATGACGGCCTCGCCCGTGTTCTTCAGCTTGTCCATCGTCATCGTCTGAGCTTCGCGGAGTTCGGCCCAGTCACTTTCTTCAGGACCTTCCTGCTCGACTTTGAAGTCGGCCAGTTGGACCCAGTAGAACGGAAAGTCGCCCTGAGCCCACTCGTCGCGCCAGGTCTGAATCATCAGCGGGAAGAGATCGCGATACTGGTATGCACGTCCGGCATTGGATTCTCCCTGATACCAGATCGCTCCACGAATGCCGTAACCGATCGTCGGCTTCAACACACCGTTGTAGATGTTGGCCGGACGATGATTGCCGACCAAAGGATTCTGAGGCGGACGTGGCTTCTGTGGCTCAGGCTTGCCTTCGGCCTTCGCCTTCTTGGCAGCCTCGGTCCATTGCTCAACCTGCTTCTCGTACGCGGCCACGGCCTTCGCATGATCGTAGGTCTTGGCGGTGTCATCCCACTTCGCGAGCAGTTCCGAGTACTTGCCATCCTTCTCGAGCAAGTCGCGGCGCACCCAGGCTTCGCAGGCCGAACCGCCCCAGGCGTTGTCGATGAGTCCAATCGGCACGTTCAACGTCTGATGCAACTGACGTCCGAAGAAAAAGCCCACAGCGGAGAACTCACGCACGGACTGCGGTGTGCATGCTTCCCACTGCCCCTTGAAGTCTTTCTGCGGTTCCTGCGTTCCCACCTGCGGCACGCTGATCAGGCGAATCTGCGGAAAGTTCGCGGTGAGTGCTTCCAGATCGGCGTCATAGCTCTGACGCACGGACCACTGCATGTTGGACTGACCTGAGCAGATCCAGACCTCGCCCACGAGCACATCTTCGAGGTTGATCGAGTTCTTGCCCTGCACCTGGATGGAGTGCGTCTTGCCATCCGACTTCATCGCTGGCAGAGAAACTTTCCAGTTGCCCTGATCGTCAGCCTTTGTCGCAGCCTTGGTCTCACCAATGCTGACGGTGACATCTTCACCGGCGGCCGCCCAACCCCAGATACGTACCGGTTGATCGCGTTGAATCACCATGTGACTGGTGAAGATGGCTGGCAACTTCACATCCGCCTGAGCCAATCGCTGCAGTGCGGACAGCATCCACACGGTCGCCAGTGCGATCAGCAACAACCGCCAAGGTTTTGAACACTGCATCGAGAACTCCTTTGCCAGAGGCTTCAAAGTTGAGGGACTCAGATTCTCTTTCAGTTTATTTCAGCGAGAAGCACTTCAGTGTCTTCTCGTCACGCACATACAGCCGACCGTTCGACAACGCGGGCAAAGCCCGGCAGGTCGCTCCGCTGCCGAACAGCGAAGCAGTCCCAAGTTCGGTGAAGCTGGCGCCTTCGCCTAGTTTGCCGAGGACCAGTTCACCACTCGTCTTGAGCAACAGCAATCGATCGTTGGCTCGAATCAGAGTCGCGTAACCCAAACTCGGTTCCAGATCACTCGCTTTCTGACCGACCGGATCAAGCTTCCGCAGCGATACGGGACCTCCATCCTGACGACCATGAACACCGACAAGCCAGTCCTTAAATGGCACGCTGGTCGTGTACTGGCTCGACAGCAGTTCGTCCGAATTCCATTCCTCGGTCACGCCTTTGTTCGTCACCCGGACGCTCTTTGCACCGAAGCCGTAACTGGCAGAGATAATGACCCGATCGCCGAACACGATCGGATTAGCTGCTGTCACTGCGGGACCAAGCTGGCCGAACGGGAACTCCCACAGAACCTTGCCGTCCTTCGGATCGACCGACAGCAGCTTCAACCTTGTCGCAAAGATCACCTGTCGTTGACCACCCAGGGTCGCAGCGATCGGCGACGAATAGCTCGCTCGCTCCGTGGTCGATTTCCAGACCGTTTCACCGTTCTTCAAACTAAAGGCCACGATGCCTGCTTCGTTCGTTCCGCCGACGTTCAACAGCAGCTTGTCGCCTTCGACAATCGGCGAACTGCCAAACCCGAAATAGCCCTCCGGCGGCTCACCACGAATCGGGCGCTTGCCACTGAAGTCCGCGTAAAGGTCCCGCTGCCAGACCTGCTTGCCAGCATCGAGTGTCAGGCACGTGAGCTTGCCCCGCGCTCCGTAGAGGTAGATCCGATCTTCATGCACCAGCGGCACGACTCGCGGGCCGCTGTCGTTGATGAAGGACGGCTGGTAACTCGTGGGACTGGTGTGCTTCCACAACCGCTTGCCGGTCGATGCATCCAGAGCCTCAGCGACTTCATCGTCATCGATGCGATGAAAAACAATGGCCTTTTGCCCGACAACGGCTACTCCGGCGAAGCCTTCTCCGACAGCGTACTGCCAGAGTTGCGCAGGTCCCGACTTCGGCCACTTGTCGGCCAGAGTCTCATTTTCGGCAACGCCGGTTCGCGTTGGCCCCAGGATCTGCGGCCAGTCGCCTGCCTTGGCAACCAACGGCACGAAGCAGCACAGCAACATGAGTACTCGCAACATCACACACCTCCTGACGGGATGTGATTGTCTGCCGGAGGAATCTGCAACCGTCTCAATTCTCTGAGTCGTCATGCGGTGGTCGCTGGTCGGCCAGCAGGCTGAGCGTTCCAATCTCTCCGTCCCTTGTGGAGCGCTGCATTCTGGACTCACCAGCCAACCGCCAAAGGCTCTCTATGACTTCGCTCGCCGATCACATCTCAGACGCTCAAGCCACCGACGAAGAGTTCCTGCGGAAGATCTTCATTCGCTCGCAGATGCAGGATTTCGTACGCGACCCGCTGCTGATGACTCGCGCGGAAGACTGCTATTACTGGGACGTGCACGGCAAGCGGTATCTGGACGCGCTGTCCGGCATCTACGTGGTCAGCGTCGGGCACAGCAACCGCCGCGTGATCGATGCCATCAAACAGCAGATGGACACGCTGTGCTTCTCACCGCCGATGCATGGCTCGAATCCGGTTGCAGTGCGACTGGCCAATCGACTCGTCGAACTGGCACCCGGTGACCTCGCCGCCGCCAAACTGTTGTGCGGCGGATCGGAAGCCACCGAAGCGGCGTTCAAGATGGCACGGCAGTATCACAAGCTCACGGGGCACCCGGGCAAGTACAAGATCATCTCGCGATATCAGAGCTGGCACGGTTCCACGATGGCTTCGCTGTCGGCGTCCGGGTTGTCGTCCCGTAAGACGGTCAATGAGCCGTTAGCTCCCGGCTTCCTGCATGTCTTTCCGCCGACGTGTTACCGCTGCCCGTTCGGCAAGGAGTACCCGAGCTGCAACCTCACGTGCGCGAGCCTGATCAGTGACGTCATTCAGGCGGAAGATCCAGAAACCGTCGCGGCTGTCATCGTCGAACCGATCGGGCATACGGGAGGCGTGATCGACCCGCCCGATGAATATCTGCCGATGCTGCGGGAACTCTGCGACAAGCACAACGTGCTGCTGATCTTTGATGAAGTCATCAACGGGGCTGGCCGCACGGGGCACCTGTTCGCGGCTCAAACCTTCGGAGTCACGCCGGACATCGTGTGCCTCGGTAAAGGCATCAGCGGCGGGTATGCACCGCTGTCTGCAGTGCTGTGCCGTCAACACGTGGCCGATGCGTTCTGGGGTGATCCGGCCGTCAACCCGGGTTTCGTCGAAGGACACACCTTTGAAGGCAACCCGATCGCATGCATCGCGGGGCTCGCGACTTTGGATGAGATCGTTGACCGCGATCTCTGCGCCAACGCGCGGGCGATGGGAGCGCGGCTAAAAGCGGGACTCGAAGGCTTGCGCAAGTACGGCATCATTGGCCAGATCCGCGGCAAGGGCCTGTTCCTCGGTTTTGATATCGTCGCCAATCCCGCCACGAAGGCGCAGTTCAATCCGCCGATTGGACTGAAGATTGGGAAGCGAGCCTTAGCAAATGGACTGCTTACGCGATTCGATCCGCATTGGATTGCGCTCGGGCCACCATTGATTGTGGGTGAAACCGAAATTAATGAGATCCTCCGCTTGCTGGATCAGTCGATTCGCGAGGTGCTCGAAGTCTGATCATCCTGCGTTCGCTCCACCGTGATCGAGACCACCTTGTCCCGATCACGGTAGATCGCAGAGCGACGCTATCGTGCTCTCCTCACAGAGTTCGCAAGAATGCGACCAGGTCAACCTTTTCCTTGCCGGTCAACTTCGTCCCCAGGATCAAGTTGAAGAACTCAACCGTGTCTTCCAACGTCAGCAACCGACCGTCATGCAGGTAAGGAGGCGACTCCTTGATACCTCTCAGCGGGAAGGTCTTGATCGGGCCATCCACGGCAGCCAGACGACCGTTGATCATCTGTGTTTTATAGAACCGCTCGGCCTTCAGATTGTGCATCGAATTGTCGGTGTAATACGGAGCCGGATGGCACACGCTGCACTGAGCTTTGCCGAAGAACAATTCCTGACCACGCAGTTCAGATTCCGTTGCTAATGTCGGGTCCAGCTTGCCAAGCACGTTCAGCTTCGGAGCTGGCGGAAAATCCAATAGAGCCTGAAACTCAGCCATGAAATGCACCTGGCTGCCGCGATCCAGAATGTTGACACCCTTCTTGGTAGCAATCACCGGGTCGCCATCGAAATAGGCGGCTCGCTGCTCGAACTCAGTAAAGTCTTCAACCGACCGCAGAGCGCGTTGCGAACCGAACAGGCGTTGAATATTCACGCCGCGCAAGGACGGAGTATCAATGCGATGTCGAAATTCCTGCGGTCGAATATCACCGACCAGGTGAGTCGCCGCGTTCGTGTGACCATTCACATGACACTCGAAGCACATCACTCCACGACTGGCGCGTTCGGTACGGCGGTCATCGGTTTGATTGAACTGTTGCTGCGGGAAAGGCGTGACCAGCAACCGCAGCCCTTCGAGCTGCTTCGGGTTCAAGATGACTTCGAACAGCTCGAAGTAATTTTCGATGGTTACCAGCTTACCTTGCGAGACGTCACCGAGATCGGGCCGCGTTGTGAGAAAGATGGGCGGCGGAAACTCGGGTAGAAAGTGATCAGGCAGATCAAAATCGAGGTCGAAGCGAGTCAGATCCCGACCTTCCTGCTTTTTGATCTCATTGATGTGAAACTTTGGAAAAAGCATCCCCCCTTCCGGGTGATTAGGATGCGGCAGCGGCATGAATCCCGCCGGAAACAGTTCCGAGCCGCGAATGCTTTCGGGACTCATCTCTCCCAGCTTCTGCCACGTGACCTTGCTGGCCAGCTTCGCGCGAGGACCTTCCTGCACGGCTTTACCGCGGCTCATCTGCACGCCCTTGGCAGGCTGCTCACTGAGGTCGTACCGTTCTTCCAGCAGGTCCATCTGCCGCTTCATGACGCCCGGCTTGTCAGCCTTCATCCGCGTCACGACATCGGCGAACTTCTCTTTGGGTACTACGGGTGAATAGCTGGATGGCGGCGGTGCAGCCTTCTTCTCTTTGTCCGCCCCGTAGGTAACTCCGAGTGCCAGTGCGCTCAGTGATAGTGCAGCCCACAGGCTATTGCGTTTGAGTATAAAGCTCATGATGTCCTCCGTATGAACTGCCGGTCGATGGCGAGCCGCGAAACAAGTTTTGTGTGGACATCAACTCCGCAAAGTTCGCGCCGCTCATGCAGCAATAAAGAGTGAGCCTTCCTTTAGCACTGTTTGTTGGGACTGAATCCGGTCGTCGCGCTTATAAGTCTGGCTCCCCTCGCCCCAGTACTCTGGGGAGAGGGGCTGGGGGCT
>JAKFWA010000127.1 GCA_021732995.1 Planctomycetaceae bacterium | reverse complement strand
GGCAACAGTGGCCGAAGTCCGTGAGCAGTTGACTGCTCTAAAAGTACATGACAACGTCCAGGAAACCTTCGATCGAACAACAAAGCATCTGGCCGACAACAAGGTCGAACTCGATCAAACGAAGCTGGTGCTGGGATCAGTGCTGTTTCCTGACTCGGAGAAGGAGAACTTCATCGACAACACCACAGCCAACACATTCCTGTCGCGCGAGTATCGCAAGCCATTCGTCGTGCCCACCGAATCTGAGATTTGAACTCAAGGGCAATTCCTGTCCTTCCCGCACAGTAAGGCCACCAAGGCGGGGCAGCTTTGGAATTCAAGCAATTCGAGTGTGCCGCGAGTTTGGCTTTACTTGGCTGGATCTTTGTTCGAGTTCGATTCCCTCAGCACTGGGATCGTGCAGTCAATCATCAGCCAGGAGAGTGCGCAAAGTACGTAAGCGATCACAACCGTGATGAACACCCAGCGCCAGCCATGTTGGTCAGCGACATAACCGAAGATGGTGGGTGCGGCGATCAGGCCGATGCCAGCGATCGAGTTGTTCAACGCAAACACGGACGCTGTCGCCCGGCCACCGATGTCGGTAATTACGCCCCATGACGTGGTGAGACTGCAATCGCTAAACATTTTGACGAAAAACAAATAAATGCAGAATTCATACGGGTGATCGTAACTCTGCAGCGCGAGTATCAACAAAACAGCAGCGATTCCCTTGCCTGCGAAAGCCACGCTTACCCTTGACCAACGCCGGTTGCCAGTGATTGCGATTAGGTAGTCGTTGAGTGCGCCTCCCAGCAGTCCGGCAAGTGCGCCACCAAGAAGTGGCAGCGCCGCATAGATCCCCATCTTCTTAAACTCCAGGTGATGCACTTGGGCGAGGAATTGCGGTATCCAGTTCGAGAAGACGTTGTCAGCGAAGGTACTCAAGATCGATTGCACGCTGAGGCAGATCAGATTGGCGAACGATCGCGGCGTCATGGTTTTGAGCATCTGTCGAACGGTCATCCTTTCGGAAGGAATTGCTCGCGGACCAGCTGCCAGATGAGTATCACCTTCGATCAAGCGAGCCTCAGCCTCGTTGACGTGCGCGTGCTGACGCGGCGAATTTCGAAACAAGGTCACGAACAACAGCATCTGCCCCACGCCAAGCGCCACCAGAATCCAAATCGCCGTTCGCCAATCCAATCCCCACACGCCCAGTAGCAACGTCGTGAAGACGAGAGATGAACTCAACGCTCCCAATCTTCCAGCGAGAATACCGACGATTCCTTGAAGAACGGTTCGTACAGAGGATGGAAACCAGGTGCGAGCAATGCGGCTCAGGCAGGCATAGACGGCCGACTGTCCCGCCCCAAGCATTGCCTGTGCATACCACATCCATTTGGCGGATGGTGCCCACGCCATCATCCCCAACCCGCCGCACCAGACGCAGAACAAGAGAGTCAGCACCAGGTGGACGCCCAGAGCATCAGCTGCGAGCGCCAACGGAAATTGGAACAACGTGTAGCAGATTGAGAATGCGCTATCGATCCGTCCCAGTTCTGTATTGCTCAGATCCCATTCTTTGGCCAGCGTCGGTTTGATGAAGGCAAAGACGTAGCGATGCAGATAGAGCAACGCCGACGTCCCGAACGCTAACGAGAACACGCCCCAACGAATGTTGGTCGGTTTGTCGGCGGATTGCGTTGCATCAACGCTCATGTCGTCCGGGCTTTCGGTCAGCAATCAACCTGGTACCTTCGTAACTTGTCGGGATCAACTTCAATTCCCAAGCCGGGCTTTGTCGGGACTGCGATCGTTCCGGATTGAATCGGAAAAGGCTCGGTGATGATGTCATCTTCAAGACCATAGTACGTCGAGTCATTGGCTAGCGAATACGCCGGGCATGCGGCGGCGACATGCAGCATGGCCGCAGTCTTCGGGCCGAGGTCGTGTCCGCAATGCATGATGCACGGCATGCCCGCTGCTTCGCACACGTGACCGATTTTGACGCAAGGCATGATACCACCCGCGATGTGCGTGTCTGGCAGAATGAACTCGGCCGCCTCTTCGCGGATGATGGCCATTACGCTGGCAGGGTCGGTCACACTCTCGTTGAGCGCGATCGGCACGCGAGTCTGTTGTCGCAGCCATGTGGCATCCGAGAGTGGTTCGGCCGGGATCGGCTGTTCGAGGTATTCCAGGTTGTACTGTTCGAGCTGCTTACACAGTTCCGCCGCTTGCTGAGGCGAATACGCTCGGTTCGGATCGATTCGCAGCTTGAGTCGGTCACCAACCGCGTCGCGAATGCCGCGAACCATCTCCAAGTCCTCATTCATGTCGGAACCGGCTTTAGTCTTCAATGTGCTGAAGCCCATCTCGACATACCACCGCGCGAACTCACCAGCCCGTTCGTAAGACTGGATGCCCATGCAAGCCGCCAGTTGGACTCGCGGGCGAATCACACCACCCAACAACACCGCAACTGGTAGTCCGACCGCCTTACCGCAGATGTCCCACAGAGCCAGTTCGATCCCTGATTTCAACCGCGTTTCGAGTGGACAGTCACGATGAAACGCCGCGATGTTCTGCGGATCGCGTCCCACGAGCCATTCTCGGGCTTGTTGAGTCATCTGCCGACCGCTCAGGTTGGGCAGAAAGTTGACGTTGTTCTCTCCCCAACCGGTCAGGCCAGCGTCGGTGTCAACGCGGACAATGGCACTCTGCGTCGTCGAACTGCTGCGAATGTGCGACCGATACGGAGCCAGCGGAGCTGTCTGCGGAACTTCCACAATCGTCACTGACACATCAGTCACACGCATGGCAGATCCTTGGGTGAGGAAGGGTCGATATACTCTGAGTCTTTGTCGGTCGTCTCTCAATGATCAACTCTCGCTCCGAGGCACCAGTTGTCCGGCGCGAACTGTCGCGACTGTCTCCCACCGTCCGCCCGCGCGAGTACTCCCAGTCACATCTATGAGCGGTTCGCCATGCTCCAACCAGCGTAACAGCACGAGGTCGGCGATCGAGCCGACTTTGAGAGCACCGATTTCCGTGTCTTCACCGAGCACCTGAGCCGGACCAGCAGTCACCGCACGGAAGATATCGTGTTCCAGCATTCCCGCAGCGCGAAGCTTGGACATCACAAGGGGCAAATCATGAGCCGGGCTCTGACCAACGTGTCCGCGCTGAAGGTCGGTTGAGATGGTGTCAGGAGTAAAGCCATCGTGTAGTGCCGCCTCAGCCACACCGAAATCAAACGAACCTCGGCCGTGACCGACATCAAACAGAATGCCCCGCTCGCGAGCTTCACGAACCTCCGGAAGCACGCGAGCGTCTCGCACAATGCAGTGCGGCGTGCGGCGAAAACAATACGTGACCACATCGCCGGGACGGAGCAATCGCAACTGTTCTGCGAGCGGCCAGTCTTCCGGACGTCGTAGGCCATATAACAGCGGTACTCCCGTCTGTTCGGCCACCAGCAGGCCGCGAAGGACGACCTCGCACGGGTCAGTGGCACCACAACAATGATGGCTCACGTTCACGGCGATCCCCCAGACGTGGCTGCGGAAGCGTTCGATCGCAGCAATGCACGCCGCGCCGTCGATCGCTTCAAGTCGCTCAAAGCAGCCTCCCGGTCCCGCCTCGCCGGTGGAAGAAAGATTGATCGCGAGCTTTACCCGTATCTTGGAACCTTCGATGGTCTCGCGGATGTAAGTCTCGACGTTGTCCGCCCCCGCATCCCCTTGAGACAACACAGTCGTTGTACCATGAGCGAGTAGGTGCCGGTCAGGATCGACACCGAATATCGAACCCGACTTCGCCGGGTGAGCGTGCAGGTCAATGAGTCCCGCCAGAAGAATTGCGTCAGGAAAATCGAGCACCTTGACACTACTGCCAATGACCTCGGAGCCCACCGCCACGATTCGGTCGCCGCGAATCGCCACCGAGCCCGGGGAATCAACGCCAGTCGCAGGACAGACCATGCGTCCCACACGAATCAACAAATCGTAAGTTGGCGTATGTTGCGGGTGGTACACCGTGAGCCACATTCTTGAGTGGATCCATCGGGGAGCAATCGGGGACTCGATTTCGATACTCGCTTGAGATGTTTTTCTAAACGAGCCTACAGCGAGTTGCGCTGGCAGCGTACCACTTATCTTTGCTCTATTTGTGCATAAGCTATTGTCGATGTATCGTTGTGGCGGCAACGAAGGTGGACTTGAGAAACCACTTAAGACGATATCGAGCCATTCATGAACAGTCCCTCCTCGACATCACGGCGCCGCTTTCTGCAGGCCACATTGGCTTCTGGCGGTGCGGGCCTTTCGCTGGCGGAGATCCTGCGGCAGCGTGCATACGCTGAATCGAGCGGGATCTCGACGAGTGACACTTCCGTAATACAGATCTGGCTTGGTGGTGGTCCCAGCCAATTCGAGACATTCGATCCAAAACCAGAAGCTCCGATTGAAATCCGCGGACCGTACTCGGCGATCCAGACCAAGCTGCCGGGAATCTTGTTCAGCGAAACAATGCCACGCACCGCGATGACCCTCGATCGCGCCGCCCTGATTCGCACGGTCCGGCATTCCACGAACGGGCATTTCGTCGGAGCCCACTGGTGCTCGACCGGTTACTCCGGCGACCTTAATCGCAGCACGCATCCGTCGTCAGGTGCGATTGCTTCGCGGTTTCGAGGAGCGGTGAATCCCGGCGTCCCCGCGTACGTGTTGCTCTCCGAAGAGCAAACGCGAAATCCTGAGATCGCCACTGTGATGGGAGCGGCTCATCTGGGATCTCAGCATGCTCCATTTGCAATCATGCAAGATCCATTCGACAAGAAGTTTCAGCCAGACAAAGTTGTCCGCGCGGCTTCCAGTTTGAAACTCGCGGATGATCTGACACTGGCACGTGTTTCGGATCGGCGGTCGTTGCTGAATGGGCTGGATCGCTTCGCGCGTCAGGCCGATGCGACCCGTGCGATGGACGGAATCGACAGCTTCACTCAAACGGCTCTGGATATGTTGACGAGCGGGGCCGCACGCCGAGCATTCGATCTCAATGAAGAATCGCCAGCCACGCGCGACCGCTATGGGCGGCATCGCTGGGGGCAGATGGGGCTGCTGGCGAGACGATTGGTTGAGTCGGGTGTGACTTTTGTCACACTCAACACCGCGCCGGATTCGCTGTGCTGGGACTGGCACCGCAATATCGTTAATGACAACCGGCCGGCAGATGGGTCCGACGGTCCCTCACGCGGCATGGACATCTCCGGACCGCCGCTCGACCAGATGCTTTCCGCTCTGATCGCGGATCTCTACGAACGCGGCTTGGATCGCAAAGTCATGCTGGTGGTTTGGGGCGAATTCGGCCGGACTCCGCGTGTGAATCCAACTGGCGGTCGCGATCACTGGGGCTCGTTGATGAGTATCCTCATGGCCGGTGGTGGAATGAAGGTCGGCCAAGTGATCGGTACATCCAGCGATAACGGCGAGGTTCCCACCAGTCGACCTGTCTCGCCCACTGATGTTCTCGCCACGATCTATCGTCATTTGGGAATCGACTTGAACCGACACACCGTCACCGCTGCCGGTCGCCCGATTCCCCTGCTACCCGACGGCGCACCAATTGGGGAATTGCTGTAGCAATTCAAAGAACCGGAAAACACGCCAGACAACCTGACTTCAGTTGTGCATCATTTTTTGCGAACTACAGACGCATTCTCTCCTGGCGCTCCAATGAATTCATGCATTGCTCCTGTCAGCTCAAAGCTACACAATTTACCCATCCCTCAGCTCAAACGACGGCGCCAGCCCACCCACATACGACTTGATCTCCACCGACTCCCGCTTGAACTTCGCCACTTCATCAGGCTCTTCGCGAACAGGCGGCAGATGCTCGCATTCCTGATGCTCAAGCACAATGAACCTTACCGGTATGCTCGCCCGGAACGAATGGCGGAGAAGTTCACCGAGTTCCGTGACAAGTATGTACCGGTCGAGCAGCGTGCTCAGAAACCACCACTGCGAACCAGCGCCAAAAGAGGGCTCGGCGCCGTCTATCAGTTGGCCGGACTTCCCTCGACACCATCCCCGGCAGAATTACCCGCTGGTGAACAACGCATGCTGGCCAAGCTGAAGCTCGCCAAGTTCGTGCAGGATCTGCATCAGCCAGCGTCTGCTGGGAAAGCCGCGTCAACGCGGACTCGCAAACGAAAATGAAGCAACCAGAAACAGGGCTACCCAAGCTCAGCCCCACCGAGATTCGTTGATCCATTCCCACTCGGATGAAATCGACCGGTCGATGATACCACCGCAGCCAGGGGCGCTGCCCCCGGATCCCCGGGATTTTCCAAGGCATGGCTCCGGTGTCCGAGTCAGGGATCCGACGAGAACAAGAGCAGTTCCAGACAAGAAGCCTGCGCTGGAGTTGCGTGCGCGTCGGCGCACCGTCGGCCCGGTTATTCCTCGTTCGGTTGCGTCCCCGCAGAGCCGAACTCCGCTTCACCGGACAAAATCATTGTACAAACCAAAGAAATGCCCAGTCACGACTTGATTCCTTCAGAGGTAGATATCAAAGGAGAGTCTGGAGTCCCACCCGCCGGCATGAGCAGCGTGTTCAGCGAAAGTACCACAGTGAGCTTCGCAATTTCCGCGCGATGAGATTCCGTCAATTGACGGTTGAAATTGGTTGATGGCTTCTCTGCAAGTAACGACTCCCACAACGCCGCAGCTCGCCTGTAATTCACTAGTGCCGCGGCGTGCGAGCCCTGTTGACCTGCTCCCCATTTTCTGATCCAGGCGGTATGAGAGTTTCCACAGCCCTTGACCTTGCCCCCGAGTTTGAGCCACGGGGAATGTTAGTGAACAATGAAATTATCAGCCGGGGCGCGCCCCGGCTGATAATTTCGCGAACTCGCTCGGCGACCGGTTGCCCAACGCGCTATGCGGACGATGCTCGTTGTAATC
>JAKFWA010000021.1 GCA_021732995.1 Planctomycetaceae bacterium | reverse complement strand
GGGTGGTGGGGTTGTCACTGAAATCGACAGTCCACTCGCTAACTTAGAAGCCATAGAAGCAGCCGCAATCTCAACGCTCGTTCGTGAACAAGAAGCAGCGAGGGCAATTGCGCGGCTGCCCGTGCGAGTGGAACTCACATCAAGCCCGTCGGGGTGGAATGATTACCTGGCGAGCAAAGGCCATCAGGGTTTCTATCAGCGGGCGCAATGGCTGCGGGTGCTGGAGCATGGCTTGCAGCATCAACCCGTTTGTTTGCAGGCGACCGAGGGCACTCAGTTGGTCGGCGTCTTGCCGCTGGCTCTGGTGGTCAGCCCGATCTTTGGCCGGTTTCTGGTGAGTCTGCCGTATGTGAATTCGTCAGGCGTTGTCGCCGACAGTCCGGAAGCTGAGTTCGCCTTGGTAGATCGCGCGGTGCAACTGGCCGATCAGTTGAACGTGCGGTACCTCGAACTGCGGCAAGAGCACGCGTTGAATCATCCGCAGCTCGTGCAAGCCGTTACTGACAAGGTTCACATGCGGCTGAAACTGCCGAGTTCGGCGGATGCGCTTTGGGACGGCATCAAGTCGAAGGTCCGCAACCAGATCCGGAAGGCTCAGAAGAACGAAGCCTTCAGCGTGCAGTGGGGGCAGCGGGATGTTCTGGGCGACTTCTACGAAATCTTCTGTCGCAACATGCGCGACCTCGGGACGCCGCCGTTCCATCGAGAACTCTTCGGTGGGATTCTTGACCAGTTCCCGCAGCAAGCAGAGATCTGCGTGGTGCGGCTGAATGGTCAACCCGTGGCCTCGGGATTGCTGGTGCATGGACCGGGCTCAACGGAAGTGCCCAGCGCCAGCGCGTTGCGTGAGTTCAACAACACCAACTGCAACATGCTGCTGTACTGGAACTTGCTTAGCCGGGCCGTCGAACGAGGACAGACGACATTCGATTTCGGACGTAGCTCCCGCGATAGCGGCACGTATGCGTTCAAGGCTCAGTGGGGCGCGACGGAATCGCCGGCCGTATGGCAACACTACGTCCGCGAAGGCGACGCCCGCGACATGCGACCGAACAACGGGAAGTTCGATCTGATTATCCGGACCTGGCAGAAGTTGCCGGTTTGGCTGACGAAAGTGATTGGACCGTCAATTGTCCGCGGTATCCCTTAGTTAATGAATTGATTTGCACTACTTCTGACACAATTGAAGGCAATGTTTGTTCTCACGCTGCGGACTGAATTGTTTGCTGTGAGGACTCTCCTCTTCCCAGCAGCGATTTCAGTTCGCACACGACAGGACTTCAAACTCTGCCAGGTTTGCGGTCGAACATTCGTCGGAGTCACGTTTACTCATGCGATCCACCAACGAATTGGTGAAGCATTCCAGCATTTACGCCATCGGCCAGATTCTGAGCCGCTTTGCGTCAGTGTTGGTTTTGCCGCTCTACACGCATTATCTGACGCCGTCGGATTATGGCGTTATCGCGATCCTGGATCTCACGACGATGATCCTCGCGATGCTGATCGGCTCGGGGATTTCACAAGCTGTGACCCGCTATCACTTCGATGCGGCGAACGAAGAAGAACGGCGACGCGTCTGGTGGACGGGCTCGGTTTACGTCGCAGCGATGTCCGCGGCCGTTGTTACTCCGATGTGGCTGGGCCGTGAACTGCTGGCGCATCTGACACTCGGCGATCACGTCGAAGACGGCGGGTTCCTCTACACGCTTGCTCTGGCCACGCTGGTCGCCAGTGCGATCGGCGAAGTGCTCGACACGTACATTCGAGTCAAGAAGTGGTCTGGCCTGTACCTTGCAGTATCCATGGGCAGGCTGGTCCTGAACCTCGGTTTGAATGTGTGGTTCCTGGTCGGGCTCGGAATGGGCGTCAAAGGCCAGTTGCTTGGCAACCTGATCGCGAACGTGGTGCACATGGGCGTGCTGTTCGTCATCTTCCGCCGCTCATTAGGGCGAATGGCACTCGATCTGCCGCTCATCAACAAGATGCTGACGTTTGGCTGGCCGCTGATTGCTCAGGCGCTGCTCGCCCTGATGATGCACGATGCTGACCGCTACTTCCTGCGCATCTACTGCGACATGAAGGAAGTCGGCATTTACTCGCTGGCTTACAAAGTGGCTCAGGCCGTCAACACGCTTTGCCTGATCCCGTTCAATTCGATCTGGTCGGTCACGATGTACGAAATCGCGAAGATGCCGGACGCAAAACGGCAGTACGCGAAGGTGTTCCGCTACTTTGTCGGCGCCATCATGATTTTGATGCTCGGAGCCTCGCTGTCTGCGGTTCCGCTACTGCCCGTCTTGACGACCGACGCCTATGACGAAGCCGTCCGGCTGCTGCCCGTGCTGCTGCTGGGACAACTGCTGTTTGCTCTGCACAGCCAATTCAACGTCCCGGCGATGCTGGCCAAGAAGACGGTTACTCTGGTGCCTGCGGGAGTTGCCGGTGTCATCACCAACGTGGTGCTGTGCTTTGCGCTGATCCCGGTCTTCGGAGCTGCCGGAGCCGCTTGGGCCAGCGTTGTCACTTATGGTGTATTCTCGCTGGTGGGATTGATTTTCTATCGGCGGATCGACGTGATTCCGTACTCGTTCGCCCATTGCGGAGCGACCATGCTGGGGATTGGCGTCACCTACGTAGTCATTCAGCATGGAGTGATGCCGGGCCGCTCGCTGTGGTTCCAACTCGCTGTCGCGAACGCGGTTTGTGCGTCATGGACGATCGTGCTCTTTGGTCGCCCCGCCTATCTGTGGCTGCGTGAAAGGTATTGGGAGTCGAAGCTCCGCGCCGCTTAGGCCGTATTACCGGTCACTGAAACCCGCTTGGCGACTCGATTGATCGCAGCCACACTCGAACCTCGGCGACGCGTGCTGTATCAAATAGCAGTCTGCGCGTTTCGCTGATCGAGTAAGGACATCGCATGGCTGCGGCACCTCAATCTCCGCCCATCTTCACACGCAAAAGTCGCACACTTCGCTTTCCGATCACGCTCAGCATCATCCTGATGACGCTGAATGTGGCGCTGATGGTGTGCTGGATTGTGCTGCTGGCCCAGCTAGGGTCTTGGAGCGCGCTCACGATCGGCACGGTGCTGTTCGCCCTGATTCTGGTCGGCCTCTCCGTTTATCTGGTCGTTACGATCAAGGAAGTGCGACTCAATCAACGGCAGTCGAACTTTGTGGACAGCGTTACTCACGAACTCAAGACACCCATCGCAGCGCTGCGTTTGTATCTGGAGACGCTGCAGATTCGAAAACTCGATGACGCACAGCGCGCCGAGTTCTATCGCACGATGGGGACTGAACTTTTACGACTCGACCATCTCATCAGCCAACTGCTGGAAGTGGCACGTTTGGATGCGATTGGTCAACAATTCGCTCCAGAAGATATCGAACTCGAAAGCCTGTTGCGCGACTGTGCTCAATCCGTTTGCGCTCATCACAAGCGTGAAGTAGTCGAAGTGATGACCTTTGAATTCGTGCCGGCTGTCGTGCACGCGCGAAAGGTGGTCTTGGAGATAATCTTTCGCAACCTGTTGGATAACGCAATGAAGTACGCGGCCGACAATCCTGAGGTCATCGTCCGCACACGATTGAAGGCGCGGAATCGAGTCTCAGTGCAGATCATTGACAACGGCGCGGGAGTTCCCGCAGATATCCGCAAACAGATCTTCAAGATGTTCTATCGCGGCGGCAACGAGCTGGAACGGAAGCAGAAAGGCACGGGTTTGGGACTCTACATCTGCAAAACACTGACGCAGATTCTGAAGGGAGATGTCACGGTGCATGACCGGCCTGACGGACCGGGCAGCGTGTTTGAAGTGGAACTGCCCGGGAGACCCGCGTCATGAGGATGATGATCGTTGAAGACGAAGACGCGCTGGCGAAGGGCTTGAAGTTCAACTTCGAACAGGAAGGTTTTGAAGTCGCGCTGGCAGGAGACGGTACGACCGCCGTCCGCATGTTTGAGGAGGCCTCGCCGCCGTTTGAAATCGTGATCCTCGACCTGATGCTGCCCGGAATGAGCGGTTACGAAGTGTGCCGTCATCTGCGGCAGCGAGACGCGCGGGTATCGATCATCGTGCTCAGTGCTCGCACCATGAGTGAAGACCGGGCGATGGCTTTTGACGCGGGAACCGATCAGTACCTGTCGAAGCCCTTCGCCTTGCCGGAACTGCTCAGCCGCGTGCGGAATCTGACCGAACGCCGTCGCATCATGTTTTCGCCGTCCGAGGACTCTAAGGAAGCCGCTCCCGTCACGATGGAGTTTGGTGACGGCATCGTGATCAACTTCGATCGCTTTGAATTGAGCGTGCGCGGCGCCACGCACGCTCTCACGACGACCGAGATGCAATTGCTGCGCTACTTCACTCAGCACCCGGACAAGGTGTTGTCACGCTCGCAGATCATGCACGATGTGTGGGGCGATTCCGCCGCCTTCGGCTCACGCACCATCGACAACTTCGTGATGCGATTACGGAAACTCATCGAGACGGACCCGACCGCACCGCGGCATCTGCTGTCAGTACGCGGCACGGGATATCGCTTCGTCGCGAAGCCCACTGACGGCGACCACAACGCGACCGAAGATGATTCGCCGCCCAACTGACCTCGCAGCGGACTATTTCGGATCTCGTACGTCGAGAATGCAGAAGGTGTCCGATGGATCGACTCCGGTCTGATCTTCAATCAGCAGGTGATAGACGTGCCGCCCTGGTCGTACAGTTGGTTCAAGCCGGATCTCAAAGTCGTGCGCGGTCTCCCGTTGTGGATCGGCCCAGACGAATTCTGCTCCAGGGGAGACTGAGCCCGGTCGCCGGACTCGATACCGAGTTCTTTCACCTGTCGGGTTATTCACAATGATCTTCACGCGTGCCACTCGTTCAGCGCCGACTTCATTCACCAGCGGTTCCACTCGCACACGTTGCGGATCCCAATCCAAGCGATGATCGCCATGCACGCTCAACTGATCGGCGAGTTTCGCGGCACGTTCAGCGAAATCGCGACGCCGACGAAAGTCTTCCGCGTTGAATTCAAACGCTCCCCCGTGCTCGGCCAGAATCCAATCTGGTTTCATGGACAGAATCTTGGCCGCACTGGCTGCATAACCGAGCGGCAGACCTCGATTGCGACCTGACCAGCCACCGCTGCCGCTGTACTGCTCGTGGTGATAAAAGTTGTCACCAGTAAATAGGCAGCGGCGACCATCGACGACGACTTCCAGTCCCAGCCCGAAGACCGTCTGCCCCGGCAGGTGATGTACCTTGAGTTCGTACTCGTGCCAGCGAACGACTTCGCCGTCTTTGAGTGGCCGATCAACGATCACGGGTCGCGGATCGACGTAAGGTGCGAGGTACTTCGTCGGGCGATCGACCACATCGGCAATGCGATCCAGCGTCCACACTTTGAACAATGATTCTTTCCGCAGCGCGAAGATCCCGGTGTAGTGGTCGTTGTGAGCGTGACTGATCAGGGCCACTTCGACCGGCCCGGTCTGATGGATCTGCTCCAGTTCAGCGACTCGTTCGACAATGTTCTGGCTGTAGGGGTCCATCAACAACACCGGCCCGTCGCGTGACACCAGCGCGTAGGTGTTGCCGGTTAGCAGCAAGTGCTCTGAAAGCTTCGTCCACGGCTGCGGATTTCCGGACGGATTCGCGGTGCCTACCTGATCTGGTGCCAGGAACTTGTAGTTCGGCAGTGGTCCATCAAGGCTCTTCGTGTAGGCATCAAAGTTTTTCGCTGCGCCGAGCTGTTGCAGAAGTTCGGCAGTCTCCAGCAACGCGGGAACAACGGCACTGCCACGAATGGGCTCCCCACGCTCGAGCAGCAACAACTTCGGCTTGGCCGCAGCGATCGCTCTTAACGATGTTGCCGCGGCAACAGCTCCTTCATCCTTCTGGTGATGCCATTCGACGGTGTAGGGTGACCAGATCTTCCCCGGCGCTGCGATCGCATCACCACAGAAGCAGACCGCATTGCTCTCACCGGGCGGAGTGGCCAGAAACGCGACGTGGTCTTTGGAATGGCCGGGCGTCGCCAGAACCTTGATCCGCCACTGGTTCCAGAGGAACTCGTCGCCCGAGTTCAAGTCAAAGCGAATGCCTTGCACACCGGTCGGATGAACCAGATAAGTCCAGTCCCCCCAAGTGCGTTCGAACAGAGTCGGAAAGCGGTCTTTCGGAACTTCGGGCAGAGACTTTTTCCAATAGGCAGCCACGCCGCTCGGAGACAAATAGTCTTCGGAAAGATGCGGCGCGCGGACAGGAATTCCGGCTTTGATGAAAGCTTCGGCCTGAATCGATGAGTCCCGATGATGATGCGTCAGCAGCAACAGCTCGCACTTCGTATCGGTCGGCAAGTCACGGGGAGAAACATCATGCGGCGCGCCGATCAGCAGGCAACTGCGACCAGCCTTTACGGCATACGCATATGGCTGCTTGTCCGTTCGCAGGATGTTCGGCGCGATCTCGCGCCAGCGAGCATGAACTTCACTGGCTCCGCAACTGAGCACTCCGCAGACCAGAAACATCACAACGCGAATCAGACAACGCATGCAGATTCCTTCGGTCGCGCAGGAAGTCAATTAGTCATTCGTCGTCTGCGAAATAGTCCGCTGCAGATTCCAACGGATCAGGAACCTTAATTGGCGAACCGCACTTGGGGCATTTGACTCGCTTACCAGCAAAGGATGGTTTCGCCTTCAGGCTCGCAGAACACTCCTCGCACTGCACGACGATCATCTCGTCGGCCGCGGAACTCGCCGCCGGCTTACTCTTGGCAACGGGCTTGGGGACGGGCTTCCGAGCCGGACAGACAACCTCGTAGTCCTCATCTTCGTCATCTTCGATCTTGGGACGACTCTTGCCGCGCGGCTTGGGTCGAGTGGGCGATTCTCCAGTGTCCATTCGCATCACAACATCAATGCGAACCAACTGCTCCAATTGAGCGGATGGCCTATTCGGAGCCGGGCCGCCAAAGATGGCGGATAGATTCCGCCCAATCTGCACCGGGGTCATGATGAAGCCCCACGGAAAACCCCACCAGCCAAGCAGCCCTGAGAAGGCAATCGCACCCAACTGCGACTTACGCCCGCACGAGCGACAGCACACGACCGGAGTGCTTTTCCAGGACGTCAGATACACGGCGGACCACACCGAGTGCTTCGTATGCACATCTACTGGGCCTTCGCCGTTGCACTTCGGACATGGCCCTTGATGAGCCTCTTCCAAGGCGTCCGCGACGAGGTCATCACTCAGTTCGTTCGCACGCCGAATGACGTGACCGTGCTCCAGGCACGTGTCGTTGCAGAATCTCAGATCGCCGTGAGTCTTGCCGCCAAACAGAATATACGTGTTGCAGTAGTCGCAGCGGGCCATGCCGATCTCCTGAGCGCTCGAAAACTCAAAATCGCTTGAATTTAGGCTGCAGCATGCGTACTGTCGGGGCGTTACTCAAACCAACTACCCCTATTGGTACCCTGA
>JAKFWA010000116.1 GCA_021732995.1 Planctomycetaceae bacterium | reverse complement strand
GTGCTTAGTGCCATGAGCTCATTCCTGCGAAACGTGGCGTGAAACCGGTTTCTTAAGGCTCGCACGCCCACGCCGCAACTGGTCAGACCGTCGCCACCGTCGTCACCTGCGAGACCGTCAGAATCCGCAGAACCCGTCTGCGGGCTGGTGAGCTTGCCGCACCAGCCCGTGTGACCGAACTCCGCCACCGTGGTGCAGCCTATGTTTTCAAGTGTCGTCACGTTTCAGGCGTGGCGATCCCTCGTAAGTCCGTTGATCTGAGGAACGGTGCATGAGCAGTGCGGTCGTGGATAACGATGAAGAAGGTCTCGCTGGCCACCAGGCGGATCAGACAGCGGCCGGAGCAACCGTTGCCGTTGATCAACTGGGCGACCTCGTCGATTTATACGCCGTTGCCGAATATCTGCCGCCCGCCGACTGGGTGACGCGACTGAGCCTCGTACGTCCTCGCCGTGATATTCGCTGCCTGACTCCCACTACCCGCTTCTGGAAACGAGTTCTGGATGTCATCGTGGCGTCGGTGATGATCGTGCTACTCGCCCCGGTGATGCTGCTGGTCGCGGTGCTGGTGCGTCTGACGTCCGCCGGTCCTGTGATCTTCAAGCAGACTCGAGTCGGCTTGAACCTGCGCGGCACGCCTAAGAAATCCGATCGTCGACAGGCTGCGGCCACATTGCCGGACGGAGCTGAATGTCGTCGCAAAGGCAATCGCCGTCGCAGCTCGAATTATGGGAAGCCCTTTGTATTATACAAATTCCGCACCATGCGCACTGATGCCGAAAAGAACGGTGCCCAGTTCGCTCAGAAAGCCGATCCGCGAGTCACACCCATCGGCCGCTTCCTGCGTAAAACGCGACTGGATGAACTCCCGCAATTGTGGAATGTGTTACGCGGCGAAATGTCACTCGTAGGCCCGCGTCCGGAACGCCCGGAGTTCATTGAGAAGCTCACCGACGAAATCCCGGACTATATTGAACGCCTCGGCCTGAAACCCGGCCTCACCGGACCGGCTCAGGTGATCAATGGCTACGACAACAACATCGAAGGCTTCCGCCGCAAAGTCGCGCTCGACCTGCTGTATCTGCAGAATTGCTGCCTGTGGAACGATATCAAAATCCTGTTCCGCACTATCCGAGTCGTCCTGACCGGCAGCGGCGCGCTGTAAGAGTTTGCTGCGTAAGGCGAGTCGATCAGCCCATAAATTAAATTGTAGGACGGACAAGCCTGTCCGTCGAAGTTATGGCTCGGTCTCCCATGCTGTAGCTGTTACCTAGACCAAGCCACTCGCTTGCGGCCCGCACACGGAGAGGCTGTGAGTATTTCGCGACGAGCGGGCCGGGAATGGGTTGAAGCGCTTCGTGGTGGAGACGCGGAGTCACCGGACGGCTGAAAGTCGCGGGCGTCGAGAGGGAGTGATGTGCTCAACTGGCCAGGCCGGGCCGGGATTTCAGGAGCCTCACCTCAAGCGGGTGCCTCACAAGCGGGACAGCCAGACCAGCGTGTTGATACGGGTAAAGTTGAACGCCAGCACCTGCGACAGGGTGCTCGCTTTCGCTTTCTCCAGACCGCGCACCACGAACTGTCTGAAGCCTCGGTTGCGGAACACGGCGTTGGGGAACTCCGCGATGCCCGAGCACTGACGATAAATCTCCTCGGCGAATGTTGTGCCCATCCGCTGTCGCCACGCGGCGATGAACTGCGAATCGCCCGCGCGTGGCACAAACGGATCTGCGCCGCGCTCCAGGATCTCTGCAGGGCACTTCACCGGCGCGAACACCGTGATCTCCCGAGCCGCCAGCTTCCCGATATCACCGTTCGTGGCGAAGCCGCCGTCCGCCAGGTACTCACGCGGACGTTGACCGTAGTGCGCCTGCAATTGCTCCACCATCGGCCCCATCTGGCCCCGGTCCGAGCCGCTGATACCGAGCCTCTCGTCCGCCAGCGCCCTTCTTCATGCTCAATCTCCTGACCGAGCATTCCAGCGCCCCTCTTGAAAATAAACACCCCCAACCGAAAACTCACAACCTCTCCGTGTGCGGGTTTCTTGGGTCCGTCGGCACACGGAGAGTACCGACCACATAACTACTCGCCTGCGTTCAGAAATTTGACACATATACGCGCAAACACGTTTCTGGGACGCGACGTGTTGCCGAAACTCGGCAGACACAGTCACCCGAAAGGCTCGCAAAACGGTCGTCTGAACTGACAAACCCGCACGTATGGGTCGAATTCGCCTCTGGCATTGGCTTTGCGAAGGTCGAGGCCCCGGAACCGATTCGCCTCGTCCTCATGGGTCCCACAATGGTTTTCAGTATCAGCCAGCTCGCCGAGATCGCGGTCCTCGCCTCAGCCCGCTCTCAGGTTGTGATTCAATCACAGACGGCGCTTTCCGCTTCACATCTGCAGAACCTGTGGAGCCAATCTCGAAAACTTTCCGTGAGCTGGTATCAACAGCTCAATGAACTGGCGCTGAACGCGCAATTGCCGAACGTCTTGCCTGAAGCCGAGAACACGCCGGACAACGGCCGCGAACTGAGTTCGCTGCTGCATGAAATCTTCGTGACGGAAATGCTGGTTCGAGTCTGGGCGACCGCTCTGGTCGGACATGGTCGAGTCCACCTGCATACCACCGCCGAGCACATCTCACGGCAGGTGGTCTCGAATCACAGCAGTCTCAGCGAGCGGGCTTTATCACTGCTTAATCAGGATGATCCGCTGCCGCTGCTGGAAGTGGCTCAGATCGGTCGCCTGCGTCGCAAGACGGAACGCTGGACCGACGTGCTGATTGGCCACTCCGGCCGCTTCGCCAAGACACTTGATTTCGCTCATGACCCGGCCGAAGCCGCCGATGTTGCTGATCTGAACCTGCGACGATTCGCGCGGGCCATTGACGAACCCGTCTGCCTGCTGCTGCGAGCCAGTATCAGAACAGCGTTTGAGAAGTTACCGTATCAGGTATCAACTCTGGCGGCGGATCTCGCACAATTGATACTCGCCGAACTGCCCGAATCCGATGAACTCGACCCGCAAACGCTGACAGGAGCGGGGGCCGCCGATGCACGAAACTCAAAACGCTCCCGCCTGAACTTCGCTAAACGCCCGCATGATCTGCCGTAGTCGTTTATAGGGCGGACAATCCTGTCCGCCAGCTCGGTTGTGGCTCGCGGGAAAGATAGGGGTAGGGAGAACAGATTGAGTTCTGTTCCCCCTCCCTCTGAACCGGACGGGCGGATCTCCCGCATCCGGCTCTCCAGTCGGTGGTCTTACCTCAAAGAGGGTTGACGGGCCGAGAATCGTCCGCCTCAGGAAGGCGGGCGAAGTCGGTCAGGAACTGGGATCCTGCATCACACCGCGTGATCGCCAACATGATCATGAGCGCCCTCGACCAGTTCGTCACCAGTCAACGCTCTGACTCCTGAGCGGCGGTTCTTCCTACCGGACGGTTTCCATAACGGAAATCCGGTATATGAACACCGTCCTGTCCACTCAGGTCTCCTTGTATCATGTGATCGAATCGTCTGACCATTCTGTCTCCAACCACCCCTCGTTGTTCCGAGATCTCCGGTTTGGTTTTGAGTCTCAGACCTACCGCGACCAGCCGGGTCTCCCCGGAGGACATCCTGTTCAGGAGAATTGCGTCTTGGGCTTCGCCCTTCGCCAGCAGGCTCGCCACAGCGACAGGCCGCGACCACCGAATACGGCGGTGTCCGGTTCACTCACGTTATGGACTGGTCATTCTCCTCACGTTGCTCCCCACCCCGCCTCACGACGACGCAGTTACGTCGGATACGAAGTTCAAACCCAACTTCGACGAGGACTTACACCTCGCTGATTCGATCCACTTACAAGCGCACCAGCAGGCACATTCCATGTGCCGTAACTCTCTGCGGACGGCACATACAACGTGCTTGCCACTTTACGATTTGTGGCGATGCGATGTTTTGCGACGGGGGCGCGAAGGTGCTTCTTCGGAGCGATCAGCGGAGTTCGTCGCGGAGCCTTTAATCAGGTCAACCAATTCCTCGGTGGAGAGTTGAGCTGCTTCGTCGGTGCCGTCGAGCACGCTGGCCACCAGCTCGCGTTTGCGTTCGTGCAGGGCGAGGATCTTCTCCTCGATGGTGCTCTCCGTTACCAGCCGATAGACCGTGACAGGGCGCAACTGGCCAATGCGGTGCGCCCGGTCGGTCGCCTGATCTTCCACCGCCGGATTCCACCACGGGTCGAGGTGAATCACATAATCGGCCGCGGTGAGGTTCAACCCCGAGCCACCGGCCTTGAGTGAGATCAAGAACAAATCGCCCTCACCCGCCTGAAATGCATCGACCGATCGTTGCCGCGACGCCGCGGACGAACTGCCGTCGAGATATTGATACTGAATTCCAACCCGATCGAGTGCTTGGCGCGCCAGACCCAGATGCTGAGTGAACTGGCTGAATACGAGGGCTCGATGCTGCTCCTCGCGTAGTTCTTCGACCAGTTCCATAAAGGTATCAAGTTTCGCGGAACTCTTCGTCCACTTCTCGTCGACCAATCGCGGGTGACAGGCAAGTTGCCTCAGCTTCGTAATCGCAGCCAGCACGGTGAAGCGATGATTTTCTGCGGATGAATTGAGGTCCACTCCCGCCAGTTGCGTGCAGATCGCAAGACGCGCGTCTTCATACCGCTTGCGTTCTTCGCTGCTCAATTCAATGGTATGTTGAATGTCGGTGCGCGGCGGCAATTCCGTCAAAACTTCCTGCTTCGTGCGACGCAGGATGAACGGCTTCACCAGCCGCGCCAGCGATCGCCGCTTCGCCGGGTCCTTATCCTTTTCAATCGGCGCCGCGAATCGCTCGCGAAAGCGTTCCCAACTCCCGAACAAACCGGGACTGATGGCTCGAAACAGAGCCCATAGTTCGCTGAGCCGGTTTTCGATCGGCGTGCCCGTCAGTGCGAGTCGCCATTGGGCTTTGAGGTCGCGAACCGCCCGTGCGGTTTTGGTCGCCGGGTTCTTCACATTCTGGGCTTCGTCCAGCACGAGCGTGCCCCAGTCAACGCTCCCGAACTTCGCGGCATCGCGTTGAAACAACGCATAGCTGACGACCACCACATCACCGGCTTGAACGTCCTGCAGGATCTGCCCGCGATCGCTGTCGCGGTAAGAGATCACCTGCAGCGATGGCGCGAATCGCTGAGTTTCACGGACCCAATTGAAGCCCACTGACATCGGAGCGATAACCAATGCCGGACCCGTTTCCCGCCGGTCGAGCAGCACAGCCAGTGCCTGCACGGTCTTACCGAGGCCCATGTCATCCGCGAGACAGCCACCCACGCCCCAGGTCGAAAGTCGCTTCAGCCAGTGGTAACCATCCAGTTGATAGTGTCGCAGTTGTGCATTGAGAGTCGGCGGTGGATCTGCATTCTGAACAGCGATTGTATCCAGATTCCGCAGCACGTTCTGCCACTTCGCGCAGAGTTGAAAATGCTCGCGCAGGTGAACCAGGTCCTGCAACGCCGGCGCGGCGGTGATATCGACTTCAAGTCCGTTCTTCGTCGAGTGTACTAGATCATCAATCGCCTGCAGCCGTTCCAAAAACTCATCTGAAATACGCACATACAAACCATTACCCAACGAAATGTATTTTCGCCCGGATTTCAGCGCTGCGATCAACGCCCGCAATGAGATCGTATGACCGTCGACTTCTACCGAGCCATCCAGACCGAACCAATCTTCTTTGTCTTCGATGCTGATGCGCAGTGAAGAGGAATCAATCTCGCCCGTCACGCGGATCACGCCACCTTGCGGCCAGGTGATGACCAGATCGTCGGTGTCGGGAATCTTACCTAACGATGTTGCGGCATCATTATCATTCACAGGCTGACGAGCACTCGTTTGATCAGCAGCCTGCTCCTTCAAGCGCCGCCGTTGCCGGTCGGACAGTCGGGCGAGAAAGTCCATCGCAGCGTCGTCGGATCGAAATTGCCAGTCGTACTCGCCGATAGTGGCCAAAGAGGATGCGTCCAGTTCGTTGATCAGACTTTTTGCCTTTTGGCGCTCCGCATCCTGATCGCGCGACACTCGGGAGATGGTATCATTGTGTTGCAGATACGAACCCGTCTTCTTGCCACCGGGCATCAGCATTGGCCCAGTGGGAACTGGGCGGACTCGCAACCGCGCGGCGAGTCCCTGAGGATGGCCTGGTATCAGTTCGAGATGCATTCGCGGATCGGCGATGACGTCTTGCGATACCAGTTCTCCGGGAAGTTTTACCGGCAGCAGAACGTCGAGTCTGACAAGACGTTCGATCAACGGAGCGGCTTCAAACAAGGGAACCGTCACTGGTTCCCGGCTGAATTCCACTGCCAGCGCGATGGCCTGCTGGTTGGGTACGTTGACGACCGTCAGCGAATCCTGGCCAATTGCCACCAACCCATTGATACCACATTGCTCGATGATACCCCTGGAACTGTCGAACGGCTTACCGTCGCACAGAACTTCAATATGCAAGTTCCCTGAGTCCAGGCGGCAGTCGATGCTGACCGCCCCCGAACGAACTGTGGCTGGAAGTTCGCCCGTAGCGTCGTCCATCGTGATTCGGTCGCACCCCGCCAGTGCGTTCAGAACAGCTCCCACCGGCGGCGAGGTCTGATAATTGTGAGCCCGTTCCCGCGCCAGAGCGATCGCTGCCTCGTCATACTGGTTCAGAGGGATGTCGCGCAGCGTCTCCAGCATATTCCAGTTGAAGTGGCGGCCCTTCTTCCAGTCGGCGCCATCTTTCCGCAGAATCTGTTCATACGGTATTACGGTCACTACCGGACCGAAGTAGCTGCGGGCATTATCAACAATGACTCGATACGCCAGTCGCCGGTCAGCGACCAGCGGATCAGCATCATTACGGATCTCCGCTGCGTGCAACACCTGATCCAGCGTATTCATCAGCTTCGGCGCCACGGGCGTCTGGACCGGTTGCGGCGCGGATGTTGGCGGTTGTGGCGAACGGCGCGGTGCTGCGGGCGCTGCTTTGGCTTTCGTCACTGAAGCTCGGGCTATCGATTCAGCACTCGCAGAATCGGGACCAACCAGTCCTCTCGTCAGCGGATCTTTCGGGTTCGTCAGCAATCGAGTCGCCAATTGTGCGGCGGCGTAGGTGTGTCGGCAATAAGACGAGTATTTACTTTCCTCGCACGAACAGACGGCTGATGCCTCAAGTGGCGGGAAAGAAACGGGAAGGAAGGTAATGTGAGTGACAATGTCCTCACACCATTCGTCGTCGTATCCGTCCAGCGTCAGCTTGCGGTGCTTCAGATCGAAACCACGCACCCGGAGATCCCGCATGGTGTCGGTCCAATTCGCGCGGTGAGCGGCCGTGTGCCCATCCAGGATGCGTACCAGTCGATCCCGATAGTACGCGACGATGCTGGCTGCTTCCGACATTCCGTGTCTCGAGATTCTTAGGCGGGACGTTGAGGAGGATGGGTGCGAACCTCCAATCATGATCGAGTTGAGGGAGCTTGCAAACTCAAGCTCGATCAGGAACGCCGTCGAGATCTTCGAGCGCTAACAGCATAATCCTTCCTGAACGGCGGGCTGCCGTGAACGCCTCTCAACGTCGCCGAATCTTGATATCACTGGGCAGCTCGAAGACCGCGGGATCAGGCGGATCGAGGCTGATGTCCTTCCGTTGACATGAGACCACCAACGTGCCGTCCGCGCGAAAGGATTCGCATTGGACGCGCATCTGCAGGTCCTCATCAATCAGATACCGATGGTAATTCCCTTTGTGGCTGTCGGGAAATCGGCCGATCCAGCACAGGCAGTTCTTGCCTT
>JAKFWA010000005.1 GCA_021732995.1 Planctomycetaceae bacterium | reverse complement strand
CCCCAGCCCCTCTCCCCGCACGCGGGGCGAGGGGAGCAACTGAGCGAGGTGGTGTTCGGCGGCGAAGGCAGAGAGAAGACTCGGTCGACAGAGCACGCTCGCGACCTTTTTCCTAATCCCTACCCCCTACCCCCTAACAACTAGATATTCTTCACCACCTGAGCCGCCAGGCGGGGATCGACGAGCTTGGCTCCGTAGAACAGGTCGAGCGACATTTGGTTGACCATGCCGCTCGAGTTCCAGCCGAAGATCACGCGCATCGACAGGTTGCCGTCGCTGACAACCTGACCCGTCGCGCCGCCCAGAGGCATTGCGCCGGGCACGGCGACGAACTCGAACGCGTCCGGATGGAACGCGGCACCGTGCAGTTGGCGAGTATTACCGCCGCCGTCATACACCGTGATCGCCGCGTCGTTGGCGACCGTCTTCCGCAGCGGATCAAAGATGGTAATCGTGCCCGCCGAGGAGGACGCCGTCACGTCCGCCGCCACGACCGCGTTGCCGTATCCGGCGATCGTAATAATGTCATATTTCTTGAGCGTGTGCGTCGCACCGCTCGCGCCATCGAACGGAATGGACGTTGCACCAGCGGCCAGGCCGCTCGGAGCGTTCACCACGCAGCTCGTCATCGTGCCGCTGGTGAACGTGGTGCTGTCGATGCCCTGAGTCATCGCATGATCCAGGTTCATAATCACGCCTGCGGAAGCTCGACGCAGCACGTCTTCGCCGCCCGCCTCGTTGACTCGAGTCAGGTTCGGAATCGCCAGCAAATTAGCGTTCAACTCCGAGCTGACCACATGCACGCGGCCATCCAGCGGCACGAGCTGGTCGTTCAAGCTCTTGTCGATCAGCGTCAGGTCCGCAATCGACGCCGGCAACGCCGAAGGAGCTGATCCAGAAGGACCGCCGACGGTCGGAATCTCCTTGAACTTGGTCAGAGTATAGCGATCGATCTCCTGAGCCAGCTCGTTGATCTGAGGAGCAAGCACTTGCGAGCTGAAGTCGTTGATATTCAGTGACAGATCCCGATCGTCGATCGCCACCGCAATGACGGACTGTCGATCAATCTGCACTTGCACCGAAGTATCATTGAGCTTCGCAAAGCTCAGATTGACAGTATCACTTGGAGTGAAAGTTTGCACGGTGCCGACTCCGCGACGCCGCACCGTGACGGTATCACCGATCTTGGGAGTACCACTGAAGAGCACCTGGCTCTTCTGGTTGAAGACATTCACGCCCACGATGCGATTGCTCAGCAACATCAGGGCTTCGTTAGCGATCACTTGAGGAGTCAGGTAAGCCATGCTCGAGTCGTCCTTGTAGTTACAGACGGCCGCAAGCAGTATCACTGCGGCTCATCTTTGATTGGCTTTCAGTTCCGCTTCCCGCTGACGTCGATATTCGCGCGGGTTATTACTGTATTTATTGAATCCACCAGCCGCGGCAGATCCCGAACCACTGGCTCCGCCCGACTTACTAGCCGGCCACCAATGGCGACGCGGTTCACGCTGTTCGTCGAGCCATTCTTCCACCGTCTTCGGCGACTTGCCGTCCGCTCCGAAGACCAGGGCTCCGTCGGCGTCTTTCAGTATCAACTGCCCTCGTTCCGCATCGAACGAGAATTTTTTGTCTGCATGCAGTTCCACGTCTTCGATCGCAGTCGGTTCCACACCCGCTTTAATCGCCGCTGCTTGCACGGCGGTCTTCACCAGCATGGTCTGCAACCGCCCCTCGGCCGAAGTCGCTCGACCTTCCAGATGCTGCAACTGCCGGGCATGCTCTTCGCGCAAGGACTTGGCTCGACGTTCGAAATACTCGTCCGTCCGCCCGTCCTTCCACAGCCGGCCCAGCTCATCCTGCGAGAACCGTTCGTGCAGCGACTGCAGTTGCTTCAGCCCCTGCACGCCGCCCAGCGACTCCAGCATGGAAGACATCTCATCGAGCCGCCGCTTCACGTCCGCCTTCTCGGCCTTCAGAGCCTCGTTGGTGCGTTTGAGCCCCGCCGTCGCATCGTCGAGCCTCTTCTGAAACTCGCCGCCATCGGACTCACTCAACGCCCCCGAGCCCAACCCGTCGTCGTCCGGACTCGCATACAAACCCCCGAACGGCAACTCCAGCAATCGAATCAACATGACGACACTTCCTCCTGGTCGTGTTTGTGACCGCTTCTGCGAGTCTTCACCAGCGCCACTATTTCAGTCGGACGCCGCATGATGTCGAGATGATATCATAATGACATCGCGAGTCAACAAGACTCGCCAGTGAAAACTCAAAATGACATCACTTCGTCGACTCGGGCACTTGATGACTGGAAGCCGCACACGGTGCGTCAAGTTTTGGCGAGTGACATGAATGGTAGGGTGGGACCAGCGCAGCGCCGGCCCACCGTCGCCTTATCATTGGTGGGCCGGCGCTGCGCTGGTCCCACCCTACAACTTGTCGGCTGAGCGGAGCCTCGCTAGTCGTATCCGTGTTTCATCTGTGTCCATCCGTGGCTAAACCATCTGCAGACTTCTGGCTGCCGCAGCCCTGGGCAACCTATCATGATTTGCTGAACCGTCTTTGACTCTGAAGCATTCAGTTCGAGAAAGTCACATGCAGGCACTGCCCGGCGATGATCAACGCTCGCCGCCCGTCGCTTCGACGGAGCGGTTGGCGAACTCGTCGCCACCGCGGCCGAGCCGCCTCAAGCGCTGGGGCGACCCCATTCTCCTCGGCCTGGTTGCCGCCACGCTCATCCGGGTCTGCAGCACGCTACTCGCGAGCTGGCTCCCCGGCGTGGAACAGCTTGCTCAACCCGGCTATGTCCTGCCGCGCTGGCTCGCTGCATTCACTGTGCTGGCAGCCTGTCTCGCGATTAAGTCTTATACTCGCCGCGAACGAACCGCCGAATCACCCTCGTCTTGCTACTCATATTATTCTGTACCGAAAGTCCCGGCCGTCGTCAGCGGATTGTTGTTTGCTGAATTCTTCAGCAACTACCGCGGTACCAGCCTTCTTCTTCTCAGCAAGATGCTGGCCCTCTTTCCGCAGCCATCAACCTTCGGCTTGGACCCGCTGACGATGCTGGCAATCCTGATCCACTCCGCCGGAATCCTCACCGTCGCGGCACTGGGCTATTCGATCCACACTCACTCCAAGCTCACCAACCACCAGCGGCAAACCAGCAAGTAGGGCGGACAATTCTATCCGGCGAGGCGGACAGAATTGTCCGCCTTACAAAACACCAGCCCGACTCAAGTGGCTGGCAGGACGTACCTGCGGGACTGAGATCACCAGGCGACAACATGGCACGGCTTCATCGCAGCGATTTTCTGGCGAGTACCAAGGCGGCATTTCCTGAATTGCGAGACCGGCTCAACCAAGAACACGGTTTGCTTCACATGGAGATGCACGTGTTCCGCGCCTTCATTCAGGATGCCATCGAATCTCAAGACCACGCGACCGTGATCAAGGCCTTCCAGCTGTGTGACCAATTCCTGCAAGGCGGCAACTCGAACCTCGTCAATGCTGTTGCAGTGTCGCTGCTGGAACACCTGAACCTGGAAGACGGCAAGGTCCCTCGAGCCTGGGCCCACGCACTCATGCCCACCGCCGTATCCGAACAGCACGCCGCCATCGTCGAATACAACCAGCAGTTTCTCGCGAAACAGCATCGTCGCTGAAGCAACCGCACGCTGACAACGTCCCCTCATGAGGGGACGCGAACACCGTGCGAAATTCCGAATTGTCACGCTGCACCAGCCGCTCCCGGCATGCGCGCAACTCGTGAGCGGTTTCCATGTATCTTGGACGTTTCCTACCGTCACACTCGCAGGCAACATATCCTGATCTAAGTGCCAGTAAGCGATCCCTCAGTCGCGCTTGAGGCCTCGTGTGACCAAGGAACGCCAATGACTGATTCTGCTGCTGCCCAGGATAAACAACGGCGCAAATATCAAACTCAGCGCTGGCTGAGTGTTGTCTGCATGGGGACTTGGGCAGGGGCGCTGGTAGCGCTCTGCAAACCAGTCGTCACCGCCAATCTCCCCAAGTTGGAGCAGTTCGTACCTCTCTCCCCGTGGATGCAGTTCACAGGCTTTGCGATTCTCACTCTGGGGCTTGTCGGCTACGCGGGCTGGAACCGCTGGGTCGGCTTCCTGGGCCTTCGGCACTTCCGCCGATACCCACCGCTCTGGGTCGCAGTACTCATCGGAATTCTGGTGGAGCGATCCTTAAGTGCCAGTGAGGCAGACCGTCAAGCCGCGGTTCGGCTGCTTTGTTCCCATGAGATGATACTTGGGGGTGTAGTCTGCACAGTCGTTGGCGTCCTGTATGTCGTGCTGAGCAGGCTTCTCCAGCCAGTCGAGCGGCCGATAGACCGACGAGAGCCAGTAGATAATCTTCCTCCCCAGCCACCGAAGCCGCTTTCCCCTGACGTCTTATTGGAATGGATACGAGATGACACACCGGTGACCAAGCCCGAGTACGATTACTTCGGACATAGTGCAGTCGCCAAGCGGATCGCAGATCGACTAAGCACATCCGGCAAAGCTCCGACGATTGCTGTTGTCGGAGAGAAGGGCTCGGGTAAGTCGACAATCCTGGCCTTGGTCAAGTATTATCTGCGGGAAAAGAATCTGCTCGATAAAAGGATTATACTGGTCGAAATCAGTCTCTGGCCCTTCGAGACGGCGGATGCCGCCGTAATCGGCATTCTGGATGAACTGACAACCGCGCTGGGAAAACACGTCAACACGCTGGCGCTGACCAGGCTTGCTAAGAAGTACGTCAACGCGGTGTCATCGAGCAGCCTGAACCTGAGCGCCATCACTTCGCTCATTGAAGATTCCGCGTCGCCCGAGACGATTCTCAAGGAGATCGAGTCCATCGTCGCCGCGATCGACATGAAACTGGTCCTCTGGATCGAGGACTTGGAACGCTTCGCCGGTGCCGACCGTGCTCCCGTTGAAGGGAAGGCGGATGACAAGCTCGGCAGCATTCGCGCCATGCTCTATCTGCTCGATAAATCAGAGCATATCTCCGTACTGCTCGCAGACGCGAGTCTTGAGAACCGCCTAGACTCTCACAAGATCGCACGATTTATCGAACAACCACCCGCGATTCGCGCAGCGGAAGTGTGGAAGATGGTCGCTGCGTTTCGTTTTGACTGTTTGGATTCAAGCAAAGTCCTTGACTCCGCATCAAAAGAGATACGCGATCGGTTTAAGAGCATCGAAACGATCGTGAAGGAAGCTAAGTATGAAACTTGGTTTTACACAGACTCACCAACGCGCGAGGTCGCATTCTCGGTTCTACTTAACACTCCTAGGTTGCTAAAGGCCAGTCTTCGCCTTACGGCTGACATCTGGGCTCAACTGGCCGGAGAGGTGGATTTTGATGATGTTCTGATGATGAATGTGATACGGGTGGCACGTCCCAATCTTTTCGCCTTGATCGATCAGTCCGTCGTCGCGATGCAACGCGGAATTCGTGCCAACCCAGATTTACCTCTGGATCGAAACATACGCTCTGATCATTTCGCTGGTAACAGACTCAACGAATTACTAGATAAAGAGAAGGACAAAGAAAGAGAAACCATATCTTATCGTGTCATCAGGCAAATTATCAACGAGATATTCCCGCGTTATGAACACGTATGGACAGACCCCGATAATGTGCCCGATTCGTTTACCTTACAGAAACCGCAGGGTTTCTCTTCCGACAGCACAGTCGATTACTGGCGGCGTTATACCAGTGTTAGTATTTCCGAGCGTCAGTCTGATCAAGACATTCTCAGGGCTATCCAAGATTCAAAGAATGGCAGCAGCAGTTACCTGGTTGAACTAGCCGCTACCGATGACGGTGTAAGACGCCTCAGAACGTTTGGTGAGAGCTTCAGTGACGATCAGATCAGACAACTCTTTCTCGACGCCTGCGAACAATTCGCATCATTACCGAGTCACAAATGGAACGAAGATACTAAAGAGTTCGGTCATATTCCTGGTCTTGGGAGAATACTGAGCTGGATGATGCAGGGGCAGGATCGGCACACCAGGGTGAGGATCGCGACAGAAATCCTTCCCGAACTCCTCAAGAAAGACCTAACACTCGCCCTCTTCATGAATGATTACGCCGTTCACCAGTGGACGCGGAGTGAGCGTGAGGGTCGATCCGTCGACCCTTGCCACGAGTTCACGCTTGCATTCAACGAATTGCTCAAGGACGAAACAATAAATGGCCTCATTGGGTCCCTGAAGACCGCGCGGCGAGGAGTTCTGCGGAAAGCGACGGAGATGGTTGGCTCTTCTGTTTGGCCGAGACTTGGTGAATTACTGCTTAGGGCAGCGGAGTTCTCCGCACCCGTAGTGTTGCCGCAGCTAGTTCCATTCCTTGTTGATCCAGCGACCCTCTGGCCGGAATACCAGCCCCGTCGTTTTAACGCAGACCGTGCACAACAATACTTCGGTGATGTGCAAAAGATCGTCGCTCTATTCCGTAAGCACGAACCACCCAGTTCCGGTGATGTGTCGACAGATGAGGACTTCCAACGGAGCTATGAAATCATTCGTGGTGCGTCGGACTAAAGCTATGAAAACGCTTGCTGCTCATCAGGACTGCTTGGGGCTGCTTCTCCGACGGCACTCATGGCTTGGGGTTTCCAGCACTTGGTCCATCAGGCAACTGATCAGGGTTAGTTTGTCGCGGTCGGAGCAGCGGGAGCCGATGGCGTAGCCGCCGTCGGGGAGTTGCACGGCCAGCACGTAGCGGACGTCTCGCCATTCGTTGAGGCAGACGGCCATGCGGTTGATAATACACACCGCCTGCTCTTCGTCCGGTGCGGACATCAGAACTCCTTGCAGTATATTTCTCTGCCGCGTTGTGCCTCTCCCCCTTCCCAAGGGGGAGATGGAGGCCGCAGGCCGGAAGAGGGGGTCGAGCGGGAACGAAGCTGGAACAGACAAGAACCGGTGTGGCCGTTGAGTTCGCCCCCCTCCGGCTCCCCCCTTTGAGGGGGGAGAGTGTTCGCGAGCTATACTGTTCTACTTCTATACATTGCTACTATTGCTACTATTGATACTGCTCAACGCCAGCCCCTGATCGGCGATGGCGGCTTGTTCGTCCTCGAAGCTTTTGTCGGTCAGGCCGCGGCGGCGGGCCAGTTCGTGGATGGATTGATGGCTCAGCGGAGCCCCTTGATTCGCGGCCATGATGAGCTGCAGCAGTTCCTCGCCCGACATGCCGGGTTCGGCGAAGTCGAGGTTCGGCTTTACCTGAATTCCCGCAATTTCCTCGGGGTTGAGAGCCATCAGGCGGCCCATCTGCCGCAGAGCCTGCTGCAGTCCGGCCGCCGCGTTGATGACGACGCTCTGCACCGTCACGAGCTGCATTGAATGCCGCCGCCGCAACGCTTCGCCGGATTCGGCACCGGCCTTGTCATTCACGTCCATCAAACGGCCGGTCTCTGCGGAGAACCGTTCGAACTCATCTTGAATCGCCTGCCGCATCAGCGGGATGCCCTGGCCGTCAATATCCAGAAAGTGAGCTTTCGCTTCCGAACTGCTGAATGTCCAGATGGTACCGCCGCCAATTTCCTGCGGCACTTCGCTCGGATCAATTCCACAAATCACCGGCTGCGGATCACCTTTAATATATAATGCTCGATGATAATCCGCCGTCTTGCGAAAAATTGCCAACGCGCGACGAGCCATCGGCAGCATCGGCACCGGGCCGTATCCAAATCCAGTATCAACCGCGTTGATCGGTGTCAGAGGAATCTCCTGGAATCGCTGACCGAACAGCGCCGGAGCCGTCAGTTCCTCACCCGCTTCATTCGCGACAACTCCCGGTTGACCATCGGCGTTCGCCTCCCAGACTCGAACCGCGTAGCCATCCCGAGTCAGCAACAACTCACGCCAGCGCTTGTGTTCCTGCAGGACGTACGGATCTTCCGCATCGTCAATCTGCTCGCATTCTTCGAGCACACACAGCGTCGCCTGACCGCCGACAATCTTCGGCTGCACGCGCCAATTGATAAGCGATTCGGCCACGTAAGGGCACAGATACAGTTTATCATCGCCCAGCTCAGACACTTCCGCGAGCAGGTTGATACGGCCGATCGAGAACAACTCGCGAGTGATCTCTTCCCACAATTCAAAGATGGAATCACCCGCTCCCGTCGCGGAGTCCAGCAAGTACGCCAACCGTCCCGGCAGCACGATTTCCAGGGGTTTCGCGTGAATCAGCCCCTGAATTCCGTTGAGCGTCGGGCCGACGATCTCGGGGAACTCGGCGAATGTCGAATAGAAATGATACCGGGAACCCGCCCCGCTCATGCGCCCGCCCAG
>JAKFWA010000003.1 GCA_021732995.1 Planctomycetaceae bacterium | reverse complement strand
CTCCCCGACGGGGCGAGGGGAGCGACTTCTCTGTGGGTCGAGGTATGCACTTGCCGCAGCGAATGGTTATGTCGGTCGATTGATCTGCGTTGGAGCACGCTTCGTGCAAACCCCCGAGGGGAGGGCGAGGTTGCAACCGAGCCGTCGGCCTTGGCGATGACGTCTGACAACTCGGCGTAGCCTCGCCCTCCCCGTCCATCCCTTGAGGAGGTCTCATGCGAACCTGGATTTATGATTTATGAAAGCGAAGTGGGTCGGGAGGTGCTCGAATCCTCGTCTACGGCTTTTCAGGCCGTCGCTAATCTGTCTCAGCTACCGACCCTGAAGCCGGTCAACAAAAAAGCCCGATGTCACAGGACACCGGGCTTCGTTAACCGCGCAGGTAAACGCCAAGTGTCACGGGCTGAATTCATTGAGCTGGCTAAAACGGTTCCGTTGATAACCGGAGCCGTTCAGCGGGCTTGATAGACTCATGAGCTTGGCGGAGTAGGCGGACATCGAAGAACCCAGTGCGAGCGTATTGAGACCAAAGAAGCGTTGAAGATTGATCCACTGTGCCACGACCGAACGTCGCAGCACTACCAATCAGAGACCCGGTCTGAGAACTAAGTTCGCGCGTTTTTCCCGGATTCGAGCAGTTCGCAGAATTTCTTTCGTCGAGGCCGAACCATCGAAAGCCGCGTTGAAACGCCCGCACGAAACATGAGTCAAAGTCGCGCGAGGCCCTCAAGAAGTCGCGAATGAGCGACGCGATTGTCTGCCAAGTTTCTCGGAGATTGAACTCCGACCGCGCGCAGGCTTTTTGAGACGGCGTGGGGCGAGTACGGTGCGCGGAATCACACGACCGATTTTCATGAGCAGGGAAAGATTTGCCGATCTTCACGCTGGCACCATGATTCACTTCAAGACTGAGACCCGAACTAGCGGCGGTATGCCAGGAGCCGGAAGTGCAGCGATTCAGCTTGCGGCTCGCTATGTTCGGAGGAGATCCGGATGAAAGTCTGGCCTGGAAGCGCTGAGCGCCTGGGTGCCCACTGTGACGGCACCGGAACCAACTTCGCAGTTTTTTCGCAGCACGCCACCGGGGTCGACGTGTGTCTGTTCGACGCGCCCGAGGCCCGGCACGAATCGCAGAAACTGCCGCTCAAACACCGTACCGGCCACGTGTGGCACGGCTATGTGCCTGATGTCCGTCCCGGCCAGCTCTACGGCTTCCGCGTCCACGGTCCGTATGAGCCGGCCAACGGTCTGCGCTTTAACAAACACAAAATCCTGTTTGATCCGTACGCGCGCGCCGTCGGCCGCGACCTCAAGTGGAACAACAGCCTGTTCGGCTATCGGCTCGGCGAACCTGACGACACGTTCGATACGCGCGACAGCGCGGCTCACGCGCCGCTCGCCGCCGTCGTCAACGAATCGTTCTTCTGGGGCGACGACGAGCCGCTGCGGACTCCCTGGAACAAGACGCTGATCTATGAACTGCATGTCAAAGGCTACACGCAGTTGCATCCCAAGGTTCCCGAGGGCAAACGCGGCACATACGCCGGACTGGCGTCATCGCCGGTTATCAAGCACCTGCAGAGCCTGGGTGTCACGGCGATCGAACTGCTGCCGATCCAGTATTTCGTGCGTGATGACTTTCTGCTGAAACGCAGCCTGACCAACTTCTGGGGTTACAACACGCTGGGCTTTTTTGCTCCCGATCCAGCGTACGCGTCAACAACGGTGCCGCAGGAAGTCGTGCGTGAGTTCAAACGCATGGTCCGCACGTTTCATCAGAACGGCATCGAGGTCATTCTGGACGTGGTCTACAACCATACCAGCGAAGGTAACGAGAACGGTCCCACGATCAGTTTTCGCGGCATCGACAATTCCAGTTACTACCGGCTGATGGAGAACCGGCGTTACTACGAAAACATGACCGGCTGCGGCAACAGTTGGAACATCGGGCATCCGTACGCACTGCAGTTGGTGCTTGACAGCATGCGCTACTGGGTGCGCGAGATGCACGTCGACGGTTTTCGTTTCGATTTGGCGTCAGTGCTGGGGCGAGACCCGTTCGACTTCATCGCGCATGCTGCGTTCTTCAAGGCAGTCCAGCAGGATGAAGTGCTATCGAGAGTCAAACTGATTGCGGAGCCCTGGGATTGTGTAGGCTATCACGTTGGTGCTTATCCTAGCCCGTGGCGCGAATGGAACGGCAAGTATCGCGACGTCTCTCGCAAGTTCTGGAAGGGCGATGAAGGGCAGTTACCCGAGTTCACTCGCCGTCTCTGCGGTAGCGAAGATCTGTTCGCTCACAACGGCCGGTCTCCGGTCTGCAGTATCAACTTCGTGACCGCTCACGACGGCTACACGCTGCTGGACTGGGCAACGTATGAGAAACGCCATAACGCCGCCAATCACGAGGTCAGCGGCGAAGAGCATAACAACAGTGCCAATCATGGTGTCGAAGGTCCGACCGACGATCCAAACATCAACCACCTGCGTCAGCGTCAATGTCGTAACATGCTGACGACACTGTTCCTGTCGCAGGGCGTGCCCATGCTGCTGGGCGGCGATGAGTTCGCGCGCACTCAACAGGGGAATAACAACGCCTATTGTCAGGATAATGAAATCAGTTGGGTGAACTGGAATCTGACCGCAGATCAAAAGGAGTTACTGGGCTTCGTGAAGAAGCTCAGCGAGTTGTGGCGAGCGCACCCGGCGTTTCAGCGTACGACGTTCTTCCGCGAACCGATGCACGAAGACCTCACGCACGACATTCACTGGCTGACTCCCGCGTCCAAGCCTATGACCGAACAGGACTGGCAGGCGGGTTACGCCAAGTGCGTTGGAGTGTTGTTCAATGGTCCGATGAACGACGAAGTCACCGCGCAGGGTGATCCCATCGTCGATGACTCCATGCTGGTGCTACTCAACGCCAGTGAGCTGAACCTGGCGTTCCTGCTGCCCGAACTGGAACCGCACGAGTACTGGGAATGCGTACTCGATACGTATCACCCCAAGCGGACGTCGCGCAATTTCAAACCCGGCGCGACGTATCAGCTCGCGAATCGCTCCGTCGTGGTACTGATCCGCCGCGTTGAAACGCTCCAAAGCATTCGTAAGAAAGCGGCACGCCTGCTTCGTCGCGGTTAGTGTGAGGGTGATACTCACCGGGATTGTCGACGCTTACTTCTTTGGCGCTGGCAACGGGATCGGCTGCGAGAGTTGCTGTTCCATGGCCTGCAGATCATCGAATTGCAGCGTTTCCGCGAGTTCAACTGAGGCGAGCCATTGATCGTTCAGCACTTTCAGGTATTCGCCAACAACTTGTGCCAGCGTTTGCTGAGTGACAACAACCTGCGCAAAATCGATATCGCCAGTGCCGCTACGGAAGCGATCATAGACACCGCGATAAGCTTGCACCTGACTGGGTAACAGGTCGGAACGATAGGCTTCGGCCAGTTGCCGCGCGGTGCTGTAGTTGCGAAATGTGTCTGCAAGGTCCGCCAGCAACAGATTCCGCGCTTTCGACCAAGCCTGCTGCGCCCTCATGTATCCGGCTTCCGCCGAGTAGATATTACCCTGATTGCGGTCGAATACTGGCAGCGGGAAACCCACCTGAAGATTGTAACTCGTGGAATTGAGCTGGGGTGCGGTGTAGTCGCGTTGTATCACACCGGTCACCGTGATATTCGGATAGGGTGTCGCGCGTTGCAGGTCGAGGTTGCTGGAAGCTCCCGCGAGTTCCGCCTGCGCGACACACAAGTCGGAATGCGTCGACTCCAGCCAGGCCCGAGCCATCTCGTAGTTCAGGTCGGGAGCAACCCGATCGACGATACCTTCGAGGCCAGTGGGCTGCATGTCGGGAATGCCCAGCGTCGCCGTGAGAGCTCGCCAGGCGCTGATGTAATCGTTCTGAGCCCGCACAACGTCGTTGCGGGCTTGCAGTGCCAGCACCCGCAATTGAACGGGCTCATAGGCGGCTGATTCTCCGCCCGCGACCAACTCGATTTGAGCGCGATACATTTCGTCGCTGAGTTGCGAGAGCGCCCTCGCAAATCGGACCTTCTGCTGTGCAATTAACACTGCAAAATAGCTGCGCCGAACACTTGAAACGAGCTTGATCCGCGCCTTGCGGAGTTCAAACTCCGACTTGTTCAATTCGGCCATCGCTGTTTCTTGTGCCAGCGACAACTTCCCCTTCGTGACGAACTCTTGCGAGACGAACGCGCCGTGATAGCCCGCGGTCCCACTTGTACCGACAGTGTCCGACTGATATCCGATCGTCGGATTGGGATAGAGTCCAACCTGCACAGCTTTGCCCCGCGCGGCTTCAACGTCGGATTCTGCCTGACGCAGCACCGGGCTGTACTCGCAGGCCGTCTGCTCCAGTGAAGCCAGCGTCAGCAAACCCTGATTCGACCCTGGCAGCAGTTGTTGCTCGTCCGGCACTTCAGGCAATGTTGCGTAGAGCTTTTCGATCGCCGAACGGCGTTTCTCCATCGGCTCGTCCGAATCGAACTGAGGCAGACTGAGCGCTGGTGCCGATGAGCCGGGTAACTCGGCGGGCACGTCAAACCGAGCTTTCGGTTTCGGCGTGGCGGGTGAAACCAACGACTCTTCCTGAAACGCTGCAACCTGCTGGATTCCGCCTTGGTCGCTCCTGGTCGAACTCGCTCGCCAGCGTGCGGGCTGACTTTCTGGTTCTGGTACAGGTAGCGTGGCCCGAACACTTGTTGCCACAGGATCCACAGGCAGATGTTGGCAGCCGGAACTCGTCAAACCGGTCAGCGCGACGCTCACCAGCAACCCGCGAAGCTGAAACGCTTGGCGGTTTACTGACGTTCTTTTTGATGCCGGACTGCGACGCACGCTCACGATGACCCCCAAAGTAAGTCGACCACGCTTGGTGAGGTGTATCGGTTGCGCCGAGAGCAGCGGTCGTGGTGGTTCTCCCGTGATTGAGGACGTTGCCGGTTTTGCTGGCGGTCGTGATCGGGTAACTTCTCCAAGCGGCAAACTTTACCACGGCGCCAGCACAGAAGCCGGATTACGCAGTGCCGCCGTCGATGGATCGGCGCGACAACCGATGGTTGAAGTTTGGCTGGGCGAGCGTTATCTTTTGCCCCCCTTTGTCGTTATCAGGGGGTGTTTTGTAGGCCTAAACCCTGCAAGGGAACGGGTTTACGGGTTTTGATGCAGATCTGAGAAGACACATGTCGGAAATCGTAACTCTCAACGTTGAGTCCAGAACTTCACTCGGCACAGCGAATTCACGCCGTCTTCGTCGGGCAGACAAGGTCCCGGCGAACGTCTACGGACTGGCCAAGCCGACCGTTTCCGTGCAGGTTGACCGCGACGCGATTACTCCCGTGCTGGTCGCTGCCGCTCACGTTGTCGACTTGAATTTGGATGGAACAGTCGCCCGCGCGATGATTCGCGAGGTTCAGTACGACACGTTCTTTACTAAAGTTGTTCATGTTGACTTCCAGCGCATCGATCCGGAAGCCCGTATCGACGTCGAAGTCGAAATCAGCACCAAGGGCCAGACTGCGGCCGGTGTGGTAGATCAGCCAGTTCACAGAATCTCTCTGAACTGCCTGTCTTATCAGGTGCCGGAGAAGTTGTATGTCCGTTTGAGCGGTATGAAGGTTGGTGACAGTATTACTGTTGCCAATCTGGAATTGCCTTCCGGTGCGAAGGCCTCGCTGCCCGCTGAAACGGTTGTGTTGAGGGTCAGTGCTCCGCAAGCCGTGAATCTGGAAACGGCAGCGGTGACGGCGGCTGAGCCTGAAGTCATTGGTCGCAAGAAGGCCGAAGACGAAGAGGCCAAGAAATAATTTTGTCGGTGTGATTCATGTGATTGGTGCCGCCAATGAAACTCATCGTGGGCCTTGGAAATCCCGGCTCTCGATATGCTCAGACGCGGCACAACGTCGGGTTGGATTTGTTGAACTTGATGGCGGATGCTTTTCAGTGTCCGCCAGCGAAGCGTCAGTTCAATGGGCTGCTCACCGAAGCGACTCTGTCGGGTGAGAAGCTTTTGCTGCTGTCGCCTCAAACATATATGAATGCAAGTGGGCAAAGCGTTCGCCCGTGTGTTGACTTCTACAAGCTGGACGTCGACAACGTGCTGGTTTTGCTGGACGACATGAACCTGGATCTGGGCAAGCTCCGCCTGCGTGGAGCTGGCTCGGCGGGTGGTCAAAAAGGGCTGCAGGACATCATTCGTCATCTGGGTACGGAAGACGTGCCGAGGTTGCGGATTGGAATCGGTCGACCACCGGCGGGAATGGATCCAGCCAACTACGTCCTACAAGCATTTACAACACAAGAACGCTCAATCTTAAAGGAACCCTTGCAGGCGGCTCTGTCAGGAATTGAGCGCTGGGTTTCTCAGGGAATTGAGCAGGCGATGAACTGGCTGAATCAGCCGGCAGATTCGCGTTGATTTTAATGTTCGTCGTCATTCGTGAAGGGGATCGTCCTTTGGCCCAAAATTTCTACGAGGGTATGTTTATTCTCGACAGCGCCCGCTTCGGCTCGGATCCCGATGCCGCAGGTGCGGAAGTCGCTGGCATTATCAACAAAGCCGGTGGTGAAGTTGTCGCTCATCGTCCCTGGCAGGATGCCAAGCTCGCTTACCCGATCGATGGCCACAAGAAAGGCCTGTACTACCTGGTGTTCTTCACTGCTCCAGGCAGTGCCACCAAGCAGATCGCGGGCATTGTGAACCTGAACGATAACGTCGTGCGACACCTCGTTCTGAAGCACCCCAAGGGGCTGTTTGACCGCATGGTGCAGCTCGTCAAGGGCGGCGAAGCGTTCCGTCATGAGCAGATCGGCGATGCGCCGGTCGAAGTTCGTGAGGGTCGCGAAGGCCGTGAAGACGAAGAAGTCTTTGAAGAGCTGGCGGACAAGGTCTGAGACGCTCTGGTGGTGCCGGGTCTGCGAATCTGAGGAGAGGAGCAAAGAGCGATGGCGAGCTTCAACAAAGTCATCCTGATGGGCAATCTCACTCGGGATCCGCAGGTCAAGTACATCCCTTCGGGAAGTGCCGTGACGGAACTGGGACTGGCTGTGAACCGCACGTGGTTCGACAAGCAGTCCAACCAGAAGAAGGAAGCGGTGGACTTCATCGACGTCACGTTGTGGGGTCGCACCGCAGAGATCGCGGGTGAGTATCTGACCAAGGGCCGTCCGGTGTTGATCGAAGGACGCCTGCAGTACGACACTTGGGAAGATAAGCAGACGAACAAGAAGATGAGCCGCATCCGGGTGATCGGCGAAACGATGCAGTTGCTGGGCGGACGTCCCGAAGGCGGCGGCGGTCGTGCTCCCGGACCGCAGCGATCGTCGGGGCCAGCGCAACAAGACTACGGGGCTCCGAGCGGTTTTGAAGACTCTGGCTTCGATGCAGGTGGTGGCGGCGGTGGTGGTGGTCAGGACGGCGACGAAGTGCCGTTCTAAGACTCAGACAGGATATGGTCGCAAGGAGAGCCTGAGTGCTCTCATAACGAAATAAGTGTTGGGAATCTCAAATGGCAAAGACGGTTCGGATCAAGGCATCTCCAGACGGACGACGGATGACTGAGGTGCTGTTGGCGGAAAACGTGACATCACTCGGCAAGCAGGGCGAAATCGTTCGCGTACGCCCCGGCTACGCTCGCAACTACCTGCTCCCGCAGGGACTGGCGACCATTGCGACCGCTCAGAACAAGCGCCGAGTCGAACTGCACAAGCAACGCCAGGAAGACGCTCGCAAGAACCTGCTGAAGAGCTACAAGGACTTGGCCGAGCGCGTCAGCAAGTACAGCGTCACGATCGAAGCCAACGCCAACAAGGATGGACACCTCTACGGTTCGATCCTGGGCAACGACATCAGCGCTCAACTGAAGACGGCTGGCTACGAAGTTGCTCCTGAGCACGTGAAGCTGGAAGGTCCGCTGAAGGAAACCGGCATGTACACCGTCAAGGTGCACTTCGCGACGGACATCGAAGCCGACGTGAAGGTGTGGGTGGTGCCCAAGGCTTCCGTCGCGCCCGCGAAGTAAGTTCGCTGAGAGTGTTTGTATGTGATCACGCAGCCTGGCCAGTTCGGCCAGGCTGTTTTTTTGTCGGGGTGAAATATGGCCAACCCTCGCAACTTCAAGGACTCCAAGGTTCCCAGGGAGTCCTTTGCCGGCAAGCTCCCTCCGCAGAATCTGGAAGCGGAGCAGGGGGTTCTGGGCAGCGTGTTGCTACTCAACGAAGCGATGGACGACGTCGTTGAGATTCTGAAGCCCGAGCACTTCTACAGCGACGCCCATCAGCGGCTTTTCAAAGCCATTATGCAGCTCCGTGAGCGGGGAGTGCGCGGCATCGACGTGCTTGTGCTGGCCGAAGAGCTGATGAAGAATCAGGAACTCGATGACGTTGGTGGCGCCGAGTATCTCGAACAGATTCTGGAGGCCGTCCCTCACGCTGCGCATGCGAAATACTACGCAGAGATTGTGCGTGACAAGGCCACTCAACGTGCCCTGACATACGCGTGTAATGAAATTCTTGCCGACTGTTATGAAGGTGGTAAAGAAACCGCTGACGTGCTGACGTCAGCTGAGCAGCGCATCTTCTCGATCCTCGAACAGCAGGCGGACGTCGACAAGATCGCGCTGCACGACATTCTGCAGGATGCCTTCGATCGTATTAACGCCCGCATGGAGAAAGAGGGCGAGATCAGCGGCCTGTCAACGGGCTTTACCGACCTCAACAAGCTGTTGAATGGGTTTCATTCAACGGAACTGATCATCCTCGCGGCCCGCCCCAGTATGGGTAAGACGGCGCTGGTGTGTAATATCGCCGAAGGTGCCGCCAAGACCGGTGCACCGGTAGTAATTTTCAGTTTGGAACAGTCCAAGCTCGAAGTCGCCGAGCGTCTGCTCTGCATTCGTTCGCGAGTGAATGGACATCGTCTGCGTGCAGGTGAACTCGACGAAGTGGAACGAGATCGCCTGATGATGGCGTCTCAAGATCTCAGTCAGTTACCGATCTTCATTGATGACGTCCCCGGCCGCACGATGGCTCAACTCGGGGCCATCTGTCGGCGTATCAAACGCCGTAGCGGATTGGGACTCATCATCGTGGATTATCTGCAACTCGTGGAACCGGAAGACAAATCCGCCCCGCGCGAGCAGCAGATCGCGTTGATCAGCCGGCGTATGAAGTTCCTCGCCAAAGAAGTGGAAGCTCCTGTGATTGCGCTGGCGCAGCTCAATCGAGGCGTCGAATTGCGCGAAGACAAGCGCCCGCGCCTTGCCGACTTGCGCGAGAGCGGTTCGATCGAACAGGATGCGGACGTGGTGATGTTCCTGCATCGCCCCGCCGCGTATGACCCGGAAGATCGTCCCGGCGAGGCTGATCTCATCATCGCCAAGAACCGTAGCGGTCCGACTGGCGGCGTGACGCTGGCATGGATCAGCGAGTCGATGCGTTTCGGCGACCTCGCCCGCGGCGTGCCGGATGCCGGTGATTTTTAGTAGACTGTAGAAACCTAGTATTAGAACAAGTCACTCCCCTCGCCCCTCTGGGGAGAGGGGCAGGGG
>JAKFWA010000059.1 GCA_021732995.1 Planctomycetaceae bacterium | reverse complement strand
ACCTGCGACTCACCCGTGGTTGCTGCTCGCTCTGCTTCTGACCTCATTGATAGTGGCAGTTGGGTACATTCCCTTTCGCCCGGCGATGCCACGGTCGCTTGTCCGGCAGATACAGACCGGCATGACTCAGGCGGAGGTCGAGCGAATACTCGGAAGCCCTCGCGACGTTGTTAAAGATGACTGGCATTATTCGCGTTGGGGGAATCAGGGATGGCTCGCGGTCAGTTTTGACCATCAGGGGAGGGTCGTGAACGTAAACGACGAATCTGTATTTCCTTGAATACGGAGTACGCGGCTCAACCCGACGTAGCAGTCGGGCGAAACGACAAGCAACATCACTGGCGCTATGCGGGATGACGCGGGTGTTGTCCCGCAGGGTTGGAATGGCAGGCTTTGCAGGTCGGACATCCTGTCCGATTGCCGGACAGGATTGTCCGGCCTACCAAAAGCCCTTAGCCCGCTGCAGACGGCATCAATCCTCCGACATCTGTTCGCTCACGAGCGAGATCACCGCGTAAGTTCCGTGCTGCGCCCTATGTTTAAGGGAACTTGGCGCGTCCGCAGAGCCCCTGATGTGGTGACCTGCGAAACGCGTCAGAATCTCGCGGACGAGGAGTATCGATTGTGCGGAGTCGGCTGATGGAACTGAAACTGCGGTTTGTGACGGGCATCAGCCTTGCGCTGCTGTGCCTCGTCGTCGGCTGCGGTCGTGGCGAGATGTATCAGACCAAGATCGACACCGCTCGACGCCAACTGCGTCTGGTAGAGGACACTCCGGCCCTGGAAACTCTGGGCGTGTCCGATGACTCCGACGCGCCGGCCGAGTTTCATTACCTCAAGGCGATTGCTCTGGAGCGACTGAACCGGCATGAGGCGGCGGTTTCCGAGATCAAGCGAGCCACCACTGCCGATCCGACGAGCGCCAAGTACAAGGCCTACGAGCTCAAGTTGCGGCTGTTTGCCCGGGATCGCGAAAGTCTGGAGCAACTGCTCAAGCTGAGCGATGACTATGGCTCGCTGGGCTCGGTCGCTCTGTTCGTGACTTACGCTCATCAGGCGAAGGGCGTACTGCTGGAGGCCGAGCGCAAGCCGAAGGCGGCGGAATATCATTTCGATCGCAAGAAGAGAACGTTCGCGACCGCGCTGACGCTGGCTCACGAAATCCCCGAATGGCATCGTGAGCTGATTATCTTCGCGTTACAGGAACAGCAGCAAGAAGAGGCGATGAAGCTCATCGACGGGATTCTGAAGGTCGATCCCAAAAACCTGCCGATGCGTAACAAGAAGCTGCAGGTCTTGCTGGCACTCAAGAAAAATGACGACGCCGTGCTGTTGGCTCGCGAACTGTTCGACGAGTCTCAGCAGCAGATGGAAGGCGCCGAGGCCTATGCGGCGGTGTTGTCGCTGGGTGAAGTTAACGAACGGCACGATCTTGAGTTTCAAAAACTCCAGGAGAAGTATCCGCGCAGCTTGCAGATCATCTGCCGTCGTGCGGCCTACATGACTCGCGGCGGCAACTTGTTGGACGCGTTCAAACTGCTCGACGACGCCATGCCGGGACAGCCGACCAAATCGGCTCGCGAGACGCTGGCTTATGCGTCCATCACGCTGCCGCTGGAAATCGGCAACGCGGACTTCGCCGAACAGCGCCTGCAGAAATGCCGCAGCGAGATCTCGGACCCGCTGCTGGTGGAATACTTCGAAGCCCGTCTGCTGTACCTGAAGCGGCAATACAGCGAAGCTGTGCGGAAGATGCTGAACATCGTCGCCGCTGAGAAGAAGAACCCTGGCAAGTCGTCAGCGCTGGCCCTGGATGCTCTCACGTGGGTCCGTCGTATTCTGGCGGATCGAGTGATGAGCGATCAGATCAATGTCGCCATCGACAAGTCTGAAAAGACCATCAAGCCAGGCCCACAGCCCGAACCCAAAGCCCAACCGGAGCCGCCGAAACCTGAACCGCGGTCCAAGCCTGAGGCGGACACCAAGCCTGCACCGGTGAGTGAGAACTCCCCAGCCCAAGTGCCTTGAGAGAGCTTCGCGACTGGATGTCGGGATGCTGCCGGAGCTTTTCCGTAACTCATTGCTGGCTTGCAGCTTGTTACCAACGCAATCGCTTCCGACGAAGCTCTGCTTGAGCACCTTGCCGCGGAAAAATTCCTGCGGGGAACGTCGTCAGAGCAACCTAGCCGACAGTGATTCCTCAACTCGCCATGGAAAATGCACAGAAAAAGCTGCTTGACAGCATCGCTAAAACCCGACAAAATAAAACCACCACTGTGTTGGTGATATATCTGCGACAGCAAAAGCTGAGCACTTCTACAACTTCCATTTCTGAGTAGATGCTGACTTCAACACCAGAGGCATCGTCGGAGGCCAGGAGTCCCCGATGCGAGTTGTTTTCTCAATCCCGCTGAATGCCAAACTGCCTGACCTGAGCCCCGGCCGGTCAGCGCCACAGGTCCGCTCCGCGCGGTGCCTCCTTCTCGACTGCTCCTTCACGTGTTGCTGTTCATGTGAAGTGATCGCGACCTGTCAGCTCTAGAACGCGATGCCCGGCGCTTACCGGCTGTCTCGTTGATCCTCCGCTGAGTTCTTTCGGTCGCTCCTCGTCAGATTCGTTCGACTGCCTCGCCGCGCTCTGCTCTCGCCCGGCGACAGCAATCGTCTTGCTGCGCTCATCGCTCGCCGCCAATCGACCGGTTCTGGCGGCACGTCACCGATATCACGTTGCTTTGATTTCAAGGAGTCTCGTTTCATGGCTACTGCCACATTGCGTCCTGCCCGTATCCGCCGCGCCTTCACGTTGATTGAACTACTGGTCGTCATCGCCATCATCGCGGTGATTGTCGCGCTGCTGCTGCCAGCCGTGCAGCAGGCCCGCGAAGCTGCCCGTCGCACTCAATGCCGCGGTAACCTGAAGCAGATCGGCCTCGCTCTTCACAATTATGCTGAGCAGTATAATACCCTTCCGCCGGCCAGTGTTTTCTCCGGACGTGATACCGCTCCGGTTCACAGCGCGACCGATCAAGCTGCTTACGGATGGGGAACATTCCTGTTGCCCCACCTCGACCAGACGCCGCTTTATGAACAATTAAACGTGCCGGGACTTGAGCTGCACCTGCTGCTTCAGCAAGCCAGCCTGCGTCCGCTCACGCAGAAAGTGCTACCCGTGTACCGCTGCCCGAGCGACCAGGCGGAAGATCTGAATACCAGCCGCCCGTTCTCCAACGCGGTCTATGGTAATACACCCGCCGCGACGTCCAACTATGCCGCGTCCATGGGCACAGTGTGGAAGAACTCGCAGAACTGGCTGAATGGTCGACAAGATCCGTTTGGATTGTTGTGGGGAAGCAGTCGAGTTCGCCTGCAGGATATTACTGACGGCGCGAGTAACACGTTTGTGATTGGCGAACGCTCCTGGGTCGATCTCGCGGCGGTGTGGGTTGGAACTCGCAATTATCAGGGCACTGGAGACGTTGGATTCCGCCAGATCTCCGCCACGACTGATTCCAAGATCAACGAGGCAAGTGCCAACGCGACTGGCGGATACTCCAGCAAACACCAGGGCGGCGCACACTTCCTCTTTGCCGACGGTCGAGTGGAGTTTCTGTCTGAGAACATCAATTACGACCAGACAGGCGCCACATTGCCGGAGCGTGATCCCGGATTGACCGCCATGGGAATCTATCAACGCCTCGCACGTCGCAATGATGGGCAAGTTGTTGGCGACTACTAATACCTGATACCCCGGCAATATCGTCTATTGTCGTTCAACTGTTCACGGAGTTTCGCATGTCGACACCTCGCTCTCAGCGTTCTTTTTTCTATCTTTCCCTCATCTCTGCTAGCACCCTCGCGACAGGCTGCGGCGGTGCCGCTGGTCCCGAGTTGGGGCGGCTTTCAGGAACAGTCACTCTCGACGGTAAGCCTCTCGCGAACGCTCGCATCGTGTTTCAGCCGACGGGCCAACTGGCGTCACCTTCGGTCTCTGACACTGCGGAAGACGGAGCTTTCGAGCTGCGGTTTAATCGTGATCGCAAGGGAGTGCTCCCTGGTTCGCACCAGATCCGGGTTACTACGGCTCGAGTAGTAACCGACGCATCGGGAAAAGAAACCGACGTTCAGGAAGTCCTCCCGGCGAAATACAACGCGAAGACAGAGCTTACCTACGACGTCAAAACAGGCTCGAATCAACTCGACCTGAAGCTGGAATCGAGCCAGCCGGGATATGCGCGGTGACTGGGCGCGTTTATTACCACACTCCGCATCTTAAGGGTTCGTGATATGTCATCAGCCTTGCGAAACGCGATAGACGCTGCCGCGCAAGTACCTGCAGACGCGACGCAATCGAGTCGCGTGCAGGATGCGTTGCGGGACGCCTTGAGGAACCTTTCTCACGGCAACATTGTCATCACGGTGCACGATGGCTCGGTCGAGCAGATCGACGTGATTAAGAAGATTCGACCGTTTCGCTCGCCTGCCACCGGTCGGCGCCGGTAAGTCTCCAGCCGACAAGACAAATCGATTTCGAGAATGATCAGTGCTACTGACTGGAACTCCGGAAGCTAGCACGCAGCTACGAGGTAATGCGCAATGAACCGCTTGTGTTGTTGTTGATCTCATCCCGCTTGCATGGATCGAGATCATGTCTGTGTCGTTTGTGACACCGCCGCATTTCCCTCGTTCGTAATCAGCACAAAAGCATTACTCTGTGCTGCCAATTCAGGAGTTCAAATTATCATGATCATGTCGCTACTGGATACTGGATCTCTGCTGATGGACCTCGACCCGCCGTTGCTGGAGCGCGCCGGCATTGAAGCAGTCGAGTATGAGGACTTAATCGCCGAGCAGTCCGCTGCTCATTACCGGCGAGATCTCGGCCGCATGTGGCTCTACAGTGACGTCAAACACGTCGCGGTCGGGGCTGCCGAAGCGTTGAGCGGGATGTCCTGGGCGGACTTCGAGTACGAGGCACGTCGGCTGCTGCTGGCCGGCGCGTTGCAGGTGCTCAGGCAGGTAATTCCTGTCTCGGCGCGGGAGTTCTAAGCGGAGCCGCGGCGAGCCTGAAGAGTTAACTTGCCCGCTGTTGTTGTGATTTTCAGATGCATGCGTGTTGCCCATCAAACCCATCGGAGGGTATTGTGGCAACTCGCTGCATCCCCTGCGTGTCCCTGTGCGAAGGTTTCAACTCAGTCGAGACCTGCACAACTCAGACTGTTGCCTGACGCTTTGGAGCTTCAGTTTATGAACGTCACGAAGTGTGTTGCGTTCTGCGCGGTATTCTGGCTGACCTCAGCCTTTAACCAATCCTTGGTTCGAGCTGCAGAGGCTCCCCCGGATCAAGCGGCGCTCGATTTCTTTGAGCGGAAGATTCGGCCCATACTTGTTGATAATTGTTATAATTGTCATTCCGCCAACAACAAAGCCGACGGCGGGTTGCGAGTCGATGATCGCACCGGGCTGGTCAACGGCGGCGGTCGTGGGGCTGCAGTCGTACCAGGCGCGCCGGATAAGAGCATTCTGATCAGGGCGGTGAAGCAGCTTGACGACAAACTCAAGATGCCACCCAACAAGAAGCTGACGGACGAGCAAATCGCCGACCTGGAGACGTGGGTCCGAGCCGGTGCCGCCTGGCCCAAGGTGGAAGTGCCGGAAGAGATCCTCAAGGGCAATCCGGAGTATGCCGCTCTCAAGCTGAATCACTGGTCATGGCAACCACTGAAGGCGTCTGAAGCTCCAGTCACCAAACGCAGTGACTGGGCACGTGGTGATGTCGACCGGTTTATCCTGGCTAAGCTGGAGTCAGAGAATCTGAATCCCGTGGCCGATGCGGATGCGCGCACTTTGTTACGGCGTCTGACATTCGATCTGACGGGCCTGCCTCCTACGGTGGCCGAGGCTGAGGCTTTTGATCGCGACCATTCCAACGCGGCGTTGGAGATTGTGGTTGACCGACTACTGGCCTCACCGGCGTTTGGAGAAAAGTGGGGCCGGCATTGGCTCGATGTTGCTCGCTATGGAGAATCAACCGGTTCGGCTCGCAATCTGCCTTATCCGCATGCCTGGCGGTATCGGGATTACGTGCTGGACGCGTTCAACAAAGACAAACCGTACGATCAGTTCATCCGTGAGCAGCTTGCTGGTGACTTGCTGCCGTTCAGCAGCGAAGCTCAGCACGAAGAGCAGCTCATCGCGACCGGCTTTCTGGCACTGGGTGTCAAAGATGTGAACCAGCGGTTCAAGGTTCGCTTCGTGATGGACAACATCGACGAGCAGATTGATACCGTCTCTCGGGCAGTGCTGGGGTTATCCGTGAGCTGCGCCCGCTGCCATGATCACAAGTTTGATCCTATACCCACCCGTGAATACTACGCACTGGCTGGCATCTTTCACAGCACTGATCTGTGTGCTGGAGTGCGCAACAAGATGGGAGGTGGTGGGCTCGACTACTATGATACTCAGATGCTGATCGTGCTCTCGGAGTCAAATGAGCGGGAGGCCGGTTATACGGCGAAACTCGAGGCCGCCCAAAAAGCCGTCGATCAGGCGAAGGTCGAGTTTGAACGCCTGCGAGATAATCCTGAAGGGGCGGAGTTAGCCCCCAGCGGTAAGCCAAAACGTCAGATGGCGCGGCAGAAGTGGACTCGGCTGCAAGGCGAGCTGGCCGCCCTGAACGATGTCACGCAGACACATAAGATTGCCTTTGGCGTGCGGGATGCGAAGCAGATCGGGGATACCGAGATTCGTATTCGCGGCGAAGCCGAGAAGCTGGGACCAATCGCGCCGAGAGGCTTTCTCAGCGTGCTGGATATTGCAGGCTCACCGGAGATCCCCGAGAAGCAAAGCGGTCGGCTGGAGTTGGCTCAATGGCTGACGTCGCCCGACAATCCGCTGGCTTCGCGAGTGATCGTGAATCGCGTGTGGAAGCATCTGTTCGGCGCCGGTCTCGTTCAGACCGTTGACAATTTCGGTATCACAGGTGGTCGTCCATCGCATCCTGAACTGCTGGATTATCTGTCACACCGATTTGTTACCGAAGGCTGGTCCATCAAGAAGCTGATTCGCAATCTGATCCTGACGCACACGTATCAACTGAGTTCTGACACGACCGATGAGCATCTGCGTCTGGATCCGGACAATCGCTGGCTGTGGCGTCATAGTCCGAGAAGGCTGACGGCCGAGGAACTGCGTGACGCGGCACTGGTGGCATCCGGGCAGCTTGATCGCACGCGTCCGACTGCATCGGCTGCCAGGGAGTTGAAGGTCATTGAAATGCGCAACAATGGTCCTGAGGCGCAACGGATCATCGAAGCCATTCGAACCAGTAAGTCTCGCAGCGTTTATCTACCGCTGGTTCGAACACTGGTGCCGACGTCGCTGGAAGTTTTTGACTTCGCGGAGCAGGGAATGGCAACTGGTCATCGTGATACGACGACCGTGCCGACTCAAGCGTTGTATCTGCTGAACGATGGCTTTATTCGGCAGCAATCGTTGCTTTTTGCCGAGGCACTGTTGGAGAACGCGCAATTTAAGGATGCGTCTGCTCGTGTGAACTACGCCTATGAAGTGGCTCTCGGGCGACCAGCATCGGCCAGCGAGGTGGCCCGGGCGACTACTTATATCCAGAACTACGAGTCACAAGCTGCCGAGGATTTGAAAGATGTTTTCGCCAGAGCGTCTGCTGTGACGAAGAAGAATCAGAAACCCGGAGGCAACAGCAATGCAGCGGGTCAAGCCGATAAGCCTGTCGCACAGGCGGTGAATCCAGACGATGTCGATCAGACGGATTTGACCGCCAAGGACATCGTCGTCGAACCGGGCAACGCTCAAGTTGCCGCGTGGTCAAGCTTCGTGCAGGCATTGTTTGGAGCTGGCGAGTTTCGTTACGTGCGTTAATCGCGTGAGTTGTGATTGGGCTGACAGTCAGCCGAAGTCTTTGTGGTGAAGTTCCCGTTTTCAAGAGCTTTTTCGCTCTGGAGTTGGTGATTATGCGTTCGTCAATCCGATCCGCAGTTGACCAGAGTGAGATCTCACGCCGGCAGGTTTTGCAGACAGCCAGTGCAGGTTTCGGATTCACAGCGTTGCGAGGCCTGCTGGGGTTGGAAGGCCAAACCGCGCGAGCGGAAAGCACACGAACACAGGCTGCTGATAACCCGCTGGCGCCGAAGCAGCAGCAATTCGCAGCCAAGGCGAAGCGAATTATCTTCCTGTTTATGGAAGGTGCTACCTCGCAGGTTGATACTTGGGAATATAAACCGCGACTGCAGGCCAGCGACCGACAGGTTGGTCCCGGCGGCGGGACGTTGGTGGCGTCGAAGTTTCGCTTTCAGCAGCACGGCCAGACGGGCACCTGGGTGTCGGAACTCTACCCTCACGTCGCGAAGCAGGTTGACAAGCTGTGCTTCATTCGTGGGTTACATACAGATACTCCGGCGCATCCTCAAGCTGTGATTCAATTGCATACGGGAGCCAGTCTCGCCTCGTTGACGCGTCCCTCGCTGGGTTCCTGGTTGCTGTACGGTCTGGGGACGGAGAACCAGGACCTGCCAGGGTATATTACAATCAATCCCTCGCCCAATTTTGGCGGAGCGGTGAATTATGGAAGTGCGTTCTTGCCAGCGCATTTCCAGGGAACGCGGATCAGCGATGCGGGATATCTGCCGAATTTGAAGCCGCGAACGGTTTCCGCGTTGCAGCGGAAGCAGATCGATCTGATTCAATCCATGAACCGAGATCTGCAAGCAGCACCGGGAGCACCGGCCGAAATCGAGGGCGTGATCCAGTCATACGAACTTGCATTCCGCATGCAGGGGAAGGTGCCCGAGTTACTGGATATCTCCAAGGAACCGCAGTCGGTGCTGGATGCTTACGGAGTGAAGAACGGTCCGGGCGGCAGCTTTGCCCGCCAGTGCCTGATGGCTCGCCGGTTAAGCGAGGCGGGGGTGAGGTTTGTCGAGATCCGGCAACCGGGTTGGGATCATCACAACAACCTGCACAAAGGGTTGATTGCAAACTCGGCTGCGACCGATCAACCGACAGCGGCGTTGCTGGCCGATCTGGAACAGCGGGGTTTGCTGGATGAGACTCTCATCCTGTTTGGCAGCGAGTTCGGACGATTGCCGACTGCTCAGGGGCAGGACGGGCGTGATCACAACATTACGGGTTATCCGATGTGGCTCGCGGGTGCCGGTGTTAAACCGGGTTACTCGTACGGTGCTACCGACGAGTTCGGTATTCACGCTGTTGAAGGCCGGATGCATACCACCGACCTGCATGCCACATTGCTGGCCCTGCTGGGACTGAACCACGAAGAACTCACCTTCAACTACGGTGGCCGGGACTTCCGCCTGACTGACGTCGCTGGAAATGTGGTGTCGGATATCATGGCTTAGCAGCCTGTTGAAAAAGGTTGTCGATCAGGGTTGATCAGATTCTGGTTGGTCGATTATCGGTGGCGAGGCGGGGAGTGATGCGAGTGAGGTTTGGCAGGAGACAGTGGCATGGCGATGGGGCAGTGGAAACGCGAGCGGCAGCAGGAGCTGTGGGTGGCCACATCAGACGTGGCACAGACGCCGCGGCATGCGTTTTATGAACGGCTCAATCAACTGCTGGCCGCAGCGAAATTTGACGATTGGCTCGAAGAGCTGTGCCGACCGTATTATGCCGAAAATGGACGCACCTCGATTTCGCCGGGCCAGTATTTTCGCATGCTCATGGTCGGCTATTTCGAAGACATTGGTTCCCAGCGGGGAATCGCCTGGCGCTGTGCCGACA
>JAKFWA010000093.1 GCA_021732995.1 Planctomycetaceae bacterium | reverse complement strand
AGTCTAGCCGACCATTCACCGCTTGTCGGCTTCGCAGTCATGACGGTTTGGACGCCTCAGTTTTCACTGGGTCTTGGGTTTGTGAAGCTTCCTGATAGGCGGTGTAGAAGAAGCCCACACCAATCAGGATGGGCAGCAAACAGAGCGCACAGACTAGGTTCACGTCCCACATTCGCAGCTCATGGATCGAATTGGCCGGATTGCCTTGCTCGTAGAAGACAATCACCTTCTTGCCGACCGGGCAGTCATCCGTCTTATGACGCGGGGAGAGAACCAACTCGTACTTCCGGTCACCGACCTTGTACTCCACGACCGGCGCCGATGTCGTCACGCTGTCGCCTTCGCTGGTCGTGTCCTCAAGGCGGATGATTTTGCCGCTCACCTGTACTGAATTACGCAGCAACGCTCGACGTTTGGCTCTCGCCTTGATCGCCAGAGCTAACGCCCACAAACCACCCACCAGGAACAGCGGACCTAGAGCCAGAGAAACGGTCACTTACTCTCCAGTGAGATTGCACAGGGATAAACGCAACGGCGGGAGGAAACTCATTTCTCTTGCAGGCCAGCGGTGGTGTCCAGTGAATCATGGGCAGGTTAGACCGTGCGAAGTCGTCCGGTTTGCAGAAATGCCTGTCGCGGCGCTCCAAACAGAGGGCCGAGGGGCGTTATCGTTTCCGGGACAATACATCCTCTGCTGAGTTTCTACCGGGCTGAATCTGGTTATGAATGCTGACGCAACGGTGCCTCAAAAGTCGTGGTTCAATCGAAGTCTGATCGCCAGTGTGCTCGGGCCGTTCCTGGCACTGGGAGCTGTGATCGTCTTCTTTTCGATCGCCGACTTCCTGAAAGCGGGTGAGGATACGTTTCTGACCGCGCAGAACTTCCGCACAATCGCGGTGTCGACAGCGACCGTCGCCGTCGCGGCTCTGGGAATGACGGTGGTCATCATCGCAGGTGGCATCGATCTGTCGGTGGGTACGGCTATCGCTCTCAGCGCGACCGTGCTCGCATGGGGTTTGAAGGTGGATGTCGGGGATGTGATCCATCGCGACTCACTGGAAAAACGCAGCAAAGAAGTGAGCCAGCTTGAACCGAAGCTCAAGCGTGTAACCGATGACCTGCTGAAGAGTCGCAGCGCTGATGAGGCCGCGGATCCGCAACAGGCGACAAGAAAAGTTGAACTGGAAGCGGAAGAGCAGCGACTGCAAACTGAGCTGAGTGCGTCACGCAGCGCTCTCAGAACGTGCCGCTTCTGGACGGCCTCAGTCTCGGTGCTCTTGGCGGTGCTCACTGGCTGTGCCTGCGGGCTGTTCAACGGACTGCTGGTCAGCCTGCTGCGAGTCGTGCCGTTCATCGTCACGCTGGGCACGATGATGATCTATCTCGGTCTGGCGAAGATGATCGCGTCCGAAACCACAGTGCGGCCCGCGATGTCGAGCGTTCCGGACTGGCTGCAGAACTTCACGAGCCTGCTGCAGAAGGCGCTCTGGTTCGGTCTGCCGGCTGGAGTCTGGCTGACTCTGCTGCTGGCTCTCGGCTTGGCGGGCATCCTGCGTTACAGCGTGTTTGGCCGTTACGTGTTTGCATTGGGCTCGAACGAATCCACCGCGCGGCTGTGCGGGATTGATGTGACGCGCACGAAGCTGCTGGTCTACACGTTCGCAGGTTTCTTCGTCGGCATGGCCGGGCTCTATCAGTTCTCACGATTGTCAGTCGGCAATCCGACTTCGGGCTCGGGCCTGGAACTCAAGATCATCGCCGCAGTGGTTATCGGCGGCGCCAGCCTCAGCGGCGGTCGCGGATCTGTGCTGGGTACGTTGAGCGGAGCGGCGATCATGGCCGTCATCACCAGCGGCTGCACGCTGCTGGAACTCAAGAACCCGATTCAGGACATCATCCTCGGAGTGATCATCATTGCTGCGGTGTTTGTCGATCAGTTGCGCCAACGGCGATTGGCTGGCTAATGCGAGTGTGGTGCACCTGCTCTTGCGAATCGCTATCAACCGCATCGGTTCTTTCCGCACTCTTCAAGCAGTGATCATGTCAGCCGACTCTCGTGCCGTGTGGCATTCCACAACCATTCTGAGCGTCCGTCGCGGTTCCACCGTCGCGATCGGCGGTGACGGACAGGTCACGTACAACACACAGATCATGAAGTCCGACACGCGGAAGATCCGCCGCCTGCACGACGACAACGTGTTGGTCGGTTTCGCGGGTTCGACGGCCGACGCCTTCACATTGATCGAACGCTTCGAGAAGCGGCTCAAGGATTTTCCCGACAATCTGCAACGCGCGGCTACTGAACTCGCTCGCGACTGGCGTAATGATCGCAATCTGAAGAAGCTGGAAGCGATGCTGATTGTTGTGGACACGCGGCACAGCCTGCTGGTTACCGGACAGGGTGATGTGTTGCAAACTCCTGACGACATCCTGGGTATCGGGACCGGCGGGCCTTACGCCATTGCCGCCGCGCGAGCCCTGCTGCGGCATTCGACGATGAGTGCGTCGGAGATCGTCCGTGAGGCGTTGCTGATTGCGTCCGGCATCGATGTTTACACCAATGAGAACGTGATTGTTGAGGAACTGACGTGCGTGAGCTAACGCCGAGTGAAGTTGTTGCCGAACTAGATCAGCACATCGTCGGTCAGGACGCCGCCAAACGCGCTGTCGCGATCGCTCTGCGAAATCGTTGGCGCTGGATGCAGTTACCTGAGTCCATTCGCAAGGATATCACGCCCAAGAACATTCTGATGATCGGCCCGACGGGCGTCGGCAAAACGGAGATCACGCGGCGCCTGGCCTCGTTGATCGACGCACCGTTCATCAAAGTCGAAGCGACGAAATACACCGAAGTCGGTTACTACGGTCGCGATGTGGAATCGATTGTCCGGGATCTGGTCGAGGCCTCGATCAGCATGATCCGCGGTCGCCGTCGCGGTGAAGTGGAAGCCGCCGCGAAACTGCGCGTTGAAGACCGACTGCTCGACATGCTGGAGCGGCATTCAGATTTTTCTGAGCTGCCTGCTTCTCGCGACGAACTGTTGACCAAACTGCGGGCGGGTGAACTGGAAGACAAGCTGGTTGAAATCCGAGTGACTCAACGCCAGTTGCCGCTGCAGATCATGTCCAACGCTGGAGCCGATCAGCTCGAGATGGAAATGCAGGGCCTGATGGAGCGGCTTGGCCCGCGTCGTTCGCGTAGCCGCGAAGTGCCCGTCTACAGTGCTCGAAGAGTGCTCGTCGAAGAAGAGATTGAGGAACTGCTCGATCAGGACTCGATTCAGGACGAAGGCGTGCATCTGGCCGAAAGCCGGGGCGTCGTCTTCATTGATGAGATCGACAAGATCTGCGGTGCTGAACAGGCTCAAGGCCCGGACGTCAGCCGGCAAGGCGTCCAGCGCGACCTGTTGCCAATCGTCGAAGGCACGACCGTGCAGACGAAGTATGGCTACATCAAAACAGATCACATGCTGTTCATCGCCGCCGGTGCGTTTCACGGTAGCCGGCCTGCCGATCTGATGCCCGAGTTGCAGGGCCGCTTTCCGATTCGCGTCGAACTGTCCGACCTCACGCGCGACGACCTCGTGCGCATCCTGACGCAGCCACGTTCCGCTCTGACCAAGCAGTATCAGCAACTGCTGGGAGTGGACGGCGTCGAACTGTCCTTTTCGGTCGATGGCATTGATGCCATCGCTGACCTCGCTCATCAACTCAATCGCACGACTCAGAACATCGGCGCACGACGCCTGCATACAATTCTGGAACGCCTGCTCGAGACGGTGAGTTTTGAAGCCCCGACTCCGCAGAAACGCCGAGTGCTCGTGAACGCTGCTTACGTCAATGAGGCGCTCGCCGATGCCGTCAAGACAGACGATCCGCGTCGGTTCATTCTGTAAGAGTGTCGAAGTCCATCAACCTCGGCTGACATAGTCAGCGACAACGACGTTACGGAGACGTCGGGAAGTTCACACAGGATGCCCCAGGTCAGCATCGCGTTGCGTAGCAACTTCCTCTTCGGTTCGTTTCTGTAATTTCAGGAATGGGAACAGCGCGATGCCAACCAGCCCGAAGGCCGCGTCCAGCCAAAGTGTTGTGGGATAGCCCCATAAACTGATCGAATAGCCTTGCCAGGCCATTGAATATGACGTCACCAAATTGTGAAGAGCCATGTAGGCCGTGAATTGTGTTGCCGCAACTGCGGGATTCGTGATCTCCATGAAGACTGGAATTTGACTTCCGATCAGCAAGCCGTACGTCAGCGCGTAAAAAAGAACGCAGCCCCAAAAGAGGTTAACCAATTCCTTTGGAGGGTTCGGATGTGTGGTCGCAGTCTCGCTTGTGGGCTGCGATTCCTCAGAGGCGGAGCGTGGACTGGCTTCCGTTTTTTGGGATGGGTCATCAGAGCCCTCAGCTTGGGCGGCCTCTTCAGTGGTTTTCAGTGGCATGATCCAGCCATGCTCTTGCATGCCAATCGCTAACCACACCGTTGGGGCGGAGCACAGAACGATGAACAAAGCGAGGGTCTTTCGACGTCCCAGAAGGTCTGAAACAATTCCTCCTAAGAGGCAACCCGCTGCCTGGATGATGGTGGAATACAACGCGAGATTCGCGAGATCGTCGAGTGAGAACTTGAGTTCGACCGACACGTTGTTGCGCAAAGCCGAACTCAGGGCAATTGCTCCCGAAGGCAAACAGGCAATCACCAGTCCCACGAACGCGGTCTGACTACCAACAAACGATCGGCCAGCGGTTACTATGTACTTACGCAGTTCGCTGAAGGCTTGCCTGACGGGGCTCTCCCCGGAGCTGGCTCGTAAGAGCGGATGCTCCTTCAAGGGAACTGCCACACAAATCGTCACCACGATCAGGCACGCGGCGACGAACCAGTACGTCAACTGAAAGGCGGCATCTGGATCCATTCGACGAGCGTTCGGCGGACCAGCCAGGAAGCTCATCATGAACAGAACACCGGCCCCCCCAATGGTCTCCCCCAATGCCTGTCCGGCGAACATCAGACCGTTACCCAGACCACGCTCGTCACTGCGCAGTGATTCGCAGGCCAGGGCATCAATTGCTACGTCTTGGACTGCGCAGCAGGAATTGTGAAGAATGAGAATCGCTGTGACTGTGCTGAGTTGAGCCACAAGATCGAAGGGCATGCAGGCCATCAACGAGACAACCATCAGCAATTGGGTGCTCACGATCCAGGCGCGGCGGCGTCCCAGGCGATTGGAGTAGATCAAATCGACGAAGGGGCCAGCGGCCCATTTCCACGCCCAAGGCAGATACAAAGAAGCCGTGAACAACCCAACCTTTTTAGGGCTCATTCCGTGGCTGCGCATCTGTATGGCCATTGCGGTAGCCGTGAATCCGAGCGGGATGCCTTCGGTAATGTAGAGCAGAAAGAAGGTAAGCAGGCGGCCCCATTTGGTGGCGAGCAGATTCATTCGACGAGTTCCGAGTCGAGGTTCCAGATCGAGCTGCGGGACATCAGACGTGAAAACGGCTGACAGAAAAAGTCCAACTTGCGGCGGAGTGACTCGCAATTCGTGAGAGAGAAATCTTCAATGACGCTCCCTTGATGAACATGCCCCGGTGCAGGTCATCAGGGATTGTCCCACACGCGAGAATACTCAGCGGAGAAAAGCATGTTCGCTCGACGCATGGCATGGTCTCTGTGTTTGCTGCTGCTGACTGCATTGACCGCGACCGCGGCCGATTCCAATGTGGCGTTGAAGTTGCGGACTCGCGCGGAGAGCAAGCCGGCGAGCGGGCGTTTCAATGCCGTCACCAAGGATGAAACGTGGGACGCCACGAAAACGGCGTTCATCGTCTGCGACATGTGGGACCTGCATCACTGCTTGAATGCGGTGAAACGCGGTACGGAGATGGCTCCCCGCATGAATGAAGTGCTGAAGAACGCCCGGGAACGCGGCGCGATCATCATTCATGCGCCGAGCAGTTGCATGGAGACCTATAAAGAGCACCCGGCTCGCCTGCGTGCTCAGAAGACTCCGAAGTCTGCCAAGTTGCCCGATGAAATCGGCAAGTGGTGCTATCGCATTCCGTCTGAAGAGCAGGGCAAGTATCCGATCGATCAGACCGATGGCGGCGAAGACGATGATCCCGCCGAGCACGCGGCCTGGGCCAAGAAGCTCGCCGACATGGGACGCAATCCCAAGGCTCCCTGGAAGTCTCAGACAGGCCTGCTGACGATCGATGGCGACAAAGACTTCATCAGCGACAGCGGCGAAGAGATCTGGAGCATCCTCGAACAACAGGGGCGACCGAATGTCGTCTTGCTGGGCGTGCACACCAACATGTGTGTGCTGGGACGACCCTTTGGTCTGCGCCAGCTCTCCAAGAATGGCAAGCATGTCGTCCTGATGCGCGACATGACGGACACGATGTACAACCCCGAACGAGCTCCGTTCGTGAGCCATTTCACCGGTACTGACTTGATCGTCGAACACATCGAGAAGTGGGTCTGCCCGACCATCACCAGCGATCAGTGGATCGGCGGCAAGCCGTTTGTGTTCGCGAGCGACAAACGCCCGCACGTCGTCGCAGTCATTCTGGAGAAGGAATATCGGACGAATGAAACCGTGCCGACCTTCGCTCTCAAATCGCTCGGCAAGACCTGCAAGGTGAGCTACGTCTTCGGCGACGAAGGCAACTGGAACAGTTTTCCTGGCATTGAAGTCCTGAACGAAGCGGATGTCATGCTGCTGAGTGTGCGGCGGCAGGTGATGCCCCCACAGCAGATGGCGATCATTCGAAAGTTCATCGAAGGCGGCAAGCCAGTTGTTGGAATCCGAACGGCGAGTCATGCCTTTTCGCTGCGCGGAGCGCAGCCGCCAGAAGGACTAGTTGCCTGGGAGACATTCGATGCGGACGTCTTCGGCGGCAACTACAGCAACCACTACGGCGCTGGCCCGAACGTCACCGTGAAGGTTGCTGAGGACGCCGCTCAACATCCGATCCTCAGCGGAGTAGATGTCGCCAAGCTGCAGGGCACGGGTTCGCTTTACGTGGTCAGCCCTCTGGCCAAATCCACCAAGCCTCTGCTGATTGGCACGTTCGACAACAAGCCGAGCGAGCCCATCGCCTGGACGAACCAGACCAAGTTCGGCGGCAAAGCTTTCTATACGTCGTTCGGTCACATCGGTGAGTTCGAACAGGAGCCCTTCAATAAGATGCTGTCAAACGCCGTGCAGTGGGCGCTGAGCAAGTGAAGGCTTTGCATGGCATCTTGCTTCGGGAAGCAAGATCACGGTGCGTAACAAGGCGGCACATCAGCAGTGTCTACGGCTGATGGCGATGGTCTGAAAGCAGGCGGCTTGAACACTGCTCAAATTGAGTTGGCTCGCGGTAGAATCGCGACGAGCTGATGTCAGGAATGCATCGCTCGGGGCCGCTGACAAACTGCCATCCAGACAGAGAACCGTCGTGAATCAACCCCTCAACCCGCTGACGATGCTGCGTCCCGGCCGTAAACCCAAGGGAATCTCGGCAGTGTTGCTGCCGTTTTTCCCGAGTGGCGAAATTGATTGGCCCAGCTTTCGGCAGCACGTGGCGCGCACGGCAGCGGTCGGGCTGGATCCCGCCGTCAACATGGATACTGGTTACGTCAATCTGCTGGATGATGCGACCCGTCGAGCGGTGTTGAACGAGACTCGCGCGGTGCTGGCCGGTCATCCCTTCGTCGCGGGAGCATTTGTTGGCGATCATGCCGGCGCTACCTTTGACCTTACAGAATACAGCAGTCAGATCGATGCCATTCAGTCGTCAGGCGGTACGCCGGTTATCTTTCAGTCGTATGGACTCACCAATCAGACTGACGACCAGTTGATTGCGAGCTACGAAGCCATCGGCCAGCAGGCGGATCGTTTCATCGGCTTTGAACTCGGGACAATGTTCGCGCCGTTTGGGAAGATCTATTCGCTCGATGTCTACCGTCGCTTGATGGGCATCAAGCAGTGCGTCGGAGCCAAACATTCGTCGCTGAACCGTCAACTGGAATGGCAACGCATCCTGCTGCGTGACGAGGTTCGGCCCGACTTTCATGTCTTCACCGGCAATGATCTCGCCATCGACATGATCATGTACGGCAGCGATTACCTGCTGGGGTTGAGTTCCTTCGCCCCCGATCTCTTCGCGAAACGAGACGCCCTCTGGACGAGTGGCGACCCGGCCTTTTTCGAACTCAATGATGCCCTGCAGTATCTCGGGTTCTTCGCGTTCCGAAATCCGGTGCCCGCGTACAAACACACGGCTGCGATGTTTCTGCATCTGCGCGGCTGGATCACGTCTTCGCTGACGCATCCCAGAAGTCCCACTCGGCCCGAGAGTGACGTAGCCATCCTGAAAGAGCTTGTGCGGCAGTTGGAAAGCAAATGATTTTCTAGCAGAGGTCAGCCGACGAGTTCCTTAAGTTTCTTGAGCGTCTCTTCGAAGGTCGATTTCTCGTGCGTGCCTTGCTTCAGGAAGGCATTGATCTTATCGATCTTCTTGACGGCCTCGTCGGTCACGGCGTCGCCGCCGGGTTTGTACTCGCCGAGCTTGATCAGCATTTCCACTTCCGCGTACTTCGCCATCAGCAGGCGAAGACGCGATGCCATTTGACGATGCTCATCCGAGGTGACGGCGTTGAAAACGCGACTCACGCTGGCCAGCACATCAATCGCGGGATAGTGATTTGCGGCACCCAGCCGGCGCGACAGGATGATGTGACCGTCCAGAATCGAACGCGTTTCGTCCGCGACCGGTTCGGTCATGTCATCGCCTTCGACCAGCACCGTATAGAGCGCAGTGATCGAGCCTTTCTCAGACTGGCCAGCACGTTCCATGAGCTGCGGCAACGTCGCGAACACGGACGGAGGAAAGCCGCGCCGCGTCGGTGGTTCACCGGCAGCCAGACCAATCTCTCGCTGAGCACGCGCAAAGCGAGTTACTGAATCCATCAGCAACAGCACACGGCGGCCCTGGTCCCGGAAGTATTCTGCGATTGCCGTTCCAACGTACGCCGCTTTAAGCCGTTCCATCGACGAGCGATCCGAAGTCGCACAGACGATGACCGAGCGTTTGAGACCTTCTTCACCGAGATCTTTCTCGATGAACTCACGCAGTTCGCGACCGCGTTCACCGATCAGCGCCAGCACCACGATGTCCGCCTCGCTGTTGCGAATGAGCTGCGCGAGCAAGGTACTCTTGCCGCCACCCGCCGCCGCGAAGATGCCCATGCGCTGACCTTCACCGCAGGTCAGAGTCGCGTCCATGACGCGCACGCCCAGCGACATGGGCCGATCAATCGGCTTACGGGTCATCGGGTTTGGCGGCAGCGCATAGACCGGATAGTGAGTCTCGATATCCACCGGGCCGAGGCCATCGATTGGATCACCAAGCCCGTTGAGAACTCGCCCCAACATGTTCGGCCCGACGGGCACCGAGTGCGTGCGTCCCGACGGGATCACTTCCGTCGCCGACGACACACCGACGATGTTGCCCAACGGAGTCAGCAGCGCGGCTTGCCTCGAAAAGCCCACGACCTCAGCGATGAGTTCAAAGTCTTCCCACGGATTCTTCAAAGAGCACAGTTCTCCGACTTTCACCCCCGGAACGACCGCCTTGATGATCGTCCCGACGACCTGCGTCACACGGCCTTTGACCTGCAATGGCCGCGCTTCTTCCAAGGCGCCGTCAAGGAGCTCAGTGATGTAGGAGAATTGTTCGCTGGGCATGGTTGTTAAGTGGGTCTCGATCAGGACTGCTTACTCACAGTGTTGAGTACTGTTTGATACTGTGACCCCTCTTTCTAATCGCTCCCCTCGCCCCGCTCGCGGGGAGAGGGGCTGGGGGTGAGG
>JAKFWA010000094.1 GCA_021732995.1 Planctomycetaceae bacterium | reverse complement strand
GTCCAGCCAGAGCGCCAAGGTTTCCACTGAGTCCCCGGTCGGGTACTTGCCGGTCTGCTCTTTGATCACCTGCACCGTCACGGGGTACTTCATGCCCCGCAGGACGTTCTCGACAAGCCTTGTAGGCTTTAATGCCGGGTCACGTTCGCCCGCGACGAAATGCAACTGCAGCCGTAGATCGGGTTCGTTGTCCGGTGGTGGCGATCGCAACGGCGAACTTGCCAGAATCAGCCCTCGAAACAGATCGCGGTATTTGAACGTCACTTGTGCGGTGAATGCTCCGCCGGATCCAAAACTGTGCACGACCACGCGTCGTGGATCGATCGAATAGATCTTCAGGAACTCGCGTGTGACATCCCGGACATAGTCGCCTTCATTCGCTCCCCAGCTAGCGCCTTGTGCGGCTTTCGGCGCAAGCAGAATGACACCGCGCCGATCACAATGAGATTTCCATTCCTGGTAGATGGTCGCCTCCATGGTATCCCGCATGGGGTGCAGCCAGACGAGTAGCGTGTAGTTTGCCGCAGAGTTGTAGTCGTCGGGCACGTAGGCCCAATGCTCCTGGTCGTAACCTGCAATCTTTCCGGTGAAGCGACCCGTTTTGGGGGCGTCCGTTTCCGCCTTTTTTTCGGGCCTTGGTATTGCGGCCGACGCGAGATTCGTCGGAATCGCATTCGGAGGAGCGGTCAGCTTTACCTGACGGGATTCCGATTTGCCTCCTTGGACGAACACCAACTCAACGTCCTCATCCGGGCGCAGGCGGCTGATCAGATCGCCTAACTGATTCGATGCTGTGACGTCCTGTCCTTTCAAGCGAGTGATCTTGTCCTGAGGTTTCAGGCCAGCTTTTGCCGCCGGAGAGTCGGCATACACATGGCGAATCCGAACACCCTTTTCGCCCGCTGGGGGATATCGGTCCGGCAATACTCCGAGAAACGCGGACTCGTACGGCACCAGTTCTCCCACCAGGCTCAGACGACTCTTGACATCCTGCTGGTCGCGTTTGACGACGATGTCGAGAGCGTCAGCTTCCAGCTTCGTGCCCAGCACTTCCCGCAATTGCGCGAGACGTGTCACTGGCTTGCCATCGGCTTCAATGATCGTGTCGCCAACTTTCAAACCCGCTTTGGACGCGGGGGAATCATAGCGAATGCGATCAATCACGACCGACTGGCCAAAGAGGTCCCGAGACTTGAAGAGAAATCCGGCGAGTCCGGGTCGCAAGTCTTTGCCTTGCTTCAGGCGATCCAGAACCGTGTAGATGTCCTCAACCGGTACGGCGAAGCCGATTCCGGAATCGTACCATTCCATCCCGGCGTCTTCTGATTGTCCCTCAGGGCTAAGAGGAGCGAGGATACCCATGACGCGCCCCTCAAGGTCTGTCAGTGGTCCGCCATAGTTGATTGGCGACACTTTGGCGTCTGTCTGAATGGCCTTGCCCCACACGCGATCCAGCGCGCTGATAATCCCGACGGAGATGCTGGGCTGAGACGAATCGTAGGTCTTGCCCAGGGCGATAGCCCATTGTCCGACTTTCATTGAAGACTTGGGCGCCACCTTTGGAACTGGCAGGTTGCTGGCCTCCACTTTGAGCAACGAGATCGTCCGCAGGCGATCCGTCGCGACGAGTTTTGCGGGCAGCTTCGTGCCGTTCGATAGTGTCACCAGAATCGACGTCGGCTTGGAGATAAAGTTGAACGCACTGGAAACGACATACCCATCGGCTGTGAGCACCAATCCCGTGGTGGGAGCCGTGCTGGTCAGCAATTCGCCCACAACATCCAGTCCCCCGACGGTATCAATGCGAACCAGGGAGGAGGTGACCAGAGCGGCTGCCTGCTTGAAAGCCGCTTCTTCAGCTTGTTCCAGAGTCGCGAGTTTTTCGTCCGCTGATGCATGGGCTGTCATGACCAGCAGCCAACCGATGCACGAGATCAGAAACATGCGTCCAACTCGGCGACCGAAACTCATTACAGTACCTATTCTGAGGTGCGGTTCAGGAATTCAAACAGGTCGTTTCTCTCGTTGAACGGTCGCACGCGAGTGTACCAGGCTGTCCAACGCGTCAGAGCTTCGCGTCGCCAACTGGCGATGGCCGCAATTTTTTGGGCGTCGGTGGCGTTTTCCGGCAGGTCGACGTACGGCGATTCTGGTACGCCAACACCAGCGAGCTTGCGACTCAGATATTTCAACGCTGCATTGGCTTCGACCAGCACGTCGACGTCGTCGTCGTTCAACGCGCGAATTAGATACATCGCATCGGTAATCTTGCCGCTGCGGCCCAAGGCCCAGACTGCCGTCTTGCGGACTTCAACGTTGGGATGAGTCGCCAGTTTACGGACGGTCTCCATCTGGTTGAGTAGCTCGTTGCGATCGCCGATCTGGACCTTTTCCACGATCGCCGTCTGAGTGTCTTCCAGAGCGGTTGCGTCTGCGGTGGCAAGATCAGAGAGCATTTCGTCCAGGGCTCCCTTGGGCTTTCGCTCCGTGATTTTCCCTTTTCGCGAACTGGCCGCTGCCAGATCATCAGGTAGTCCGCGCCCACCTGTCTGCAAGCCTCCCGCAATGTTCATTTTCTCGATGATGCGACCTGTTGTTCGCGTCATGAAAAGGACATTCAGGGCTGCCGCCGCTTCCTTGGTGGTCTGATCATCAAACGCACCGTCTTCTTTTTGAGACTTCAGGACCACGGGGAGACATTCATTGAACCACTCGTGACCGCCAATTTTTTCGTTGGCGACGAGCGCGCCGGCACGTTCCATGGTGTAGTAGAAGTAGGATGTGAACGCGTTCGATGATCTGGTCGTCCAGTGGGAAGAGATCCAGGCGATACCGCGGTTGGCACATTGGTCAATGGCTGCCAGTGAAGGGACGTCGCCTGCTTCCTGACGCCGCTTTTGCACGTCTTCGAGAAACTTGGATGCCTTTACATCATCCAGCAGGCCGAACTTTTTCTGTTTCGGGCCGGATGTCGTGCCGAAATAAGGTTGTTCGGGATACAGATAGATCCTCGCTACCAGAATGCATCCGAGTGCCGCGTTCGTCATGCTCGGTGTACTGCGACCACCATCGAATCCGACGGTCGTCCCCGGATGGTACGTGAAGCCTCCGTCGGCCTGCTGTGTGCCGATCAGCCATTTGGCACACTTGGCCCAAACGGCCATTGGGATCGGTCGTCCAGTACGCTCAGCAGCCCAAAGTCCCAGCATGGCGTACTGGGTGATACTCGTGTCGGACTCGGCATCTCCCGGGTAGGTCCAGTAGCCTCCTGGCTTCTGGTCTTTCAAGATGAACTGCACGATTGATTCAATGTGGCCCTTGTAGTCACCCGGGGTTGTGTCACAAAGCAGCATCAGGTCCATACCAGCTTCGTAGATCTGGTAGTGGTGGTCCAAGGGGTGGTACCCGTCGCTTTTTACCTTGCCTGCGACGATTTTGATCGCGTCCGTAACGAGCGGACTTGTTACCGGTTCACCAGCTTTGACCAAGGCATACGCAGCGAGGGACCTGTAGCCCGCCTGCTGGCCTGCGATGCCCGCCTTGATGAGCTGGACGGCCTTAGCAATCGCTGGCTTGGCACGCGGGTCCATGATGTATTCAACATCAGCGGCGCTGGCTGCGAGACATCCGAGCGACATGCCAAACCCGGTCAAAATCAGCGCCATCATGGCGGAGAACCAGCGAGGCACATTCATCGTGACGATCTCCCTGATCAAATCTCAGAATGAAGCGGCAACTCTCAATCCGTTGCGGGGAACCAATCGACTCAAAGTATAGCTTGTTCAGTCGCTGCGGCTAGCAGGCTCTGGCGCCATCAACCTTAGAAACTGCTCGATAGCGCGGTCCATCGAATGTTCGCGCCGCACGAATTCGATCCCCGAGCGAGAGGCTTCGCGCCACTGGTCTGGCGAATTCCAGAACTTCTGCAACTCGGTTGCCAGGCGGAAGACGTCTCCGTGTGAACAGTACCCGGCTTGCGAGCGTTCCAGGAAATCGTCGAAGTCCTCCAGGGACATGACCGGTGTTCCGCTGGCGGCGGCCTCCAGAAAGACGTTCGGGAAGCCTTCGTAAGACGCCGAGCCTGTGCTCAGATAGCAGCGGGCAGAACGAAAGAGGCTCGGCATCTTGCTCCACGGAACGTAATTCACGAACTCGACATTCGCTGGTTGAGTTGCCCGCAGTTTCGCTTCGATATCCGGGTCACCTCGATTGATAACCATCAGAAACCGGATGGAAGGGCATGCTCGAGCGATCTCATAAGCCAGGTGAGGCCGCTTGTGATGGTGATCGAATCGGCCAATCCACACGACGAAATCGCGCTTGTCAGGGGCGTCTTCTCCGGGGGGGAAACGCTCGATGGCGATCGGATTGCGAATCAGGACTGCATCGCGTCCGGTGAGTTCCCGCACCCGAGTCTGCTGCCATTTCGTTTGGGCAACAATCACTGACGCATTGGACAGCGCCGACCGACCTGAGTTCGCTGTCACCCCGTGAACGTCGACGAACTTGTCGTCAGTGAAGAAACGCTGCTCGAGGTCAGCGTTCGACTGCAGCCAGAGGATGCCTTGTTGCCGACGATCTCGGGCGAGTTCCAGTAACGTCGCTGTTTCGTTGCTGACGGCGAGCGCCAGGATCGATGTGGCCCGGCTCTTATCCAGCAGGTTCGAGAGTTGATCTCGAAAGTTGCCCGTTGGAAGACACTTGGCCACCGCAAGCACAGGGATCTGCCAGAGCAGGTTTGCACTCCAGCGTTGGATGCAAATCCACGGAAAGCCCGACTGCACGACAACCTTCTGAGCGACATCACGCCGGATGTTGCGGCAGCGTTCCAGCAGCGTGAGGAGCTGAACTCCGTCTACCGTGGAATTGCGGGGTCGACGCGTGTGCCGCATCAGGAATGAAATCGGTCCGCTGGTGCGCGCTGCAATTGCCTTGGCGAAGTTCCAGCCAAAGGTTTCCAGACCTCCGACGCCCGATCCCTCTTCAGGGAACACTGCGGCAAATGCGTTAAACGCGGCCACGCACAAGGCTGTGCCGTCTGCTGGCCGTTCGGGATCTGCCACTCTTTGCCGCTCCCGGGAGTGTTGTTGAACTAGAGTTGCCCGATTTCGGGGTAGGGAGGCGTGCCACGCCGCAACCGCCACGCATTAATCGCCTTGCGCCACAGCGATATGACGCCTCGGACGATTCGGGTCAACGTCCGACTTCGACTGACTGCCCCCAATGCAAGCGCCGCGCGAGATCCCGGCGGCGCGTGGACGTCGGTTTTGCTGGCTGCGGGCTCGCCAGTCGCTTCCCCGTGTTTGTTCCACGCCGATGCGTAGAAGGACTGTTGCGGGACTTGAGCGTGCGATGTCGGCTCGCGCGTGGCCACGCAGAATGTGAACCAGGTGTCTCCGGAGAGCATCCCGATTGGGATGAACTGATTCGGGGCCTTCAGGTAGTCGTAGGTTTGCCAAACGCCCCGTAACAGGTCTCGCGGCACGCGGCACAAGTACAAGCTTTCGAGCGTAAATCGGCTAGCAGAATAGAAATCGGCGAAGAGAGTCGGTGACACCGAATAGAAGCCGTGCTCGACGCAGTTGGATGACGGGGTGAGGTGTACGACCCGACCGCCAGGCTTCAGCATCTCGGCGCAGTGCCTCAACGCCATTGCGATATCGAAGACGTGCTCGATCGTGCCGCTGTCCAGGACGAGATCGAATTGCTGGGTCAGTTCTGATGGCAACTGTGGCGAGTTCAAATCGAAGACGTGTTCGGCTGCTTCGTAGGACGAGTAGTCGAGTCGCACGCTTTGGGTGAAGCCGAGCAACTCGAAGAGCGAATCATCGGCCAGAAAGCCCGCCGCGGCGAGGTTTGGATCCCGGTGAATTCGCGGTTCGACGTTCTTCAGTGAGACTCCGTAGCGGTTTGCAAGCGCCTTGAGTTCGCCGAGCGTCACGTAGACGTGCTGGCGTCCCAGCGTCAGGACTGTTCCTTCAAACGGGCGACGTGCAGCCTCTCGAACGAGGAGATGAACTGCAGCTCGCGATAACGCCATGAACGCTGTCTCCCAACCAGACGAACTTGTATCCGCAGATGCTGTCCGGACCGTGACTTGATTTGAGGCGCTGTTCGCGGTTGGCCTCACATTGGATGCGGTTCAGGACTGAAGCCGCGGACCAGACGGTGCACCCGCGGCAGTTTCACTTTATGGTTCGTCCAACGATCTGACTACCACCAACATGTGCTGGAGCGCCTGCCGAAATGGTTGATGCTGAGTCGCGTGCTTCCGTCCTCGTTACTGGTGCCGCTGGATATGTGGGCACCCACTTGAGCCGCTATCTGCAAGCGCGCCGCTGGCGTGTGATCGGAATCGACAGCTTTCTCCGCCCACTATCGCCCGCAAAGCGTGGCGTGATCGCTATGGACGTGGCGGACACCGCAGCGCTGGAGACCCTGCTTCGAAGCGAAGCTGTTTCGCATGTGATTCACCTGGCGGCATTAACGTTTCCCGCAGAGTCGTTGCTGGACCCCGGCAGTTACTACGCCACTAACGTGGCAGGCACGTTAAGTCTTCTCAGGGCGATTCGGAATGTGTCGGTTTCAACTCTGGTATTCGCTTCGAGTTGTGCGATCTATGGCGCGACGACTGACGACTACGTGAATGAATCGAATGCGGCGAGCCCTTGCAGCCCGTACGGACGATCGAAGCTGATGGCCGAGCAGATGATTATTGACAGCGCAGTTGCGTCTAAGTCATTCGATGCGGTGATTCTCCGGCTCTTCAATGTCGCTGGTGGAGACTCCGGAAGCTTCGTGCCGGGCACTCGCTGCGCCGCAACGAGGCTGATTCCGTCTGCGATTCGAGCGGCTCGGGACTCATCCTCGGTCTTCGGAATTCACGGTGTCGACTGGCCGACTCCCGACGGAACCTGTGTGCGAGACTATGTTCATATCGAAGACGTATGCGCGGCGTTTGAGCGTAGTCTCGTCATTCCGCGATCCGGAGGCTGTCCGATTCTGAACATCGGCAGCGGGGTTGGGACGTCAATTCGCAACGTGATCCAGGCCGTTGAACGAGCGACGGAGAGCCAGATTGCAACAGCCGTTCGGGAGGCCAGTCCAGGGGACCCGCCGGCAATTGTTGCCTCCGTTGATGCCGCGCGCCGTGTGCTGCAGTGGTCTCCTGGACGATCGGCACTCGCGGAAATTGTTCAGTCCGCGTTAGCAGAGTCCGGTGCCTGATCGATCGTTCGCTCGAACTCTTTGGTGCGCAGCCAGATCAGCGTGTGCAATGGCGCGTAGATGAAGGTGATGATGGAGAAGTAAGCCCATGCTGCTCCTGTAGCGCCGTAACTGCTGCCTGTGTACCAGACCAGAAATCCCAGTAGTAGATAGACTGTCGTGGCCATCAACCAGAGCGGGTCCCGGCGATGTGCCCGGATATTATATGCTTGAGTAAGTAGCAGTTGATTCACGATAATCGCGGCGAAGAAGACTGCGGTCGGATATATTGGTAACAACCGATTGGCGAGACGGGGAAAGAACTGATTTAATATGAACAAGCCGCCCAGCACAGCGAGGGTTCCCGTAATCAGGAAGCCGACACTGAGCGCGGTAAGTTTGAGCAGGAGCCGGTTCAACTCACGAAACTGGCGACGGGCGACGAGTTCAGAGATGAGCGGTACTCGTGTTGCAATCCAGGCGCCGCCCATGGCTTGCACAGCAGTGATCAGAGACCAGGTCATTCCCATCTGGCCCGCGATCGCCGGGCCGTGGTAGTGGAACATGACCGGGTTAAATAGATTTGTCGCGGCCCACAGCCCGAGTCCCTGGATCGCGATCCTCCATTGCAAAGGCCAGATCTCATCCTTCCAGGTGATTACTTCAGGTCCATTCAACTGCTGCACCTGCTCCAGAAAATCTCGAAAGCGAACCTTCACCAACCATAACTCCCAACCGAGTCTGACGATGCCCGAGACCACGACGGTCCAAAGCCCTCCTTGAAGGGCGAGCGCCGTCCAGACCGCAAGGTTTCCCGAGACCGCTTGCCAGCAGCGCACTGCGTTGACTTCTGCCATGCGATGGCAGCCTTCAAGTACTGCGATTCGCGGTATCAGTTTGAGAGATAGCCCGGTCGTTATAACCAGAGCCCACCACGGCCACTGCCACGCGATATCGTCGCTGCGGCCTCGAAAGAAGAACGCTCCGGATGCGCCTACTCCGACTACAAAGACTCCGGCGCAGAGCGAATACCATCGATCAGAGAAACGAATCAGACTGGCGAGCCTGGCTCCAGCTTCTGGGTTTCCACGGACTGTTGAGCCGTCGGAACTCAGACCGAGATGGGCCCATTCATGGGCGACGAGATTCACAAGCACCGTTGATAAGCCCAGCTCAAACAGCATCTGTAGCGTCAGGATACTGCCGAACGTGTAGTAGTAGCCCTGCAGGTCCTTTGTGAGAAACTTTGTAATCAGCAGGATCGAGACGGGGCCGGAAGCCAATTGCCAGAGGCGGAGCGTAATCGCATAAATGACTGCACGATCAAGTTCCAACAACCGTTGGATCTCGCGCAGACCAAGCTTAGACCTCCAGGTGCTCTTCATTGTTCCTCAACGGGACGTCGACGACGGATTGCAGGCAACGCTCCGAAATATTTTCTCTAAACGTCTTGGAAGCTGATGAGCCTTTTGTGTTCAGCCGTGTGACGCGATCACCGCGCAGCTTGAGATCGGCAGTTGTTCCGAATGAAGCCGTAAGAATCGTCAATTTCTGATGCCAAACGTCGCTCAGTTCGCGCTGTCGAGTCTCGACCGCGCGAGAATGGTAAGCTGTGACGGTCGGGTGAAGCTTGCGGATTTTATCATCAGATCTGATTAAGCCCGGCGTGCCGGTGGCGAAGAGCCTGTGCATCATGCGTCTGGTAGCCATCGTACGACGCATTCCGATTTTGCGACTGCGGATGGGTTCCGCACAGCCATTACAGACGGATTCCGGCGTCTCCGCGTGCGCAACTGGTCGAAATATCGAGTGCGGAATAAGCGATACCACTCAACTTGCGGGCAGGATCGGCGCAGGGCTCATAACCCGATTTCGCTGCTCTAACCACAGGAATGCCTGTCAGTGGCGGTTGAGCCGGGATCGAGTCAATCAGAACTGTGATCGTCTGTTGAGGATCTAGCCAAGGGCCTGGGATGGGGCCGTCCTCGACCGATGGCGGGAACGAAATTGTCCCGAACGAGTTCAACTGTCGACGGAGCGACCGTCTGCATCGGAAAGGAGATCCACGTGACTATTCGGCCTTGGTTGGAGAGTTTGCACCGGCATTTCATGGAACGCAGGAAGCGTGTTTCCCGTGCCGGGGTGGTTCCCGCGCTGCTGGGTGAAGTTGAGTCCGTTGAAGAGCGAACTCTGTTGACAGCCACGACGCTCTTTCTTGCGGGTGAACTGCAGATCCTCACGGACGCCAATGAGAATGTCACTGTTCGGCAGGATCCCGCTAATGCGAATCGCGTGCAGGTCCTGATCAACGGGACCGCGACCGCCGCTCTTCCGACTCTGGCACCAGCTCAAGTCACGTCGCTGGTGATTAACACTGGTGATTCAGAGAATACGGTTGACGTCAGCGCGGTCGTGGCGACGGCGTTTACGAATCTGGCCTCAATCAGTATCGATACCGGAAACGGAAACGACACGATCATCGGCAGCGATGATTTTGGTGAGTCGATCGACGCGGGCGATGGTAATGACAGCATCACAGGCCGAGGCGGTGCCGATAGCATCAACGCGGGGGACGGCGCTGACACCGTCAGCGGCGGCGCTGGAAATGATGCCATTCAAGCTGGTGATGGTACGGATAATGTTAGCGGCGACGATGGGAATGACAGTATCACCGGCGGCGATGGATCTGATTCGCTGAGCGGCGGTCTGGGCAATGACACTGTGGATGGTGGTGATGCGAGTGACACCATCACCGGTGATGCCGGAGACGACTCCCTGCTGGGAGATCTGGGCGGTGACTCCATCCTGGGCGGAATCGGAAATGACACCGTTTTCGCTGGCGGTGGAAACGACAGTATCCTGGGTGGAGATGGAAACGACCTGCTCAACGGTAACTCAGGAGCCGACGTCATCACGGGCGAAGTGGGTGACGACTCGTTATACGGCAGCTTCGGTAATGACTCCGTCAGTGGCAGTGTCGGAAATGACCTGATCGACGGCGGGCAGGACGACGACTCACTGGTAGGCAATCAGGGAGATGACGCTGTCTACGGTGGAGCAGGTGCCGACCTCGTTCTGGGCGATGGGCAGGATAGCGCGTCGACCGAGACCGGCAGCGACTCGCTGTTTGGTAATGCCGGTCAAGATACGCTGATTGGCGGGCAGGGGGCGGATACGCTCGATGGCGGCACCGGAAACGATCTGGTGCAAAGTGCGTTCGACTTCACATCGGAAGGTGTGATT
>JAKFWA010000106.1 GCA_021732995.1 Planctomycetaceae bacterium | reverse complement strand
CCCCAGAATACTGGGGCGAGGGTGGCAATGACTCACCGGAAAAGATCAGCGTGGTAATTCCAACCCATATCCGTGATGGGCATCTCACACATACCAGCGGTCCAGCACTGCTCGCCATTCCGCCACGGTCTTCACCACCGCGAAGGCATCGCGAACTTGCCGTTCGGCGGGGTGCTGGCGTGAGAACTTGATGCCAAACATCCGCATCGTCGCGCACGCACCGACGTCGTCCTGATACTGCAGACACAGCTCGCACTGCATCTCGAGGACGCGACGCTGCTCGGCGAGATCCGGTTCCGGGAGTGGCAGGCCAGCGGCCAGAGCCTGCGCCTGCTGAAAAATCCACGGGTTGCCGATCGCTCCGCGCGCGGCGGAAACGCCGTCCACGCCGGTATAGCGCAGCATGTCCACGCAGGCTTGAGCCGTGAACGCATCGCCGCTGCCGATGATGGTTCGCGAGCCGACGTACTGCTTGACCTCGCGCAGGAAGTCCCAGTTGCTCGGCCCGATGTATTTCTGATCGACCGTGCGGCCATGCACCGTGATTGCGGCCGCACCGCGCAGGAACGCGCCGTCCAGAATGCGATAGAAACGGTCCCGGCTCTCGGATGAATCATCAATGCCGCGGCGCATCTTCAACGTCACGGGGATGTGCGGAGGGGTCGCGTCACGAACTCGCGACACGATCTCCAGAGCCACATCCGGCTGACTCAAGTGATACCCGCCGCGACAGCCGCCGACGGCGGTCTTCACCGGACACCCAAAGTTGATATCGATGACGTCAAAGCCGACCTGCACCAGCTTCTGAGCCGCCGGGCCGAATTCTGTCGGATCTGACCCCATCAACTGCCCACCGACCGGGTGCTCTTCATCGGTCACCAGCAAGTGTCGGCGAGTCTTCGTGCGGTTCTTCAGGTCCATCACGAAGCGATCGATCATCACTTCGGCGAGCGTGTAACCCGCACCCAGCCGCCGCGCCACGATGCGCATTGGCCCGTCGCTGTAGCCACTCAGGGCCGCTTGCACGACGGGAAAGCCAATCGGGATCGAGCCGATCGTCAGCGGTCGGATCTCATGAGCAATGACATCCGACCGCGTACGAATCGGCGCGGGAAGGTCGGCCAGATTGGACGACACGTTACCCACTACTTCGCGTCCTTCTTCTTCGGCTCGACGATAGACGCCTTCTTGACGAAGTCCAGATCCGGGAATTCCGCCTTCAGGTACTCGTTACCCGAGCGCTGGATGAGCCCCTGATTCGGCCGTTCCTTGTACTTCGAGTTGATCTTCTCGGCGACGTCCATGCCCTCGACGACTTCACCAAAGGGCGAGAATCCCTGACCGTCCAGGAACGTATTGTCACCGTAGTTGATGAAGAGCTGCGACGTGCGCGAATCCTTTCCGGACGTTGCAAACGTCACTTTACCTTTGGTGTTCTTTTCTTTGACCGGGTCATCCTTGATGCGGGCATCACGCCATTTGGACTGCACGGTCGGATCGCCATTGATCCCGAACTGCACCATGAAGCCCGGCACCACGCGGAAGAAACGGCATTCGTCAAAGAAGCCGCCCTTCACCAGTTCATAGAAACGATCGGCACCATTCGGAGCCCACTTGCGAGTGACCTTAATGACGATATCACCCTTCGACGTTTCCAGCTTAACCTGATAAGTCTCTGGAGCAGGCTTCGGCGGATTGTCCTGAGCGCACGCCGCGCCACCGAGCAGCAGAGAAAGAGACAGAACCAACCACGACACGCGAGACGCCAGCATTGCGTAACTCCTTCAACGAGAGGCAATCCCTTCATTCGACCACATCAACAGCGGTCACCAGAACGCGTAGCGTGGCATTCCCCCAAAGAAAGTCCAATGACCAAGACATGGCAGGGCCACCCCGCCGAGCCAACTCCGGTTCACCGATCTTCTATGTCCTCTGTTCGCGATCTCGTAACATTTGCGAACACGCGGCTATCTTTTCCGCGAAACCGTCGTCAACGCCATACTCGCTCATCTTTTTAATTGCCCAATGGAACACAGGAATCACCGAGCCTGAAGGCGGGTGAAGCAGAGCCGATTCCCAGTATGGCCAGCCGTATAACCATTCGAGTTCCGGACAATGATCGCGAAGAACGTAGCCAAGTACCGCACCAAATTCGCAACAAGTGACGACGTAAGTGTTGCTAAAGTCTTCGGGATCAGAGTCGTTGATCATCTCGCGGATTCGGCCGCGGTCGTAGTGGGCGTCGATTGCTTCCACCCACTTAATGTCAACCGGCGGCGTTAGATCAAGCTGCCGGCCCCAGTCAGACTCCGCCGCCTCATAGATCGTGCGGATCATCCCATTGACTTCGGATTGGCCATCGGGGCCAAGCGGGCTTGCGTCCGCGCCGGTTCTGCCAACCAGATCGTCGGCCTCAAGGATGTCGGGGCGCGTTGCAGGAAATCCCTTCCACTGGCGCCAATCGTCGTCATACCAGCGATCAAAGAATCGGGCGAAGAGTTCGTCGCAATCAGGAATCGGTTTTTGCAACACAACACCCAAGGTTAATGGGACGACGACCAACTGCTTGGAATTCAGAGAACACGACAACCGCCGCTCCGGTTGACCGCGGTTAGCTGTACTCGGCCTGCCGGGGTCGCACACCGACAAGAAGCTAAACTAACACCTTCTCGTGGCGGCGCCACCCCGGTAGCCCGCAAGCCGGCAATTGGTGCCACCCTGCGGGTCATTCGTGGATATCGGTTGATAGAACGGACGCTAGAACTCCAGCCAGGTGCAGCCATTCGCTTAACGGAGTGTAGGGAGCGTCCGGCTCAAAGTGAGCCTGCAGGCCTTTCGCCAAATCAAGCACACGATCTTCGATCGTCGGATCGCTGGACTTGTGACGGCGCATGAAACTCGCCCACCGACGAAATGCAATCGGCGCCATTTCGACGCCGGGCCACCAGCGAGTGCCGACCTGCGACTCCAGGTCAATTACGGCTGCCAACGCATTTTCAACTTCTGGTCGCGCCATGTCACTGCCATCTGCCGCGAACATTCACCGGGCCGCGGGGATCGATATTGAAGTCACCAAACCGCGCGGCCCGCGGCTCCGTTGGAACGGATCGTTAGCTGGGGGCGTTTGAGCGACGGTTTGCAGCTTCACGTACCAGTTCATCGTCATCATTCATGAGGATGGCAAGCACTCGCGGTGTCACTTTCGCGTTGTGCGCGAGCCCACAACGAATCGACGGGTCCGAGTCCGCAGCGAGTTTGAGTTGCAACGCTTCTGGAAGCTTACGTTTGCACGCCACCATACCGCGCACTCGCGGATCGGGATCTTCCGCTAACCGTACCAGAAGTTCGATGGGAACGGTTTTGTTTTGCGCGACCCAGAATCGCATGTCAGGCATTCGTGCGACGACATCAAGCCAGACCTCCATTGGAGCCTCGTCATGCGCCGCGCGGAGATACTCGTCAGGATCGGAACTTTCTCGCAACAATCGGAACTGTTCGGCGGAATTGATCATACGTCTCGTCGACGGGTAACTGTGGTTAGCTGTATTCGGCCTACCGGGGTCGCACAGCGACAAAAGCTAGACTAACGACTCCTCGGGGCTGCGTGATCCGGCGCGCGTATCAGTACCAAAATGAAAGTGGCGAGCATAATGGCTCGCCACTCAGTGTCTCATGGATTGGCTGGGTGCGGATCGAATCAGGACAGTCCACGCCGCTTCAGTTCGGCGAGTACCGTCTGCACGATCACGCTGACTTCGGTGTCGTTCACGTTGGATGGACGAGTCGAGGTCATACAACCGCCGACTGGCTCATTCGTGAAGCCGTGTGAGGACAGCATACACTGCAAGGTGTTGCTCAGCAGTTCCAGATCGGTGATCTGCTCGACGGACTGCGGCATGCGGCCTTGGCCCATCTGGAAGCCGCGCAGTTCGACCGCCGCGCGGAAGCCGTTGGGGAACTCGGCCGAGTAGATCATCGTGTCGAACAGCTTCACGAGGTCGTACTGAATCGCGCGAGCCTCATCGAGCCGCCCGGCCATCGTCAGGTCATACAGCTTGCGGGTGAGTTCCGGCGCCACGCCCGAGCTGGCGTTCGTTCCGCCGTCGCAGCCGATGAGAAGCATGGGCATCAACGCAGCGTCCCAACCGGTGAGGAACGCGAAGTCCGGACGGCTCGGTCGCACGGCTTGAATCATGCGGATCATGTGCGGGATGTCGCCCGACGAATCCTTGATCGCGACGATCTTCTCGCACTCGTCGGCCAGACGCTGCACGGTCGGCACATCGATCGGGCTGGCGAACAGCGGGATGTTGTAGAGCGTCACGTCAATCGGCGTGTTGTCGCCGATTTCTTTGAAGTAGGCGTAAACCGACTTCGGCCCCAGCTTGTAGTAGAAGGGTGCGACGATCGCGACGGCTCGTACGCCGACGGAGTGATAGTACTCACAGGCCTTGATGGTCTCTTTGACATTCGCCTCGGCGGCTCCGGCCAGAATTGGAACTCGGCCCCGAGTTTGGTCTGCGATGATGGCCACAATCCGGCGGCGCTCTTCGGCGGAGAAGCGGGTGAACTCGCCCGTCGATCCGTTCGGATACAGGCCGTGCACACCGCGTTCAATCAGCCAGTCGATGTAGCGACGCAGCTCCGGTTCATTGATGTCGCCGCGTGAATCGTGAGGAACCAGGTTCGGAGTGAAGATGCCGGCAAGGCGTGCAGTCATGGTGTGCTCTGAGTGGTATGTCGGGGCTTCGGAAACTGACTCTCCGAGTCATGAACGGCTGGAACGAGCCCTCCTGGTCCCTGCGTCCATGTCGTCAACGCGGCCCGTAAGGGCAACTCGCCAACGACCGCCAGCCTGTCAGACTGGAGAATATAGAGAGACCATGCAGGCTCAGGGAAACATAGCTCGTGAGGAAAGTGGCGTGCGGGATGTCACGACAGAATGACCTGTCAATGCGTGCGAATTCTCCACAATTTGCGGAATCAGCCGTCTGAATCGGTTTGCATCGCTTGTGCGGCTAGAACGGAGAAGTCCGAGAATGCCGGTCGGGCGAGCCGGGGAATCTAGCTTCGTTGACACATCAATCTCGGCAGATTTAAGTTCTACACGCTCAGTTCGAGGGCAAACGGCTCGGTAACGTATGCCGTAAGAAATTGGCCCGCGATGTTGTCTGCTCGAAGCATCGCGGAACTCCTCGATTAGACCCCATTCGAGCGTCGGAGGAATTGGAATGCGTAAGTTGATCGCGGTTGCTGTCGCTGGTCTGGCGTTCGCTGCGGCCTTTGATGGCGGTAGTGCGGAAGCCCGTCCGAAGTACAAGGCTGGTTTCGAAAAGAAGTACCCGAAGGTTGGCGAGAGCAACAAGATTGATTGCTCCGTCTGCCATCCGGGCAAGGAAAAGAAAGAAAAGAACAACTACGGCGACGCTCTTGGCAAGGTTGTTGGCAAGAACGAAGCCGACGAGAAGAAGATCGAAGAAGCTCTCGGCAAGATCGAGTCCGAGAAGAGCGCTGTCGAAGGCAAGACCTTCGGCGACCTGCTGAAGGACGGCAAGCTGCCCGCCAGTAAGTAAGTTGCTCTGAGGTTTCCTCGGAAACAAAAGAAGGCCGCGTTCCCACGAACGCGGCCTTTTTCGTTTTGTTGCGGCGGGCTGAATGGTTTTGGCTAGCTCGAAGAGGCTGGCTGCGCAGCTACAAGTCGTAGCATGGACGCCCCGTCCGTGCCGCACCGATTACGCACGGACGGGGCGTCCATGCTACGGGATGTCTCACTTCTTCGGGCGATACGTGTGCGTTGCCTGACCGATGAAGCTCTCAGCGACTTCCATCAGGGTTTCGGACAGCGTCGGGTGAGCGTGGATGCTGTCGGCGATGTCGCGAGCCACGGCGGCGGTCTCCACCGCAATCACGGCTTCCGCGATCAGCTCGCCCGCGCCGGCTCCGACGATGCCGATTCCCAGCACGCGCTGAGACTCCGGGTCGATGATCATCTTCGTCAAGCCCTCGGTACGGGCCAGCGATTGAGCACGCCCTGACGCGGCCCACGGGAAGCGAGCAACTTCAACGTTGCGGCCTTCCTTCTTGGCCTGCTCTTCGGTGATCCCACACCACGCGAGTTCCGGATCGGTGAAGACCACGGCGGGAATGGCGATGTTGTCGAACTCAGCGGGTTCGCCAACAAGGGCTTCAATCGCGACCTTCGCTTCGCGCGTCGCCTTGTGAGCCAGCATGGGCTCACCAGCCACATCGCCGATCGCGAGGATGTTCGGATCCGCCGTGCGTTGCTTCTTGTCGACCTTCACGAAGCCCTTCTCGTCGACTTGGACCTTCGTGTTTTCGAGGCCCAGGTTGCGGCTGTTGGGGCGACGGCCGATCGAAATCAGGACCCGATCAAACGTCTGCGGTGACTCAACGCCTTCGCCCTGCAACTCAGCCACGATGCCGGTTTTCTTGGCCGTCAGCGATGCGACCTTCGTGTTGAGATGAATCGCCTTGAACAGACCTTCCAGTCGCTTGGCCAGCGGTCGCACGAGGTCTCGATCCGCACCCGGCAGAATTCCGGGCAGCATTTCGACGACGGTCACTTCCGAGCCGAGCGCCGCGTAGACAGACCCCATCTCCAGGCCGATGTAGCCACCGCCGACGACCAGCAGCTTCTTCGGGATGTCCGCCAGCGCCAGTGCACCGGTCGAGTCCATGACACGCTCATCACCCAGTTGGAAGATGGGCGGCACGACGGGCGACGAGCCGCTCGCCAGAACCGCGTGCTTGAACTTCAGCGTTTCGGTTGAGCCATCGCTCTTAGTCAGCAGCAGCGTGCTGGAGTCTTTGAACGTGCCGCGAGCCTGGATGATTCCTACTCCGCGAGCCTTGCAGAGCTGAGCAACTCCGCCAGTCAAATTTCCGATCACGCTGTTCTTGAAATTGCGGATCTTGTCGAGCTGAATGGTCGGCTTGCCGAAGACGACACCGTGATGTTCGGCGTCTTTGGCTTCCTGAATGAGCTTGGCAACGTGCAGCAGAGCTTTGGAGGGAATGCAGCCACGCAGCAGACAGACTCCGCCCTGCTGCGGCTCTTCATTCACCAGAATGACTTTCAGCCCGTGATCGGCTGCCGCAAACGCTGCGGGATACCCACCTGGGCCACCACCGATCACCACCACGTCACAAGAATGCTCAGCCATAACAATTCGTTTCCCGTCGAAAACATGAAATCCGTCAGCGCGGTCGGGGAAGGATAGGGCATGCCAAAGTCCGAGTCACTTCAGCCCGTCAGGTGGCTCGCTAGACTGCCTTCCAGTCGGCAAACTTGTGAATCGACCGACAAATTCCTGCCAATCCGAAACGTTCCCGTTTACGTTAGGATGCAGGGGCTTTCCTGCGTTTCATCCTGTCTGCAGACTCAATCGGCGAAACACTGGTTCGCAACTCGATCGCATCCTGAAACCCGTCAGCGACATCTCGAAGCACTTCATCCCTCACACCGTTCTGTAGAAGTTCGATCTGATGGCTAACTGGCTCGACAAAGCGCTGGGAAGGCAACCGGAACAAGCAGCCGTCGAGCAGGTTCCGTTCGCACTCGTCTGCGACTGCGGTAACCGGCTTAAAGGAGTTCGCGGCGAACGCGGACGTCGAGTCATCTGCAAAGAATGCGGGCGAGCCCAGTTCGTGCTGCCGCTGAATCCCTATCCGGTCACGTCCCGCAAGTTCTTCCAGGCCGAAGAGGAAGTTGCGGCCGCTGATCAGGACCAACTGCGTGTGGTCGATGATGGCCCGGAAGACAACTTCGGCGACGACATCGTCGATCAGGCGTTCGGCAAGACTTCCGCTGGTAAGAACGGAGCCAAGAAGTCGCCTGCGAAGCCTGGCTCGCGACGGAACCCGGTCGCGATTGATGCTCTGGAAGCCCGGCGTGCGGCCCGGCCCAGCTCGCAGAAGCAGGTCCTGATCATCGGCGGCGTATTCGCAGCGGTAGCGGGCGTGATGCTCATCTGGGGCGTCTGGTCACATCGCCGCGAGCAGGCCGAAAGCATCTTCAAAAACTCGGGTGAAGTGGGACTCGCCGCCTTCACGAATGGCGATTTCTCCAAGGCGGAAGCAAATCTCTCGGAAGCGGTAGAGGCGGCCGATCGGCTCGGCTTGAACGAAACACAGTCCGGCACGGTTCGATCACGACGCTGGCATGCGTCTGCGGCGACAAACATCGTCGACACCGATCTGATCGAGATCGTTACTGCCGCTGATCGCATGGCTTCTCAGCAGTGGAACGAAACCTTCGCTTCGATGTATCGCGATAAGTGGATCGTGCTGAGCGCTCCCGCCGAATTGGGCAGCCGACCGGACGAGAAAGACAAACGCAAGGAGTTGACCACCTTCGAAGTCAAAGCCAGTCCGCAGCAGCCTGTCCGCCTCGTTGGTATTGAACAACTCGTGCCGTTCTTGAAGGGCGCGCTGGCCAACAAAGAAGTGCTGCTGGCGGGTTGCCTGCAAGACTGTCGCAAGTATGACGACGGCTGGGTGGTGACCTTCAAACCCGGCACGGCGATCCTGTGGCAGGACTTCGAAAGCCTGCGGAAATTGCACCTGTTCCCGGAAACAGACGAACCGGCGACGAACTACTTCCGCACGCTGGTCGAACGACAAGTCGCTGCCGTTCAGGCGGCCGCGAAGACATCGACAGACGCAAATAAGAAACCCGACTGACATCCGTAACTCAATCGCTCAGCGGTGAGATCCACAGATGCGAGATCATTCAACAACATCGACGACTCAGGTATGCCCGCAGCAGCACAGGAGACCCTGGCTCTCCCGTGCTGAGAACGCGTCTATTCGCATCATGACAACTCTGGTGCTGTTGTGCGGTTGTCTGTCGAGTGTGGCTTGGAGCGCGACGCCTCAACCGGTCGAAGAGTTCATGAAGCTGAAGAACAAATGGAACGACCTGGTTGGTTCCAAGTTCTTCCTCGAAGGCCGTTTTTCAGGCAGCGCCGATAACGTCTTTGGCCTCATGCACTGTCCGCTGGAGTTCCGCGTGAAGGAACGCGTGCCGAAATACGAACCTCGCAAGGACGTTCTGGAAATCACGGGCGAACTCGCACGCGACGAACGTTCGATGCTGATCTACATGAAGGTGGAATCGCTGCGGAAACTGGAATCCGACGAGCGCACGATGATCCGCCGCAAGGGCGAGCTGCCGATCGATATCCCTGACGGCTGGTACGACCTGGGGAACTGGGCCAGGATGCGCGGCGAGTACTACAAAGACAACGACCTGCTCACGGCAGGGCGGGACTGCTTCGAGCGCGGAATTCAAATTGAACGTCGGGACCGTAAGCGCCGCACTCCCGAACTGCTGGAAGAGCTTTCGCGCAAAGCGTCAGAACTCTTGAGCGATGAATCCGTCCGACTGCAGATCCTGCATGACGCCTGGCAAATGCGATGGGAAGAATCACAGCCCAGGCTGAAGCCGGATGAAATGCTGGGCTTCGGCCAGAGCCTGCCGAAGGTCTTCGCGTTCGGAAACACCGTGCTGAAGCCCGAAGAGGCCGAGCTGCAAGACAAGTACTGGAAGTCACCTGTCGCGGTCTATGACGCGAACGAATCCGATCGAACTCTGGATACTTCCCTCAAAGAAGCCCGCCGTCGCATGTTCCATCGGGTCTTCTATGTAAAAATTGTCCAGCAGGCTCTGGCTAAAAAGGCAAAAGCAGATGGTTCCAACGGCAAGGAGATTGCATCGCTCACTGAGGCCCTGATTCCGGAACACGCACAATTCGCTGCCGAGCAGCGCCGCAAGGAATTCGACTATCGCATCGCGGGATCGACAAAAATGTCGTGGGCGGAACTGACAGCCCTGCGTACTGAACTGACTCAAGCCAGTCGCCCGGAAGATGCGCGGCGGGCGTTTGATCTCTGGATGAACTATCAGGAGCAGACTCGCAGGAAACGCGGCCACATCGGTCTGATGGAATTGGCGGAGATGTATGAGGAGATCGAAGAGCTGCAACCGCGTCGCTTCAAGGCGGTGGAGTATCTACTGGAAGCCGAGAAACTGAACCCCGGCCTGCCGGGAGTTACCGAACGACTGGCCAAGTACGGCTACCAGCGCGTCGATGGCCAGTTGATGACCAAAGAAGAAGCCGTTGCCGCGATGAATACTCCCATCGCGGTCGCGATACGCGAAGGGCGGGTCATGGTGGGTATGACTCCCTTGCAGGTTGAAAAATCAGTCGGCAAGCCAGCGTCAGTCACTCGCTTCCTGACGTCGAAAACGGTGAAAGAATACTGGCTCTATACCGACGCTAAATTCTCAGTGAAGCTGGAACGACAAACCCACCGGAGTGATGCGGTCGTCACCGCAATCAGCGAACTGGCAAACTAGTCACGCTCTTGCGGCGAATTGGCGACTCGCGAAGCTGCTAACAGCCTGTTGAAAAAGCTGCGTTTCTCAAGGACTGAGACTGAATCAAATGGGATAGACTGAAGTGTTCCCACTCCGGTGCTGAGCGACGGCCGTTAAGAATCGACCGCAGGGTGAATGAGAGCGCGACTCTGAGGTCCTCACACCACAAACGCAAACGCTGGACGAACGCAAACGCTCGCG
>JAKFWA010000112.1 GCA_021732995.1 Planctomycetaceae bacterium | reverse complement strand
TTCACGGTCGGTCAACTGACGTCGCGTCATGAGATCGCCGACCTGCCGGGTGATGTGCACGCAGGCGTGTGGTACGACGGTTCGCCGTATACGAGCCTCGCTGACGGCATCGAGCGCAAGGGCAATCACGGAGCCTTCGTGGGACTCGATCAGATGATCTGGAAAGAGAACCCCGAGGACGATGAAGACAATCAGGGACTCGGCGTCTTCGCCCATTACGGCTGGAATCCTCAAGACATCAACCTGCTGCGGTATCACGTAGGCGGCGGGTTGGTCTATCGAGGTCTGATTGATTGCCGCGACGGTGACACCGCCGGTATTGGCGTCGAGCGCGTTGAGTTCAGCCGCTACCTCGTTGGTCAGGGCGCTGAAACCGCGTTCGAGCTGTTCTACAAGGCGCCGATCAACGATCACCTGACGCTGCAACCTGACATTCAATATGTGGCGTCGCCGAGCGGCATGTATCGCGACGCGCTGCTGTTTGGTCTGCGGTTTGAACTTGCGCTGTGATTTGGGTTGCTGGCGGCGTGACGATGGTTGATGTTTCGCATGGCTAGGCCACTGCATTCGGTGGTTTCGCGAAACGCAACGACCTGTCACAGGCTTCTTGATGTCAGCAGCTTCTCCCTCTCAATGTCGTACCGTGCGGTATGCGACTCTGGATGATCTTCTAAGCGATGCGGAAACGCTCGCGGCGGGGGAAACGCAAACTGTCGGCGCCTGGTCCTACAGCCAGATTCTGGAACACATCGCAACGGCGATGAATTCATACTTCGACGGTTTTGGATTCAAAGCTCCGTGGTTCGCAAGAGTGTTCATCGCGCCGCTGATGAAGAACTATCTGCTGACCAAACCGCACAAGCCGGGATTCAAGCTGCCGGAGCAGGGGCGAGTGTTGCTGCCTCAAGGATCGCTGTCCGTTGAAGATGCTTTGGACAAGCTTCGCAGTGCGATTCAACGGTTCAACGAAGAGATGCCGACCCATCCGCATCCGTTTCTGGGCAAGCTGACGCGCGAGGAAACCGTAGCGTTGAATCTGCGACACGCGGAGCTGCACATGGGCTTTGTGAAGCCGCGCGGCGAATGAGCTTCTTGAGAATCTGACTACGGAATCATGCCGACAATGAACGCACCTCTCTCACGTCGGGAACTGCTCTGGCAACTGGGCGGCGGTTTAGGAGGCGTGTCGCTGGCGGCCTTGCTCGCTGATGAGCAACTTCTCGCCCGCGAGAGCAGCACGGCGACCCAGGCTCGGCCTCATTACGCTGCTAGAGCGAAGGCCGTGGTGCAGATCTTTTGTCCCGGTGGCGCGAGTCACGTGGACCTGTGGGATTACCGTCCCGTTCTGGAACAACGAGCCGGTAAACCCTTTGATCCGGACGGCAAGCTGACGTTCTTTGCCTCGAAGCCCGGCAACTGTCAGCCGAGCTATTGGAAGTTTCGTCAGCATGGAGAGTGTGGCCGCTGGATCAGCGATCTGTTGCCGAAGCTCGCTCAGCGGGTGGACGACATCGCGTTCATCCATTCGATGCAGAGCAAAACGGCCCTGCATGGCCCGGCGATGTTCATGGCCAACAGCGGATTCATTCGCCCCGGCTTTCCATGCATGGGCGCGTGGGTGACTTACGGACTGGGCTGCGAAACGGATGACCTGCCGGCATTCGTCGTGCTGCCGGATTCACGCGGTCTGCCGCCCGGCGGAGCTGTGAATTGGGGAGCTGGTTTTCTGCCAGCCGTGCACCAAGGCACGATCATTGAGACTGCGGCGGGCAAGGCTCCGATTGCGGATCTGTTTCCACCGCAGGAAATTGGCGGTGGTGCTCAGTCGGAGCGTGATGGCCTGAGCTTCCTGAAGCAGTTGAACGCTCAGCACGCGCGCGAGCGTACGGGAGACAGCCAACTGGAAGCACGCATTGCCGCGTACGAACTCGCCGCGCGGCTGCAGTTGAGTACGCCGGAAGTGACAGACCTCAGCGGCGAGTCGGCCGCGACTCGGCAGATGTATCAACTCGATCACGAAGACATCGGGACGTTTGGACGACAGTGCCTGCTCGCTCGACGCATGATCGAACGCGGCGTCCGCTTTGTGCAGATCTACTGCGGCGCAGAGAACACCGTTGCCAAGAAGATTCGTCCCAATTGGGACAGCCATGAGGACTTGGTTCGCGATCACGGTTACTGGGGACCGATTCTCGATACCGGCGCCAGCGCGCTGCTGACGGATCTCAAGCAACGCGGATTGCTGGATTCCACACTAGTGATCTGCACCAGTGAGTTCGGACGCCAACCGGCGGCTCAAGGCAAAGGCCGCGATCATAACCCCGGAGCATTCACGGCATGGCTGGCCGGTGGCGGCATCCGAGGCGGCACGAGCTACGGATCGAGCGACGAACTGGGATATCAAGCTGCCGAGAACCCGACCTACTGCTACGACCTGCACGCGACCGCGCTGCATCTGCTCGGCCTGAATCACGAGAAGCTGTCGTTCTATCACAACGGCATCCAGCGCCGCCTGACTGATGTGCATGGTCACGTCATCCAGGAAATCCTCGCGTAGACGGGCGCAAAAAAAGAGCCACGGATGCAACACTGATAAGGCCAGTCAGAGCAGACTCTGAAAGAGATATCCCTTATCTGTGTTGCATCCGTGGCCAAGTCTGAATGACTGGCGTCACTCAGCGGCTATGTCTCCAACTCGACGTTCCAGTAGACCTCGCTGATGAACTTCGCCCAACTGTCGATGCGGGCTCCGTGCGAAGCGTAGAACGGCTTCCAGCGCGGTTGAGCCGGCTTACGACGCAGGGGCATACGCGCCTCGTCCGGAGTGCGGTTGGCCTTCCGGGCGTTGCAGTCAATGCACGCCACGACGCAGTTCTCCCACGTGGTCGCGCCACCGCGTGACTTCGGCAGCACATGGTCGATCGTGAGTTCCTCGCTCCCCGGCTTATGCTGGCAATACTGGCAGGTGAAGCTGTCCCGCTTGAAAATGTTACGGCGGCTGAACGCGACAGTTCGCGAGGGCAGCCGGTCGTAATGAGTCAGCGTGATGACTTCCGGGACTCGCAGGCGGAAGTGCGGAGTCTGAATGAACGGCTCGCCGTCATCCGGTGCCAGTCGCGCCCAATCGGACCACTCGTAGAGCTGGTAGCTGTTTGGGTCGACAACGCGGGCGGAGCCATTCCACAGCTTCACCAGCGTGCGGGCGACACTCTGCACTCCAACGGGCTGCCAATTCCGATTCAGGATCAGAGTTGGCCGACTGAGAACCTCCGCAACCATAAGCGATCTCCCGAACTGGCAGTTAACGAGCGAATGACTCGCGACGTCGCTTTGCCTATCCGAAGACTCAGCCCTCGGATTCGGTTTGGCAGATCGTCGCACTGGTATTCAAAGAGCGAGAAGACCCGCTCATGCGCATTACGCCTGACTCAATCCCTGACCGCAGGCCAAAAAGATAGTGGGAGCATTCCCGCTTGAGGAGTGCCACCAGCGTCTTGTCAGGCATGTTCTTCAGGAATTCATGAGTCGGCATTTTGTGCCCGTTTGGACACGCGTGCCGCGGTTTTGGTGCGCATGCCTTTCTTCTTATCCGTGCGATTGCCGCGACGAATTACCTGCAAAGCGGTATGACACCCCGCGAACAAGCCTGTTACGGGACTTGTCAGCTTTGACTTGAACTCGTCGTGCGGGGCGGCTGATGCCTGTTTCAGCCTCCGTCCGCGTTTCTGCGGTTGCGGATCTTCAGAATGGAGTCACTGGATCGATGAATCGGGCTTACACCGTCAATGAACTGCGCCAGGCACTGGAACGAGTGCCGCGCTATCCGCTCGCTCACCTGCCGACTCCGCTGGAGCCGCTGCGCCGAGTCTCACAGTCTGCGGGTGGTCCGACGATCTGGATCAAACGAGATGACTGCACCGGGCTCGTCTTTGGAGGCAACAAGGCACGCCACAATGAATATCTGATGGGGGCGGCACTGGCGCGCGGTGCCGATGTTTTCGTGTGGGGCGCGACGGTACAAAGCAATAACTGCCGGCAAACCGCAGCCGCGTGTGCCAAGGCCGGAATTGATTGTGAGCTGTACCTCAGCAAGGCGAACTCCGCTGGAAAGATTGAAGTGCAGGGCAACCTGCTGCTTGACCATCTGGTTGGAGCGAAGGTCACTTTGGTTGACGCCGTTATCGGCCCGGAACTGGACGCCCTGATGGCCGCGCGAGCGAACGAACTCAGGCAGGCCGGTCGCCATCCGTTCGAGTGGCGGCGCGACGTCGTGACGCCTCTGGCCGCGATCGGTTACGTGCCCTGCGTGCTGGAGATCGTCGAGCAGTGTCGCCAGAACGGTGTGGAACCGTCCGCGATCTACCTGAGTTCGGCCGGTTCGACCGGCGCGGGTGTCGCCCTCGCCGCCAAAGCTTTGGGATTGAAGTGCGCCGTGCGGTGTATCGCGCCCATGACATGGCCCTGGGACACTGCGACGGATATGGCTCAAACGGCCACTGCCGCCGCTCGGCTGTTAGGACTGCCAATTACGCTGGAGCGGTCGGATATCAGCTTGATTGAGGACTACATCGCCCCAAAATATGGAGTGCCAGGGCCGGATTGCTTTGCCGCCATGAACCTGCTGGCGCGGCAGGAAGCAATTCTGCTCGATCCAATTTACACGGGAAAAGCGATGGCGGGCTTGCTGGACCACGTGCGGCGCGGCATGTTTCAATCCGACGAGCACGTGGTTTTCATCCATACGGGCGGCACTCCAGTTTTGTTCGCCATGCGTGATCAATTGGGGCTGCAGGTGTAGCTGATGAAGCCGGGCGGGTTCGCGGTAACGAGGACTCATGATGCGCAGAGCGTCGGCGGCACACACATTCCGAGCGGCAACCAGCTTGCTGGCGGTCTGCGTGTGCCTGCTTTGCGCCGGAAGTTCGCCTGCCGACGACTCTGCTGATGCGACTGCGCTGATCATCAAGCTGGGCGATCCTCAATTCGCTATTCGGGAGCAGGCAGAGAATGATCTGATCGCGCTGGGGGCAAAAGCGACGGCCGTTTTGCAGGAAGGTGTTCGAAGTCCCGATCTGGAAGTCTCCCGCCGCTCGCGCCGCATCGTGCGCTCCGTGCTGGAGCAAGACTTCTTCACACGGCTGCAGCGGTTCGAGAACGGCGACCAGCAGGAAAGCTCGCTGCCCGGTTGGCAGCGCTTCGCGGATGTCGTCGGGACCGACGCCGTGTCGCGCGGTTTGTACGTGCCGATGCTCAGGCTGGAGCCGGGATTGTTTCTGGCGGCCGAAACGACAGGTGAAGAACTGCAGAGTGCGCTGCAGCATCGCATTCAGCAGTTCATGCTGTCTCAGAATACGCCTGACCCGGCTCGCCGGGCCGTTCCCGCGCCAATCGCTGTTCTGGCGATGCTGTTTCACGCGACTGATCCGCGGATTGTCGGTTCGTTCCCAAGTAACGAGCAGAGCTATCTGCGGTCGTGGCTGTACCGACAAGAACTGCAGAATTTTGTGAAGTCCGCTCCGATGAATCGCCCTGCGAGTAAGATTCTGATGGAGTGGATCCATGCCGGGACGATTTCGCGCCTGCAACCACTGGACAGGTTCAGCGAAGCAATCGCTTTCGAGATGCCAGACGCGCTGCCGCTGGCTGTGGAACTGCTCCAAAGTCAGAAGGTCACACCGACGACGATCGAAGTGGTCGCGAGACTCGGAGGTAAGGATTATGCGGAGTCTCTCCTGCCGGCGCTCAAGGACGAGACCAAGGTCGTCACGTTTCAGATGAACAACAAGCAGTTGACGATTGAAACGCGCGATGTTGCCCTGGCTTCAATCGTGTATCTGACCGGTCAGGACCTGAAGGATTACTTTTTCGCCTCCCGGCCGGACTGGTACAACCAAGGTAAGCGACCGCTTTCACCGTCCTTCAACATCTCCAACTATCGTTTCAACAGCGACGAGGATCGGCCGAAAGCTCATCAGAAACTGGCCGACTGGCTGAAGACACATCGCATCAATCCTTCCCCGGTGCCCATGCCGGAACTTCGCCGACGAACGATCGTCATTCCCGCTTCGGTTCCCAAACCCGCTGCGGCGCCCGTTGAGAAAACGCCGGATGACGATGAAAACAAATCGCTCGGGCTGAACTTCGCGGACAGCTTTGAACTGCAACGGCTGAACCGCGCCCGGCAGATGATTCGAGACGAACGCTTCGCTGAGGCCGCCATTCTGCTGGCGGACATGGTTCGTCAGGCCAATGAAAAATGGTTTCAGCCGCAGCGCGGCGTGCCTCAATTCCGTGAACTGAGGGGCGAGGCCGAGCGGTTGATCTCTACGTTGCCACCAGCCGGATTCGCGGCGATCGAGCAGCAGTTCGGTGCGGTTGCTCAACAGATGCTGGGTACTGCTCGCAGTTCGGGTAGCACGGCCGGGTTGCTGGAAGTTTCGAAGTCCTACTTCTCCACGAAAGCCGGAGCCGAAGCGACCTATCTGTTAGGTGTCATGGATCTCGACGCCGGTCACCTGCTGGCGGCGGCGATGCACTTTGAGCGTCTGGCCACTTCGTCGCATGAGCGTGCGGACTACGAACCTCAGCTTTCTTTGAAGCGTGCTCTCTGCTGGTCCCGATTGGGTGAGGCGCGGCAGGCGAAACGCGCGCTCGATGAACTGAATCGAGCTTACCCTGGGCAGGCGGCGGCCTCCGAAACAATTCGTTTGCGCGGTCATTCAGGATCGGAGAAGGAACAGGCCGAAGACTGGTTGAATGCCTGGGGCAAACCGTCGTCAACGCTGCTGAATGGCTGGCTGACACATCGTGGCCAGTCGGATCGCAACGCCGAAAGCCCGTTTGTAATCCCGTGGTTGGAAGGCACTCCGATCGCTCCCGTGATGACACATCCGTCGCTGGAAACGGTTATCAAGGAGATGGCCCGCGAAGTGAGCACGAATCGAATGGGCCGCTTGCCGAGTTTCCATCCGCTGATCGTGGGTGAAACGATCGTCATGCGCACGATAACGGAGCTGCGTGCGGTAAACGCCAACGGCGATTTACTGTGGGCTTCCCCGCAAGAGGACACGTTGTGGCACCTGCTTCAACCGTCTCGTGACGCGCAGCGCAACAGCCAGCAGGCCGTCTTGTCTGACTTCGTGCGCGATCGGCTGTGGGATGATTCCACCTACGGCACGATCTCCAGTGATGGTCGTCTGATCTTCGTGGTGGAAGGTGATCGGTTCGACCCGACCCCGGAGTACCAGCGTTTCACCGTTGGGCCTGATGGTCATCTGCGAGTTGCTGCCCCGCTCAATGATCGCGTTAGCGCGCTGGTGGCTTACAATCTGAAAACAGGCAAGGTGGTCTGGGAATCTGGCCAGAGTCTGGCTTCAGAAGAGACACGCCAGCAGGCGGTGCGCTACATCGGCGTTCCGCTCAGCATCGGTGGAGTGCTCTTCGCCGTCACAGTTCAAGGCGATGAGGTTGTCTTGAGGGAACTGGAGTCGGAGACCGGCACGGTGCGTCGTCAGTGGCCACTGCAGACTGAGATTCAACCGGCTGCGAACAATCTGGTCTGGGGGCTGCGCAACAATCGCTCCCGATCAAGTGAGCATCCCGCTGCGAGCAGTCCCTCATACGTCGCTGGCATGGTTGTTTGCCGGACTCCCGGCAATCGGATCGTGGCGGTTGATCTGACGTCAGGATCGCTCCGCTGGGCCTATCAAACACCGCGCCCTGAAGTGGCCGCCGGGTTGCAGTTCAATCCCGGCATACGGCTGAATGTGGATGCTCAACGCCGGGCAAGTGTTGATCGCTGGGTTGATGCCGCTCTGGTGGTCGCCGAGGGCCGAGTATTGGCTGCTCTGCCCGATACGAACCTGTTGACGTGCATCGATCTGGAAAGTGGAGCGGTTCGCTGGACGAATCCGCGCTTCGACGGCCTCTATGTGCAGGGCGTGCAGGACGGCAAGGTTCTGGTTGTGGGGCGAACAGGTCTGCGAGCTTATCAACTTGCGGATGGCTCGCCGGCCTGGGCGACCGATCAAGTGGACTGGCCTGCGGCTGCTGTTCCGTCTGGCATGGGAGTGCTGATGTCGGGACGTTGCGTGACGCCCCTCAGCTCTGGTGAGATCGTGGCGATCGAAACGAGCACCGGGCGAGTGATCACTCGGTCGCGGTCCAACTCTGGACTCGTGCCTGGCAATCTCGTCGCGAGTGTCGATCGCGTGTACTCGCTGGGCCTTGATGGCCTGAGAAAACTGCAACCCGTTTCAACGATTGTTGAACAACTCGCTAAGAGCTCGGTCGATTCGAAGGCTGTTGCACAACGGTTGGACTACGCGCACGCCTTGCAGTCAGCCGGTCGTGTGGCCGATGCCGTCGACGAACTGCTAACGGCGATGAAGCTGGAAGGCACGGATGGCAGTCAGAGTAAGCAGCGATTGGCGAGCCTGTTGACGGAAGTCAGTAACCTCTCCGCAGCGGATCGCGAACGCGTTTTCAAGCTGCTGGATCCGCAGACTTTCAGCGCCGATCAGCGATTGCAGATCAGCTTGAGGACCGCGCTGGCCTATGAAAGAGAAAATCAATACGCGACTTCGATCGATCGGTTTGTGGCCTTTCATCAGACCTTTCAATCTCATCCGACGTTCGCCAGTCCGCTGCACTTGCAACGCGAGTCCGCCGCCTGGTCCGTTCGGCTGGATCGCTGGACTCAAAGTAAGCTGGCTGTGCTGCCGGCACGGCTGAAGGCTGACGAGCGAGCGGCCTACGATGCGCGCTTGCAGGAGTTCAGGAAGTCAGAGACGCCGGACGACTTCCTCGCCTGTTATGGCAATTCTGAGCTGACTCGGGCGGCGCGGAAGGAGTTCGCTCAAAGTCTGCTCGATAACGACCGCTTCGCTGAAGCCGAACTGCAACTGCGAACTGGTGTTGATACCAGTCGTTCTGACCGGCAGACCGAGCTCTTGCTGGCGCTGTTGAAGACGGTGGGGCCGGTGGCTGGTCGTCGAGGCGAGCACTGGCTGCGTCAACTGCAGGAACGTAGTTCTGGCGATGACCTCGAAGATGGCGGGCGAAGTCTGCAATTGCTGGCCGCGTCCCTGAAGAACAGCAACCGCCGCATCGGAGGCACCGAAGCTGCCGCCTGGCCGGCCCTCAAGCCCCGCCAGCAGACAGAACCTGGGAAAGCTCCGACGCAGGTTGAGGGGAGCAGTTATGACTGGTTCGTTCCTGTGCTGCGTCAGCAATCGGATATCGACGCCCCGTACTGGATTGGTTGCGAGCAAGGTAAACGTAAATGGCACTTGCTCGATGAGTTCGGTCGCTCACGCGGTGAGTTGACCGGCGATGCGACTTTAAACTCGTCCAGCTTTCGTCAGGGTGTCGTGCAGGCCCGTCAACTTGGCCCCGCGTTGTTCCTGTGGACTGGCACCAGCGTGCATGCGTTTGAACTGGGTGAAACCGAGAACAAGTCGCTGTGGTCCATTCAGCTCAACGACAACAACTCACAAACCTGGCAGTCGCGAATCGCAGCGCGGCGCGTTAACCGGATGCAGGTTGTGTTTGTTGGACGCGGCGGATCTCGACAGGACAATCGCTGGTGGCCGCTGATCGTGCAGCCGTCGTACGTGTGCTATCAGCGCGGTCGCGAGTTGCAGGCCGTTGAACCGCTGACCGGCCAGTTGCTCTGGAAACGCGATGATGACTCGGCCTTGGACTGCGACCTGGTCGGTGACGAGTCGATCGCGTGCGCGATTGATGCCGAAACCGGGACGGCACGCATTCTCGACGCCGTGGACGGACGCCTGCTGGGGCGACGTCAACTGCCGCCGCGAAATCAGTGGCTGGCGTTCGCAGGTCGGCATCTGATCCTGCAGGATGAAACAACGCACGAGATCCGCAGCATCGACCTGAAGTCTGATCAGGAGAGTTGGAAGATTGCTCAATCCGGTCGAACCTGGCAGATCGATGAAACGAACCTGGCGATGCTGGATGGTCAGGGGCATTTCTCTGTCGTTGATCTGCGCAACGGGCGAGAAACGTTCAACGCTCAGGTGGAGCTTGCGACCCAGAAGCTGGAAGACATGGTCGTTCTGGAAGCGTTCGATCGGTATCTGGTTTTCGCCAGCTTGCCGAGCGACCAGCAGATGGGATTCATGCAGGTCTACCGCGGTCAAGCGGTGGTCAATGGGCCGTGCTTCGCGATCAATCGACGAACCGGCAAGACCGACTGGACACGTACTCTCAGCGATCAGGTAGTCACGATAGCGCGTCCCAACAACCTGCCCGCGATGACTGCGTTCCGTTCCGTTCAGGAGCAGGCACCTGCCGCAAACGGTCAGGGTTTTGCGCTGACGGCCAAGCTCTATTTGCAGGTTCTCAACACACGCAGCGGTGCTCTTGAGGTCGAAGAGACCGGTACGGGCTTCTTTCAGCCGCCTTCAATGGTGCTGAACCCAACGAAACACACGATCGAGTTTCGCTATGCCAACAAATCGTTGAAGCTGAACTTCTCCGAGGACTAAGTAACGGCGTTCTGATGGCACGAACCCAACCTTGAGTTCGAGATTGGTTCCTGTCGGTCGAACTTGCGTCCAGCGAATCACCTAACGCTTTCGCGGATCCGTTCGGTCGGTCGCGAGCCAGTTCACGCAAGTTCGGTTAGGCTGGGGGCCCGTTCTGATCCTCTTTTCCCCTCTCTGTGAGCCTCATCATGTCTGACGCAGCTCCCGAAACGAGTGCACCACAAAAGCCGCAACGCAATCCCGTTGAACGTCTGGTCGTGTGGGGTTTGATCCTTGTGCTGTTAGGAGTTCTCGCTTTTGAAGCCAAGCAGCAATATGCCTATGGCGCGGCGCTCAAGAGCTTGCAGGAAGCCTTCAAGGAAGATGATGCCGACTCATACCACAAGCTCAGCGACGTCAGAAAGATGATGGGTGGTAGCCCTAGAGAGACCGCTTTACCTGCGAAAACCAAGCTGCATCGGTCACTTGAGTTTCAGTGGGCCAGCCTCTTCAAGGAATACAAGCTGGTGCTGCAGACCGAGAGTATCGGTGATGATCCCCTCGTGTTGAGCTTCATGACTCCAGACTCCGAGGAGCCGGCGGAACCTGTTGCCGCGCAGCCGACCAGTACCCCCGTAGCGGGTGGTCCCACGATGCCTGGCATGGGGGGCGGTGGTC
>JAKFWA010000133.1 GCA_021732995.1 Planctomycetaceae bacterium | reverse complement strand
CCTCCTTAGATCTCTGGAGGAAATTAGAAGCGTCCTATGAGTCCTATCAGACCTCGACCCAGTAGCCGTAAGGACTTAGATGCGGTGCCATCCGGCAGACCATCCGTCGTATCCGTCAGAGGTTGGTGAATGGGGGTTGGGGAAGAGGGGTTAGGTGTCAGAACTCTCGTAGGGTGGCGTCGAGCACCGCGAGACCCTCCAATCCATCACGGGCGGATCGGTAGTCGGTAGCAATGTGCTCGGAGCGGTAGTGTCGCCCTGCGGTTGACGCACCTTACTGCCTGAGTACGACCCCGGCTGCTGTGCTGGCCGATCGGTGAACCCAGGTCGCAATTCGTATTCGCGGCCGAGCAGCAACGCGCTCGCCCAGCGGCTGAGGATCACGGCATCCGAATGACGGATGATAATCAGCAGAGTGTAATTATTGAGTATCATGTGAATTTGGGGTAACAATTCCTTGGTCAGCATAATACGCTGTTGCCGCTCCCTTTTTTGCAAGGGAGATGACGGCGCACGCCAGAAGGGGAATTACACAGCCAGCGTTATCCGTCATCCGCAACCCCTCTCTCCGGAATACCGCCACGAGGGGCCATCAGATCCCTAGGAGTGCGTCCGAGAAGTAGGTTGCGACTCTGTCGCGACGGCGCCTGAAGAGACTAAGCCTCAAACGCAGTCAAGACTTCGGCGTCCTCAGTTGGTTTCGCCCAAACAGAGGATCCATATTGAATGACAGTTGCCGTCGCGACAGAGTCGCAACCAACAGGTCGCGATTGGAATCGCACCCTACGACTACTCGGACACACTCCTAGCGAAGAGCCGGATTCAAGGCCTGCAGGCCCTTGTTCGGAACGTGGGCACGTGGCGAACCACGTTCTTATCCCGCGTTAAGGCATGCCGTCGTGACTGGTCTGAGCCCGGCAAACACGGCCGCTGAACATCAAAGCCGACGGCTTGAATGCGTACCAGGCGAGCCAACTGTGGCGGAGAGTTCGCACCGTTCGAGTGGCGGTTCGGCGACACCCAAATGGCGGTTTGGCGACGCTTGAGCGGCCGTCTCAGTGACCACGAAAACGCTGCAAATCAGCCGACAAATGGCGGTTTGGCGACATGTCATCCGCGAGCGATCAGCGGATATTTGCCGCGACCCATACAACCCGTGAGGCTCACGCGATCTACACGCAGTCTTAACAGATCCTTTGCCGTTTCTTAACAATTCGCGGCTGGAATGAGGCATCGTTGGGCAGCCTCGGGAACTTGTCTCCACTGCCCACTCAATATGTCATTCCTATCGAGCGAACCATGCAGAAACTGAAATTCACCACAGGTGTATTTGCCGCTATTGGCTTGTTGGTGTCGTCGCCAGTAATCGCTGTCGAGCCGATGAAGATGTCGGACGAAGCGTTGAGGATTCATCGCGAGTCGTTCGTGATCGACGGCCACAATAACCTGATTATGAAGTTTTCCAAGCAGACGAACCTGTCGATTGATACGGTCGATCTGAGCCAATCACTGCCCACCCTGCACACTGATCTGCCGCGGCTGAAGCAAGGCGGCGTGGGCGCGGAAGTGTTCGCAACGTATGTCACCAGCGACAGCGTCAAGAAGGGCACTGCGGTCAAGCAGACCCTTGAGCAGATTGAGCAACTCGGGAAGCTGCTCGGCCGGTCCGGGGGTGAGATTGAGTTTGCACTCGGCAGCGAAGACCTCGAACGCATCCATAATAAAGGTAAGTTCGCAGCGCTGGTCGCGGTCGAGGGCGGCAATGCGATCGAAAGTTCGCTCGCTGTGCTGAAGACGTATTATCAATCCGGCGTCCGCATGATGGCATTGACGCACGACGACACCACGGACTGGGCCGATGCCGCTCTGGATATCTCCAAGCACAAGGGCCTGGCTCCGTTTGGTGAGCAAGTGGTCGTCGAGATGAATCGCCTGGGCATGGCGATCGACCTGTCGCACTGCTCGGCTGAGACAGTCAGTGACGTGCTGGCAATTACCAAAGCTCCAGTGGTATTTTCACACTCGGGCTCTCACGCCGTGGCACCGCACCCCCGCAATTTGACGGATGATACTCTGAAGGCCGTCGCGAATAATGGCGGCGTCGTGCTGGTCAACTTCTATGCCGGCTTCCTGTCGGCAGATAGCGTGAAGGCGTATAATACCCGCACGAAGGACGCGGCTTTGTTCCGCAAGCAGTTCAAGACCGATGCCGAGTTTCAGGCGGCGCTGGGACCGTGGTTGAAGGATCACCCGCTGCCAGCAACTTCGGTGAAGAACGTGGTGGATCACATCGATCACATTGCCAAGGTCGCCGGCATTGACCACGTGGGACTGGGCTCGAACTTCGACGGCATTGCCAGCGTGCCCACGCAGGTGGAAGACGTTTCCTGTTTTCCACATATTACTCAGGAACTGCTGAATCGCGGTTACGCCGAAGCGGATATCAAGAAGGTCCTGGGAGGTAATACGCTGCGAGTATTAAAGCAGGTGGAAGGCCAGGCACTGCAGGCCGGTCCGCAGACAGCTCGCCTGATTCCGGTGAGCCGCCCGTAAGCAGTTGCGGATGCTGATAGAGCCTGCAAACTCCACGGAGCAGATGGGGAGGGCGAGGCTCCTGCCAGGCCGGGTTTCTACACTCGGCTCGGCGGGAGCATCGCCCTTCCGCTTTTTGTAGCAGCGATTTTAATAAGCCGTAGCATGGACCAGTAGCAGGCACATTCCATGTACCGTCCGCTCAGGGCTACGGCACATGGAATGTGCCTGCTACTAACTTGTGGCCGATCCTGGAGTGCTGAGGCTTGACTCAGCCCTCCATCATTTGCGGGATTCGATGCGGTTGAAGAGACCGCCGCCACCGTTCAACTGCGTTCCGGGCTTGCACGGTTTTCCCGCACTGATTCGTGACGGCACAGGTTACTTTGATATCCGTTACCGCCGCGCCGCAAACGATGGAGGGCTCCGTCAAGCCGGAGCACTCCAGGTTCGAAGTCATCGAACGCACGCTTGAGTCGCCCGCACTCTCCGTGTGCGGGTTTCCTGCGTCCGTCGGCACATGGAGAGTGCCGACCACAAAGCCAGAGCATTCGCAGGCACATTCCATGTGCCGTCCGCTCAGGGCTACGGCACATGGAATGTGCCTGCTACTTTGCGGCAACGTTCTTCAACACGCTGCTAATAGTTGAACTGGAACTGCATGCGGAGGATGTTGCCCTCGAACTGCTGATAGGGCACGACGTTGGCCGCGGTCGATGCGGTGGTATTGGTGCGGTCGGTGATCAGGTATGAGAGCGTGAATTCGGCTGCCGGATTGATCTGCCATTCGGCACCGAATTCCACTTCGTTGATGTCTACCATCGGGGCGTTTCGCTGAGTCTTATACCCGCCCTGATAATACGACCAGCGGGCGAACGGGTACCAGATGCCGTGCCAGTCATCCAGCTTGTAATTCACCATCGCATAGCCACCGTAGAGGTGCTGTTCGTTGATCGCTGTTTGAGTGGGATTCAGGCCCGGGCCGCGTCCGACGGTCCATTCTGACTGAAAGCCCAACGGCTGCGGATACCACACGAACGTGGCCGCTACCCGTTCATCTTTGATACCGGCCAGTGAGTTTGTTGGGGTGCTGGTGGTGGCGCCGCCCAGCGGACGGATCGTCGAAGTGCCGACAGTGTATTCACCCTGATAAGCCTGCACGCCAACTTCCATGATCTGCCCGTTGCAGAATTGATACGGCACGGCCAGACGAGTAACCAGGTGCAGGTTCTCGTTCGTCTCCTGGAATGAACCACCCTGCCCGTTGTAGGCGCCGAAGGCAAACAGACCGTAGTTGCCGGAGCCCTTAAGACCCTTCTCCAGCACCTCCTTGAAAAGGTCCTGAGCCCAGACCGGAGTGTAGTAGAAGAACAGGCCGACATCGCGTTCGTTCTGCACGGCACTGTTCAAGCCGTCGGCACGGTCGAGCGGGAGACGGTTCGAGCTGGACTGCATGTTCTCCCAGCCGTAAGGCACCTTCGATTGACCAACGCGAATGCGGTATTCCTTATCATCATCGAAATAGAAATCTGAATAGAAGTCGCGGATCTGAGCGAAGAATGTCTGACCAGTGCTGGCGTCGGGCGTCGATGCGAAGTCCGGCTGCAGGTAGACGTAGACTCGTTCATGCACGTCACCCGAGACGATGATACGAGCCCGGCGGATCAGGAACGATTGATTATCACCGATCGAACGATCGCCCACATACTGGGCCGGAGCAGAACCGTCTTTCTGATACGTTTCTTCATTGAGACGGAATTGAGTATAGCCGCGGATGCTGAGCTTCTCGTACCACCCCTTCTTCTTGGGTGCTTCACCCTTGCCGACACTTTTGACGCTTTCCGCAGCGGCGTTCTCGGCGGCCCCAGAAGCCGTCTGCTCACGGATAATACCAATTTCGGGATCGTGTCCGAGCAGCATCGCGCCCAGGTTCAAGTGGCTGCCGTAGCCCACCTGCTGGATGCCGCCTTCGCTCAACAGCGATTCGCCCGACAACTCGCGGTTGCGAGCTTCCAGTTCGGCAATGCGGGCTTCAGCACGCTCCATGCGGTCGATGAACTCCTGCGTTGGCGAGAGTTCGCGAACGACGGAGACACCTTCCGGGTCCGAAAAAACCCGCTCAGGCTCGATGAGTTCCTGAGCCGCAGCCGCCTGAAACAGACCGCCCAGCAACAACGCGCTGAGAACTCCTGACCTCTTCATGAGTGCCATTCCTTTGGCTTGCGTGGAGACGAACCCGCCAGACTTGAGACAAAACCTCACGCTCGATCCAGAATTTCAACACCAGCGCGTGGCAGCCGCGCGGTCCGGCATCAAGCGTTACCCCAGCAGAATCGGACTACTTGGTACAATCGTTTCTGGCGGCAGTCACGGTGACCCACGATCTTAACAATTCTCTTCACGCCAAGCGTCAAAGTTTACCTATGCGGAACAGACCGGCCGCGAAGGCGAGGTCTCTGGGTACAGCGGTGCGCTTCTGGGCTGGCTTTGTGGCCCGCACTCTCTGTGTGCGGGTTTCTTGGGTCCGTCGACGCACGGAGAGTGCCGACCACAACGGGTGGCTCTGGTCCTGGAGTGCTCCGGCTTGACGGAGCCCTCCATTGTGTGCGGCACTGCATCAGCGAGCGGCCAATAACCGGGGACGTTCAGCAGTCGCTCGACAGACTTCATCCACGCGGCAGTGGACGACGACGTTCTTCCCGACGACCGGATTGAATTCCGCAAATGATGGAGGGCTGAGTCAAGCCTCAGCACTCCAGGGTTGGCCGCAAGTTAGTAGCAGGCACATTCCATGTGCCGTAGCCCCGAGCGGACGGCACATGGAATGTGCCTGCTACTAACTTGTGGCCCGCACTCTCCGTGTGCGGGCATGTCGGCACACGGAGAGTGCCGACCACAAAGGCTGCCTCTGGTCCTGGAGTGCTCCCGCTTGACGGAGCCCTCCATTGTTTGCGGCACTGCATCAGCGAGCGGCCAACAACCGGGGACGTTCAGCAGTCGCTCGACAACCTGCATCCGCACGGCAGTGGACGACGACGTTCTTCCCGGCGACCGGATTGAATTCCGCAAATGATGGAGGGCTGAGTCAAGCCTCAGCACTCCAGGATTGTCCTGGCGGACGGCACATGGAATGTGCCTGCTACTAATCTGGCATTGTGGTTCGAGACCCGCCACACCACTTGGTCGGCCACCTCTTGTGCGTGCAAGGCTATGAACTCGCCCATGAAGGAGCAGGCCAGCATGCCGATGAAAAGTAGCAACGCCCATCCGATGGATTTGAAACCGCTCAGCCCGCGTGTTTGCAGCAGGTACACCGGCAGGCCGATGCCGAGCAGCAGTATCAACAGGAGTTTCGTCCCGACGCCGATTTCATAATCGCGTTCGGCGGCATCCGTGGTGCACCAGTAGAACGCCAGAAAGAGAGTCGGCAGGATGCTCAGATAGTCCAGCAGCCTGTCTTCCTCCGGGATAAAGTAGGACAGCGAGCCAGATATGACAGAGTAGACCAGCAACAGTATGACGATGAGTCGCTTCTTGCCCGCGTAGTCCGGGGACTCTTGATCTTCGACGTCTGAAATTGCACCCGCCTGGTCGTTGTCACTCATGGAGAACTTCTACCAGATGATTCACCCTTCGACCGCTCTCCGCGAAACGTCTCACGCAACCGCGCGGCGGGTCATCAGGCTGATACCCAATTGCTGGCTGCGTTGACGGCAGTTTACGCACGGCGTCGGCAGAAATGTAGCCACTCCCCGGCACGGTACGTCAGGGAAGCCGAGGCTCCTGCCGAGCCGCACGAGCCACTTGAAACGGCTCGGCGGGAGCCTCGCCCTCCCGAACTGGTATGCAGCCTCACAAGGTTATTTTCTGTGAAGCGCACCAGATCCTCGCGCGAACCCGGAGCGAGTCCGTGGTGTCGACAGCACAGCGGTTTGGTAGATCAATGTTCAAACCGCGGCTGTTCGGGTATCATTCACTGCAAATGAAACCGAGTTTTAATGTCACAGGAGAATCAGTCAGCAAGTATGAATCGTTCTAATCGTGTTTCCGTGGCCCGCGATACGGTGGATGTTGTCGAACGCGGGAGTTATGAGGTCGCCGGGCAGCGAATTGATATCGCCGCTCAGGTGCAAACCTGCCTGACGAAAACGCAGCTCTTCCCGGCGGCCGAGTTGCATTCGCTGCGGGACCGGGTGCTGGCCAGCCCGGCTCAGTATCAAGCGACGGACGTGGAAGTCGTCAACGAAAGCACGCTGGCCGGTCTGCAGCGGCAGGCTCTGCTTTCGACCGAGCCCGTCGGTGTGCTGAATTTCGCGTCGGCGAAGAATCCGGGCGGCGGCTTCTTGAATGGCAGTCAGGCTCAGGAAGAATCGCTGGCCCGCAGCAGTGCGCTCTACGCCTCGCTGCTGAAAGTCTTCGCGTTCTACGAACGGCATCGAGCCCAAGCATCCTGCCTGTACTCGGATGAGATGATCTTTTCGCCGGATTGCCCGGTGATTCGGAACGACGATGGTGATCTGCTGAGCCAACCGTTACTGGCATCCTTTATCACCAGTCCCGCCCCCAATGCGGGAGCGACGGCGGATAATCGACCGCACGAGTCGCACTTGATACCCGACGTGCTCCAACGTCGCTCGGAACTGGTGCTGGCTCTGGCAGCGGCGCAAGGCTTATCAACGTTGATACTCGGCGCCTGGGGCTGCGGAGTCTTCCGCAACGATCCCGTGCTGGTGGCTCAAGCCTTCGCGACTCACCTGTCTGGTACCTGGTCCGGTCGCTTTCGCAAGATCATCTTTTCGGTGCTTGATCGCTCGGAATCCAAAGACACGCTGACCGCGTTTCAAACGGCCTTCGCCCAGCGCGGCTAAGCCCTCGCAGTTGACCCTCTGACGTAGGGCGGACAATCCTGTCCGGCCTACTTGTCGACTTATTGCGGAGTCAACCGCGCGGTTTCGCTGTCGAACCAGTTGATAAACGCGACGCACGCCTTCCGAAAATCAGCACTGCTGCACGTGGCGCTGATAAATGCACCGGACCTGCGCTGCGGTTCCTGAGCCAAATAGGGGCGATGCAGGATCGTGGTCGTGGTATCTTCGCATTGCACTATCACTGACGAAAAACCGTCGAACTGCTCGCCCCAGTTGGTCAGAAAATCGAAGCGGCCATATCGCCCGGCGTCGGCCTGAATCGCGTCCAGGGAACGTTCATCGTCCTTGTAGATCGCAGCATGAACCAGGTCGTGGATCCGCTCGTGAGTCAAGCCTGCGAACGAGTCATCCCACAGGCGCGTGGTATTATTGATCAGTTCAGCCAGTCCCGAGTAAGCGCCGTAGAGGCCGCAGTGCTCATTGGTAATGTCGCCCAGCACCACCGGTCCGACATGCAGGCACATTCGACCCCACACGGCGGATGGAGCCTGCAAATCAGGCTCCGACATCGCCTCGATGGCAAAGCGGCCGGGGTCCCCGAACATCTGCTTCACAGCGGTGAACCGGCTGCCACACGGCTGGTAGGGATGCAGAGTTTCGAGCATCGCCCGTTCCACGGCCTCGCGATTATACTTCTCTGAGTGACTATACTTCAGCCACAGATCGACCCACCCCGCCATCCTCTCGGACTCCCACATGGTTCGACCCATGCGAATATCCCGCGTGAGCTGGACAACGTTGTGCAGAGCTTCGTTAATCCAGTAAATCGCCTTGCGCGACTGCTCGTCAGTCAGCGAGCCTTGCGGCTGGCGAGCGTCGGCGGCACTGCGGATGCCAATCGTCAGATGGTGTGCCAGATGCTCCAGGAAGGTCAGGCCTTCGACTGCTGATAGTTGGAAGATTTCCAGAGGGACAGTCACGTGAGTACTTTCATGTGCGCGGATTTCCCCTCGGGGATGGAACTGATGCCCGAGTTATCAACAGCTTGCAGGGCGCTGCGAGTATATTGCGTCACGACCATTTGCCTTCGAGCCATTGAGAGCACGTGTCGTGCTCGAACATCAGACGGCCGCAGTAGACGGATTCGTCGTGCTTGCACCAGCCCCAGTCGCTGTTGAGCTTCTGATACTTCTTGCAGCCGCCACACTGTTCCATGTGCCAGTGTCGCAGCTCGTCAGCCGTGTTCACGGACCTGCCGCAGCGGTCGCACCAGATGACTGTCAGGTGGCCACGATCCACTTCAATCTGCATGATACGACTCCGCCACCGAACTGCTGGTTCTCTACCACATTAGAGTTAATAATACCCGCCTGACCTGGCGTCGTCGACAACGCTCTTATGTCTCGGTCAGGGACGACAAGTGAGTAGCTGGCCTTGGTGGCCCGCACTCTCCGTGTGCGGGTTTCTTGGGTCTCTCGGCACACGGAGAGTGCCGACCACAACGGGTGGCTCTGGTCCTGGAGTGCTCCGGCTCGACGGAGCCCTCCATTGTTTGCGGCACTGCATCAGCGAGCGGCCAACAACCGGGGACGTTCAGCAGTCGCTCGACAACCTGCATCCGCACGGCAGTGGACGACGACGTTCTTGCCGGCGACCGGATTGAATTCCGCAAATGATGGAGGGCTGAGTCAAGCCTCAGCACTCCAGGATTGGCCGCAAGTTAGTAGCAGGCACATTCCATGCGCCGTAGCCCCGAGCGGACGGCACATGGAATGTGCCTGCTACTTTGGCGGGTAGCATGGACGCCCTTGTCCGTGCGTCAGCGATACAGCACGGACGCTCGGGTGGCACGCCCAGAGCGTAGCGATGGGCGTGGGTTCCAAAGCTCCACAACCACGCCCTTCCTGATGGTCAGGGCGTGCCACCCGTCCCGGGGACGTGCAGCAGTCGCTCGACAACCTGCATCCGCACGGCTGTGGACGACGACGTTCTTCCCGACGGACAAACTGAATTCCGCAAATGATGGAGGGCTGAGTCAAGCCTCAGCACTCCAGGGTTGGCTAGCGGACGGCACATGGAATGTGCCTGCTACGGGGCTGCACTGGCTCGGCGGGAGCCTGGTGTTCGACTATGTTGCTGGCGCATATCTCAGTTGTTGGGCGGTATTATACTCTATTATTTATTACGTGGAGCCTGGCATGCCGACATTCTCAATCAGTCAGTTGCTCGAGATTGGATCTCGAGTTCTCATCGCCGCCGGCGTGCCGGCGAATGATGCGGCGACGGTGGCTCAGGAACTGGCGGACGCCAATGCCGTGGGGCACGACAGTCATGGCGTCATGCGGCTCATGCAGTATATCGACGGTATCAAGAAGGGATTCATCAAGCCGGGCGTGCCGGTGGAGGTCGTCAAGACCGGCGGGGCGTTTACGGTCATTGATGCGCATTTCAACTTTGGCCAGGTCGCCGCGATGCTCGCGCTGGAGAAGGGTGTGGCTCAAGCCCGCGCGGCCGGGACTGCGACCGTCATGATTCGCAACTGCAATCACGTCGGACGACTGGGTTCCTATTCGCAGAAGACGGCGATGCTGGGTCTGGCCAGTGCGATGGCGGTCAACGCGCCCGGGCCGGGTGGAGTCGCTCCGTATGGCGGCGTCGAACGACGACTCGGCACGAACCCGATCTCCATGTCCGCGCCGTGGGGCAGTTCGGCTCTGGTGCTCGACATGACCACCAGCGCCACGGCGGAAGGCAAGCTGCGCGTCGCATTTCAAAAGGGCGAATCCGTGCCCGAAGGCCTGATCATCGATGCCAGCGGCAACCCCACCACGGACCCGGCGACGTTCTATGCCGAGCCCGGCGGATCGATTCTGCCGCTGGGTGGCAGCATGGGTTTCAAGGGGTTTGGCTTGAGCGTCATGATCGACGTGTTCGCCGGCATGTTCTCGGGCAGCGGCGTGTGTCGCACGGATCTGCCACGCGGTGCGAACGGCGTGTGGATGTACTTCATCGACATTGATCAGTTCATCGGACGCGACGAATTCGACTCGCTGCTGGCGAAATACGTCGACGTCTTGAAGGCCACCAAAAAGCTGCCGGGCATTACTGAGATCCTGATGCCTGGTGAGATCGAATTGCGTCGCGAGCAGGAACGCCGAGCCAACGGCGTTGCCATTCCCGACGAAACCTGGCGGCAGATCACGGAACTGGCGACGAGTCTGGGTGCGAGTCTGGAGTAGGGACGAATCGTCGTGCTGCATCGATGGCGCACGGACGAAGCGTCCATGCTATCCGCCAAAGTAGCAGGCACATTCCATGTGCCGTCCGCAAAGGGCTACGGCACATGGAATGTGCCTGCTATTAACTTGTGGCCAATCCTGGAGTGCTGAGGCTTGACTCAGCCCTCCGTCGTTTGCGGAAGGCTGGCTGGATGTCGGGAAGAACGTGGTCGTGCACTGCCGCGTGGAGGAACGCCTTCGAGCGACTGCTGCACGTCTCCGGTTGTTGACATTGCGCCGCCGCTGCGCCGCAAACGATGGAGGGCTCCGTCGAGCCGGAGCACTCCAGGACCAGAGGCAGCCGTTGTGGTCGGCACTCTCCGTGTGCCGACGGACCCAAGAAACCCGCACACGGAGAGTGCGGGCCACCAAGGTCAGCCTTGGAGTGCTGAGGCTTGACTCAGCCCTCCATCGGTTTGCGGAAGTCGGTGTGGTGGTCGGGATGACTGTGGCCGTGCACTGCCGCGTGGAGGAACGCCCTCGAGCGACTGCTGCACGTCTCCGGTTGTTGACATTGCGCCGCCGCTGCGCCGCAAACGATGGAGGGCTCCGTCGAGCCGGAGCACTCCAGGACCAGAGGCAGCCGTTGTGGTCGGCACTCTCCGTG
>JAKFWA010000026.1 GCA_021732995.1 Planctomycetaceae bacterium | reverse complement strand
CCACTGCGGGCTCGTTCTCCGCGGTGACCTCCAGAAAGACTCGTTTCACGCCCCGATCCCGAAAGCCGTGCAGCGATTTGAGAACCATCGCCCGACCCACCCACTGCCCTCGACAGGAAGGGATCACACCCACGTTCTGGATCGATCCAAGTTCCTCTGAATAGGTGAGGCCCTGAATCACACCACAGTCCTCGCAAAAGCCGCGGCGATTAGGCTCACGAGCAATCAGCCAGGTGGCTTCCGGCAGAAAACCCTTCTGAGTGACGATGGCCACCATCAGCTTGCGGCAGCCGTCGAGATCTCCCAGGCACGGAAAAACTTGCGAGTCTAGTTCATCGCGAAAGCTGTTGAACTTGGCGACCGCATGACGCTCAAGCTCGCGTGGATTCCAGCGCAGAAACTCGAACCCGGCGGGGAGCGATGGCCTGGCCAGCTCGTACTCGCTGAAGTCGAGTTCCATGCGAAAACGGCGAAAGTACTGAATCATCCCGCGGTCCCAAGAACACCGAGCCACACAGCTCGACCATGCCCTGCTGGAGTGCCCAACCCGAGTCGGCGCCATCGGCGACACCGCAGCACAATACGGCTGCACTCCGAGAATCTAAACGACTTGAAGGGCCGAGACCACAACGCATCACTGGTAGATGTTTCTTCGCAGTTCAGCCAGTGGGTACAGCGTGTCACGCCAGGCGACACCACCTCTTTTCAGGGTGATGAACGCCGATCGCCAGAACGCAAACAACACCGCGGCCGCGCCGGCAACCTGAGCTGGCGCCACGCCGGGGCCGCCACCGAACGCAATCGCTAATCGCGCGAACGTGATATGCGTCAGCAGCCAGTTGGCGAGCAGACCGTAGCTGGCGGCATGCGGCCAGAAGGCAAACCCGGCCCACGGCGCAAAGAACACGAAGAAGTACAACAGTGTGAACCCTAACAGCTGAATCACTGAGTAATTCAGCGCCGCGAACGCGTTCTTTTCTAAGCCGCGCACGACGCCCCATGCCGAATTCTGCCATCGCACGCGTAGTTTCTGGCCGCCCAGCAGAAACTCGGCGCGATAGCCGTGTTTGTAAAGCAGTTTGCCGAGCTTCACGTCGTCCAGGACATCGAGACGAATCGGTAGATGCCCGCCGACCTGGTCGTAAGCTGAGCGTCGGACCAGATTGAACGCCCCTACTCCGTAATACGACTGCGGAAGTCGCAACCTCTGAAACCACGGCTGAGTACCGAACAGAAACATCATGCCAAAGAGCGACACGATAGCCCGTTCAAAATAGCCCGTAGTCACCATGCTCGGGAGCAGGCAGAAGTGGTCGAGGTTCCGGGCCAGCACGTAACGGAGCGAGAGTCGCAACGAATCAGGCTCAAACATCACGTCGCCGTCAGTGAACAGCAGGAACTCGCCCGTTGCGCGTTCGGCTGCCCGGTGCATCGCATGACACTTTCCCAGCCAGCCCTCAGGCAGCGACTCGATATGCACGACCGTCAGGCGACTGTCCTTACGAGCGAACTCGTCGGCAATCGCCCCGGTTCGATCGGCTGATCGATCGTTGACGAAGACAACTTCCAGTGCGGGATAATCCGACGCCAGCAGCCCGCCCAGAGCCTCAGCGACGCTGGGTTCTTCGTCCTTCGCGGCGACGATCACAGAAACTCGCGGCCAGTTCTGCGGTTCCGGCTGTCTCAGAGCAAAGTCCTGCAGTCTGCAACGTGGAAAATAGATCAGCGCGGGCAGACAGAAGAACGCGCCAAACGCGAACAGGCACCAGCCGCCAATCTGAATGATCCGTAACCACTCGTCCGACAAGGTTTTCTCTCCGCTATTCCGCGCCTGCAATCAGCCGAAGTCGCGCGCATGTTGGCCACTTCGCGACGGCATTGCATCCGTAAGCTTGCGAGTCGCGCCGCCGCCACGATCATGCGTCGTTTGTCGCTGATCGCTCCGCGATCGGAACGCGTGACTGTCCAGCGGTCAGCGACGCCTTCATCGTTCTCAGACCTAAACAACCTCATGGAACAATTCGATCGCGATCTGCGCAGCTATCTCGCCAGCTTCTTTACTCCGCATCGGCGTGAACTATTCCCGCGCGTGCTGATGAATCGCACCCGGCATCTGACCGTGGCACTGGAAGACGTCTATGACCCGCACAATGCCAGCGCGTGCCTCCGCAGTTGCGACTGCTTCGGCGTGCAGGATGTCCACATCGTCGAGCAGACGAACGAGTATCTCGTGAACGAGGAAGTGGCGCTCGGTTCATCCAAGTGGCTGACGCTGCATCGCTATCAGGATTCAGCCACCTGCCTGAAAACGTTGAAGGCTCGCGGATACACGATCGTCGCGACGTCGCCGCATGAACCAGACTGCGAACTCGAAACCTACGATATCTCGCAGCCAACAGTCCTCGTCTTCGGCAACGAAAAGGACGGCATTTCAGACGCCGCTAAGGAAAACGCTGACCACCTCATGCGTATCCCGATGCACGGCTTTACCGAGAGTTTCAATATCTCCGTGGCTGTGGCCATTAGCCTGCATCATCTCGTCTGGCGCATCCGTCAGTTGGGTCTCACCTGGCAACTATCGCACACCGAGCGTGAAGAATTGCTGACGATCTGGACTCGAGTCGCCAGCGAAGGCCGCCTGAAAGCCTTGGAACAGCGATTCGGCGAACTCTGGACACCAGACGGCCCGCCGCTTGCGCCCGCCTGGCCAGACTGGGAGCAGGTCAACCACGAACCACCCGCAGAACGAGCTAATCGCCGCGATCTGTAGTGGCCGCGTTACTTCTTCCAGTGCGCGAGCACCCGTTCGATGGTGGGCTGAATGCGTTGGCGGGCTTCGCGGCGGTCGACGCCCTTCATCAGCATCGAGTCGTAATCTGTGTGGCGGTGTCGAATGGACGCGATCACGGCCAGCTTGATGGCAGTGGCATCGAGTGCTTTCGCGGCGGCGGTGCGGCCAACTCGACCGCTACCGCGAACTGCCGCGTGCTCCGCGATCAGTCGGGCTTCCTCCGCCGGACAGCCGGGAAAGTCCGCGAGGATGGTCTGAGTGAACTCGCTCACGAAGTCCTGATCTTCGACAACGCGTCGTTCGGCGTCCTTCGCTCGCCGCGCGGCACGTTCCGGAGCGTCTGCGGCGCATTCTGCTTCCGCTTGTTGAATGGCTTCCGGCATGGCCAGCAGGCCGCGACGTTCATATCGCTTCCGCCGTCGATTGAACTCCACCACTACTGCCGATAACGAACTGTGCTTTTTCGCGCGACGCGTGAGTGCCGCATCACCGCTCGGCAGAAACTCCAAGTGGCCCAAGTCCGCGCAGTCCAGACACAGCGGCTGCGACTGTTCCAGATAGATCCAATCGCCGCGCTGTAACTCTACGGTGCACTCTGAGCATTTGGCCGCGTCGCCGGTCTGAATGAAGACCGTCAGCTCAGGTGCCTTCGCTCGTGCGCGTTCGGCTTTCTTGCGCTGCGACGAGGCCGGATCGGCTGATGTGAAGTGCGAGCAATAGAACTGCTCCCCTTCCGCGTCTCCTCGAACAGTCACCTGCAGACGCTGCGCCCCCTGCACACTCGCGCGGCTGTAGGAGAACTCGATGGGTTCCAGCTTCTGCTCGGCGACCCATTCCTGAAAGTGCCGCAGGGCGTCTCTCAGCTTGTCGTCGCCACATTGAATTCGCGGTTCCAGCACCGGAACTTCCCGGCGTCCCTGCTGCCATTGCTCGAACACGCGCTGATCCAGCCACCGCATCTCGATGAACAATTCCAAGGGCCCCACGGACCCGCGCTGTTGCAGGAGATTCGCTGCGACAAGCCGTACTCGTTCGCGGATGCTTTTCGGGAGCGGTTGTGCCATATCGTATCCGTAGTCCTCCAACTTTTCGTTTGCGGGCGGAGTGGAAGGCGAACCGCTACGCAGCCGCAACCGTCCTGACTAAAACTCCGCACCGTTTCTTTCCTTTGCCGAGCATGCCCGTGTCTGAAACTCGTTCGCTGTCCGATCTTCGCAAGCAAATCGCCCAGGCCATGCAGGTCGATCGTTTTCGCTTGCGCCGCTCATTGGAAGCGATTGAGCGTTCGAAACAAGGCGATCAGCCATTCGATCGGAATCTGCATCGATTTACTCAGGCGCTCGACGAATCGCTCAAGAAGCGAGCCGACCGTGCGGCACGCGTTCCGACCATCAAGTTTAATGAAGAGTTGCCCATCGCGGCGCGGCGTGAAGAAATCACGGCGGCGATTGCAGCTCATCAAGTCGTGATCCTCTGTGGTGAAACGGGGTCGGGTAAATCGACTCAGTTGCCGCTGATCCTGCTACAGATGGGTCGCGGCCTGACTGGCCTGATCGGCCATACTCAACCGCGGCGTATCGCGGCGCGGTCGGTGGCAACTCGAGTGGCCGAGGAACTCGGTTCGTCTGTCGGCGATGCTGTCGGTTTCAAGGTGAGGTTCACAGATTCGACCGGACCGCGCACGTTCATCAAGTTGATGACCGACGGCATCCTGCTGGCGGAGTCTCAGAACGATCGCTTCTTCGACCAGTACGACACTCTCATCATCGACGAAGCTCACGAACGGTCGCTCAACATCGACTTCCTGCTGGGGCGATTGAAACAGCTTCTACCGAAGCGGCCGGATCTGAAGGTCATCATTACGTCCGCGACTATCGACGCGGCGCGCTTCGCCGAGCACTTCGGAACGCCGGGACGACCTGCTCCGGTGATCGAAGTTGCCGGCCGCACGTATCCGGTTGAGGTTCGCTATCGCCCACTCGTCGACGATGAACGCGGTGAACTGGATGACGACGACGACAATTCGCCAGACGATTCCGGCGGTCCAAATGCAGCTCGCGCCCGTCGTCGTTCCGAGCCGGATGTGCAACGCTCGATTCTGGATGCCGTCGACGAACTGGGGCAGATCGATCAGGGCGACATTCTGATCTTCATGCCGACCGAGCGAGACATTCTGGAGACCGCGAAATCATTGCGCGGTCGTTTGCTCCCCGAACGCAATCGCGGTCGCATCACTGAGATCCTGCCGCTGTATGCACGCCTGTCGGACAAAGACCAGCATCGCATCTTTGAAGCACATCCTCATCGGCGCATCGTCATCTCGACTAACGTCGCGGAATCGTCGCTGACGGTGCCCGGCATCCACTACGTGATTGATTCCGGAACTGCGCGTATCAGCCGCTATTCGGCTCGGTCGCGCATGCAGCGTTTGCCGGTCGAGCCGATCTCGAAGGCGTCGGCGAATCAACGAGCGGGTCGTTGCGGGCGCATCGGACCCGGCGTTTGCATTCGGCTCTACAGTGAAGATGACTTCAATCAGCGCGAGCCGTTCACGCCGCCGGAAATTCAACGCACGAATCTGGCGTCGGTGATTCTGCAGACAAAGTCTCTGAGGCTCGGGGCAATCGAAGAGTTTCCATTTCTGGAACCTCCGAAGACCGGGACGATCAACGACGGTTACCGGATGCTATTCGAGCTAGGAGCGCTCGACGAGAAAAACGAACTCACCGAGGTCGGGCAGAAGCTCAGTCGCTTGCCGGTTGATCCGCGCGTCGGCCGCATCATTCTGGCGGGCGCCGATGAGAACTGTCTGGCTGAGATCCTGATCATTGCTGCCGCGTTGGAGCTGCAAGATCCGCGTGACCGTCCCATCGATCATCAGCAGGCGGCGGATCAGGCGCATGCGAAGTTTAAGCATGAGGACTCAGACTTCCTGAGTTATCTGAAGTTGTGGGATTTCTTTCTCGGCCTGCAGGGCAGTCTCGGTCGCAGCAAGTTGCGGAAGGCCTGCCAGCAGAACTTCCTGTCGTACAACCGCATGCGCGAGTGGGTCGACATTCATCGGCAGTTGTGTGAACTCATCAATGAGCACGGTATGCGACCGGGCAAACGCCGCGAGGATGCTTCTGATTCGATTCATCGCGCGTTGCTGACCGGCTTTCTGGGCAACATCGCGTTGCTGGATGACAAGCAAGAGTATCAAGCTGCGAACAATCAGAAGGTCGTCTTGTGGCCGGGCTCGGGACTGTTCAGCAAGAAATACAAATGGGTCGTCGCGGGCGAGCTGGTCGAAACGACGCGGCGTTATTTGCGAACTGTCGCACGCATCAATCCAGACTGGATCGAACCGCTCGCCGGTCACTTAATGAAGCGCACCTACTCAGACCCCGTCTGGGACGGCAAAGCCGGCGCGACGATGGCATTTGAGAAGGTGACACTATTTGGTCTGCCGATCGTGGCGCGGCGGCGAGTCAACTTTGCCCGCATCGACGAGAATGTCTCACGCGAGCAGATGATTCAGCACGGTCTGGTCGAAGGCGATTTCGAAACCGATCTACCCTTTTTCGTTCACAACCAGCGGTTGCTGGAAGAGCTGGAAACACTGCAGGTCCGCACGCGCCGCGGGGATCTGATCGCCGATGATGAAGTGCGTTACGACTTCTACGACAAGCGCATCCCCCCCGATGTCTGTGACGGTTTCCGGCTTCGGAAGTGGCTGAAGAGCATCGACCGCAAGCAGCCGAAGATTCTGCACCTGACGCGCGAGGACCTACGGCGTGAAGGTGCTCAGGACGTCACGAATCAGGAGTTCCCCGATCGCATTCAGGTTCAGCAGATGAACCTGGCCCTCAACTATCACCTCGACCCGGGCAGTGAAGAAGACGGGGTGACTCTCGATATTCCCCGCGAGGCTTTGAATCAGCTCGATCAACGTCGACTCGGCTGGCTCGTGCCCGGCTTGCTGGAAGAGAAAGTCGCAGCGCTGATCAAGTCACTTCCAAAAGACAAACGCCGCATGTTTGTCCCCGCAACTGATACCGCAAAGGCCGTGTTGAAGAAGCTGAAATTCGGCGAGGGTGACTTCGAAGGCGCGGTGGCACGCATTCTGGATGACCTCGGTCCCGAGCGTGTGCAGGCATCGGACTTCGACACCGAACGACTGCCGAATCACTTACGGATGAATGTGCGAGTGCTCGGCCCGAAAGGTGAATCACTGGGTGTCGGCCGGAACGTCGATACGTTGCGCCAGCAGTTGGGAGGGGCCGCTGCCGCGAGTTTTTCGCAGATCTCGAATCAGCCGTGGAACCGCGACAACATTACGGACTGGTCCTTTGCTGATCTTCCGACCGTCGTCAGCGTGAAGAGTGCGGGCATCGATCTGAAGGGTTACCCCACTCTGGTGGATCGCGGCGCGAGTGTCTCGCTGCGACTGCTGGATGAACCACTGAGATCCGCGATTCAGACTCGCAGTGGTTTGCGGCGGCTCGCCGTGCTGGCTCTGCGTAAGCCGGTCAAGTGGCAGATCGATCATCTGCCCAACTTAAGTCAGTGGACGATGTCGGCAGCGCTCCTGGGCTGCACAGCGACGTTTCAGGCAGACCTGATTGACCTGATCATCGATCGCGCCTTCTTCGCTGAGAAAGCCGCTTACCCTCGCACACTGGCTCAATATCAGGCACGCCTCGAAGAAACTCGCAGTAATCTGGCTGCTGCAACTCAGGATGTGATCGGGCTGCTGAATCCTCTGTTTGCGAAATACACGGATCTGCGGCGGGCATTGGCTGATTCGAAGTCGCCGTTATTTGCTTACGCGGTCAATGATGTGAAAGCCCAGATCGACGGCCTGACCGGCGCGAACTTTCTGATCCGCACTCCGTGGCCTTGGCTGCTGCAGTACCCGCGCTACTTCGAAGCCATCACGAGACGTCTGAAGAAACTTGTCACCAACGGCGTCCCGCGCGATCAGAAAGCGTTGAGCCAGGTCAACTCCTGCATCGACCGTTATCAACGTCGAACCGCCGAGCATGCCCCACGGGAACTCTATGACCCGGAACTGGATCTTTATCGCTGGATGATTGAAGAGTTGCGAGTTTCTCTCTTCGCCCAGGAACTTGGCACAGCCATCCCCGTCTCGGATGTCCGCATGGAAAAGCAATGGGAGAAAGTAAAGGCGTGAGGCGTTCACGCGGCAACCCGTCTTGCGGCTGGATACGACGCGGGGGAGTACTTTGATACGATCAGTCGCGCGGGCCTACATCAAGACTGACAACTGGATTGACCCGAAGACTTATGACTCAAGCCGTGCTTCTCATCGCTCATGGCAGTCGCCGCCAGGAAGCGAACCAGGATCTTGTAGAGATTGCCTCACTGCTGCGAGATCGTCGCGAATACCCCATCATCGAACCCAGTTATCTGGAACTGGCTGATCCGACGATCCCCGAGGGGGCGCGGTTGTGCGTTGAACAAGGTGCGACCGAAGTGTTCATGCTGCCGTACTTCCTCAGTGCGGGAGCTCATGTCACATCGGACCTCGAAGACTTCCGGCAGGAGTTGTCGTCGAGTTACCCCGGAGTCACCTTCAAGGTGTGTCCTCACCTGGGGCTGCACCCCTTGATGATCGAGATTGTGCTGGCCCGCCTGCGCGAAGGGGCGGGCCAGTAGCGATTCGTTCCGACGACAATAACACGCAGGTCGGACAAGATCGTCTGACCTCCGGACCCGCGGCCGCGGTGAGCTAAGCGCTAGCAGCGATGGGCATGGATTCGGCACCGGCACCGAAACGGTAGCCGCGTGGGACGACGACAATACCTTCCGGCGAGACCGTGAAGAGGCGTGCGTCCTTCTCGGGGTTCACGCCGATCGTGGTGCCGGGCGGGATCTTTACGCCTTTGTCGATGATGCAACGTCGCAGCAGTGAACCTTCACCGACGGTCACTCCTTCAAACAGGATCGAATGCGAGATCGTGGCGTTGTCGGCCACTCGCACCATCGGCGACAGCACGGAATGCAGCACGGTGCCGCCGCGAATCACAACTCCACCGCCCAGGATCGAGTTCACAACCTGAGGCTCGTGTCCCGATGAATCGGCGACCAATCGTGCTGGTGGCGTTTGCTGCAGGTAGGTGCGAATAGGCCAGTCGGCTTGATAGAGATCCAGCGGCGGATCAGTCCGCAGCAGGTCCATGTTCGCGGCGAAGTACGAGTCGATGGTGCCGACGTCGCGCCAGTAGCGGTCGCAGGTGACTCGGCCGGACTCACCACCAAATTGATAAGCGAACACTTTGTGCGATTGAATCAGTCGCGGGATGAGGTCCTTGCCGAAGTCATGGCTGGATTCTGGGTCGTTGTGATCTCGCTCCAGTTCAGCACACAGCACATCGCGTTTGAAGACATAGATGCCCATCGAAGCCAGGGCCTGATTCGGTCGGCCGATCATCGGCTTGGGGTTGGCGGGCTTCTCTTGAAACTCAGTGACCTGATCGGCGATGTTGGTGGCCATCACACCGAAGCCGCGAGCTTCTTCCACCGGCACTTCCATGCAGGAGATCGTCAGGTCGGCGTCCTTCTGTGCGTGGAAGTCGCACATGGCCGCGTAGTCCATGCGATAGATGTGATCGCCAGAGAGGATCACGATGCGGTCGGCGTCGCTGCGTTCGAGCAGGTACAGGTTCTGATAGATGGCATCGGCGGTGCCGACGTACCACGATTCGCCGGTTCGCATCTGAGCGGGCACCGGGGTGATGTACTCACCGAGGCTGGGATTAAAGATCGACCAGCCGTCGCGCAGGTGCTTCTGCAACGAGTGTGATTTGTATTGAGTCAGGACCAGGACACGTCGCAGACCCGAATGCAGGCAGTTGCTGAGCGTGAAATCGATGATGCGGTAGTTCCCCGCGAAGGGAACTCCCGGCTTTGCTCGATCAGCAGTCAGGGGATGCAATCGGGAGCCTACACCTCCGGCAAGGAGAAAACACAACGTCTTACTGCTCATGAGCGCAACTCGGGTCCTGCAAGGGCGTGAGGCTTCACATGCCCTTCCTGGACAATGCCCTCAGCGCGGGTGATGTGGGACCGCCTAAGGCACCGTACGTTGCTAATTAGCAACACCTGGATCCAGGTACTGGCGGTACTTCTGGAACAGCTCGGGGCGTGGCGGAGTCTGAGAAAGTCTCTCGTAAGAGACGATGAACTCGTGATTGGCGAAGCACACTCGATCGCCCGGCAGTAACGCCGACAATCGCGTGGGCTGACCGTTGACGCGAGCAGACTCAAGACCATCCGCATCAACAATGAAAAATGTGTCGTCAACCTCTTCGATCATGAAGGCGTCCTGTTCCGAACAGTCGTCGAACAAGCGTCGACTTCCGTGACCGGGAACCTGAGCCGGGAATTGATCGAGGATAGCTGGCACCCCCACACCGTCTGGACCAACAGGAAACAATCGCAGTCGCATGGCTCGATACCTCGCGCATCGAGGCCAAACCGACGGGCGCGAATCGGTATTGGCCAGCCACAGAGTGGCGGACAGAGAAAAGCCTCTCCTCGACGTCGTGTACGAAGAGAGGCGATGGAGCAACCTTCAAATGGCAGTTTCCCCCCCAAAGAGCATCAGATCCGTCTGGTGATCAGGTCCGCATTCGAAGTGATACACCGAGTTAGCAAGGCACGTGCCAGACCACAGCTTGAGCACGCTGAGAATGTGTCGGAGCCCGCCAGACCCGACCGGACGGCTCGGTTGAGCTTCCGGGTACGGTCAGGAAGTTACCAGCTTTGGACGTGGCCGCAGGGAACTCGGAAACGCTACGAATCAGGGGTTTTAGGTCGGGAAATGCGCCGGGCGCGGCAGTCTCAGATTGCCCAACTGGCAGGCTCGGAGCGGCTGTGAGGAGTCGTCAGAGGGCAACTGAGCGTTCCGGCACCGGGTGGAACACGTCATTTTGCGTCGTTTGAGAACTTCTGGATTTTCTGGCAGCAATTTAAGAATGCCGCCCAGGACGCAGCAGCTTGAACAATGTCTGCGCGACCCTGCTTAAGAGCGGGGCAGGGGAGTGCTGCAAAAACGAAAATGGCCCGGTCGGAGGTCTCCGATCGGGCCATTTCTGCGAGGAACTCTCAGATTTTGCTCAAGAACGGCTCGTCTTCAGGGCAGTCGACTGCACCTGAGTCGAAGACGTCTCCGTGGTTGCGGTCGTCGTTGTCGAGGTCTTGGAACTCTTGGAGTTCTTCCTCGCCGCGGCGACTTCCTTCTTGATCTGCTTATCCTGAGTCTGCTTCTTCAACGCGGCCTGCTGTTGCTGCAGCTGGTTGCGTTGAGCGGCCTGCATCGCGGCGACTCGAGCCTGTTGCTGCACGGCCTGAACCTGTTGAGCCTGCTGCATCTGAGCCATCTGCAGCATCTGCATCTGGTTGCCCATGCCGCCGCCCATGCCACCTGCTCCACCACCGCCTCCGGCCCTTCCGCCGCGGCCGCCCATGCCTCCCATTCCGGCTCCCATCGAGCCGCCGCCGCCGGCACCACCAGCGCCGCCCATCTGACACTGCCCGAATGCGTCTCCCGCCTGACTGCAGGCCAGCCCCAAGGCTGCCACTGCCACCGCCAGACCT
>JAKFWA010000011.1 GCA_021732995.1 Planctomycetaceae bacterium | reverse complement strand
CCTCACCCCCAGCCCCTCTCCCCAGGTTACTGGGGCGAGGGGAGCAAGAACTGCTAATGCGAGGAATCCGTCGAGTTTCGACAGACACTGCTACCACGAGCTAGCGCTCGCGTCACGAGCTAGCGCTCGCGTCGCGAGCTTCGCCACGAACCAATGACGTGTCCCCTCGTAAATCCGAAACTTTTCCACTTGAAATGCGCATCAGTGTATTATAGTCTTAATACACTACAGCGACGCGTCGATAACAGTTGCTGTTCCGAGTCGTGCGGTTGGAGAGAACGACATGAATTCCAATCTGCTCTTCCAGATCAACCCGTCGTCGGGCGTGCCGATCTATCGGCAGTTGATGGATCAGGTGCGAACTCTGGTCAAGACGGGTCGCTTGAACGCGGAAGAGATGCTCCCCTCGGTGCGTCAGATCGCCGAGGAACTGGAGGTGAATCCGATGACCGTGTCCAAGGCGTATTCGTTGCTGGAACGCGACGGAATCATCGAGCGTGTTCGCGGGCAAGGTATGCGCGTGCTGGCCCCCGCGAAACCTCGCAGCGGGGTGAAGGAACGCCAGCAGTCGTTGCTGCCCTTGCTCGAACAGGTGGCAGCGCAAGCATTCCAGTTAGGGCTGACCAGCGAGCAGGTCATCGCCGCGCTAACCCCCTTGCTGAAGGATCTCAACCATGACTGAGTCCGTCATTGAACTGCGCAATGTGACCAAGCGATTCAAGCAGAAGGTGGTCCTCGACAACCTCGACTTCACGCTGCGTCGCGGCACGGTAACCGGTTTGCTGGGCAAGAACGGGGCGGGCAAAACAACTCTGTTGAAATGCGCGCTTGGCCTGCTGACTCCGCAGACGGGCGAAGCCCGACTACTCGGCGAACCGGCCACCAAACTCTCGGCCGCAGCGAAAAATCGGCTCGGTTTTGTGCCCCAGGAAGTCAGCCTTTATCCGTGGATGAAGGTGCGACAGATCGCGGCCTATACGGGAGCGTTCTACGCCCGCTGGAATCAGGGACTCGTCGAGCGGCTGCTCAAGGAATGGGAACTCAACACAGACGAGCGCGTCGGGACACTGTCGACGGGGCAAACACAGAAGCTCGGCATCGTGCTGGCCTTGGGTCATGAGCCTGAACTGCTGGTGCTGGACGAACCTGTGGCCAGCCTGGACCCATCCGCGCGGCGACAGTTCCTAGGGACGCTGCTGGACGTCGCGATGGATGGAAATCGCACCGTCCTGCTGTCGACTCATATCACTTCGGACCTGGAGCGAGTGGCTGATCAGGTCGCCGTCCTGAAGGATGGCAAGATTGTCTATGACGACGAACTGAGTTCACTGAAGGAATCCGTGAAGCGGCTGCGAATCGTGGTGCCGACAGGGCTGCCCAGCGGCTTGCGAGATCTGCCCGGAATTCTGAACTGCCAGGCCAACGGAACTAGTGCGGTATTCAGCCTGCGTGGCTTCCTTCCCGAACTGCCGGAGCGACTCGCGCGGGACTGGCAGGCACAAGTCAGCGTTGAGGATCTGAATCTCGAAGAGATCTTCCTGGAGCTGCATCATGAGTAGATATCGTCAAGTGCTGCTCACCTATATGACACGCAGGCTCATGCTAGTTCTGAGCGCGACGTTGCTGATGGGCATCGGAATGCTGCTCAGCCACCGCAACGGCACGATCGAATCGCAGATCGTTTTCCTGCCTCGGCTGCTGATGACGGTGGCCTTTCCGGCGTTCCTGATCGGCATCCATCTCAAGCAGCAAATCGCGTCTCCGCGGGCGAGCCTCATGCCGGGTTATCGAGTCCCGCACCTGATTGTCGCGGGGCTGCTGAATGCGTGCTTTCTGGGCTTGAGTTTGGTCGGAGTCGAGGAGCTGAACTGGCAACTACCGGGGATATTCGCGGTCGCCCTGTACGCGATTTCCCTCAGCCTGCACCTGGGAGCGCGTCCCGGATTCGTGTCGGTACTCCTCTACGTGTTCGCTGTTCTGGTCCCGATTGTTCCGCACTTGCGCGCCGTGATGGTAGAGATGCTTGCTGGTCGTGAGCCTTGGTTAGCCTGGAGTTTGCTGTCTGCGAACGTCGCGTGGCTGGTGTTACTGGTGGATCATTTGCTGAAGCTGACCGAGGACGACCCGGATTATGGCAGGGTGCAGCCGATGCATATCGGAGACCTGCGAGCTGCGACGGTGCGCAATCAGTTGCGAACTCAGATGTCTGACTACAAGTGGTGGTGGGACTGGGCTCTGGCATCGTCGGACCGGCGACTGGCGGCCATCACCAGCAAGCCGGCGGTCACGCTCTGGCAGCGAATTTCACTCCTCCGAATTGGCGAATACGGGCGAACGAACTTGTGGGCGATGGTGCTGATTGTCGCCGCGGCAGAGTTGTTCATCCTGTACCTGGCACGCTCTGACATGACGACAGACCAACACTTCCGCTCCGCGTTGTCGCTGCCGCTGCTGTTTTCCTTCACGTTGCCTTGGGCTCAATGGATTACGTGGATCCTGCGCTGGCCTCGCCTGGGCTATGAATCGTTGCGACCAGCCACTCGACAGCAATGGGTGATGGAGAATGCGTTGGCGCTGCTGACTGACCTCGGAAGGTACCTCAGTCTGTGGCTGATTCTGCAAGTCGTCTTGCTGTTCGTTTTCCTGCGACAATTCAGCGCGTCACCAGTCTTGTGGGAGGCGGCAGCATTCTGTCTGTGCGGCCAAGTCTTCAGTTTTGGCGCGTGCGCCCTGGTCGCCTCGTTCCGATACTCGGTCATGACATTGATCGCACAGTCATTGCTGTTGGTGACGGTCATGAGCCCGTGGTTTCTCTCCAGCGTCTGGCGTGACCAGAACGACCCCGGTACTGCGTTCGGTCTGGTCCTGGGGGTTGTTGGGGGTGTCTTGGGGCTCATCTTCGGAACCATCGCGTTTCGCCGCTGGTGCTCGATCGATCTGCCCTGAGCCGCATCAGGCCTGAGGCGTAGCGCAGCGGCGTGTCCGTATTCTTGATTCTTGATCACTGTTGGCAGAGGTGGTGTCACCATGTTCTCAGCACACGTTCGCAAGCTCGTGCAGTTGTGGCTGGCAGCTTCAGTCATTGTCTTCGCGGCCAAACTGGTGCCGGTGCTGGCTCGCTTCCGGATTGAAGGTCAGGAGCTAATCGACCGCGAGTTGGAGCGTCGTCAACCGCCGCCACCCACTGTCGAACCTGCGGCAGATTCTCCTTCACCGAATCTCACGATCCGCATGCAAGGCCGCGCCATCGCGGGGCTTGATGACGGATCCATTCCCGCCCCATCGCTGAGCTTCACGTCCAACGTGCAGCAACTGGCTGTGACGTATGACCAGGTCTTGTTGGTCGATGTCCCCGAAGCAAAGCTGACACGCACATTACCGACGGACAATCGCGAGGAGAACTTGTGGAACGGCGCCATTTCAGGCGATGAATCGGTGATCGCGACAGTCGGCGAATTCACGCTCATCAAGTTCTGGGATGCACGGACTGGCAGGTTGATTGAAGCTCATGAGGACCGCGATCCAACGATTGCGGCGCGACCTGATTCGAATCCACACAGCCGCAAGCACACCAACAAACTGCGTTATTCCGAGATGGGGGCTCGTCGCGTTGTTGCCGCACCGGGCGGGTGCGTGTTCGCGATTGGCAAAGTTGACGGCTCGATCGAGCTCTGGGGGCCCGCGGGTGAGACGCTCCCCACTGAGCCCGCCAAACTTTCCGAGATCAAGCGGTTTGAGCCGAAACCTCGACGCTTTGAACGACTGGCCCGTAGCCAGCCGCATACAGGTGAAGTCGTAGGACTGGTTTTCTCACGTGACTGCCAGTCGTTGCTCTCGATCTCGGGCGCGAAGGTCGAGAAGTATGAAGCGAGTCAAGTCACCGATGGCGCGCCGCCGGCCCCCGTGCGAGTTGCGTCTAAAGACTCCAAACCGCAACTGGTGCGGTCGCGCGTCCCGTCGAATGAGGTGATCTGGAGCGTCCCGCTAGCCGATCTGCCGAGCGCATTGGCACTGGATGACATGTCGCAGGAACTCGAAGGCAAGGGCCTCCTCAACCCCGCGCGGCTGGCTGTAGTGGACTACTCACGGAAGGTATCGATCCACAAACTGGAGACCGGTGAAGTCCTGCAAACGATCGACGCCCGCCAGGAAGGCGGGCACGGCATGCTGACATCGGTCGCGTTTGCTACCGGTGGTTCATACCTGTGGACGGTTGGCATGCGGTACGAATCAGGTTCGTCCGGTGAGCACAAAACAGTGACTCTGGTCAGTGCCTGGGACCTCACCTTGAGCCGACGCATTGCCACAGCCCATCTGCCCGGCCAGGTTCACGTCGCGGAATGGGACCGTCACGGCAAACGGTTGGCCCTGCTACGTTACAACCCTGCCCCCGGCGGCCTGACCACACAAGCTCGCCAGTGGCATCTGCCGTGGGAATTGCCGCCACCCTCGCCGTTCATGCTGCATCTGTGGAACGTGAACATCGACCAGAAGTAGCTGCGCCCTTTGCGAAACACGTAGCGCGAGATCAGCGCCGTGAAACTGGTCGGCTGGCGGCGGTGGGAATAGGCTTGCCCAACAGGTCCTGCAAATCGCGGGCGCATGGGTAGACATTCCCCAGAGGGCGTTATGGTCAAGCTGCTTGTCCTTTACGGACATCCCAAAGATCCGGCGGCGTTTGACAAGTATTACCAGGATGTCCACATCCCCTTGGCCAAACGCATGAAGGGTCTGAAGAAGTGGACCATCGGCAAGGTCATCGGCACACCCGATAATCAGGCGGCGCCGTACTACTACGTGGCCGAGCTGTATATGGAGAGCCGCGAGGAATTCGAGGCGCTGCTGGCGTCGCCCGAAGGTCAGGCCGCAGTCGCCGACGTGCCGAACTACGCTACGGGAGGAGTGACGTTTCTTTACACCGACGTGGAAGAAGTCACCTGATTCGTCGTTTGAATTCCGCCCTGACGTGTGCTTCGAGCATGTCTTTCGCAGTCCCTTGTGATAGCTTAGGGCTGCTTCAGAAGGATTGAGTTGCACGGAACCCCGGTCATTCCGAGCAAGATCGTGGCTGATGACTTGAACTACCGCCGCAGGCGACATGCTGGTCGTCGCGGTTTCGATACTGGTTACAGATCCTCACGGTAACGGCGCCATCAATGGACGTTGCTACTCGCACAGAAGGCGCTCAAGTCCCCGGAGCAAGCTCCGTGTCGGATTTGTGTCAGGCTTTTGAGGCCCAGTTGCAAGCCGGCCTGATCCCATCGATCGAACAGACTCTTTCAAGCGTTGGCGAAGCAGATCGAGACTCCGCTTTTCTGGCCCTGCTGGAACTGGAAGTGAATCATCTGCGCGGTCGAGGTCAGGCTCCGGACAGTTCGTCGTACGTGAATCGTTTCCCTGGGCAGCGGACACAGATTGAGCGAGTATTCGGCGCGTCCGACGACCCGTCGGTCTGTGGGTCCGCGATTCAATCGATGGACTCGACCGTGGACCGCCATGAGACTCCCGGGCGGGGCGACCTCGTGCTGACCGCGTGGGACGTAGGTTCTTTCGTCGGCCGATATCGGCTCGTCGTGAGATTGGGCAAAGGCGGTTTTGGTGAAGTCTGGCAGGCGTTCGATCCCGAGCTGAATCGCATGGTTGCGGTGAAGCTCCCACGTCCAGACCGGTTGTTCTTCGATGAGATGTTCCGCGGATTTCAGGAAGAGGCTCGAAAAGTCGCCTCGCTGCGAAGTCCGCACCTCGTCGCGGTCTACGACGTAGGGCGCGTCCAGCAATCGGTCTTCGTCGTCAGCGAACTGATTGATGGTGAGACGCTGGGTCAGCGCGTCAAACGCGAGCGGCTGGACCATTCCGAGGCCGTTCGGATCGCGGCGGAGGTCGCTCGAGGTCTGCAGGTGGCGCATCAGGCGGGGATCGTCCATCGCGACATCAAGCCTCCGAACATCATGCTGCGGAAAGACGGTTCGGCGGCCGTCACGGACTTTGGCCTGGCCATCTCTGAGCAGGATCAGGCCGCTGAAGGCGGCGCGGTGGTGGGAACCATCGCCTATATGTCACCAGAACAGGCTCGGGGAGAGAGTGACCGAGTCGACGGCAGGTCGGACATCTACAGTCTGGGAGTCGTGCTGTTTGAACTCCTGACCCGACGCCTGCCGTTCGCCGCCGAACGTCGCAGCGACTACTGGGAGCAAATCCTCAATCGCGAAGTCCGATCGCTGCGAACCGTGGATCAATCCGTTCCCGTGGAACTGGAACGCATCGTGCTCAAGTGCCTGATGCGATCTCCCTCAGAGCGTTACGCGACTGCGGCAGAACTGGCGAACGACCTGGAGAGTTGGCTGAAGGATCAACACGCGAATCCGGCTGTCGACCGACGAAGACGCCAACTGCTGTTCGCGCTGTCAGGGACGACCTTAGCGGGGCTCGTGTTTGCCTTCGGCCGCAGAAACCCGGAGAAGCAGGAGGCCGACTTGAACCGCCGCGAACAAGACCGCTTGCCTGTTGCCGTGGAGCCGCCTGTGAACGAACCACCTCCCAAGGGCCGCTGGCTGCCGCTGTTGGCACGACCTCATACTTTCACGGTCTGGTTGCCCGGAGACGTAACAAAACACAAGTTGGTAATCGATCCGCTGGATCAGACTCTGCACGCGTCCAATTCCAACAACCACTGGATCACCAGTTCCGAGTTTTCAACCTCGGGACCATTTCGAGTTCGGCTGGTCACTGAAGTGCTGGATCGGGCCGGACGCGTCGGAGTCGCATGGGCTATTCGAAAGGACCCGCAAGCATTCCCAGAGGAAAAGTGGCGGTGCTACTGCCTCAAGCTGATCTACCTGGATCGTAACAGGCCCACCAAACTCACACTCGAGGAACTGACAACGGGCGAATTCCTGAATAGACAACAGTGCGTCAAGAGCGTTGACCCTATTGAAAGCTACCAACTGCCGCAGCACATCGGTGTTGAGTCAGTCCTGGAACTCGAGCTTTCAGTTCAGTCTCTCAAGGTATTCATGGACGGGCAATTGGTTTGGCAACCGGAACTACCTGATGCAATCTTGGCGAAAATCGCAGCCAGCGAAGGGTTTGTCGGATTTATCGGTCTCGGAAAGTCCGTGACCATCCGGCAGGCTTCGATCATGTTTCCAAAAGACCAATAAGGGGAGCGCACGATGGGTAAGAAGAAGGGGCCAGTCTTGAGGCAACTTTCCTTCCATGATATCGACATGGACTTCGACTCAACAACAATGCTGGTCACGGTCGATGCCGAACTTGACCCGCCCGGTTCGGTCGGTTGGACGCTCTTCAGCGTGGATGTCCGCTATCAAACGAAAGACTCCGCAGGCAATTGGTCGAGCCCGATCAGTGTGCCGAGCGTTTCCAACGTGACCGTCACTGCGCCGAACAGCACAAATACTCATTGGCAGTACCACGGAGAGTTCACCAGTCCAACCGGGGACGGCACAACCCGCCACCGACTCAATCTTCAGGCAAACTGGACCGGCACGCACAATGAAGAGGATGCCGACGACGATTTTTGGGTGCCACCAAGTCCTGTAGAACCACCCCCACCAACTGCTAACAAAGCAAAGCCGGCCAAGAAGGCCAAGAAAAAGTCTGAGAAGAAGAACGCCAAAGGCAAAGGCAAGGGCAAGAAGAAGTAGCTGGCAACTGGAGTGATCATGGTCGGCAGACTGGGATGGTCGTTGGTGTGCTGGTGCCTGTGCTGCGCGGTGGTTCAAGCCGACGTGGTGCTGGTGAAGAATACCGCCGCACTTAAAGTGGCACTGACCAAGCTGTCCGACGGCACGACGTTGCGTATCGCGGCGGGAGAGTACCCAGGCGGCTTCGATGTGAAAGGTGTCTCGAACCTGACCATCGAAGCCGCTGATCCCGACAATCCGCCACATTTCAAAGGCGGCATTTATGCCTGGCATATTTCGGGATGTTCGGGGCTGAAGCTCAAACATCTGCGAGCAAGCGGACAAACGCGCAACGGATTGAATCTCGACGACGGCGGGCGAGCCGATCGACCGATGAAGAACGTCACACTGGAGCACGTGGAAGTGCGCGATGTCGGACCAAAAGGCAATTTTGACGGTATCAAGTGCTCGGGACTCGACGATGTGACGATTCGCAATTGCGTTGTCGAAGGCTGGGGCGGTGAAGGGATCGACATGGTGGGTTGCCACCGAGTGGTGGTCGCCGGCTGCAAGTTCGTCGGGAAGTCCGGTTACTCGCAGTCCTGCGGCGTGCAGTGCAAAGGCGGCAGCGAGGCTGTGACCATCGAGAACTGTGAGTTCGTCAACGCGGGTCAGCGCCCCATCAATGCAGGTGGCTCAACAGGACTGGAACACTTCCGACCGCTGAAGGCGAAGTACGAAGCCCGGCAAGTCGTCATCCGCAAGAACACGATCTCCGGTTCACTCTGCGCCTGCTCGTTCACGGGCGTTGACGGCGCAGAGTTCACTGAGAACACGGTCTTGTTTCCGGAGAAGTGGATCTTCCGCATGCTGCAGGAGAACACCGAGGACGGTTTCGTGCCATCGCGTAATGTGCTGATCGAGAACAACTCGATTGTGTTTCGCCGGTCGCAGGTGAGCAGCGAGGTCAACGTCGGCCCGAACACCGCGCCTGGGACATTCCGCTTTGCGAAGAACCGCTGGTTTGCCGAAGACCGCGCGACTCAGTCGCGTCCAAAGCTACCAACGGAAGAAAAGGACGGCGTCTACGGACGCGATCCGCGTGCCGCGAAGTGACGGGAGTCAGCACGTGTTATTTGCTTGAACCGGCAGGCGTGGAAGGTTCTGCAGCGTTGAGCGGATCAGGGCGGCGCAGATCACGGCCCATCCCCGCAGCCAGCAGGTACACCACGATGCAGGTCACGGCGTAAGCAATCAGTGTCTTGCGCGGGATGTTCCAGAAGGCCTGCCAGCCGCTCATCGCCACTTCGTCGAGGCTTTCGCCTTCGGCATCGGGTTCATCCAGGTTGATTTGCCGCAGAGCAGACGCGACAGACTTCGCGTCCGGAAAACGCTGCTCTGGTTTCTTGGCCAACAGTCGATGGATGATCTCGATGAACTTGTTCGGCAGATCCGGGCGCACGAGCTTCAATGAAGGCGGCTCCTCATTGAGATGCTTGTACGCCAGCGCGAGCGCGCTGTCAGCGCGGAAGGGTGGGTAGCCCGCCACGAGGTGATAGAACGCAACGCCCATCGAATACAGATCGGCCCGATGATCCACTTTGGATTCGTTGATCTGCTCGGGGCTCATGTAGAGCGGCGTGCCCATCGTTGAGTTCTGCTGCGTGAGATTCACGCGTTCGCCCGCCAGCGTGAGTTGAGCCAGTCCAAAATCAGTCACCTTCACCACATGCTTGCGGGTGACCATGATGTTTTCCGGCTTGATGTCGCGATGCACGACTCCGGCGTTGTGAGCAACCTGCAGCGCCGCGCAGACCTGCTTCATCAGGTGGATGGCAACTTGCGCACTCGGCGGCTTCTTCTTGGTGATGTACTGCTTGAGGTTCATCCCCAGCACGTACTCTTGCGCGATGAACCGCACACCGTCGGCTTCACCAACGTTGTAGACCTGCACAATGTTCGGGTGATTGAGTGCCGCCGCCGCCTTGGCTTCGTGCTCAAAACGTTGCTGATAGACCTCGTCCTGCCCGAAGTCCGGACGCATGACCTTGATCGCGACGCTGCGTTTCAACGAAGTCTGCTCGGCCAGATAAACCTGTGCCATGCCGCCGCTGCCGAGTCGCCGCAAGACCCGAAATTCACCCAGCATGCAGTTGGTGAGGTCCAGCGGGACCGGTGAGTGAGAGCCCCATAACAGCGTCTGGGCCATGGACGAGGGCGCCTGGGCCGCGGAGAGTTCCACCGAAACGGGTGTCGGTTTCTTTCCGGACGGCTGCGATTGAGCTTCGCCGCGTTTGTGATTGGCTGCGGTCGCAGACGGCGCGTGCTCAACCGGCCGGGCCATTTTAGGCCCCGGTTCGGGAGCAGCCCCAGCGGTTGGCTGCGGGCGCGGTGTGTCTGGATGCTCGGTCATAGTGCCGCGGATGGTGCCAAAAGTCCCGGAATCGGCGCTGCGGTCGACGAGCGGTGACCGCAACCGACAGTGGCGTTACGCCAGCGGATGGTCACGGCTTCCCGAACCGCTGACAAGATTGGCATACGTCCGAAGAGCGAGGATTGTGGGCTGTCTGGCGCTCGCGGGCGGCGGTTCCGGGCACCGAACGTGTCCGTTTTCTCAATAGAAGAAGCACCCTAAGCAGCTAGCCCGCCCAAAAGTCGCTGCAGCAGTTCCAGATCGGCAGCACTATCTGGCACCAGACAGAGGAAGACAGTGTCTTGCTCGCGCCAGGCGGCGGCGACGAACTTGTGACCGTCTCGGGCCGGGTAATGCAGGGCGGCTCTGGTGAATGAGGAATCCTGCGGCTGAGGCCCAACGCGATTCGCCGGCAGCATGGCCAGCATACCGTCCACGACGGCTCCCTTGCGGCTGGTAAATCGGAAGACCCGCAAGGCAACTTCGTCACCCGGCCGATCGTCGAGATTCTGGCCTCGCCAGTCGGTCATCCAACGCAGCCCGGGATGATTCCACTCTGAGGGCAAACGGGTCTCAAACGAGCCATCAAACGGTGTCGCCGTTGCCAGATCCGTCTGCACGACGCGTAATGTGTGCTCGACGGTGAATAGAGATTCAGAGTTTGGCCACAACGAGATCGCCAACACGACTGCAACGACCACCGCCGCCCACTTGAACCCGCCACGTCGCCGCTTTCGCGAAGTGTTCGCGGCGGGCGCCTCGGTCGGCACGTCAGCAGACGGCGCGGCTTGAGTCTGCAACGCCGACTGCAGCCGACCTTCCAATCCGACCGGAACCGGGACTGCATGCATCGCGTTGGCGACGGCCAGATCGAACTGCTGGCGGTGAGCGAACTCCTGCTGACAGGCCGGGCAGGACTCAAGGTGCGCGCGAGCCTCCGCCAGTTCGGGCAACGCGAGGTCGTCCGAACTGGGTCGCACACAGTCGAGGAGTTCTAATGCGGATGAACAATCCATTGGTCGCACGCTACAGCCGTTCGGGGTTGAGACGCTGCCGCAGATGCTGTTTTCCGCGTGACAGGCGACTCATCACCGTGCCAATCGGAACGCCTAACTCGGCGGCAATCTGCGGATAGTTGAGATCTTCGAAGTAATACAAGACCAGTACGGTCCGAAATTCTTCGGGCAGGGCGTTGAGCGCCTGTTGCAGTTCGTCACGATCGACGCCTTCTGGCGGCACTGCGTCCGCCACTTCGACAACGGCATCCAGGGCCACCGTTGCCGGTTCTGGCTTTCGCACTCTCTGCCGGAACAGATTGCGAACAATCATGCAGACCCACGCTTTCGCTCGACTGGGTTCGCGCAACGACGGTAAATGTCGTTGAGCGTCCAGAAACGCCTGCTGAGTCAGATCCTCCGCGTCCTGCGTCGATCCCGTCAGTCGATAGGCGACTCGGTACACTGCCGTGTAGTGCTGTGTGACGAGCTCCGCGATCTGCACAGGAACTGACTCCCTTGCTGGCACGACTCTGGATGATGACGGAAGAGCAACTATTCCCGCGTTTTAGTGCAGGCGGGGAAGAAAGAGGGGTTAGGGATCAGGATTTGGGGGTTAGGGAACGTTGATCGGACGCTGTTGCATCATCGAAAAACGCTACGTTTTTCGGGCATTTCTCGAATTCTGAGACAGTCGGCAACCCAACCCCTAACCCC
>JAKFWA010000014.1 GCA_021732995.1 Planctomycetaceae bacterium | reverse complement strand
TTAAGGTACGCTCTTCGGCGAGCGCCCGCAAAACGTGGGCAAGTCCAAAACGAAGAAGAAGTTGATGAAGGGTTGTGAGTGCTAACAACACTCCGTTGAGAGATGGCGAGAAAGGCTCAGGTGGACATTTGACGGAAGGTAACGATCGCCCCTCACCCCCGACCCCTCTCCCCGCGAGCGGGGCGAGGGGAGCGAGTAAGTTCGCGTGTGGGCGATCACTCAGTTCAATCCAGTCTTCATTCCTTTCTTCGCGCTCTTTGCGACCTTCTGTTCAATCTTCTACGCGGCTCTGGGCTGGCCAGTGATGGTGGCCATGGTTTCTTTCAGGGCGTCGCTGACTCGGTCCAGGGGTTCCTTCATGTCGGAATCGGGGCCGAGTTGCGTCGCCGCCTTCTTCACCACGTCTCGATCAGATTCGTAGTCCACATGCAGGGCGAAGTGATACTTGCCGAGTTCGACTGTGGGTTGTGAATCAGGCGCCTTTCGGGACTTGTCCAGCAGGCACAGCACGGGCACGTTGATGCAGGTTCGGAGTTGCAGGACTTCCAGTCGGTCCACGAAGACCAGCTTAGGTTTGACGCCGACCTTCTCAATCAGCGTCTTGCCCAGCAGTTCTCCGAGGATGAACGGCACTAAGGTTGGTCCGTAGAGCAGTTCCTGAGTGCGGTTCGGTTTAACGGGCGTCGTGCATTGAAACTCGAGCGGTCGGCCGAAGCTGTCGGTGACCAGTAACCCGCCGACATACGCGCGGTCGCGCGACTCGACAGCGGTGAGGAACCCCAGCCGTAACTGTTCGGCTTTCTCCGTCGAACTCATGGGCAGCCGTCCTGAATCGTCTTGGTGTTTGCTCGTGGCAGTCGGCTTCGTCCGAGCGCAGCTTGCCCACGCGAGATACGAAGCCTCGTCGCCAGTATCGGCAATTCGAGGGCTCCGTCTTTAACGGTTATTCGGGGTCGAGGTGTCGACCTGCTATGGTGCCGAACGACGACGCCTATTCGCGCGGCTGGGCTCAGTGCCTAACGTTCCGCTCCGGCAGAGTTTCTGGCAAAACACGGCGGTCACCGCTTCAGGATATCAACGGATTGGAGTCACGTTCATGAGCCGCACACGCATCAACCATGTCCTGCAAACATCGGAACCCGGATCTATTGTCAACGTCCGCGGCTGGGTGAGGACTCGCCGCGATTCCAAGCAGGGCTTTTCGTTCGTGGAACTGTACGACGGCAGTTGCTTCTCGGGGCTGCAGATCGTCGTCGATGCGAACGTGCCGGGTTACGAACACATCAAGGAAGTGACGACTGGTGCCAGCCTGTCCGTGACCGGCGAAGTCAAAGCGTCGCAAGGTGCGAAGCAGCGCGTGGAACTGCTGGCTCAGAAGTTGGAACTGCTGGGCAAGGCCGACGCTGAGACTTACCCGCTGCAGAAGAAGCAGCACAGCTTCGAGTTTCTCCGTGAGATCGCGCATCTGCGGCCGCGCACGAATACGTTCGGGGCGATTGCTCGTGTGAGGAATGCGGCGTCGGCAGCCATTCATGAGTTCTTTCAGGAACGCGGTTTCAACTACGTGCAGACGCCGATCATCACCACGAGCGACTGTGAAGGCGCCGGGCAGATGTTTTCAGTCACGACGATGGACCTGCACAAACTGGCCAAGTCCGGGGGCGAGGTCGACTTCAACCAGGACTTCTTCGGCAAGCACGCGTCTCTGACGGTGAGCGGCCAGCTCGAAGCGGAAATCTTCGCGTGCTCGGTCGGTGACTGTTACACGTTCGGACCGACGTTCCGAGCTGAGAACTCGAACACGACTCGCCATCTCGCTGAGTTCTGGATGGTCGAACCGGAGATGCCGTTCTATGACCTCGACGACAACATGGCGCTGGCCGAAGCGTTCATCAAGCACGTTGTCGGTCGCATCATGGAACGCCGCGCGGACGACATGCAGTTCTTCAACGAACGCATCGACACGACGGTGATTGCCACACTCCGCAACATCCTCGACCACGAGTTCATTCGCCTCTCGTACACCGAGGCCATCGAGATCCTGGAGAAGAGCGGTCAGAAGTGGGAATACCCGATTGCGTGGGGCGGTGACCTGCAGTCCGAGCACGAGCGATTCCTCACCGAACAACATTTCAAGCAACCGGTCATCCTGTTCAACTACCCGCGCACGTTGAAGCCATTCTACATGCGCTGCAACGAGGACGGAAAGACCGTGCGGGCGATGGACGTGCTCGTGCCGCGAGTCGGAGAAATCATCGGCGGCAGCCAGCGCGAGGAACGACTCGACGTACTGGAACTGCGCATGAAGGAATGCGGTCTGAACCCGGCTGATTATTGGTGGTACGTCGATCTGCGACGCTACGGCACCGTCCCGCACGCCGGCTTCGGGCTGGGCTTCGAGCGATTGATTCAACTCGTGACCGGCATGGTCAATATCCGCGACTGCATTCCGTTCCACCGAGTCCCCAAGAGCGCGGACTTCTAGGTGTGTCCGGCAACATCGCCGATCAGTGTGAAGTTGGTTGTGGCTCGGTCGGAGACCGGCCACAACATCAGTTCTGCCTCTCACATTCCCATGCGTCCCCCTCGCAACTGGGCTCGCAGGTTGTCGATACGACCGCTGACGTCCGTGAAGCGGCCGGGCCACTTGGTGGCTTCCAGCTTCTGCAGCGTGTTGTCTGCCGCATCCCACTGCTTCAGGTGCAGTTGAGCCCCCGCCAGTTGCAGCAGGCCGGTTGGTTCGAGCGATCGCAGTTCGGCCACTCGCCGCCAGTGCGAAGCCGCGTCTTCCCAGCGATCCTGCTGCTGACGCAGTTCAGCCAGCGCCGCATGGCTTTCCGTTTCCGTCGGCAGATTCTCGATCATCGACGTCGCAGCTCGTTCGGCGCGGCTGGGGTCTGCTGCCAGTCGTTCGGCCAACTGCTTGTAGAGCGCCAAGTCGCGACGGTTGTACTTCAGCATGTTGATGACCTGAGCGATCGCCGCGTCCTTCTGGTCAAGCTTATCCAGGCACTCCAGCAGCCACTGCTGTACTTCCCGGTCTTCCGGTGAGAGTTCAGCGGCGATCTTCAGTTGTGCGACCGATGCGTCGAACTTGTTCTCTTCGAAATAGACTCGACCCAGGTACTTGCGGATCAGCGGACGATCGCGGCCGTCTTTGAGCACCTCTTCATCGAGCCACTTCACGTAAGCCGTGCGGTCTTTGGCTTCACGCAGCACCTGCTTTAAAGATTCCAATGCGTGCGTTCGGTGAGTGTGAGCTGATCCCCACAGCACAATCGCTGACGAGGCCGCGTCAACGGCTTCCACCGTCTTGCCACTGCGTACATAAGCTGACGCCAGATCGCGGTAGTAGCTGGACAGCGTGTCATATTGGCCATCCGCTGGATTCTGATGCCTCTGATACAGGGCAATCGCTTCCAGCAGGTAACCGACCGCTGTTGCATCCAGTCGCGTGCGGATGCAGGCATGTCCGAGCGAAGCCGCGACGTTTTCATTCCAGCGTCGACCTTTACGGAAGTGCTCGTCTGTCTGCTTCAGCAACTGGTTGAGTTGCTCGCCGCGTTGAGTTTCGTAGTAGGCGATCATCAAGTCGGTGCGATATCGCAGATGATCCGGCGTGGAATCGATCAGCGGTTCGAGCAACGCAATTGATTCACCGTAACGCTTCGTGTGATGCAGCGCCTCGACCAGCAGCTCTATCCCCTGCTGATGCAGAACGCCTTGTCGATGAGCGACAAACAGCAGCTCAATGGCTCGCGTCGGGTTGTCCAGACCATGCCAGAGGTAGCCTGCCACGTGAGCAATCATGCGGCCAGAGGTCTTATTGGCTGCCGCCACTTCTTCAGCGACTCTGGCGAAATCCGCCGTCTTCTCGGCCCAGAAATAGCCGGAGTGCCGACGGTAGATGTAGACGTTGTACTGGTCACGTTGCTCCAGTTCGCGACGCAACTCCGCCAGCACGAGCTTCAGTAAGCGAGGTTCCAGCTCTCCAAGGTTGCCGGCCTGAGTTCGCAACTCGGCCAGGCGATAGCCGTGCTGTTGCCACGGATTGTTCCAGTGATAACGCAGCCGTCGCGGATAGTTCTCCATTCGCACCAGCAGGAAGTGGAATGCTTCGCGCGGACTGACCAGTTCCCGCAAGGTGTCGGTTGTCTGACTGATGATGGTCTCGTAGTAGTCGGTCTGATTCGCCAGCAGTTCCGGCAACTGAGTAAACGCGAACGTGACGAACAGCTCCCGGAACTCCAGCTTCTGATCGCGTGCTGTGCGGAAACACTGCAGCAGTTCGTTGATGTGCGTGTAGCGGGCATGCTGCTCCGTGTTGCGTGATTCGGTGACCAGGTAGGTCACGATGTTCTTTAACAACTTGACGCCTTCACCCAATGAAACCGAACCGCCGTTGCTGAAGGCTCGCATGTAGAGCGACGTTAGCTGCGACTTCATCCACGACGCCTGCCCTTCATTCTCTGGCTTGGCGATGTGCCGCTTGATAATCGTTTCGGCAGCGGCGAAGCGTTTGGCCTGTCCGAGGAAATCGATGTACTTCGCGAACGGACCATTCAGTTGCGCCGGCCAGGTCTCGCCCGGGAAGTCCCGCAGTGCGGCCTCAGCGACCGCGATGGCATTGTTCAATTCACCTCGATGGACGAGGCATTGGGCCAGCGACATCGCAATGAAGATCCGATCTTCGGTGCCGGGCTTATGAGCATCCAGCAGCGCGTTGAGCTGCCGGATCTGCTCATTGGCCAGATCGCGTTGGGTGATATTCCCCAGCGATGCCAGCAGGTCGGCCATTTGCCGCTGTTCGCCGCTGGCCCACTCGCGATCGAAGGCTCGCTTCAGCGCCGCCACAGCCGCCGTCACATGCGGTCCCGGCTGATTGAGGACTTCTGAAGACCGTCGTTCAATCATGGCTTCGAGCAGATCAAGAGCTCGCAGATCAGCAGGTTTCTGATGGCTGAGCGCCGGATCATTCGACGCAGGCTTCTCGGCTCGCAGTTCGCGAATGTGTTCAATGACCTTGTCCGCGGCGGCTTCTTCACGCAGCTCGCTCAGCACCGATCCGTCCAGTGATGTGAGCAGCGGATAGACCTGCTGTGGAGTCAGCCCGATGACCGCATCCGGCAACATGCTGAGCAACCGGAAGTCACGCGAAGCGTCGTAGAACTGCCGCAACAAATAAGTGTAGTTCTGCGGTTGAGCCGACTTCTTGAAGATCGCTCGGAAGGCTCGCAGCACACGTTCGTCCAGCGAACTCGGCAGCGGCTGATCGCTGCGTTGCCACGGTTGCAGCGCGGCATACAGGAACTGCTGAATGCGGTATTCGTCCTGCACGTTCCACTCAGCCAGCAATGCACGTTCTGAATCGGCCTTGCGGTTCAACACGAGGTACCAGTTCGCCAACTGCCGATAGTCGCTCGCACTGAGTTCGTTCTTCTTCTCGGCGATTTCAAACAGCTCGACGGCTTCTTTCAGGTTGCCTCGCTCGGCCAGCACAACCGCCAGCATCTGCCGCCAGGGAGCGATGTCGGGGTCACCCTTCAGCCAGTGCCGCAGATTCGTTTCCAGTTCTTCAGGTCGATCCAGCGCGACCAGGAACTGGAACTTGAGCTGCTTCCAGCCCCATGAACTCTGCTCCTTCAACGCAACGCCCGCATCGAAGTACTTCATCAGGCGATCAACATCGGCTTGCTTCGCCGATCGTCGAGCCATCAGGTTCATCACTGTTGTCAAAGCTCGATTCTGCAGCATGCCGAGCGTGACGGGTGTCTGCGGTGCGACGTTCTCATCAACATCGTCGCCCTCTTCGTCATCCAACGCGGACGGGTCCTCAGCAGGCTCCTGCGGACGGTCTCCGAGAATGGCCCAAGCCTCAGCCACCGCCCGGTCCAGGTTGCGTCCGAGGCCGATATCGAGATAGGCCGCTTCCAGTCCCAGCCAGTGTCCGAGCACGCCTTCGGTCTGCGTCCGCTTCTCAATCAAGTAAGTCGCGACCCGCTCGCGAGCCACTCGTCGGAACTCAGCCCGCTTCGCCCCGTACTGCTTCCGCGTGAGTTGCTCGGCGCGAATCGTCTCGTACGCCGCGTTCGATTCCAGCCTCTCCATCGCTGCCTGCTCGCGCATCGCCAGCATGCGATCCACCCAGCGGTGAATGGCACCGACTTGCACGAACTCGCGCTCCGCAGGCGTCTTGCTGGCGGACAACTTGGTGATGAGTTCGAACGACTCACGTTCGAGTTCGATCGTCCAGGTACGTTGCAGCAGCAATTCGAACAACCGCGAGACATAGTTGTCGCGGCGTTCCTCTGTGGTGGTTGCAATGCACTCACGCAGGAATGGCAGCAGGTCCGAGTCGCTGAACCGCGATGAATAGATTGAGATCAGCGCTTCGGCGAACTGATCACGCGGCCCGAAGTCGGTTTCCTTCTGCCAGCGTGCTCGAACCGTTGCCGCAATCTGCTTCCAGCTTTCGTCACTAATGACGGGATCATTGGCGAGCAGACGGCTCACGAATGCCGCGAGTTGATTCGCCGGCAGCGTTTCGGCTTCGGCCTTCAGAATCTGCCACCATTCCGCACGCAACGTGCGGATCTCATCCCGATCAGCGAACTGGTGATGCCCGATAATCTGCGACGTGATGTTCCAGTGCACGTCGCGAGCGAACGCCCGAGCCGTCTCTGTCAGGTCTGGCAGCAGAGAGAACTCAATACGGTTCGAGTAGTAATTATACCCATTGCCGAGCGAGAAATTGATCGCGGCCTGCAGCTTCTCGATCAGCGCGTCGCGGTTGCGGCCCTTGACCTGCCCCTTCTGCTCACGTGCCTCACGCATCCACTGTCGCGCCGTGGCCAGAGCTCGATCAAAGTCGTCGGACATGCCCAACGCACTCAGGAATCGTGAATAGACATACTGCTGCGCGGGCTGACGACGTTCAAACTCCTTGTCCAGGAATCGCACGACTTCGGCATACATGCGTCGGCCTTCGAGCAATTCGACGGCGGTATCGCGAAAGGGATCTTTCTCCGTCCGGGTCCAAATGTCTTTAGTCAGTTCAGCTTCCAGGAGCGCGATGGCAGCAGCGTGTTCACCAGCCGCAAAGCGCGTTCGGACTTCCTGTGTGATCAGGTTCTGGTCCCACGGGAACAAAGCCTTCACACGCTCCCGCATCGCACGAGCTTCCTCAACACGGCCCAGAGCTTCGATGGTCGCCATCCGCTCGCGGAGCAGGCGAGCAGGCCCTTGCGTGTGTGGCGGTTGACGTTCATAGACCGGCTGCAGCACATTCAGCAGCCGCAGGTATTCGTTGGACTGAACGATGCCGTGCAAGGTGCCGCGCACATGCTCGGCCAGCCAGTCATCCAGTCCTGCGTCCTCAGGTTGGCCGGGACTGGCCACGATGCGTTGAGCCTCAGCTAGCAGACGCTCGCGAGTCTCTTCATTGCGACCAGCCACTCGCAGCAACGATGTCCGCAACCACCACACTCCGCGTTGCGGACCGGGCAGTTTTTCAATGGCGGCCAGTTGCTCAAAGACCTTGTCCCACTGCTGCTCCATGTTGAAATGCAGCAGCACGATCAGATGCTCATCAAACCCCGCCTTGCCCTCCGCGACGGCCTGCTTGGCTCGTTCGACGGTCACAGTCGGCAACCGGATGAACCGCACGTTCGCGCGTTCGACCAATCCCGCCGTCAGCGCCTGCTTGAACTGCTGAGCATCGTGCCCCGTGATCTTCAGATCCGTCACGGTCTTCGTCTGGCTGTACTGGTCATCGCGAGAGACCTTCGTCGCCCACCATTGGCCGTGCACTGAGACAAAGTTCTCGAACGTGGTCTTCGTCACCGCCTCTGGCCACTTCCAGCTTTGTTCCAGCACCACGTGCCGGGCGGTATCAATCAGCAAGCGCAACTCGTACTGGAGTTCCCCATTTGAAACTTGAGTAACAACGAGCGTCTGTCGTGCTTCGCCCGGAGCAGCTTCCACCCGTGCTTCGGCCTGCGGATAGGAATCGTGCACACCGACCAGCGAATGATCGTCGAGTGCCAGCACTCCATGATTCAGATCGGCCGCCTTGCTCTTGCGAATCCGGCCCAGCAGGAAGGCTCGCGAGTACGTGCCGAGGTCCTGCTCGTCGCACCATTGCACGTTCACATCATTACGAGCATCCAGCGATCGCTTCAGCCAGCCTTTGGCAGACGACAGAGTCAGCGATTCGGATTGTGAAACCTGAGTCGGCCAGCGCGTGCTGGTCGTGCGGACCAACTGACGGACTTCAACACCGGCCGCGCCTAGTTCTTTCAAACCGTCCTTGCGGAGCAGACTCTTCGACAACTCCAGCGCCTCAGGCGACCACTTGTCGAACGTGGGTTTCTTGGGAGTCCGAGCAACTGCCGTGGCAGGCAAGGTTGGAGCAAGCGAGTCCAGCCAGTTGATGAGATGACTTCGGCTCTGTCCGTACGGGTCATAAGCAGCCTTACGTTTCGCGAACGGCTGCTGCGCGTACGGACTGTGGATGCTCATCCGTTCGGCTTTCAGTGCGCCGCCCCGACCGCCGAATGGCAATGTCGACCATGAGTCTGTCGTAAACCTCATGGACTTATCCGAGCCGTCGGAGTCAAACGCCTGGAATTCCAATCCCGCCTGCAAGTCTCCCAAGTCGCGCTCGGCGACTTCGAGTCGCTCCCCGACACTCAACTCCTCGGCATCCGCCAAAGCGTCAGCCTTCATACCGGAAACGCTGCTCATGGGCATGTTACGTTCTTCAGGCTCATCGAGATCGAACATGTCCAACGTCATGGGGCCGCTGGCTGGCATCGCTCCCGCGTAGCCACCACCACCGCCGCCAAAGCCGCCCATACCGCCCCCCATTGGACCTAGCCAACCGCCTGCGGAGCGACCCATTGCAGTGCTGGCTGTGACTCGGGAGAAATCGCCCAGGAAGTTTTCGTAGTAGTTATAGCCATACTGCCGATTGAACATTTCGGCGTTGCGACCCAGACGGCTCAGTTCACGCAGCAGCTTGGTGCGAATCCCTGTTCGCCAGGCTCCGGCGTCACGCAGGTACTGCTGCTTCAATTGAGTTTCCGCGGCACTGCGTCCGTCGGCGAAGAACTGTTCTCCGTCACGCATCAGGTAGCGCCGTTTCACTCCGAAGCGTTCGCGATCGGCGTCTGTCTCCAGCACCAGCAGCGACGTGTACGGCGTGATGATGTGAAACTCTTCCGACAGCCGGATCACCTCATCCTTGATGAAATCGTTCCGGCCCTGAGCCAGCAAATGATCCAGATGCATGCGAGCCCATAGCCGCGGAATGAATGAATTCCCTTCCTCATCGCGGCTGAACGACACCTTGGTGGCGAACTTCACCTGCTCGGTCCCACGACGTCCGGTCACAATGACGTCGAGCGATTCCGGCTTCGCGGCTTGAGACGCCGTCCCAGTCGCTCGCAGATATCGACCCAGCACGATCTGCTGACTTCCGGCCGCGATGTTCGGCAAGGTCTCCGGATAGATCGCGGCAACCGGCAGACCACGGAACTCAACCTTGATGTCCGTTAAGCCCGGTTGCGCGAGTTCGTTTAACAGTTCGAGTGCGATCTGCTGGGGAGTCTGTTCGCCGGAAATCGCTCGCAGCGAGCCATGCCCCGCCTGTGCGATCGCCTTCAGCACGACCGCATCGGATTCATTCCCGACCGTGACCGCGTGCAGTGCCGGTCGAGGCCCTGCCATACGAGCCAGTAGTCGCTGAGCAAAAGACTGTGGATTCGCGTCCCGCGCTGTGACGATGCCATCACCGATGTAGATCACCTGAGTGGTCGGCTTGCAACGCGGCAGCACCGACTCGAAAGCCTGATCCAGATCCGTCCAGCCCATCGAGTCGCGTTGAGCCAGGAAGTCTCGCGCCTTCGCAATCGATTCGGCCGTCGCGGGAGGGGACTCATTCAGAGCCCACACGCACGTCACGTCGCAGCCCGCGAGATTGAACGTATCTTTCTCGCTCAACGAACTCAGGACCGCCGCAACGAACTCAGCCTGTTGCTTGCGCTGAGTTTCATTCATCGACGCCGACGTGTCGCACAACAGCAGCAGGTCCAGCGGCTGACCGTCAGCGACCAGTTCTCGCTGCCAGTTGCCGGCCTGCGCAGGCGGTGTCAGTTGCATCAGGAAATACCCGTCGTCACCGCGCCGATGCGGGATCACCACCACATCGTTCTGTCGACCGTCGACTTCGCACACCACTTCGAAGTCGCGCTGCGGCACGAACTCCTGAGCTTGAAACTCCAGCTTCGAGGAATGCGTCGTACCCGGCTTGTTGCCATCTGCTTGAGGAGCCCCCGAGACGCGACAGTCATACGTCGGACTGGTCACGCTCTTCAGCGGCAGTTCCGAATGCACCAGCACGTTGATGGCCAGCTCACGGACCGGATTCTGGCGCAGCAGGTCGCTCTGCAACCCATAGCTGTAGCGATAGCGATTACCCTTCAGCGGCAGCACCTGCGTATAGACGATCTTGATCCGCTTCTCGGAATGCGGCTCAATCGGGAACACGCGGGCCTTGAACACGTTGCCCGCCGTCCATTCGAGCAGCCCGGGATCACGCCGCTCGCGCAGGATCGTTTCGTAGATCTCGCGAGCTCGTTCCTTCTCGACGACGTCCGCTTCCACCAGTTGATTGCCGATCCACATGCCGAATCCCGAGATCGAGGCATCGTTTGGCAAAGGGAAATGAAAGACGCCTTCCAGACGACCGCCCGTGTGATTCACGAACGATTCTTCAATCGTCGTACGAGCGATCTGATCGCGAATCTCGACGTCCACCTTGTGATAGCCGACCGTCAGCGGTTCGTTGCGCCCGTCGATCGTCGCAATCAACGCTCCAAGTTTTTCGCTGGTCGTCGTGCCTTCGAAGCCCAGCAACCACTGCGGTGCGCTCTTCAGCGCCACGAACTTTTCATCGCGAGTCACGCGAAACAGATTTCGCGGCGCGGGTTCCTTCTTGCCTTCAGGCTTGCCTTTGTCTGCTGCGGCAACCGGGGCTTGAGGCTTCACAGTCGATTGCTGCTTGGCCGGAGCGAGCAACTCAAACTCACGTTCCGCATCGGTCATCGCGACCTGTGCATCGCCCATGTGCAACTTGGCTCGATGCGGCGTCTGCAGTTCCAGCAGCGAACCCGGCCCCAGAGTGATCTGCACACCTGAAGTCAACATAACCTGCACAGCATTCGGACCGTGCGAATCCGTCCGCAGCCAGTCACCAGGTCGCAACAACGTCTGCCGGCCGATCGGAGTCCAGCGGTCGCGCAACGCGGCTCGCAGCGTGATGATGCCCTGCACGTCGCTTACCTTGCCGATGCGTCCATCTTCGGACAATGACTTGGCTACCACGAACACGGAATCATCGACGGCCTCATTCATGGCCAGCAGCTTGACCGCAACGAGTTCCTTGCGATCACGGACGGGCGGAGCTTCATCGTAAACGGCCAGTTCAATCAGCCGTCCGTTATCGCTTTGAAACAAACCCTCCAGCACCAGCGGCCGCTTCTCGCCACCATTGACGCGGCCAGAGAACTCAGCCCGATACGACGTCGCAGATTCGGTTCCGCGTTTGATCGTCTCCACGGGCTTCAGCCGCCACGCTTGAGGCGGACTGTCGACCTCCACCCCGAGCACATCCAGCAATGCCAGCCGCTCCGACGACGGTGTCTCAGCCGACCACGCCGCCTTTTCAGCCTTGGCCGTGTTGTCCACTTCGTCGATGCGCCACAGGCGAGCCCCATTGGCAATACGATAGCGATCAGGGGCATCGTTCCAACGTACCTTGCCGGGCTGCTTGACCAGCACTTCGGTCTGCCCGTCCTGGGTCGTCACTTTCAGCCGCAGTGTGTCGGCTTCGGACACACGATCCAGCACGCTGGCGAACGCTTGATTGGTGGGCACATTCTGATTGGAGAACCACATCCAGAAGCTGACTCCAACCAGCATCACCGCGACAACCAGCGTCGTCCAGGCACCGGCCGGCGAGTCTCGATGCGACCGCGTCGCCGGACGGGAGAGCGTTACCGTTTGAGATTCATATTCGCGCATCGAAGCCTCCCTGGCTTTCGTGAGAGCCACTGGATCGACGGGCGCCGCATCCCGGTCCAGCGCTTGCAGTTGTTCTGCCAGATCGGATTCATCGGCGTCGAATTGAGCTGGGTTTGTCATGATCGAAGTGCTCGGAACTTTTGAGCTGATACTCGTTCCAAATAAAAACTGCCCTCTGCAGACTTCCGAAGTCTTCAAGACTTCGGAAGTCTCAACCGTGT
>JAKFWA010000057.1 GCA_021732995.1 Planctomycetaceae bacterium | reverse complement strand
TCCAATGCCCCATCGCCATGCCACTGTCTCCAGCCAAACCTCACTCGCATCACTCCCCGCTTTGCCACCAATAATCCACCAACCAGCAGCCGATCAACCCTGATCGACAACCTTTTTCAACAGGCTGTTAAAGGGCGCAACAGGCTTATCGAGGCCCACCGCAACTGGCGGGGCAGGGGACAGAGACGATTGGGCTGATGGCTTCTGAAAACTCGTTGTCGCGGCGAGGTCGTCCTCGTCCAGCAAAGTGCTCGTGAATCCCGAGCGTTCGCGTTCCTCGGCCAATTCTGTCGAGGGTTCTACAGCGGATGCTCCAGCCTGACTGTTGGGGTCGTAGCGTATCGCTTCATCGACGAGCTGGCTGACTTCGGTGGCGGCTTCGTCGGTTGTCGCTTCGATCTCGGCGATCAGTCGTCGCAATCCATCAACGAGCCGCATCAACAAGTCGGCGACACGGGATGTCATCGGCATTTCGCCGGAACGCAACTGGTTGAGCAGTGTTTCGCCGGCGTGAGCGAGAGTTCCGGTTTTGGTGAGTTCTAGAAACCCGGAGTTGCCCTTAATCGTGTGCAGGGTGCGAAAGATATTGTTCAGGCGGGCCTTGTCATCAGGCGACGCTTCAAGCGCGACCAGATCGGTGTCGATGCGGTCTAAGCCCTCGCGACACTCGATGACAAACTCTTTAATAAACTCGCGATCACGTTCCATTTTCGGTCTCAAGTAAACGACCGCGGTCACCGCTTGCCCTGGCGGTGATGCCGCTCGCCACTTTAATCGGCGGCGAACGCAGACAAGTTGGTTTCTGTGATAAGCACCCCGCTTTCGACAATTCCCCTGTTAACAAAACGAATCACGTGCCTATGCCGTGACCGCTTTACAATAGTGCTGAGTGCCGCGACCTGACATCCCGGCGCATGCTGACTATTGAGCCCGCTGTTCAGACTGTCATGCACGGCGGCCGAAGATCTGCACAACGATGTTACGCACCAGCTCGCGTTCAAAGCTCTTGTTGCAGATTGCTGAAACGCCGAGCTGATAAATCGCCGCCAGCTTCTGAGGATCAAACTCCGTCGTCACCATTACGATTGGCAGATCGCGTTGAGAACTTTCATTGCGGATGTGAGCGATGAGCTGTCGTCCGTCCATGCGATCCATGTTGTAGTCTGTGATCACCAGATCGAAGCGGTTGCTTCGCAAGAGTTCGACCGCCACATCACCGTCATCGGCTTCGGTGAAGTTCGCAAATCCCAGCTCGGTCAACGTTTTTCTCACCTGACGCCGCGCCAAGCTGCTGTCATCCACGAGTAATACTTGCAAGTGAGACAGACCATTCAAAGGTTCATACTGCTCGCTGCCGCTGATCGCTCCTTCAATGGCTTCCTGCAGCGAATTCGCCTGGAAGGGCTTTTTGAGCAGCCGCACGCGGCCCAGTTGCCGAGCCGCCGTGCGAACTTCGGGTGTCCAGTCATCGCCACTCAGCAGAACAATGGCTGAACGCTGTCGAGCGCGCTGCTCACGCAGATGGTTCGCCAATTCCAGGCCGCTCATGTCAGGCAACTGAAAACTGGCGACGAGCACTTGGGGCGGCGCAGTCTTGATGAGTTCGGAGGCTTCCTTTCCGGAGCGGCATTTTTGAATTTGTGTAATTCCCAGTCCCTGCAACTGCTGTTGTAGGACCTGTGCCAGCATCCGCGATTCCTCCACGATCAGGATCGATGCGTCAGCAAGCGACCACGTTTCCGGCGTTGCGGCGACATTCGTCGTTGAAGCTTGGAATTCCTGATCCAACGCCTCGATCAAGTCCTCCATGGTGGCATGCCGGTCGTTCGCCTTCTTGGCGACCATGCGTTGAAAAATGTCGTTAAGACCGGGAGTCACGTCACTTCGAAGATCGGTCAGTTGCGGAGGTACTTCGCTGCGATGGGCCATCAAGGATTGCACCAGCCCGCGACGTTCAAACATCGGCCCGCCGGTCAGCAGGTAGAAAAGGGTGCAGCCGAGGCTATAGATGTCGCTGCGAGCATCCACATCCATCGGATTAGAACCCTGCTCAGGAGACATATAGTCCACGGTGCCGACCACGTGATTGGAGGCAGACAGACCGCCGCTGTCGTGCTCCCATTCGGAAACGCGGGCCAGTCCGAGGTCTGCCACCTTCAGGCAGCCGTTGAGATCCAGCAGCAGATTGGCTGGCTTGATGTCGCGATGAACAACGCCTTGCCGATGCGCATAAGCCAACCCTTGCGCTGCCTGGCGGATAAACGATACGGATTCGGCAACGCTCAACGTCTTGGACTTCTCGATGACGTCCTTCAGGCTGGCACCATCGACGTATTCCATGACGAGAAAGTCACCGAGTGGGCAATGATCTGCGTCATAAGCAACGACGACGTTCGGATGAATGAGCCGCGCCGAGAGCCGAATCTCCCGACGAAACCGAGTGATGAACTGTTCGGTCGCGACTTCCTTTTTGATGACCTTTAACGCCACGATACGCTGCATGCGGCGATGGAACGCTCGATAGACCGCCCCCATGCCGCCTTCGCCGAGCTCGCTCAGGACGCAGTAATTGCCATAAATGAGTTCGTGAGCTCGACCGCTCTCGATCCGCTCAACCTGAAATGGCGTCAGCTTGCCTTCTGCCACGAGTTGAATCAGCAGGTTCGAGCTGGTGAGAGTCTCTCCGCGTTTCTCGATGGCATAGCACGTTTGAGCCAACTGTTCCTCTTCCACCAGCCCGTGATGCAATAGGTCATCAGTGACGTTCTCCAGAGTCGGAAGAATGTTGGTGCGGTCGTGGTGCATAGGGCTCTACGGGTTTGACAGGTGATGCCGTTTATGATCGCCAGATGGTAGTCACTCGCGTCGTCATTCGAAGGCGACTTTCTCGAACAAAAACCGCATCTGTGGAAACGCGCCGTGCTGCGGAGTTGCCAGCTTGCGCGGAGATGTTCGGTGCTCGCATTCTCACGTGTCCACGGTCGTTGATTGTCGCGCAAGGCGAGTTGGATTGGCCGCTGGCCACGCAATTCCTGAGACATGTTCCCTTGAATGGTGTGCGGGCATTGGTGAGGTGCGTCGTCGAGTAACGGCGAGCACTGCCTTTTCGGAAGATCGCTGGGCAGAAGTATGAAAAAGCCTTGGGGTGACTACCTGCGTCAGTGGAAGGAACTACTGAATCGTCAGACCTATCACGGAACTCGTCGCAGTCGCGCCGCGATGGGGCGTTGCGGAGACGTGCAACGCCTGGAAGCACGATTGGTGTTGGCTGCCGACCTGAATGACCAGATCGTGGAAGCGATTTCGCTCGGCGGGATCACTTCCGAAACGACGCAGACCGGCACGATCGGCACGACGGTTGACGACGCTGGCGATGTGAATCTTTACCGGTTCACTGTGTCCGCCGGTCAGCGCATCTCGTTTGACATTGATCACGTGACGGGATCGTTCAACTCGGCGCTGCGCCTGTTCAATTCCAGCGGTGCTCAACTCGTGTTGAACGACAACGCCGCTGCGCCCGGTGAGACCGTCGGCACTGAAGCCTACTTATCTTATACCTTTACGACCGCAGGTACGTACTTCCTTGGCGTCGGCGGATCGGCGAACACCGGCTATAACGTATTGACAGGTGCAGGCGATCGCGCGGCCAGCACAGGCGACTACTCGCTGACAGTCACCTGGATCGACACTGACGACCAACTGTCCGAGGCCGCTGTGCTCGGTGCGCTACTGAGTGATTTGAGTCGAGCTTCAACCGTCGAACTGCAGCGGGACGTCGATGTCTATCGCTTCACAGCTACCGCTGGTCAGTTGGTGAGCCTTGATGTCGACCGATCGACGGGCAGCACGTTGAATTCATTCCTGAGGCTGTTCAGCGCGGACGGTACTGAGGTTGGAAGTAACGACAACGCCGCGGCTCCCGACGAAGCCGTCGGTTCTGATTCCTATCTTCAGTATCAGGTCACAACTTCGGGCGATTACTTCGTAGCGGTGTCCAGCACGGGTAACTCTGGCTTCGACATCTCGGATGGAAGCGGTGATCAGGCTGGGACGACGACTGGAGCGTATACGCTGCGCGTTCTGTACGTGGATCCGAACGACCAGATCTCCGAAGCTGCAAGCGTCGGTGCCATAACCAACGAAGCTTCGGCAACGGGTACGCTCAGCACGACGACAGATGTCAATTTCTACTCAGTCACGGTGACTGCTGGTCAACGACTCGGATTTGACATCGATCATACGGGCGTTGGGCTGAACTCGCTCTTGCGAGTTTTCAACTCTGCGGGAACTCAGCTCGTTGTGAATGACAATGCTGCTGCGCCAGGTGAAACTCTTGGCCAGGAAGCGTATCTGGCTTACACATTTGCTACGGCCGGTACCTACTACATCGGTGTTTCCAATAGCGTTAACGTCGCCTACGTGGCCACAACTGGTCTGGGGGATCGGGCTGGCACTACAGGTGCGTATTCGCTGACGATTTCTCCTCTGGATATCGACGATCAGATTTCGGAGGCCGGGGTCATAGGACAGGTGCTGGGCACTACGATCCGCAGCTCCGCGATTGATATTCCGTATGATGTCGACGTGTATTCGATCGCGGCGCTCGCCGGCCAAACTTTGACGTTCGACCTTGATCTCGTGACGGGCAGTACCCTGGATTCGTACGTACGCCTGTTTGACTCGGCCGGCAGTTCGCTGGCTGTCAATGATGACGGCGCGGCGCCCGGGGAAAGCTCAGGAACCGAATCGTTCCTCAGCTTTGATGTCACGTCCAGCGGCACGTACTACATCGCGGTGTCAGCCGCCGGTAATACGAGCTATTCCGTCACCGCGGGTACTGGAGACGCAGGTGCTACGACAAGTGGTCGGTATTCTCTGAGTGTCTCCTACAACGACACGAATGACTCCATCGCTGAGGCCTCCAGCCAGGGCAACATTGTCGGGTCTGCGAGCGTTTCCGGGACCATCGGCTCTGCGGCGGATGTGAATCTGTATGCGATCAGCGTCTTGGCCGGGCAGCAGATTGGGTTTGACGTCGACCATACGAGCGTCGGGTTTAACTCCTTCTTGAGGGTCTTCAGTTCGAATGGCGCGCAGGTCGCGTCGAATGACAACGCCGCGGCGCCTGGCGAGTCACTCGGCCAGGAAGCCTACTTGCGCTACACATTCCAGACGGCGGGGACTTACTACGTCGGATTGTCCAGTTCGGCGAATACGACGTATGTCGCCACGACGGGGCTCGGCGATCGCGTCGGGAGTATGGGTGACTACAACCTCGTCATGACGCCATTTGATTCTGACGATCAACTGAGCGAAGCGGCCACATTGGCTCTCACCGGCACGAGTGTGGCACAGTCGTCGAATCTGGAGAATGCTTTAGACGTCGACGTCTTCCGTGTTTCCGCGATCGCTGGCCAACGATTGGGGGTTGACATTGATCGGCTGACCGGAAGTACTCTCGACTCTTACCTGCGTGTCTATGACGCTGCCGGGAACGCAGTTGCTTCCAACGATAATGAGGCCGGTCCCGGAGAAGCTGCGGGAACCGAGGCGTATATTGAATTTGATGTATCGAGCAGCGGCCTCTACTACTTCGTGGTCTCGGCCGTCGGCAATATCAATTACGACGTCAGCAATGGTACCGGTGACAGTCTGGCGGCATCCTCCGGTACCTATTCTATTACGGTGACTTCGGTTGATGGCGACGATCAACTCGCCGAAGCCGCCAGTCTTGGTGCCGCGACGACAACATTGTCTGCGTCTGGAACGATTAACATCGCCACTGACGTCGATTTGGTGAAGTTCACCGTCAGCGCCGGGCAGCGATTGGAGTTCGATGTCGATAACGCGAATGGCAGCACGGTGAACTCGTTCTTGCGGATCTTCGACGCCTCCGGGCAGCAGATTGCGATGAATGACAATGCCGCCGCGACTGGTGAGACGCTGGGCACTGAGGCATTTTTGGCTCAGACATTTGCCACCAGTGGAACGTACTACGCCGGCATTTCAAACACCGGCAACCGCAGCTATGTCGCGACCACTGGCGCTGGCGACACATCGAGTTCTACCGCGGCGACAGGCGACTACTCGTTGACCATCAGTCTGGTGGACGCGGACGATCAGATCAGTGAAGCGTTTAACCTGGGAACGATCGCCACCTTTATGAAGCGTGATGCGTCGATCGAATCCAGCCGCGACGTCGACATGTATAGGTTCACCGTCACGGCAGGGAAGAAGCTCGGCTTTGATGTCGACAACGCAACTGGCAGTTCGCTCGATTCGTTCATTCAAGTCTTTGACGCCAGCGGCAACGTGCTGGCGTCAAACGACAATGGCACGGGCACGGGAGAAAGCAGCAGCAACGATTCCTATGTAGAATACACCTTCAGCACTGCTGGAAGCTACTACGTGGCGGTCTCTTCGAAGGACAATCAAGGTTACAATCCGACCACAGGTACGGGTGACACCGCGGGAACTACAGGCGGATACTCGCTGACTGCGACGGTGATACCGAATTCGTTGGGTTTCCAGATTGACCTGACGTTCAACGGTTTGACACCGTCGCAGCAGGCCATCTTCCAGCAGGCGGCAGCTCGCTGGAGTGAGATCATTATCGGTGATCTGCCAGACGTGACGTATCAAGGGCAAGTGATCGACGACGTGAGGATCTCGGCTACTGCTACGGCGATTGACGGTGTTAACGGCATCCTGGGATCGGCGGGACCCACCGGGTTCCGTAGCGGTTCGGCGCTACCCTACTTGGGGCAGATGAACTTCGATACTGCTGACCTGTCCAACTTGGAAGCCAGCGGCCGATTGGTAGACGTGATTATTCACGAAATGGGACACGTGCTGGGCATCGGGACCTTATGGAGCCATCTCGGCTTGCTCTCCGGCGGCGGCACCAGCAACCCGCTCTTTACGGGAGCTCAGGCAACTGCTGCGTATAATCGCATCTTCAGTACCAATGCCGCTGGCGTGCCGGTGGAGAACTCTGGCGGAGCAGGTACTCGCGACGCTCACTGGCGCGAGTCCGTGATGCCGTACGAGATCATGACCGGCTACCTCAGCCAGCGCAACAAGATCACCGAAATCACGGTCGGCTCTCTGGCTGATATGGGCTACAGCGTCAACATCGGCGCGGCTGACCTGTATCCGTTCTAGTTTGCGGTGTTCTCGAAAAGTGTGTCGTTGTTCCTTGAGGACTCGGACATGGCCACGTCATGAAACCGGGGCTTTGACATCGTCTGCTTCCACCAGCATTTGAATCTCGGTTATGTACTTCTCAGGATTGCGTTTGAAGATCATGCCAGGCCCCTTGAGATAGACCTCGCGAGTTGGGGACTGAATCGTCCAACCATGCGTTTTTACATAGTCGATCAGCTTGGCGTAGGACCGGCCAAGTTGATTGTACGGACCGCGATGTAGCACCGTGACAGCGCGGCCGCCCGGAAGCTCGCGAACATTGACGCCGCCAACTGATTCGCCTTTGCGGATCGGCATACAGGGTTCGAAGTTGGCGTCGGTTTCGCGGTATTCGCTGTCGTAGCACAACATCATCGGTTTGCCACAGATGCGGAAGCCGAACGCTTTGCCGATTTGCGAGAAGCCTTGTCCACAGTCGCTGTACTTACCCTGCATTCTGACGCCCGCGACCAGAATCGGAGTCAGTGTCTTCTCCTGCACATCGAAAGATTCGTCGTTCATAGTCTGCCTCGCCTCTCTTTCATTTGAAATGATCTGTTCAAGTGCCTTGCTGACGCTGCGGTATTGACGCAGTCGGTCTTCGATTACCGCGCGATGTCGCTCTAAGTACTCGATGATGTCTGCGTCGTCGTTATGTTCAGCCAGAATGCTGGTGATCTCCGCGAGGGGAAAGTCCAGGTCTCTCAACCGCGTGATGATGCGAGCAGTCTCCACCAGTTGCGGTGCGTAGTAGCGATAGCCAGTCCCGCTATCGACCTTGGTTGGCACGAGCAGTCTTTGTTCGTGATAGAATCGCAGCGTCTTGATGCTGAGCCCGGTGATGCGCGAAAACTCGCCGATCGAATACACTCTCTTGCACCTTTGATGTCGGTTTAAGGTCCAGTTCGGTTACGTTACGGCCTCCAGCAACGGGATAGTCAAGCATCCCGAATGAGAAACTTTCTACTTCGCTGGCAGGGACCTGATCCTGGAAGTTTTCCGACGATTCGCGAGAGGTTGCGGCGATGAATCTTCATTCTCGATTCTGTTCGCTCCGTATCGTTTCTTTCATGGCGACGCTACTGGCTGTTTCCAGCGCTGACCTCGGGGTCAGGGCCGCCGACAAGCCGCTTGTCAAAGCGACTTACGTTTACAAGACGGTTGCAGACGTGAAGGTTGAAGCCGACGTCTATCGGCCCGAGGGAAGTGAAGTCCGGCCGGTGGTGGTCTGGATTCACGGGGGAGCGCTCATCGTTGGCAGCCGATCTCAAGTGCCCAAGCAGATCCTGGAACTGTGCACTCGCGAGCGGTTCGTGCTGGTGTCGCTCGACTATCGACTGGCTCCGGAAGTGAAGTTGCCGGAGATCGCTCAAGACCTGCAGGACGCGTTTCGCTGGCTGCACGAGCAGGGGCCGAAGCAGTTTCACGCGGACACTGGTCGCGTGGTGGTGACCGGAGGCTCAGCCGGAGGTTTCCTGACAATGCTGTCAGGTATCGTTGTGAAGCCGAAGCCAACGGCGCTGGTGGCTTATTGGGGCTATGGCGACATCGACGGCGAATGGACGCGAGAGAAGTCGATCCATCACGGCGTCCCCGTCCCGCGCGAGGAAGTTGTTGCTGCCGTCAACAAAGACGGAAAGGTGCTAACGAACACCGATAACCCAGCCGAAGGTAAGGCGCGAGGCGGTTACTATCGCCACCTGCGTCAAACCGGCGGCTGGTCGTTGGGAGTTACCGGTATCGATGCCGTGAAGGAACCCGGCAAGCTCGACCGCTTCTGTCCGGTCAAACAGATCACTCGCGACTACCCGCCAATCCTGATGGTTCATGGCACCAAAGACACTGACGTCCCCTACCACTGCTCCACCGACATGGCTCGAGAACTGACCAAACACGGCGTGAAGCATGAACTCCTCACCATCGAAGGCGCCGAACACGGCCTCCGCGACGGCGATCCCAAGAAAGTCGCCGAAGCCAACGCGAGAGCGTTGGAGTTCATCATGGAGTATTTGGTGACGAAGTGATTCGCGGACTAAGACTCCCGTCGAGCGACGTGCCGGTCTCAATCTCGATTGCAAACGCCGCGCTCCTTGCTGCCGAGCCAGCGTTCGCCAGCATCTACTTCGGGTGATCGTCCTGTTTCCAGCGCGTAGATCACGTCTTCAGCCTCCGCCGACATCGGCCACCAGAAACCAGGAGCGAGGCGATGATCTTTAGCCGCAATCCGCCGCAAATCAGGAAGGGCAACTTCCAAGCCGTTCAAAGTTTGAATGCGTCTCTCTTTATGGTCGGCGGCGAGCTGCCAAATGACGTACATGCTCCAGAATTGCACGTCAATGTCGTCCTCATTGAGTCCACGGAGCGCCGCGTCACGGCAACGTCGAAAGAACTTTGTGCGGCGATCAGTCACGTACCTGTCGCAGCCTAGTTTGTCACCCGCATCGCCACGCAACCAACCCGCCAAATCAGTTCGTTCAAAGATCTCGACCAGAATCGCGGTCGCACGCTGATCGTCGACACCCGTGATGCCGTACATAACCGCCTCCAGCCATCGCCGATCAGGCACCGGAGAACGCAACTCCCGCTCCCCAATGCCGAGAAGCGGTTCGATGACTCTGGGATCATCATGGAACGTGTTTAGCGCGCACGCGCAGCTCAACCGAGTTGATGGCTTGAGTAACAACTTCAACAGTACGGGTACTGCCTGCCGCATCTTGAGAACATTGATCATCCAGATGCCTAAGTCCCGAGGGGTAGGCGAGAGTCGCGGAAGTGCGTTAACCAAGTCGTCCACAGTCACGACTCCCTGTCGCGCCATTCGAGCGAGCTGACGGGCGTTTTTGGCATCCATCGCCTTGCAGCTTCGCTGCGACTCGGGAGAACGATTGGCGACCAAGCGTTCATACAACTCCACAAGTTGGTCGGACCGCTTCGGCATCAATGGCTCCATTCGACGTTTCCAAGGACGGATCGCGCGCATTGAATAACACAGCGAGCCAGCAAGACACGATGCTGTGCTGCGAGGATCGGTCAAACGCGGGGCCGTGTTATCACTTGGCAGCGTGGCAGGAGCCTCGCAGAATGGGCCGTGGTCTAGCCAACCCGCCACCTTTGCTTGGAAATCCAACTGAGGTCTTTTCGTCATGCCTCAATGCAGGAAGACACTACCATGATTCGAGCGGTGAGTTCACGCGTCGTACTTTGGTTATTGGTCGTCTGTCTGGGGATAAGCCGGAGCAGCGTCGCTGCTGAAGCTGTGAAGGCGAGCTTCCGGTCTCATCAGCCGACTCGGCCTTTGCCGGTACCGATGACGGGGCAGGCCAAGAACACAGGTGCCTACTACGTTGATCCCGTGCGTGGGAATGACGATGGCGAGGGCAGTGGGCCGGCGCCTTGGAAGACCTTGAAGGCGGCGTTCCGGCGGCTCAAACCCGGTGACACGCTCTATCTGCACGGTGGGGTGTACTACGAGAAGGTTGCATTGACGAAGTCGGGGACGGCGGAGCAGCCCATCACGATTGCGTCGTTTCCAGGCGAAGTGGCTGTGATTGATGGCAGCCTGCGTGAGTTCGCGGAATCGCCAGCGACGAGCTGGCAGCCGCTGGAAGGCGGGGCAGAGGGGGAGTTCGTCTCGACCAAGACTTTTGAAGATGCTGACGCACGACGCATACCGACTCAATTTCTGCCGGGCTCATGGGAACCGATGTGGGGTATTGAGGATGACCGACCACTGGCTCTGGGGCACTTTGTGGACTCCATGATTCCGCTGCATGGATATCGGTTGCTGACGGATCTGCGGGCTACCAACGAGTTGTGGATCGGTAGTAAGAAAGAACGTGACACGGGGCTCTATGGCGGTCCGGGGCTGTGGTTCAACCGGGAGACGGGACGCATTCATATTCGGCTGGCCCATCATCAGTTGGACGGATTAGGAAAGAACGCGTATCGAGGCGAGACTGATCCTCGCAAGCTCCCGCTGGTGATCTCGGTGGGCTTTGGCGAAGACGTATTGCGCATCACCGGTATCAAGCATGTGAAACTGCAGGGACTCGTATTTCGCGGCGCGACCGGCAGCCCGATGATCAACATGTACGGGTCGGACAATGTTGAACTCGATCACGTCACAGTGTTTGGTGGTTTTCCCGGCTTGATGATTGCTGCGTCGCAGAACATTCGAGTGAAGAATTCCGCGTTTCGAGGGCTGGCCGCGCCGTGGACGTCGCGAGCCCACATGAAGTATCGCGGCACTCCAACATACCAGGTCATTCTGCAGAATGATCAACCACTCAATGAGAACATCGAATTGAGCTGGTCTGAATTCACCGACGACCACGACTTTGCCTTCGTGAGGTGGGTGAAGAACCTGCAGTTCCACCACAACTTCGTGGATAACTTCAACGACGATGGTCTCGAATGCGGTGCAAAATTGCGCGATCACACGATTTATGTTTATCAAAATCGAATCGGCGGAGTGTTGAGCCCGTTCACTCAGCACGAAATCGACAAAGACGAATCGCCGATTGATCACAATCCAAAGGCAGGAGTCTTCGTTTTCCGCAACGTGTTTGATCTGCGCGCTGGGAGTTACTCCACGCCTCCGACGACTCTAGATTCGAGCGGTGCATTCCTGCGTGCGGAAGGCCATCTGGTCGGCGATCACGGCAGCCCGGTGTGGCCAGTGATGCACTTCTACCACAACACTCTGGTGCGCGAGACGCCGGTCTTTCGCGACAATTTTCTGTTCGGACTCGCTGTCATGGGGCTCCGCAAGACGGAACGTGATGTCTTCAACAACATCTTCCTGCAGAACCAGAAGGTGCCCGGAGTGAACTTCATCGCGATGAAGGAAGCCGAGCACCTGCGTGAGGGCGGGAACGTCCTTTGGGGACAGGTAGATGGGGCCAAGCAGCAGGGCGATCCGTTTGCCAAGTTCCGTTCATCGCAACTGTTCAAGGACAGTCAGCAAAGATACGCACCGGGGTGGACGATGCAGGACCGGATCGTTGATCCAAAGTTCGTGGCGTTCGCAGCGGATGCGACTCAGGCATCGGATTTGCGCCTCAAGTCCGGCAGCCCGGCGATCAACAGCGGATTGGCTGTGCCGGGTGAATGGCCCGACCCACTGCGTTCTGAGGACGCCGAACAACCTGATGTCGGCGCGCTGCCGTTTGGTGCTGAACCGTGGGGCGTCGGTGTTGAAGGCCGCATTGCGCTCTTTGGAGGCTCAGCAGCCGCTAATCGCTAAATGGACCTTCCAGCCGGGAATGGGGTGGTCAGAGATCGCCCCATTCGGCTGGCGCGTCGGACGCCTGATTCCAACTATTCCAAACACGCCAGAAGTCCGGCAGATCACCACCGAAGGCTGCCAGGGCCTGATCGAACAGGTCACCCAGCCGTGCGCCGGCGAA
>JAKFWA010000108.1 GCA_021732995.1 Planctomycetaceae bacterium | reverse complement strand
ACACTCACCGAGTTGATGCAGTCCACCACAACGGCCCCGAGGTATACTCGGGGCCGTTGTGGTGGACTGCATCAACTCGGTGAGTGTTACTTCGCTTCGAGCTGCTCTTCCAGTTTCTGAATGCGAATGTTGCGGAACTCGACGGCGTCGCCGTGGCCAGCGAAGCCGAAGAAGCCTTCCGCGTTTTCCTTGCCCGGATGGGGGCTGTTGGCCATGTACTCGGTGATCTTGCTCAGGTCAGTATCAAGGATCACGGAGCCATTGAGTTCCACCTTGATTGTGGAACCCTTTACGGTCACTTCCTGATAATTCCATTCACCGGTCGGGCGATGATACCCACGATGCGAGGCGGCCATGCCATAGGCCGAACCGTGATACTGTCGCTGATCGAGCTTCGCATACTGTGGAGCGTCGTTATCCAGCACTTGTAGTTCGCACATGCCGACGTAGGCGGTATCGCCCTTGCCAGGATAGCGAATTGCCAGACCGTTGTTGCCGCCTTTCGGAATCTTGATCTCCAGCTTGACCTTGAAGTCCTTGAGTGTCTCGTTGACGTAAATCGTACCGCCCGTGCCCTTCTTGCAACGGATTACACCATCGACCACTTCATAGCTGTCGACAGGCCCGGCCCAGCCTTCAAGGTCCTTGCCGTTGAAGACGGACTTGAAACCTTCATCGCTGCCGCCCAGCGTCTTTGCGGCCTCTTCAGCTCCGATCTCTCGGATGAAGATGTTACGCCAGCGAATCTCGCCGCCATGAGTTTGGAGTTGAATAGGGCCAGTTGCGAACAACGGAGCCTTGCGGTCGAAGTAGTTCTCGAGGATGGCGTCATCAACCACCAATTTGTCGTTCAACCACACCCAGGTGCGGGCGCCGATCTGCTTGATGCGGAACTTGTTCCATTCGCCGAAAGGCTTGTCGGCCAGCACCAGCGGGTCCTTGCCTTTAGCTCCGGCGCTGTTGTTCCACAGTCCGCCCGAACCCTTGTCGGCACCGAGATTCCACTTGCCGCCCTCTTCGGTGAAGTCCCAAATCTGCACCTGAGGAGTGGCCTTCAGATAGATGCCACTGTCAGCCTTCGCGACCGTCTTGTAGTCGATGAGGAACTCGTAGCTGCCGTAGTCCTTGGGTGTCGTCAGGTAGGTCCCAAACCCGTCGTTGACGAGATCGCCTTCCTGCACGGTCCAGTGTTTGATGGCGTCTTCCCAGTTCTTAGCCCACATGCTGTCGAGCTGCTCTGGGGTCATCTCTTTGAACTTGCGGACGTCGAAATGCGGCAGAGCGCGCCAGCCTTCGATGTCTTTGCCGTTGAAGACGGCCGTAAAGCCTTCCGGCGGCACGTTCTCGAGGTCGCCAGGATACTTCTCAGCCGCCGTGGCCGAGTTCATCAGAGTCGCGCCGGCTACCAACGCCCACAAGCTCGCATACAACCGCTTCATTGAGGTCACTCCCGAAGAACCGAATGGATCTCGCTGCGGGATGAGTTCAACTGCAACGTCATCAGAGACGCGTTGAACATGACCGCAACGAGACATAACCAAGGTTTGACGCCGCCAGTCGATGGCTGGGGCGAACAGAGGTTATGAGTCGGTCTGCAGAGTGTCGAGCAGGCGAGGCACTCGGCGAGCGGGGGATGTGAATCCCCCGAGCCTTAAACCATCAGCTCTCGCCTCAAATCACATCGAGACGTTGATGGACATGCCGCCGCCGCAACACCCACCGCCCATGCCGCCGGGCGTCAAAGGGGCGTCGATCTGCAGATTGAGATGCGAATTCTGGCCGCCGCCCATCATGCCAGCGAGCGCCATGCCTGCGAGCAACGCTCCGCCACCACCTCCGCCGCCGTTCTTGTCTTTCTTCTGACTGGCGGCAGCGATCATCAGCGCCATCAGGATCTCACCCGAGGTGAAGTCTTGCATGGTCTGCACCAGGTTCTGCATTTGGGATGACAGCCCGGTCATGGGATCGAACTGAGTGCTTCCAGCAGTATTCGTGGCACCCGCGGCATTCGTAGCGCCGGCAGCGGTGCCTGCACCGACGCCCGGCGCCGATGACACGCCGGAGCCAGCTCCCATGCCACCGCCGAACGACACGCCCATGCCACCAAATCCACCGACTGCACCGATGCCTGACATAGTAAGCCTCTTGAGCTGCCAACGTCCGATTGACCGCACTGCGGGAATATCACCACAGCCGCGACACCGGTCGAAGAAATGCAAGCGCCGCGCCAATCGGTATCAACACGAGTCCGGCTGGCAGGCTCATTCGCCACCGCAGCAGACCAACACCGTCGGGAAACCCGCTGATTTCCAGAAACTTTCGGCGTGTAATTATTATTGAACAGGAGTCGCTGGCGGCGGCAAACAAGACCGTGAACGGTGTTGCGAAAAATCAACACACCCGCTGTGTGGCAACACGACTGATGCCTGCACGCAACGCGATGAAACCGACGTTGATATCTCGCAATAGTGCTTCGCCGCATTATCTGAATTGAATTTGACGGAATCGCGACACGACCTAGTGTTGCCGGGCCCTTCTACTCGGTATCGCTGTCTCTCAACCGCGGAGTCTGCACCATGTTCTCGGCCCTCGCTGCCGTGTTGAAACGCACCAGGCGCGCTGCTTCGAATTCAGAGTCCGTAGAGGCGCCAGCTCCACTCTGCTGGCAACCCAGCAATCACCCGGCCGAGCGTCGCGAGACTCATCGCCTGCCGCTCACTCAGGACTTGTGCCTGGTGGGACTCGACGACCACTTCCGAGTCGTCGGCGAACCCTGCATCGTGCAAGGCCGAGACATTTCTGCTGACGGCATCTCATTCAGCCATCACCGTCCGCTGCCCTACCGCTTCATCGGGCTGTCGTATCAAGCCGCTCAAGGCCACGTGACGACCTTGCTCAAGCTGAGCTGGTGTCGCTTCACCAAACCCGGCGAATACGCCAGCGGCGGCAAGTTCATCCGCACTGAAACACGGCTGGCGCTTCCGACTGATTGGTCAGCACTGAAGCAGGGATAGCCTCGGCCTGCGAAAAAGTAATTGGACTGTCAGGCTTGGAGACCGTCAGACCGGGAGAAGGGGAAACGTTCTGGCTCGTGAAACGATCCGGACGCGGACCTGCGAGTTCAGGAACCAAGCCAGAAACGCAACGCGGCGCCGACGACCAGCACAATCGCCAGGATGTCGCGGCTGGTGATCTCGTGGCTGCGCGAGTTGAACCTCAGGAAGTTCAACATGGCTCCAGTTGGACAGCCGTAGCGGCAGTACGCCATCGGAACGAAGGCGGAAGTAATCAGACCAGCGATCGCGATGATGGTTGTCGCCGCGCCGGCGATGCCGAGTGAAAACGCATCGAACGGTTCCAAAGATGTCAGGCGGATGTCCCAATGAAACATCGCGGTTGCCACAACCACGGCCAGCAACACTCCGGGCAGCCAACTGAGCCTCATGGCCCAGCGCTGCAGCGTTGCTGAACGGCTCTTGAAGCGGCCATGAATCAACTGCTGAGCCGCTCCGAACGGGCAGACCTGCTGACAGTAGATCTGTCGCTTCGTCAGCACGGGAAGAGCTAGTGCTGCCCCTGAAAGCAGCAACAGGCCGGGAGCAACTTCCCACGGCAAGCCGCTTTGGGCCCAACCGACCAGCAATGCCTGCGACAGCATGTCGCCGTTGATAAAGCCGAGGTACACCAGCACCAGCAGTTGGAACACCGTTCTGGCGACGCGCGAGCCTCTCAGTCGCGTGAAGCCGACGACACAGGCCGCGGCCAGAACCAGCAGCGTGCCAACGTCGCGCGTGCGGATGAACTGCTTCGCGGCCTTTTGTGCCGGCGGTTCCAGTGAACTGCGAGCGGCTTTCGAGAGCCCGCGAATCACCGCCATGCTGGTCATCGTCGCGCCGGACACGCCTTCGATCTCGGCCTGCTTTGGATCGAGACTCGCCAGTTCGCTCAAGGTGACGCCCGACAGGATTGCCTGAAAAGACGCCTCGTCGCGGACGTAGCCCACATACGGCTGATTGTCATATGACTGCCGCACGACGAAACGCGTCGCCTTGCCAGCGTCATCGAAGGCCAGCAGCGAGTCCGACGGTCCCTGATAACCCAGCTCTTGATCCGCTGCCGGAGACGTCCGCAGGAGCGAACCGATGTGCTTACCCTCGGCGTTGAAGACGTCGCTGAAGCCGGGCTGTTGATCGCTCGCGACCAGCCGTGCGGCATCAGGATACAGCTCACGCACATTCTTGAGTTCAATCTGTGCCGGGAACCGCAGCGATGGACGTTCGCCGTTGAGCTTTGTGGCCACACCTTCAATCACCGCGAGGCTGGTCAATGTCGCTCCGCTGACGGCATCGACTTGCGTCGCCGCGCGGCCTGCCCTCCAGCTCAGTCCTTTGAAATCCGATGCGAAACGCTCGTCGCTACGGACCTTGGCAGCGTGTTCGACGGTATCACCGCTGCGCAGCACGCGAATGCCCAGCATGTGGTCATCACGATCGAAAGCCAGCAGCGATGTCGTTGCTCCCGAATAGCCGACGATGGCGTCACTCTCCGGGGAACTCAGCAGCACGTAACCGAGTTCCTGCTGCTCAGCGTCAAGCACGATTGCCCCCGGCCGTTCTTCGCTCGCTTTCAGGGCAGCGGCTTGCGGGAAGAGGCTTTGAACATCGGCCAGTTCGATGTTCTGCGGAGCCTGTGCCTGCCGACGGCTGAATCGCCGATGCTCCGCGTGAATCAGCAAGACGATGGCGCAGAACAAGCCCACCCGTCCGGCATGCACCAGCACCGCCAGAGGAAAGCGACCGTGTCTGGAACCAGCCTGTTTCATAACACCACGGGGAAAGCTCGGGAGCAAGAACGCTCAAGGATGACTCATTACGGAGTGCAATCCCCCGCCCGCACTTGAGCAAGCGTCGGCACGACACGCATGCACGCACGTCGGAGCGGATGCATGCCTGAGGTCATGGTGTTGAACGTACCTCAGGTGCTGTTGCTTGTTACAGACTCGTGACAATTGGCTGCTCAAAACCAGCGTATCATCAGGCCGACAATGAGGGGTGCAGTTGCTCCTCAACATTCGCGGCGAGTTGTTAACGGAGTCCGTCATGAACATGTCAAGACGTTGGCTGATCGGTGCCGTGGTCGCTGGCATCGTCGGGTCATTGGGGTCGCTGGGCGTCGGTTACGGGGAAGATCCTTTCGCTCAGCAGGGGACTCAGCAAACCCAGGTTCAGAGTGATGAACAGCAGGCGCGAGTCGCTGTGGCCAAGAAAGCTCAATCACCCGCCGACTATACTGAGCTGATCAGGCAGGCTCTGCACGGTACGGCTGAAGAGAGCGCCCGAGCCGTGCATGAACTTCGCAACAGTGGACCCTCGGCGGTGCAGGCGCTGCTCGCGCGGCCTGAGTATCGCCCGGCGGCTCGGTGGGTCAGTGTGCTGGATGCGGTTGCTCAACAGAGAGATGCACTCTACAGCGGGCTCTACTGGTACACGGATTTGGATCAGGCCCTGGACGTCGCCAAGCGCGAGCACAAGCCAGTGTTGTCACTGCGGCTGCTCGGCAAACTGACGGACGAACTGAGTTGCGCGAACAGCCGCTTCTTCCGCACGGCGCTGTATCCTAACCCGAACGTGCGAGCGTTGCTGGCAGACAAGTATGTACTGCATTGGCAGACCGTCCGCTCGGTGCCGATTATCACCATCGATTTTGGTGATGGTCGCAAACTCGAACGCACAATTACTGGTAACAGCCTGCACATGATCCTCGACGAGCAGGGCCGCACGGTGGATGTGCTGCCCGGTCTGTACGGTCCCGGCGTGTTTGCTCAGCAATTGACCAAGACCGGCGAAGCTGCCGCATCGTACGGCAAGATGAACGAAGCTCAGTTCCAACACTTTCGGACTGAGTTCCACAAGAAGCAGATGGAAGAAATGCATGTCACGTGGCAGGCGGACTGGGTCAAGGCCGGAGTCTCACCCGCGCCAAACCTCGGCATGGAACTGGATGATGCTACTTGGTCACAGATTGCGGGCCAGTACATGACCGCATCGACTCCGCGTGGCGACGCGGCTCAGGCCGTCGCCAGCAAGGGTCCGGACGCCGAACGCGCCGGACGATTGGCCCTGACGAAGTCCGTCGCTGAAACTCCGATGATGCGCATGGTGCGCAACGTGACGAAGTCCATCAGCGAAGACACGGTGCGTAACGAGTATCATCTGCATGCCCGCATTCACATGTGGTTCATGTCGCAAGCTGACTTCGTTGCCAACCGCGATCAGTTGGTGAATCGGGTTTACTCAGATTTGTTCCTGAGTCCCGTCGACGATCCGTGGTATGGTCTGTCGAAGCCTGATGTGTATTCCGCGATTCCGAAGGATGGTCGAATTGGTGCCGTCGCTGCGAGTTCTGGTCGTTGAAGATGATGCTGCGATTCGACGCGGCGTCGTAGACGCGTTGCGAGCGGCTGGTCATCAACCGACCGAAGCCGCTCGCGGCGACGAAGGCCAGCAGCGCGCCTTGAATCAGCAGTTCGATCTCTTGCTGCTGGACGTGGTGCTGCCGGGTGGTTCGGGTTGGGAGATCCTGCGCGTGGTGCGGGCGGCTCAACCCGAACTACCCATCATCCTCTTGACCGCGTGTGGTTCCGAGGATGAACGCGTCAACGGACTGCAACTGGGCGCGGACGATTATGTGGTGAAGCCGTTCAGCCTGCGCGAGCTGCTGGCTCGAGTGGACGCAGTCGTGCGACGTATGCCGACGCGCGCCGCAATGGTGGCTCAACTGGAGTTCGATGGTGGTTCGATCGATCTGCGTGCTGGCCGGGTGACTCTGGATAACGGCGAGCACGTCGACCTGTCCGACAAAGAATCCGCGATGCTGCTGTTCCTCGCCAGACGCGCGGGGGAGGTGATCTCACGCGATCAGCTGCTGGCTGGAGTGTGGGGCCTGAACCCCAAAGGGATCAACACGCGCACGGTCGATATGCACGTGACTCGGCTGAGAGAGAAGCTGCGTGACGACGCTTCGAACGCCCGCGTCTTGAAAACCGTCTGGGGCCGCGGGTATGTGTTCTTGAAGAGTGAATGAGAGTCGCTGATCGCTCCGCGATCAGAACGAAAGCTGGAGAGGGGCGTTGTGTCAGTCGCTACCTCTCGTGTACCACCGGCGTTGCGAGTATCAAACACGGTGCTGGCAGCGTCAGTGGCACACTGATTCCCGACGTTGATCGGGAACAGCCAGCGTTCTGATCGCGGAGCGATCAGCGACTCTAGTTTTCCGCCGCACCTTGAAGTTTTCATACGGATCGCAGAAAGAACCTGAGCGGCAAGGCGCTAGCCGCCGGTTCTGCAGTAGCATGGACGCCCCGTCCGTGCGTAGTCGGTGCAGCCCGGGCGAGTTGTCGATGCGCCGTGAGACTCCAATGACTACCGGCGGCTAGCGCCTTGCCGCTCATCCCTGCTGCACATCGAAGTCATCCGACATGAAGCGACCTGTGTTTGTCTGGCTCAGCTTTGGAATGTGCCTGCTCGCGGCCACTGCGGCTGTGGCGTGGCTCACCAATTCCGCGCTGCGCTCCGAACGGCAGGCCGAGCAGGCGCGGCAGCAAGCACTCTTTGAAAGTGAACTCAGCAATGCCCTGTGGCGGATGGATTCACTCGTCGCGCCGCTCATCGCCATCGAGAACGGCCGCCCGTTTCTGCAAGACAATTCCTTCCGGCTTAGCGAGTATGCGCCGGCTCTGGCGCCCAGGCTTGTTCTCAAGTATGTCGTTAAATCGAATGCACACGACGAATGGAAGCAAGTCGATCCGCAACGCCAATCGGTAGAAAATGTGAGGGATACTTCGGCGTATGAATCGTCGACGTTCGCTGCCGCCCGTCGTCGCCTCGACGCTGTTGGTCCCTCCAATCTCAATAACTTTCCATTTGAGGATGTATCCCTCAGTGACCTGGTGACGTGGCCTCGAACTGATCTGCAACCACCTCAACAAGGTGCCCAAGGAAAGACCGCGCCGGCCCAGCAGATATCTCAAGCGGATCTCAATCCACCACAACAAGGCGCGGTCGGGCTGAAGAACTCCGCGGGACAGGAAGCTCAAAAGCGATCGCAACTCGTCCAACAGTTTTCGCAGCTTGCGAATTCTCAGGGGCAGCAAGCGAACAACCGACTTACACCCTTGCCACCCTTCGGAGCGGTATCTCTGCCAGTTCAGCGGAGCCAACTGCGCGCCATGTGGCTCTACGACGAACTGATTCTCTTTCGTACGTCCCGGGGTGGTGGGTGCGAATTGACCGTCTTGAATTGGCCCGAGTGGGAGAAACTCCTGACCTCACAGTTGGGCAGCCTGGAATCGCGAGTGCGGTTATTGCCGGTGCATCAGGGTACGCAGACAGGATCAGACGCGGTCAACGAACGACAGATGGTCTCGTTGCCGATTCGTCTGGAAGCCAGGTTTGAAGAACCTGAAGTCAGTTGGCCGCAGTCACTGTTTGTTGTTTGGGGATTGCTGCTGCTGGCGGGAATCGCGGTCGGGTGGCTGATGGCGGAAACGCTCAGCTTGAGCGAACGTCGCGCGGCGTTTGTGTCGGCGGTGACTCATGAATTGAGAACGCCCCTGACGACCTTCAGGCTCTACAGTGAAATGTTGAGCGATGGGCTGGTGACCGATCCTGATCAGCAGCAGACATACTTCCGCACGCTGTATCGCGAAGCCAATCGGCTGATGCACCTGGTGGAGAACGTTCTGGCGTTCGCGCGACTGGAACGAGGTCGCACGACGGCTCGCAACGAGACGCTCAACGGAGCTGACCTGATGGAACGTTGCCAGTCCCGTCTGCAGCAGCGTGTCGCCGAAACGCCGCTCACACTGACGATTCAGGTGGCTGATAACGTTCGCAAGGTTCAGCTTGCTACCAACGCGATTGCCGTGGAACAGGTGCTCTTCAATCTGGTCGACAACGCCTGCAAGTACGCTCGGGATGCGTCTGATCCGCGATTGATCTGCACTGCGGAAATTGATCGCGGCGACTTGTGTGTTCGAGTCTCCGATTTCGGTCCCGGATTGTCCGATAGCGCACGCCGGACACTGTTTCAACCGTTCCAGAAGTCCTCCGCGCAAGCTGCTGAATCCGCTCCCGGCATCGGCCTGGGGTTAGCACTTTCACACCGGCTGGCGAGAGAACTCGGCGGCGAACTGACCTGCACTCCCAACCGCCCGACAGGTCTGTGCTTCGAGTTGCGCCTGCCCACGTCCGGTCGGAACTAGTGGTCCATTCGGTCATCAACTCGCCTGAGCGTTGCGGTTGCGGTATGCGTACTGAGTCTTCGTCATGCCTTGCGGCAGGTACCAGTCCATGAGCTGCAGGGCTCGAAAAAACTCCATCGCCTGACGGCAATGACGCACTGCGAACTCGCCTTCCTTCTGCTTGATACGGAATGAGAGTTCCGCAACCAGCGGCCGGCCTTTCTTGCTGGTCGCCCACAGAATCAGGGCGACAGAGGACTTGCGGTCTCCGCCGAAGATCAGTTTCGCGTCCTCGTATACCGTTTCATACGCCTGCAAGGTATTCACGGGATACAACCGCAATCCGGGGTTCAACGACGCTTCGTCGCGAGTGACCTGCAACAGGCCGGGATAGAACTTGGCGGCGTCGGCCAGAGTGACCGTGTCATGCCCGAGGACTTCGTTGCTCGCCAGTTCGACGGTAGCCGACCTCGAGAACCTCGAACACCACGGCGGACCAATGTCTTCTTCAAACTTGGTCTCGAAGGCGTGCCTCTCACTGACGGCGATCTCTGTTCCCGACGCGATGTACGGATCTGGCGACATCATCTTGAGCGTCAGTTCGGCTTTGTCATTTTCAATCCGCTGACGGAGTACAAACCCGGCACGATGCAGGGAGAAGTCGGCGGTGTCGAAGAACTCGATGGTGCGAGAATCACCGGGCTTGAATTCGCCTTTGGCCTCAAAGTCGAGCGACTCAGCCAGCTCCCGCAATTCCGTCCACAAGGACGCGACGGCCGCCTCAGGAGCCTGAAACCAGCGATGGTTCAACATCAACTTGTATTCGCGAGCGTCGAGCTGCAGCGGCATGACTTGGACCCTGGATGAACGAGTTCCTGATCTTCAGCACCGAGCGTCCTGCGGTTTGTACTTGAATCTGGCTTTTTGTCCACAATGCAATATCCGCAGCTCGCGCCCCACAGTTGATCCGCGTCGGGCTTGTCAGCGCGACCGGCATAACCGGCCCGCGAGGTCGGTGTCTTCGGGACAATCGGCGCGTTGGCTTCAGGAATTAGTTCAGTCACCACCCTCGCGCTCGCCGGGACCTTGGTCGAGTTGAATTCGCCGCGGCGGGATTCCATCTCCTCAGGCTGGATTCGGACCGATCCTTGGAAGGCATCTCACCACTGCGCATGACGTGCGTGCCGAGGCCCCGTTGCGACGGTTCTGGCATGGCAGGCAGCCAACACGAGCCCCGCCGTCTTCCTGCGTTCATCGACGAGATCGTTGCCTAAAGATTCAGCGCCTGAGGTTTCAGCACATGACGAGCTTCAAGACTCAACCCGTGGACTTCATCGCCGAACTGCGCCTGCGTCAGTGGGCTCGCAACAATTACATCCCCGCGATGGTGCGGCAAGATTCAGACTGGCATCCGATCGTGCTCGACGAAATGCGCCGCAAAGACGCGGACCTTGAGGCTCAGGAACTGATGATGAGCCAGCAATCCGGCATGGTTGTGCCGTTGATGCCGGAGATGCCCGACAACACCCGTCTGGATGCCGCCCATCAAGCGGTCCCGGCGCCACAGTTCCTGTCGAACCCGGCCGCGGCCCAGATGCCGATTCCGTACTACGTGTAGAGTTCCAGCGAACCGCTGGAACCAGAACAGCAAGTACGGCCGGACAATCTTGTCCGGCAGTCGGACAGGATTGTCCGACCTACAAAACTGCCATCCCGTCTCTGGCAAAGGTCTCAAACCATCTGCAGCGGGAACGGGTTGCCCTTCGTCAGCTGGAACGGGCGATTCTGATGATCGTGCAGTTCCATGTGCGGGTCGATGCCCAGCATGTGATAGATCGTGGCCACGAAATCGGCCGGGCCAACGGGGTTCTCGGCGGGATAAGCACCGATCTTGTCCGTCGAGCCGTAGACCTGACCGCCCTGAATACCAGCGCCGGCGAAGAGCACGTTGTAGACTTCAGGCCAGTGCTCACGACCGCCGTTCTTCAAGGTGATCTTGGGTGAGCGACCAAATTCGGATGCCACAATCACCAGCGTCTCGGCCAGCTCACCGGTTTGGGCGAGATCCGTCATCAGCGCGTAGAACGCCTTGTCGTACGCGGGGATCAATTCTTCCTTCAGCGCGGTGAAGTTGTTCCAGTGAGTGTCCCAGGCGAAACCGTTCTTGCCTTGAGTACGCTGCCAGTTGCACTGCACGAGCCGAGTTCCCGCCTGCAGCAGACGTCGCCCCAGCAGCACGGACTGGCCGAACAGGTTTCGTCCATAGCGCTCGCGAGTCGCGGTATCGACACCTGAGAGATCCACTGCGCGGCGGACGGCTTCCGAGCCAACCACGTCCAGTGCCTTGATCTGGTTTTCTTTGAGCGACTGCGCCAGCGAGCCGTCGCGCAGATATTCGACCTGCTGATTGAGCTGGTCGGTCAGGCCGATCCGGCGTTTGATGACGCTGGGGTCTTCATTCGGCACCAGCGGCAGATGCTCCAGCTTGAAGCCGTCTTCGTTCGGATTGCCACCCGTCAGCATGGGGTCGTACTTCGGCCCCAGCATTCCAGCGAACTGACCAGCCCGACGCCCGCCAGCCACGTCCATGCGATGCGGGACAATGATGAACGGGAACATCGGCCCCTTGCCGGGAGCGACCTTCGCCATGCACGAACCGAGGTGCGGCATGTCCTGCCGCGTCATCGAGTTCACGTCGGGCACGGAACCCGGATACATCGCCCCGGTAAACATCCAATAGGAACCACGACCGTGATCGTTGTGCGTGTGGTTCATCGAGCGGATCAGAGCCATCTGATCCATCAGTTTGGCCGACAGCGGGCAATGCTCACCAAACCGGATCGACGGTACCGAAGTGGCGATGGTGTCGAACTCGCCGCGAATCTCGACAGGCGCGTCCGGCTTTGGGTCGAACATGTCATGTTGCGGATGTCCACCAGACAGGTACAGCAGAATGCACCGTTTCGCCCGGCCAAAACCCGCCCCATGCGAACCAGAACCGCCCGACGCCGTTTCAGCCGTGGCTGCTCGAGCAAGCAAGTCACTCAGCGCGACGCCGCTCATGGACAAACCGCCGACCCGAATCATCTCACGCCGAGTCAGGCCATTCGCCCCCGGAAACTGCGGTCCAAACAGGCTCAGCATGCTGCATCTCCGTCGCTCGACAGCACCGGTCGAGCGTGAAGTGTGATCCGAAACTCAGCCGAAAGAACATCACCCATCGAAATCTACCGATGGACCATTCACTCTACCTTGATCGGCCGCCGACCACAAACCCGGTTAAGTCGTTTGAATTGCGAACGCCAAAAGGTGGCTCAAGGCCTCTGACCTACCCCGCAGGATTCACCCGCAGCCGCAGGCAGTTGTGGCTAGTCTCGCATTCCCAACGCCCAGGCGATGAACGACCTGAGAGACAGGGCGGCCGCGACGGCTAAAAAGACGACAGGGACATGCACCCAGCTCAGGCTTTCGGAGTCCTGGCTGGAGTAGGAGTACATGAGCGCGAGTAATGTGGCCCCGATGATGCCTGCGGTGCGAAGATAGGTGGTGTACTCAGCCGTGATCACCCTCCCGGTGAGGTCGCTGACCATGTCCAGAAGATCGTCGGGATAGAAAACGGCATACAAGCAGGGGACCAGCAGGCCCAGCCTGAGTGTACGGGTCATCAGAACCAGAGCCGTAATCGCGTAGCACAGTCTTCTGTCAGACATGAGTCGCTCCGGCTGATTGATCACAAACTCGGCAGCACTGCGATGAAGCCCGTTTAATGCTCCATCTGCCTCAACGATGCCAAACGAGAGGAAGTATTCCCTGTCCAACGCACGGAGTTGGTCCCGGTTCTTTCAACGGTAGTATTTCTGCTCGCTTTCACCCGAATGCGGCCAGACTTCTACAACAGACTTCCCGGAATTCTTCGGCAATGCTTTCAGCACACAAGGAGCATTGAAGGGATCGTCGAATGCAAACACCCGCCGCAACAAGAATTGCGGCGGGTGCATTCTGTAGTGGCGGAGAAGTAGGACTTGGCCTGATGAAAATCAGCAGTTCTCATCCCGAACTCAAGTTTCAATCGCCGCGCGGTGGCGCATCGGAAGCGCGGCTAGTGTAGTGACGCCTAAATAAAGTTAATTATTGAAACCTTTGTGTTTAGGAATGGTATTGATCTGGCAACCGGGAGGAAGTTGCCATGAGACGTGCAGTGGTGATTGAGTTGAGCACTGAGGAGC
>JAKFWA010000079.1 GCA_021732995.1 Planctomycetaceae bacterium | reverse complement strand
CTGCCCGACCTGCAACACCATGCCCCGATCCAGCACTGAAAGCTCGGTCGGCAGTTTCGCGCCTTTGATCACCTGGCCTACGAAGTTGCTGGGTACCCAGCGTGGCGGCGGCGGAATGACGATGTCTGCGGTCTTCATCCGGTAGTCCGGATGATGCTCCAGAGCGGGCACAAACTTGGCCGCAGCAGGAGCCATCACAACGGCCGTACCGATCAGAGCTGCCAGCAACAGCAGGTTCGGACGGAAGAACCGCACCAGGAAGCGTTCCTCAAATGAGGGCTCTGGCGGCGCTTCCGGTTGTTCCGGTTCTGCGACTGGAGCGGTTTTTTCGGTCATGGCAGCGGACTGACAACAGGAGGCATCTCAAGAATTTAGAGGCGCAGTGACTCTGCTCACCTATTCGTTCGCCACCCTCGGAAGCGCCGACTCCAAGAACACTTGCGCCGGCACATCGACCGCATTGGTGACCAAGGCACCATCCTGCGCGATTGGTGTTCTCGTAGCAGCCGCGCCGACAAGACGGGTCGTTCAGGCAATGCCGGTTGGAAGGTCCCTGGAGTGCTCCGGCCCACCAGCCGGCGCCCTCCATCGGGTGATGCTTTCACCTTCGGCGAACTCAGTCCTGACGCTGCCAAATGACCGGTGCGGGTAAAGCTCTTCAGACGCAGCAATCGCTGACGGCCAGTGCAATTCGGTGGACTGGCTCGTTCGAGAACGTTGTTCACGAACCAATGGAGGGCTCCGGCGGGCCGGAGCACTCCAGGGCGCGGCACCTCACAAAGAGGTCTTTCCGTTTATCGCCGGTGTGTGATGGAATGCCGCAATTCACACGATCCGGGCGATTCATGGATGAGGTTCGCCGATGAAACTCATAATCGGAGCAGCACTGGCTGTCGGAGTTACCGGCTGCGCCCACATGGGAGCGTACTCGCCGTTGGCGCCGCTGGAACGCAAGCTGGTGTATCAGCCGTGGGTGTATCCCAGTGGCGACTGGACCAAGCCCACCGCGTCGACGGAAGACGTCTGGATGACGACTCCCGATGGCACCAAAATTCACGGCTGGTTCATTGAACATCCGGAACCGCGCGGAGTCGCACTGCTGTGTCACGGCAACGGCGGCAACATCACCGCCGTGCGAGATTCCGTGCGGCGGCTGAATACTCAGCATCAGCTCACGGTGCTGACGTTCGATTACCGAGGTTTCGGCCGTTCGGAAGGACGCCCTTCGGAAGCGGGTGTCATGCAGGATGCCCGCACCGCGCGCGACTGGCTCTGCGAGCGAACGGACACCAGACCGAACGAACTGCTCATCATGGGTTATTCGCTCGGCGGCGGTGTGGCCGTTGACCTGGCCGCCAAGGACGGGGCTCGCGGCCTGGTGTTGTGGAGCACGTTTTCCAACCTGCCTGAGACGGCGGCTTACCACTATCCGTTGCTGCCGACGAATCTCTTGATGACTCAGCGTTATGACTCGCTGTCCAAGATCGACGATTACCCCGGCCCGCTGCTGCAAAGTCACGGCACGAAGGATCGAGTTATCCCCTACGACCTGGCTCAAAAGCTCTATGCAAAGCATCAAGGTCCGAAGCGTTTCGTGACGATTCCCTATGCCGATCATCACGACGCGGATTCCGACATGTATCGCCAGATCCTTGACGACTTCATCGAAGACCTGTCTGGATCGGGCCCGATACGACTCACCAGTTGGGCCCCCGAAGAGCCGCGCAACAGATCTGCAAAGCAGCGCTGACCTGCATCACTCGCCGTTGGGTTTGAAAACTCAGAGACCGGGGACGTTGGCGACAGGCGTTCGGACACATAGGTAACACATTCGGCCGATCAGGTGGGCGTTCACTTCATTCAGCCGAGGCATGATTGAATGCACGTCGCCAGTTAGACTCCGCAGCAGGGACCCTTTTTGGTGAGTTTCAACTGCCTGCTGTGGAGATCAGCGTGACGAAGCCTCTGGTGGCCGTTCAGTCGATTGAAGAACTTCGCGCCCGCGTCCGAGCTGCCCGCCAGGCAGGCCAGCGAATCGGGTGCGTACCGACGATGGGCGCTCTGCATGCGGGCCATCTGTCACTCGTCGAGGCAGCTCGGCGCGAGACGGATTTCGTCGTGCTGACGATCTTCGTGAATCCCACTCAATTCGGTCCCAACGAGGACTTCACGAAGTATCCGCGACCGCTCGAACGTGACCTCGATCTCTGCCGTTCGGCCGGAGTCGATCTGGTCTTTCATCCGGAAGTTGGCGACGTCTATCCCGCTCCGAACGCCACCTACGTTGACGTGCCCGTCGTCGACAAAGTGCTGGAAGGCGCCTTTCGTCCGGGGCATTTTCGAGGCGTCGCAACGATCGTCTTGAAGCTGTTCAACCTGGTGCTGCCAGACGCCGCGTTCTTCGGTCAGAAAGACTATCAACAGCAACTGTTGATCAAGCACATGGTCGCGGACCTGAACGTTCCCGTTGAAGTGCGCACCTGCCCGACGCTGCGCGATCCGGACGGGCTCGCGATGAGCAGCCGCAATGTGTATCTCAGCGCCGAGGAACGGCAGACGGCGTTATCGCTTTCGCAGACGCTGAAGATTGCGGCGGAGATGATCCAGCGCCGCACCGCCCCAGCCGAAGTCCGAGCGGCGATGAAACAACATCTCGAATCGTTCGCGGGCGTGAAAATCGACTACGCCACCGTGGCGGACGCACAAACTTTGGAAGAGGTCACGGAGCTCGTCCCGCAGATGGTCGCACTGATCGCGGCGCGAGTCGGCACCACCCGACTGATCGATAATCAGATACTGACGGTCCGGGCGGGCTGAGACGTTAGCGTCTGCAATGAGCGATCATTGCGGGGGCAGCGCCCGCACATCCTTGCTTCGGCGAGCGTACACTGCGGCCTCTTTGTCGCGGCCCTGCTTGGCGATTGAGAGAGACAGGTTGTTCCACGCTTGCGCCACGTTCTCATGATCCGGCCCGAGGGCTTTGATGTAGATAGCCAGGGCCGCACCGTAGAGGGACTCCGCGCGAATGTAGTCACCTGCGTCGAAGGCAGTCTTGCCTTCCTGAGTCACGCCGAGAGCACGTGCGGTATCGCCTTCACGGGGTCGCTTGCGGAGGACATCGAACCCCAGCTTCTCATTTTTGATCGCGTCTCCCTGCTGTCCTTGAATCTCCAGCAGAGTCGCCAGATTCAGCCGGGCATGTGCCAGATCCGGATGGTTGGCTGGCAGCTTGCTCTTCCGAATCTCAACAACGCGCTGCTGCAGAGGCAGAGCCGTGTCAAATTTTTCCTGAGTCAGGTAGAGCCGTCTCAACGTATGCAGCGACGTCGCGGTGTCGGGATGCAGCGAACCGAGCTTTCGCTCACGAATCGTCAAAGCCCGACGATACAGTTGCTCCGCCTCTTCGTACCTGCCCTGCAACCGATATGATTCGGCGAGATTGTTGATCGTCGTCGCGGTCGTCGGATGATCGGCTCCGAGCTGGCGTTCCTGAATCTTCAGCGCCAACTGATAGCGCGGTTCTGATTCCGTGTAGTTGGACTGCGAGTTGTAGACTCCCGCCAGATTGTTGAGCGCGGTCGCCACATTGGGATGATCGTCGCCCTGTTGTCGCTGCACGATGTCGAGCACCTGCTTGTAGAGCGGTTCAGCTTCCGTGTACCGACCCTCGCGTGCATACATCAGAGCCATGTTGTTCAACGTCGCGGCTACCTCGTGGGAATCCGGCCCGAGAGCCTGCGTCTTGATCGCGAGGGCTCGTTTGTAAAGTGGTTCTGCCTCCCGGAATCGAGCCTGATCGAGGTAGAGCAAACCCAGGTTGCCAAGCGTCGCAGCCACGTTGACCGAATCCGGACCACCCAGCTTTTCATGCAGTTCCAAGGCCTGCTTGAAGATGGGCTCAGCCTCGGCGTAGTAGCCGTTGGCGTGATAACTTCGAGCCAGCCCCTCCAGGCTATGAGCCAGTGCGAGGTCCTCAACTTTCTCGGCCTTGGCTTCGTCGATGGCCTTATCGAACTGCTTTTCGGCCGCGTCATATCGGCCAGCCTTGAACGCCTTCATGCCGCTTGCGTTCAAGGACTCCCGGTTTCGCAGCAAATTGAGGGGGATCGTCTCCTGGGCGGCTGTGCCGCTCGTGAGGGCGAGGCTCAACGCAATCAACCACGACGCATTCAGAATTCGCATGATGTTGGCTCCTCGGAGAATCAACGAGCGGCGAGCGCAACAACCTTCAACGCGGGCTCGTACTCGTTCTAAGCACGCTCATTCATTGATGATTTCTCACATGACCCTAGCCACCCTACGCCGACCGACAATCGGCGGTTGGCGAGTCGCAGCCAACGAACCGCGTACTGCGGTGACTCGCGGGCCGAGATCATTCCGGGAGTTGTTTCGCCGCTGCGGCTGCCGGGGTATGAGCGTACTTGGTCGCAAGCTCGCTGAGAAGAAGGGCGCTCTGGGAAATCTGGCCAGTTCGTTTAAGGGCGATCGCAGCAGCGAGTAGCGATTGCGAGGTGACGGGGTGTTCCGAGGCATAGCCGAAGGGAACTCGCAGGAACGTCGCAGCCGCGAGATCGAATTCCTGGCGGTGCAGGTGGCCTTGAGCGAGCACGTAATACGCACCGGCTCGTAGAGGCGGATCAGCTTCCGTCACGCGGTCCAGCCAGCGTTTGATTTCGTTATCCGAGATCTCGCTGAGGTCCGTATAGACGCGGTGGCGTCGCAGTTGCCATTGCGCGAGGACTCGCAAGTGCTCGTTCGGCTGCCGAGACAAGTTCTGGAGCACCGAAACGCAGCTGGCTGTCGAACGGGAATCGAGCAACAGCACGCTGGCCCCCATCAACCGTGCGGCCTGATCGCTCTCCTTAAGCCATTCGGCAGCGGCAACTCGAACTGGGACGTCGGGATCGACCCCGTCCCAGCAAAGCGGCATCAAATTGATATGCCGTGTCTCGGGATCTGACTGATGAAGCCGCAGGTACCGCGAGCCTGCGGTTGGCCAGTCGTTCTTGCGGAGCGAGCACTTCACAAGCTCGGCCAGGATCTCGCGTCGCATCCAGACGCGGCGTTCGAGCCCGTGAGCTTTTTCCAGTTGCGTTTCCGCCTGAGCGACCTTGTCGTCCGCGAAGAGTTTGAGTCCTTGCGCGTGCTCTGCCAGTTGGGCGGCTCGCACGTCGACGACATCCGCAGCGGCGTAGGTGACTTCCTTGCGACTCTTGCCGGTTCTCAGAATCAGTTGCTTGCCGGTGTAATCGACAATCTCGCCCGTGACGGCGAGACGTCCGTTTCCCGGTGACGTTTTGACCGTGACCTCATCGGGGAAGTCTTCGGCGGCGTGGGCAGTTGACTCAATCTGGGCAAAAACTGTCGGAAATGAAGTTATTGCAACAGCTTGCAAGATTGAACAAAGGCTGCTGGGAGGCAGCTTCATTTTGCGACCTCAGGTAGCCGAGTTGGCCCGTCTGGTAAGAAAGACTCTGCCCAAAACTTGCTTCAAAACGGGTAAATCAACGCCGGTGAATCGTTGCGCCAACCCGCAAGTTTCGCCCATTCAAGTAACGCAGTTAACGAAACATGCATCTGAATACATGAATGAGGTGTCTGTTTTAGTCTGTACGAAGTTTTGGCGCGGCCTTTGCAAATGATTTTCCGCGTCAGTCGAAACTGCCAGCGTGACAGCGGAAAATTAACGTCAATCCGATTGCACTGAATGACGTTCAATGGACTGGAAGAGCTGCATCCTCTGCAGGTCAAAAATCTTCCGTTGTCGCCAACGCTCGCGTTGTTGCGAGCGTATTCTCCTTTAGCACGGTGCAATGATCAGGGACGCGAAACCATGAAAGCGACAATTGAATCTGCTGTCGCTGTGCCGACACAAGTGAGCGCGGATCCACTCCGCGATTATGAAGGTTGCAGCGACGCCCGCTTAGTCGAGTGTGCGAGAAATGGCGATCGAGACGCTTTCGGCGAACTTGTACTTCGCTACGAAGGGCGATTGATGCGCGTCATCTCGCGGTTTATCCTCGATCAACAAATCGTCGAGGACATCGCTCAGGATGTGTTCCTGCGCGTGTTCCGACGGCTTGAACTGTTCGATCCTTCGCGAAGATTCGGTCCGTGGCTGTTCCAAGTCGGGGTTAACCAGACACTGGACTATCTGCGAAAAACTCGCCGAAGAATTCGCTGGACGCTCTTCAGCCAAAAGTCCGATGAGGATTTACGTTCGATCGATCCGCCAACTACGGATCCGCGAATTCATCTAGACTTAGCTCAAGAAGTCCGCAAAGTTCTGGATATGATGCCAGAGAAGTACCGGTCTGTTCTCATCTTGAGGGACTTGGAAAACTTCTCGACGGCGGAAATATCCACCATCCTGAATCGTAAAGAAGCGACGATCCGTTGGCGTCTGGCCGAAGCCCGTCTGAAGTTTCAGAAGCTCTGGTCGGCCCGTCAGAACGAGCGCCCGCTTTCTGATTTGTCTGAGGTTGCCAGTGATGAATTGTACGATGGCCCGCCAACAGATGGCATTGAGGGTGGGGAATGATCTGAGTCAGTCGGGGGTGTTCCAGGTCGAGCGTCATTTGCTGACTTGCCCTCAATGCCGCGAGCTTTATGAGCGTCTCGAAGAGAGCTCAGAAGTTCTGGTTGCAATGAATTCAGCACCTCCCGAACAACTTGGAAAAACGTCGTTGCTGGCTCGAATCGAAGCCCAGCTGCCAGAACCGGCACTAGAAGAAGAGGAGTTCGTTCCTCGTTATTCCCGGTTCTTTGATGGTGCGTTGAGAGTCAGCGTGATCGCTGCGAGCGTCATGCTGATGGTGAGTTATCTGCCGAGTTTTCTGGCTCAGCAGAACCCTCGTCAGGCGATGCAAGTTCAGGGTCGCTGGTCTGCAGAACTTTTTCCTGCCAGTACGGTTCGCTATTACCCGGACATGAGCTGGCAGTCTTTGGAGCAACTTGAGCCGGTTGAAGAGGGCGGTGAAGCTCTCCGAAACGTCAGTTATTAATAGATCCACGGCAGCCTGCTGGTATGCGGTGGACGCAAAGGCCCCTCAATTGAGGGGCCTTTCGCATTGATGGGACGTGCGAACGCTCGCCGACGCACGCGCCGGGACTTATCATCGCAGACGCTGGTGAGCTTTGCCGGGCACCGCGCGAAAGTACCCGCCGTCTCAATCCCGCCGTAATGTCACGCTGCACGTGCTCAATCCATGTCCTACTTGGATTGCTCCGCACCCGGCGTGGATCTTGTTCAAGTTCATCTGTCCGGAGTCAACTACTGTGAGCGATCAGTCTTTGGAACAACGGGCCGCGCAAGCCAAACAACAACTCGACGCCCATGTTCGCGAATGTGTGGAATGGCACTTCAATCCAGCAACCGGTTGCGACTACTGGCTCAATAAAGCCAAGAAGTTGGATTTCGATCCCCTCAAGGACGTGAAGTGCTTCGACGACATCAAGAAGTTCCCGCACTTCGAAGACGACGACCTGCGTGGCGGACCCGTTGAGCGGTGGATTCCGCGCGGTCTCAAAGACAAGCCGGCTTATGTCTTCGAGACTGGTGGAACGACGGGCCTTCCAAAGTCCCGCGTCGTCATGGAAGACCACTGGATCGACTACGAGATCTTCAGTGAAACACTTCCCGACGAGCATTTTCCGAAGGGCGCGAACTGGCTGATGCTCGGCCCCTCCGGCCCCCGTCGTTTGCGTTTGGCTGTCGAACACTTGTGTCAGGTCCGGGGCGGCATCTGCTTCTGCGTGGATCTCGATCCTCGCTGGGTGGTGAAGCTGCTCAAGAAGGGCAAGATGCAAGAGGCCAATGACTATGCTGAGCACGTCATTGATCAGGCTCTGACAATCCTGGGTGGTGGCCACAATATTCAGTGTGCCTTCATGACGCCGAAGCTGTTGGAAAAGCTGGCCATGAAGCTGATCGATCAAGGCTCGAGCATTCGCCAGAAGGGCATCAAAGGCATCTTCTGCGGCGGAACCGAACTCAACCAACAGTGGTACCGCTTCTGTCATGAAGAGCTGCTGGATGGTGCCTACATCGCTCCGACTTATGGCAACACGCTGATGGGTCTGGCCTGTGGCAAGCCGTTCGATCCCGCTGACAACTACAAGATCAGCTACTACGCCCCGCAGCCGCGAGCCGTGGTCGAGATCGTCGACTTCAAGGACTACAACAAGGTTGTGGGTTACGGCGAAACCGGCCGCGTGAAGCTCTACACGTTCACGAAGGAGCTGTTCATTCCCGGCTTCATGGAACGTGATGAAGGCGAACGCGAGAAGCCCTTCAACAAGTTCCCGTGGGACGGCGTCAGTGGGACTCGACCCTTCCATGAAATTGCGAAGTCGACTGTCGTCGGCGTCTACTAGCCGTTCTGCCTGACCGTCAGTTGTAAGGGTGGTTGTAGAGATTGCATTCCTACTGCCCTGCCCTTACGACTGACGACTGGTACGCCTGACGAACTCAAAAGATTTCTGAAAAGGCTCTGCGACGGATCCGCGACTCGGACGGGATGATTCTTCAATCAATCTTCCTGCCGGGGAAATCATTCACGCTGAGTGCGCCCACCCAGACATCCCGCCTTCAAAGACTCAAATTTGGCTCGATGCCACTGCCTCTGAGCCGCTGACTACGGACCATCATCATGCTTGAGATTCCAGTCATTCGTTTTGGTAAGACCTACGACAGCATGTCGAAGGAACCCGTCGTCCATTTCGAGACGGGTGAGACCCTGGCTCAGATGCATCAGGCCAACGGCGGCCTGGTGAAGATGGACTTGCGCAAGGCGAAGAACGCCCGCGAAGCACTGCGGTCATTCGCTCCTGAAGCACTCATCGAGATGTGTAAGAAGGCCGCGGATCTGTACCTCGAAGGCACACTGCCACTCGGCGACGGCAAGCAGTCGCCCGCCGAGTTCGTGCGCATTCAGTCCGCGACGACCGGTCTGCCCGAGCACATGTGCGCGAGCAACATGCGTAAGAACGCCTTCGTTCTGAAGAACATGGACAAGGTCCTCGACGCTCTGACGCGCGGCCTGCCGTTGGACATCCTCACTAAGGGCTACGGCATCGAAGGCCGTGGAGTGACCGTCAGCTATCAGGCGAATTCGCCGGTGCTCGGACTGGTGCTGCCATCGAACTCCCCCGGCGTGCATACGCTGTGGTTGCCGGCCATTCCACTGCAGGTCGGTCTGATGATGAAGCCCGGTTCGAGCGAACCGTGGACGCCCTACCGCATGTACGAAGCGTTCGCTCAAGCGGGCATTCCGCGCGAAGCGTTTGCAATCTATCCCGGCCCTCACGATGTGGGCGGCGCACTGCTCGAAGGCTGCGGCCGCGTGATGATCTTCGGCAGTCAGCAGACCATTCAGCAGCACGCGGGCAATCCGCGCGTCTCTGTGCACGGCCCCGGGTTCAGCAAGCTGATCCTCGGTGATGATGTCGTCGACGATTGGGAGAAGTATCTCGACATCATGGTCGACTCGGTCTTCCTCAACAGCGGTCGTAGCTGCATCAATGCATCAGGTATCTGGGTATCTCGCCACAGTCGTGAGATCGCCGACGCGATCGCCAAGCGACTGGGACCAGTCGCTCCCCTATCGCCGACTGACCCGAAGGCGACGCTTGCGGCGTTCTGTATTCCCGGCGCGGCCAAAGCCATCAACGAGCAGATCGAAAACCACCTGCAGACGCCGGGGGCGACCGAAGTCACAGCGAGCTATCGCGGTGGTCCGCGTCACATTCCGCAGGAACGCTGCGACTACCTGCGTCCGACGATCGTGCACTGCGAGAGCGCCGATCATCCACTCGCCAACACCGAGTACATGTTCCCGTTCGCTTCGGTGGTGGAATGCCCACAGTCCGAAATGGTCGGCCGCATCGGCTCGACGCTGGTCTGCACGGCAATTACTCACGACGAGAAGTTCAAGCGTCAGTTGCTCGACGCGACCAACATCGACCGCTTGAACATCGGCGAAGTGAAGACCTTGTCCCTCAACTGGCTGCAGCCGCACGAGGGCAACATCATCGACTTCCTGTTCCGCGAACGAGCCTTCCAGGACGCGCCGCCACCAGCGCATTGATCTTCGTCCGTGAATGCCCGAGGTTGAACAGACACGAAGTAGCTCCTGAGGCCGATCGTAATAGTCTGTAGCATGGACGCCCCCGTCCGTGCTCCACCGATTACCCACGGACGAGCCCTATAGGGTGGGACCAGCATTCGAGGCCGTCGTGTGGTGGGCCGGCGCGATCGAGCCCTGTTGTTCGCGGAGATACACCCTCGAGACCAGCCTGCGTCGAATGCGCAGGCCCACCGAGGAATCACGATCGCTTGTCCCACCCTACAGTGCGTAGTGCGGACGAATCCGAACTCAGGCGACGGCAATTCGATGGTCGCCGCGACGGATCTCGGTTAATCCTTACGCTCTGGTTTGGCCGTGATGGCTCAGCTCGCTTGCTCGGCGGGTTATGCATCAGACCCGGCCGAAGCGGATGGAACGAGCTATGAATCGGCGTGAATTGCTGGCCGGGTTTCTCGGGCTGCCGCTGGCTGCCTTGGGGTGTAACCTCGACACATCGCACAACTTGCCACTCGCTGGCGAAATCATTGGTGCGTCGTCCAGTCTGGGGCATCGGTTGCGAAACGGCTTTCGGCCTGAACCTCAGGAGGCCGATTGGCGTGACATTGACGTCGTGATCGTGGGTGGTGGTGTGGCCGGACTGACGGCTGCACGGCGGCTGCAACGTCGCGGAGTGCAGAGCCTGATTGTCGTCGAGCTCGAACAAGAATTGGGAGGCACGTCGCGCGGTGGCATTGCCGACGTCGTGCAAGCGGGAATCTCGCGGCCGATCCCCTATCCGTGGGGAGCGCACTATCTGCCGGTCCCGCTCGCCAACAACACCGACCTCATCGACCTACTCGATGAGATTGGCATCGTCATCGGTCGCACGGCCGCAGGTGACCCGCAAATCGGCGAGCAGTTTGTCTGCCGCGAGCCCGAAGATCGCCTCTTTATCAACGGACACTGGCAACCGGGATTGATCCCTGAAGACGGAGCGTCTCCGGAAGACCTCCAGCAATTCGTCGCGTTCCATGAAGAGATCGACCGCTGGGTAGGATGGCGGGATTCCGAGGGGCGTCGCGCGTTTGTGATTCCAGTTGCGGAGTGCTCGCCAGCCGATGAGGTGCGGCGACTGGATCAAATCAGCATGGCCAAGTGGCTGGACGAACATGGCTGGAGTTCCCCGCGTCTCCGCTGGTACGTGGAATACGCCTGCCGCGATGACTATGGCTCGACGCTGGAGCAGACCAGTGCCTGGGCCGGCCTGTTCTACTTCGCGTCGCGAGTCCGTTCATCAGGCGGAGAATCTCAGCCATTCATCACCTGGCCGGAAGGCAACAGCCGCATTGTGCGGGCCCTCTACGAAGGTCTGGGAGATCGCATCCGAACCGGTTGCGCCGTCAGCAGCATTCGGCCACATGCAACGAATGGTCGTATCGAAGTAGTCGCCGTGAGCGAGTCACCAACGGGAGACATCGTGCGGGGCTGGCGAGCTCGACGAGTCATCAGCGCGGTGCAGCCTTTTCTCAATCCCTTCCTGATTGATGGCTATCGCGAGCATGGTCCGACTGCCTGGAAGAAGTTCGAGTTCAGCCCGTGGCTGGTGGCCAATCTGCACCTCAGCACCCGCCCCAAGGAAGCCGACTATCCGCTGTGCTGGGACAACGTACTCTACGGGAGCCAGTCTCTGGGTTACGTTGTGGCGACTCATCAGCAAGGCCGCGATTACGGCCCCAGCATCTTCACGTACTACCTGCCGCTGTGTGATGACGATCCTGCGAAGGCGCGAGAGCGACTGCTCAATCTAACCTGGTCGGAATGTGCGGAACTGGTCCTCAGCGATCTGGAACGCGCGATTCCCGAGTTGAGGTCCCTGGTTGATCAGCTCGACGTGATGAAGTGGGGACACGCGATGATCCGTCCACGGCCGGGGTTTATCTCAGGAACCGCGTGCCGCGAATGTCGGGCACCTTTCCGTAGCGTGCACTTCGCTCACTCCAGCTTGAGCGGCGTACCTTTGTTCGAAGAAGCCTTCTATCACGGCAACCGCGCCGCCGATGAAGTTGTGGCGGCGCTGGCGCAGAGCTGATCCTTCAGCGCGTCACGCCAATATATCCCGCACGACATGTGCCGACTCTTCAACGCCCGTCAGCCGCGCGTCTAATCCCTGGAAGCTGAATGTCAGCCGTTCATGGTCGAAGCCCAGTTGGTTCAGAATCGTGGCGTGCAGGTCACGCACGTGAACGGGGTTCTCCGCGATGTGGAAGCCGAGTTCGTCCGTCTGGCCGTACGTCATGCCGCCTTTGATCCCGCCACCGGCCAGCCACATCGTGTAGGACTGCGGATGGTGATCTCGCCCTGCAGTGCGTCCAAGCGCCGGATTGGCTTCGACCATCGGCGTACGACCAAACTCGCCGCCCCAGATGACCAGCGTGTCTTCCAGCAGACCGCGCTGCTTGAGATCCATTACCAGCGCCGCCGAAGCCTGATCCGTCAACTTGCAGTTGTTGCGGACGTTGCCTTCAACGTTGCTGTGAGCGTCCCAACCCTCGTTGTAGATGTTGATAAACCGCACCCCGCGTTCGAGCATGCGTCGAGCGAGCAGGCACGCGCGAGCGAACGACGGCTTGTCCGGTTCGCAGCCGTAGAGGTCGAGGGTGGCCTTGGTCTCGCTCTTCAAGTCCATCAGCTCGGGCGCCGAGGACTGCAGCCGAAACGCCATTTCGTAGGACGCGATGCGTGTTGCGATCTCGGGGTCTCCATCAGCCGCAAGGCGCCGCTCGTTGAGCTTCTTGATCAGATTGAGCGAGTCACGCTGCAACTGCGCATCAATGCCGGGAGGGCTCGACACATGCAGGATCGGATCGCCGGAGTTGCGAAAGCGAACGCCCGAGTAGACCGTCGGCATGTAACCGCTCGACCAGCACGCCGATCCGCCACTGATGCCGCTGCCCGTCGACATCACCACGAACGCAGGCAGGTTCTCTGTTTCGCAACCCAGGCCATACGTGACCCACGAACCCAAACTCGGCCGCCCCGGCTGAGAGAAACCGGTATTGAAAAAGATCTGGGCCGGGGCGTGATTGAACTGATCGGTGTGCACCGACTTCACAATCGCAATGTCATCGACAATCTTCGGCAGATGCACCAGTGGCTCGGCCAGGTTGGCTCCGGACTTACCGTGTCGCGCGAACTTGAAGCGCGGTCCGAGCACCGCCGCGTCGGGACGAATGAAGGCGTAACGCTGGTTGCCGTAGACCGACGGCGGCAGCGGCTGCCCTTCCAGACGTCTCAGGTCCGGCTTTTCGTCAAACAGGTCGAGCTGGCTGGGAGCACCGGTCATGAACAGGTGAATCACCCGCTTCGCGCGCGGCGAAAAATGCGGATCTTTGGCCGCCATCGGGTTGCTCGGACTAGCCGCCCCCGCAGACTGGCCGATCGATCCGGCCAGCAGAGAACCCAACGCGATCCGACCGACTCCGATCCGGCAATCCTCGAAGAACTGGCGGCGGGTCACGGTGAGGGCAGATTCGGCAAGACTGGCTCGCGGCGCTGGAGCGGACATGACGCACACCTCGGATGAAACTCGCAAGTTGCTGAATTCGCCGCCCATCGTAGCAGGCGTAGAATCCGCTGGCAGCAATCTCGGAATCGGGCTGCATCGTCTTCAAGCTGTCGCGTGTCTGAGCAGCGATTAAGCTAACGTTCTAAAGTGAAATTGCTCCCCTCGCCTCTGGGAAGAGGGGCAGGGG
>JAKFWA010000013.1 GCA_021732995.1 Planctomycetaceae bacterium | reverse complement strand
AGCTGCTGGGCAATTCGCAAGGAGCCCCTCACCCCCGACCCCTCTCCCCGGCCATACCGGGGCGAGGGGAGTGTTTCACGCAAAGATCATTCGGAACTCCAACAATCGAGGTTCAAGGTTTTGATTGGACGAAACGATGCCAGTTCAGGCTCCGCCGTTACGTTCGTTGAGGTACTCGCGAACGTTCTTCAGGATGGTGGTCATCGACTCGACTTCCCGTTCGCGGAGTTCATCCGAACTGAACGCCTCGTAAGAACGTCGCAGTGTCTCTTCGAGTCCTCCGTGTTGCGTCAGGAAATCACCCAGGCGAGCCCATTCCGTTTCAAATTCATGTTGAGTTTCCGACGTCGCGACATAACGCGTCACGTGCCAGCGGACGAGTTCCCGCAGGCGGGTCTCCAGCCGATTGCGGGCATGCCGATAGAAGTTGTCGACGTCAGTGACTTTCAGGCCCAGCAGTTCGGCGACGTCCTTCACCGCCATGCCTTCGCAGACTCGGCCATAGAACACGCGGAAGTAGTCGCCGCGTCCTTCGCGGTGATAGTCGTCCAGCAGAGATTCCACGGCTGCCTGCAACAGCTCTTCCGCCCAGGCTTCATAGAACGCATCTGAATCACCGCCGGGGATAACCTCAGTCACCAGCTCTTCGAACTTCAGTTCGGCACTCAGTTCGTCCATGTAATCCCGCATGCGGCTGGCTTCGCGTTGACGCCGGCGGCTGTTGTTGGCCAGCACCTTGCGAACCACGGCGCACAGCAGAGTCCGCAGGCGAGCCCGGCGGTCTTTCGTCCAGCGAGCGAGCAAACCATTTCGAATCACGGTCTCCAGGGTGACCGAAGCAATGTCTTCAGCGTCATGCAGACTCAGTCGTCCCCAGCGTGCCGCAAAACGACAGATGGGACGCCAGTAGTCCGCCAGGAATACAGCCCAATCCGACTCGGCAGTGCTGGTCGCAATGCGTTGAATCAGCGTGTAGCGAGTCGTTGGAAAGTTCATGGTGCTCTCCCTGCAGCGGCGAATCGTCCTCTTGCTCCGCAAGATGAACGCTGACAATGCGGCGATCAACCACCTTGTCAGATCGATTCCAATTTCAATGATGGGTCTTGTGTGACGAACGGTCGGCAGCAGATCGTGGCGGCTGCGTCTCGCATCCAGCCTTGTGCTAGCCGCGAACAGAGACCATCAGTCGTCCGTTAGCAGTTCCGTTAGTCCAGTCGATGATGCCAGTCTTCAAACACTTCGAAGGCAGCCACGGTCTGTGACTGCACGTCATTCGCGAACGGCACATCCGCAGCCCGGCTGGCGGTCCGCATGCCGGATCGAGCCGATTCAGGCAGCACGTTGATAACGATCTGTCCTTCGCGGGTCGCTCCGCTGCTGGTTCTCATCCGGAAGCGGAAGACATCCACCCCGCTGAATCCCGGATCGGGCACATAGCGGAAGGATGTCGGTCGCACGCCCACTTGTTCCAACGCTCCGTGCCGCGGCAGACTGAGCAACGCGACGCCGATAATGCCTGACGAGTTGCCGCCCGCATCAGCCGCCGGGCCGATGTTGCGAATCTCAAAGTGACGGTCGCCGCTGACTACTTGAGCCACTGAAGTCTCAATGGCATCGCTGACCTTGAGCTCCCAATGCTCCGGCGTCTGGCTGGCATCAGCCAGTTCCAGAATGGGTTCGACGAAGTCCGCGACCGGACCGCTCGGTCCGCCTTCGCCCACCAGCGCGAGAAGCAATGACCGACCGACTGTTTCCACCATCAGCACGACCGTGCTCGCCATTCCCAGAACGGGTTCGAGTGGCGCGGCAACGGAACCGCTGACAGTCGCAGGGTCCAGACTGGCCAGCAGCATCTCGGCTTCAACGCTCGCCACCGGAATCACTGCCGAAGCCGCTTCGGTTAAGACGGAGGGCTCTTCAGCAATCCAGGCCTGGAAGCTGACTTCAATGATCTGCGTATTGTCTTCGTTGGTTGCCAACGGCGTAACAGCGGCGATCAGGTTCGCTGTGTCCGAAGAATCTGCATCAGGCACGAGGTCCGTACGAGCGAACGTCGGTGCCGAGGCATCTGTTTTCGCATCGGTATCAGGAGGCGTTGCCGCTGGTGCTTCGTCAGTCACCGGAGCTTCATCGGGTACCAGCGGATCCGCTGGAGCAGCGGACGGCAGAGGTGATGTCAGTCCACCCAAGGACGAGTCGTCAGGCGAAACATCGGTTGCAGATGATTCAAAAACGTCGTCCGGATCCAGCACGGGCGGCAACCTGATACCCGAACCGCTGAAGGTGTATTCTGTTACTACGTCCCGGTTATCAAATCCCTGACCGGTAGCCTGCCCAAGGGTTGAAAGCGATGCCTCTGAGTCGGTGACAATCCACGAATCCGATCTCTCGAACTCGAACGGTTCGTATTCCTGGTACGCGTCGGTCAGCACCAGCACGTGAGCATTGGTAGCATCAAACCGCGTGACTTCCCTGAACTCGCCGCGCCAGATTTTCTGGCCATCCAGTACTGCCATGTTCAACGAGACATTGGCCAGACGACCATCTCCAAAGATGATCTGCAACGGAGCTGGTCGCTTACCGGGCTCGGCCTCGGCGAGGATATCGCTCAGATGGCCTTCAATCTGGAAACGCGCGTCAGGGAACTCGCCGGGCGTCTCCTGAATCTGGTCGGGAACCGGGCTGTTCGTGTGCTCGTGGAACGAGTGCACCAGGTCAGCGAAGAACGCGCGGTCTTGCCAACGTTCGGCCAGACGCCCCTCGATGTTCAGCTTCCAGTCGGGTGCTGCAGGCTCTCCGGTTGAAAACTCGATCTGCCCGAAGACAGCGGTCTGGTCGTCCACGATGCCCGTTAACAGCGTCCGATCTTCCAGACGTTCACCGGCGCGCGCCTGCCCCAGCGCCACGGCGGGAGCAGCATACGCACTCGACTGACGTCGGTGATAACCAGGCTGGACAGGCATAACTGCAGATTTCCCAAGCAAATAGGAAACGCGTCGGTGAGTACGCACGTCACCGGCATGAAACTCAATGTCGGTCCCGGAGGAAAGCCGTAATAGAATCTTGGGAACGGCCGAATTTCTCAAGGCGTAACTTCGAGCCGCATTCGATCACTCGCCAATAATTTCGCCAAATTGCCCATTTTTCGGAACCACTACGACCGGAGAAAACGGCTCACGTCGGACAATTGCCACGTCCGATAGATCCAGACAGGCGCTTTTGCGCGGAGGCTCGGTATTCGGCGGCACGAATACAGACGGCCTCGGCGTTGTCAGCCTGAACACCGCCTGGCGGCGGCTCTTCTGGAAGGAGAAGCAAGGATGCGAAAGGTTCTTTGGACATTGGGTGCACTCGGCGCGCTAGGATTCGCGCTGACGGTCAGCACCGCTCAAGATCGGTTGCAGGGCTTTTCGCCCTACCGATCCAACACCACTACACCAACCAGTCGCGGCTACACCTATGTGGGCCGGGACGCTCAGACCGAGCAAGCTGCGGAAGAGCAGGAAGCTGCCCCGCAGGAAATGCAGCGCTACACGCGCAGCCGCTCGGAAGCTGCCGCAGCCCCGACGGGCAGCCAGCCTCAAGCTCTGAAGAATTATCAGAAAGAGTTGTTTGGAGCGGAAGCCCCAAAGACGGGCGCGGCGGCGACCAAGCAACCCACTAATACACGTATGCCTGTTCGCGATGGACAGATTCGTCAGACGAGCGCGGCTGACGACGGCAAGAACGCCGTTCGTCAGGCCGGCGGTCTGCTGGACGAGTCTGAAGCCACCAATGCGGTGACTCAGGCCGATTTCGCCAAGCAAGCCGGTAAGCCGGATGAAGTGAAGCAGGTGAGCGGTCAGAAGACCAGCGCCGCTCCCAGCGCTGAAGGCACGCCTCGCGGCGGCCTGATGCTGTTGCCGGATGCTCCACCAGCACGAACAGCCGCAGGCGCGAAGAAGGAGCCGGTGAAGCCAGCGGCTGGCAAGCCGACGACTCCGGCAGCTTCGAAGGATGCCGGCATTCGCAAGCCTACGTCGCTGAGTGCTGAGAAGTCGTCCAGCGCCCCAGCTCACGCTTCAACGGGCTCGCCACGCATTAGCACCGAGTGGAAAAAACTGTCTGACTTCAACGTCGGCCAGCCCTGTTCGATGGAACTGGTGGTTTCGAATTCCGGTACCGGTGCGGCCAACGACGTGACGATCGACGTCTACGTTCCCGCCAGCATTCGCATTGCAGAAGCCAAGCCAGAGCCTGCTTCGGCTTCTGATCATGCCACGTGGCAGTTCAATTCGATCGCGGCTGGTGAAGACCGTCGCATCTCGTTGATCGTGATCCCCAGCCAGCGCGGTGAAGTGGCGGCGAATGCGAATGTGCGCTACACAAGCGCTGCGTCGACTGTCATCAAGATTGAAGAGCCCATGCTGAAGGTGGCCATTGCCGGCCCCGAGCAGGTCAGCGTCGGTGAACCAGCCGCTCACGTTGTGACTGTGTCCAACCCCGGCAGCGGCGTGGCTCACAACGTCAGCCTGGAAGTCAACATTCCTGCTGGCCTCGAACATCCAAAGGGTTCGCACCTCGCGATGGATCTGGGTTCGCTAACTCCAGGCGAAAATCGCACGGTGAAGCTGTCGCTGGTCGCGAAGACCGGCGGCGACCAGGCGATTCGCGTGGAAGCCAAGGCTGGTGCTGAACTGCATCAGTCTGCGGTTTCGAAGCTGACCGTGCTGGCTCCGAGCCTGAAGCTGGATCTCGCTGGTCCAGCGGTTCGCTACGTCGGTCGTGACGCTCGCTACACGCTGAACGTCAAGAACGACGGTGCGACTCAAACCAACAACGTGCGAGCGGTCTACATTCTGCCGAAGGGCTTCCAGTTCGTGTCGGCCAGCAACGGCGGCACTTACGACGAAAGTAACCGCATGGTCACGTGGTTCCTGGGCAGCGTGGATGCTGGCAAGAGCACCGAGCTGACCTTGAAGCTGCGTCCAACCGAACTCGGTGACTTCGCGGGTGTCGCGAAAGTGGTGTCCGAGCACGGAGCAACCGCTGAAGCCCGTACGCAGACGAAGGTCGATGGCGCCGCTTCGCTGGTGCTCGAAGTTGTGGACCTCGAAGATCCTGTCGAGATCGGTCGCGAGACCGCTTACGAAGTTCGCGTTCGCAACAGCGGTTCGAAGGAAGCCCAGAACATTGGCTTGTCGATCGAACTGCCAACGGCGATTCAACTCGTCAACGTGAAGTCGCCAGTTGAGTACATCGCGGAGAGCGGACTGGTCGTCTTCAAGGCTCTGCCTCAACTGCCACCTGGCAAGACCGCGGTCTTCCAGTTGACCGTGAAGGGCCGCGACGAAGGCAACCAGCGCCTGCGAGCCCGCTTGACCAGCGACTCGATTCAGGAACCGCTCACAGTTGAAGAACTCACCAAGTTCTATGCCGACTAATCAACTGTGACCGTTCGCTGATCGCTTCCAGAAGACAAAACGCCCGCTCAACTTTGAGCGGGCGTTTTCGTTTTCGTAGTTCAGTCTCTCCGAGACTGAACTTTCTTACCACCGCCAGCTTCGAGCTAAAACACTCCGTGGCGCTGAAGAGAGTAGTTCAGCCTCGAAGAGGCTGAACTACATCAGGCGTCTGGCAGAAGTTGGTGCAGATCGAGAATGTGTTGAATAATGACGTCCGCCTCGTGATCGCCAGGTTGCTTGTCGAAGCGTTCGTAAGGCACGTACTGCGTCGTCCAGGCCGCCTTCATGCCGATGCGTTTCGCACCCTGAATGTCCCCGAGCCAGTTGTCACCGACGAACAACGTTGCGTCGGCCTGCACATCAAGCTCCTTGAGCACCGCCTCAAACAGCTTCGGATGCGGCTTCACATGCCCGACGTCCGCTGACACCACCACCACGTCGAAGAACTCGGCGAGTTTATGTTCCTGTAAACTGTGCTTGATGGAACGACTGCAGGGGTAATTGGAGATCAGTCCCAGCCGGTATCGCTGTGCGAGTCGCCCCAATAGCTCCAGCACATGGCTGTCGCATCGCACCGCTGACGTCATGGCTTCAAACCGCACATCGAGCAATCGCTGCACCTGCTCGGCAGTGATCTCGAGATCCTCATAGAGTTGCCGCACCAGACTGAGAGTGATGTCTCGCAGGTCATGCTCGCGGAACTCACCCGCGTAGGGCGAACGGCGTTCGCGATGCTGAATCTCGCAGAGCCGATCAAAGCTGTGCGGACCAAACATGTCCTGCAGCGCGCTGCTCAACGCGCGATCGCAATGCGCCACTTGATCGGGACCGAACTCGACCAGTGTGTTGCCATAATCAAAAACAAGAGCCGCCAATTGCGGTGCCAGAGTTTTCATAAACGTGTCGCGCAGAAGTACCTGATGAACCGTCTAATCCGAAAGAGAAGCAGGCCGGACAATAACTTGTCCGACCTACAAACCCGTCACCTCAACCCTGATGACTCGCTAGTGATTGTAGAGGAACTCTTTGGTGTTCAGCAGGCTCCACAGCACGTCTTCGACGGCCTGGCGACGCTGGCTGGGATCGGCTTCGAAAGCGGCCTTGAGGAGTGCTCGTTCCTCGGCAGTGGGGAAGCGTGACAGCGTGCTGAGGAACAGCTCATCGACAGTCGCTTCTGGAGCGAGGTCCGAATCCGCGAGCTTGCGGGCTGCCCCGTGGCGGTGAGTCAGCTTGGCATGCACTTCCGGTGAATTGATCAGGTGCAGGGCCTGCGAAATGCTGGGCAGCGTGCTGCGTTCGCACTCGCAAACCGTAGCGCGGACGGGGCGACCGAAGATGCGGAAGAAGTAGGACGGCATGCGATTGTCCCAGACGTGAATCGAACGCACTCCCAGCGGCCAGCCGTTGAACTTCTCAGGCACGCCGGTCGTCTGACAGATCGCGTCCAGCAGCACTTCCGCCGCGAGCGGCTTGGAAGGTGCATGCGAAAAATTCTGTCGATCATCGGCATTCGAATCATTCGCTTCGGACTGCAGTTGATAGACCTTGGAACGCAGCAACGTAGCCGTGAAAGCTCGCAGGTCGTACTTCACTTCGCGCAGATGAGCGACCAATGCCGTCATCAGCGGTTCGTTCGTCGCGGGATTGGTGACGCGCAGATCGTCAATCGGCTCGACGAGTCCCCGACCGAAGTAGTGTGCCCAGGTGCGATTAGCGATCGCCGTCGCGACGAACGGGTTGTCGGGAGTCGTCATCCACGCGGCGAGCACCTGACGTCGATCCGTCACGGCACTGAAGTCCGCATTCGGAGCACCGAGCGCTCGAGCAGGAACGATCTCGCCGGTACGCGGATGTTTCTGATCGGTACCAGCACGAGCCACCACGGCATCGGTGCCGTCCGGCAGTTTCTTCACGGCGACACCGGTGAAGAAGCCGACGAGACCTGCATAGTCATCTTGTCCCCAGCGTTCCGACGGATGATGGTGGCACTGGGCACACTCAATACGCACTCCGAGGAACAACTGACTGACCGATCGAGCCGCCAGTTCTGGTGAATCAACGGCTTTGAAGAACGCGACCGGACTTTCACCCTGCACCGGACCCTGTGATGTCATCAGTTCGCGGACGAACTCGTCATAAGGTCGGTTCTCGCGAAACTGCTTGCGCAGCCAGCGCGTCAGACCGACGGTGCCTTGCGGCGTCACTTTCAGCTTGTCCGCCCGCAGCAGATCGGACCACTTCATGGCCCAGTAATCCGCGTATTCGGGCCGCTTGAGCAATTCATCAATCAGACGGGCTCGTTTGTCTGCAGTAGTGTCCGTCAGGAATGCTCGCGCTTCTGCGGCTGTCGGCAGGGTGCCAATCGTGTCGAGGTAAACCCGCCGCAGGAACGTGGCATCGTCGGCGGGAGCACTCGGCTGAATGCCCAACTCGTGCAACCGGTTCCAGACCAGCTTGTCGATGAAGTTCTCTTCAGCAGGACGAGTGAACGGTGTCTGAGGTCGCGGCAAGGTGACTCGGCAGACGGCGACGTGACCTAAGTATCGCACGAGAATCGCGGCGGCACCGGGAATGTCGCTGGACAGCAACTGTCCCTGCTGATCGACGCCGACGACATGCTCGGCGTTCGAGAAGTAGTCCGCTTCAACCGTGCAGCAGCGACGTCCGCCTTGTGCATCGATGGCCGTGATCCTCAACTGCTGAGTTGTCGCGGCCGCCATCACCACACTCGGCGGTTCAATCTCAATACCGACGATAGGTTGTTCGTCGGCTGTCGATTTTGGAGCACCGGCCTCGATCCAGCGCTGCATGCGGCGGAAGCCCGGCGTACCGGCTTCAATCTTGCGACCGCCACCGTGCGGCACGATCGCCGCGCCCTTGATGAGGATCAAACTGCGATCAGGATGTGCGAGGTCCACACGGCGTCCGCGGCCTTCTTTCACGAGTGCGTCGTAGTCCGCCGCGACGTCATAACCCAACAGGCTGAGCTTGAAACCATTCTGGCCCTCCGCCTTGCCGTGGCAGCCACCCGAATTGCACCGACCTTTGTTTAGGAGCGGGATAATTTCATGCTGAAACGAGACCGGGGGCGGGCTTTGCAGTCCCGCAACACTGACCTCAACCCGCGTCTCGGCGCTGGCTGACTTGATCAAGATCTGAGCTTGCCCATCGGCCAGCGGATGCACCAGACCGTTGGGCTGGATGGCCACAATCCCGGCTGGCTGCACCGAGTAGGTCACCGCGTGCGTCAGATCGCGCGCCAGCGCATTTCCCTGAGCGATCTCCGTGACAAGCAGTTGCTGCGACGCCTCAGGACGATCGAGCTTCACGCTCGCCGGGCTCACTCGAATCTCAGCCACTGCCGCCGACGAGACCATTAGTCCCACCAACCCGGCCAACAGGACCTGACAACACAGTTTGAGAGTCATGACGCTGCATCGCTCCGCAGAGGAAAAACGAAACAACTGCGATAACAGTGTTAGTTGGCTGGCAAGTGTATCTCAAGGTCACAAATCTGTTTGCGCGGTTTCCGGACCAGATCCGTGGTCAGATTGTCGGTGTTTGGTCCGGCAGAGATGCTTTGGCCGACGACTGGTATGAACCTCACGTCATCGCGATCACTTCCGAGCAAGGCTGAACTATGAACTCGTTGCTGACTCTGACCGTGCTGCTGGGCTTTCTCGGCGGCGAAGTTCCGTGGCTCGAGCAAGTCGCGACTCCACCCACACCCGTGCCGGAAGCGAAAGAGAAACTCCAGCCGTTGCTGGTTCAGGAGAACGGCCAGCCGATCAAGACCATGTTGGAATGGAAAGCTCACCGCGCGGTGCTGCGAGACAAGTGGCTGGAGTTTCTCGGTCCGATGCCCGAGCGTCCCAAGAGCGGATTCACGGAACTCAAGACGGAAGAACTGGAGCGCGTGCAGCGCATCCGCATTCGCTACGAATGCGAGCCGGGCTTGATGGTCGAGGCTTACCTGCTGAAGCCCAAGGGTGAACCAACCGGGCCGAAGTCGCGAGCGGCGCTCGTGGCACTGCATCAGACCACTAATAGCACCATTGATGAGATTGCCGGTGTCAGCGGTAGCGGCCAACAAGCGATCGGTCTGCAACTGGCCGAAAGGGGTTTTGTCGTCATCTGCCCGCGTAACTATCTGTGGGAGAACGTGCCCAACTTGCCCGCCGCCGTGGATCACTTCAAGGAGCGACACCCGAAAGCTCTGGGCATGCACAAGATGTTGTATGACGCGCAGCGCGCGACCGACTTGCTGGCTCACGTTCCCGAAGTAGACCCGCAGCGCATCGGCTCGGTCGGGCATTCGCTCGGAGCCAAAGAAGTGCTGTACCTGGCGGCCTTTGACGATCGCATTCGAGCGACCGTGGCCAGCGAGGGCGGTATCACGTTCAAGTCGACGAACTGGGACGCCCCGTGGTATCTCGGCAGCGGCATCCGCAATCCGGACTTTGAACGAAATCATCATGAACTGCTGGCGTTGGTTGCTCCGCGTGCATTTCTGGTATTGGGTGGCGAGCAAGGTTCCGGAGCCGCAGACGGCAATCGCAGTTGGCCACTGATCGCCGCGGCTCAACCGGTGTATTCGGTGATCGGCTCACCCGTGCGGGTCGGGCTGCTCAATCACGGCAAGGGGCACTCCATTCCGCCGGACGCGTTCGACAAGATGGCCCAATGGCTGGAGACTTATCTGGCAACGGAGAAATAACCTGCTGCAGAGGCCCTACCCCACGGCTCCTTTGAGGAATTCGAGCACACTTTTGCTCCCCACGAGTTCCTTGCCGAACATCAGGAACAGCGTCGGCGTATAGACCACCAGCACGATGACTCCGACGAGGCTTTTCACCGGCATCGCCAATGAAAACACGTTGAGGCTCGGAGCAAAGCGGTTCATCAGGCCGAGGCCGAATTCGGTCACCAGCACGGTGATGAGCACCGGAGCCGACAGCACCACGGTCATGCGCATCATGCGGTCGCCTTGAGCGAGTATGAATTCAGGGAAACCGGGATCGAACCTCGGCCAGACCGATCCCACGGGCCAGATGGCATAGCTCTCAAAGAGAGCATCTAAGAAAAACAAAAAACCGCCGGTGGTGTAGAACAGTGCCGTGAAGACCTGCACCAGCAGAATGCCTGTCGGCGATGTCTGTTCGCCCGCCATCGGGTCGAAGACCGACGCCATCGACGCGCCGCGCTGGTTGTCAATGAAAAAGCCGACGCTCATCGCAATCGAAAACGCCATCCCGATCAGAAAGCCGATCAAAATGCCGATCACAACTTCCTTGCCCAGCATCGCCAGCAAGACCCAGATGCCGATCGCTTCTTGAGGCATCGTGGGCGCGACCATCGGAAACACGATCAGGGCCAACGCGAAGAAGACGCTGTTACGAACCTGGCCCGGCAGAATTTCGGTCGACAGAAATGGAGCCACCGAACACGCCGCCGCCGCGCGAGCCGTGCAGATGCCCATCACCATCAGGAATTCTCGAATCGGCTGCCAATCCATGACTCAACATTCTCGCGGGGCGATCAGTGGCTTACTTGCCCGGCGTATTCAAAGACCGTGACGGTCAGGTTGTAGAGTTCGCCGCCAATCCAGCTCGCGGTGAACAGCATCGTGACGACCACTGCTACCAGTTTGACTGTGAAGCCCAGCGTCTGTTCCTGAATCTGAGTCAATGCCTGCACCAGGCTGACCAGCACGCCAGCGACGGTCGCCACCAGAATCGGCGGCAGCGACAACCACAGCACCAGCATCATGGCCTTGATGGTGAAGTCGATAATCAGAGCTTCGGACATTTCGCTCTTCCTTTAAGTCCGCTCACGTTTTCGTATTCGCCCCGAATGGGCAGTCATAAGGCAGCCCAAGGCACCGCCCTGGGTCACTAATGCCTCGGATATCATTGAGCCCTGAAAGGGCGGAGCTAGGGACGGGTTGCGTCGGCGTCGCCCATTCAGGGCTTTAATCAGCTTTCCCCTCTAACCCAGGGCGGCGCTCCCTTTGGTCGCTTGCCCTGGGCTGGTTTATGGCTGCCCCTGCGGGGCGAAAGTCTTCAAATATCAAGCCTCGAAAAACGTCTGCTGGTTGTTGCGAACCTCACGAATAGCTCAACACCAGCCCGTGAATGAGCCGCGTCCAGCCGTCGACCAAGACGAACAGCAATAGTTTGAACGGCAATGAAATGGTCGTCGGTGACACCATCATCATGCCCATCGCCAGCAGGATGTTGGACACGATCAGGTCGATCACAATGAACGGCAGATAAATCAGAAAGCCGATCTGAAACGCCGTCGTCAGCTCGCTGACGGTGAAGGCCGGGATCAGCACCATCATGTCGTCGTCTTTGGCGGCCAGAGCTTTTTCTTCCGGCCACAGCTTTTTGGCGGACTTCAGAAAGAACTGCCGTTCTTCTTTACGAGTGTGCTTCACCAGAAACTTCTTAAGCGGCTCTTTCGAGACATCCACCGTCTGCCGAATGGACTGCATCTCCTTCAGATTGAGTTCGTTCTTCTGCACGATCTCAAACGTCTCTTCGACCACCGGCGCCATGATGTACAGCGACAGAATCACGGCCAGCCCATTCATCACCAGGTTCGGCGGAATCTGTTGGACGCCGAGCGCGTTCCGGATCAGCGACATCACCACGACGATCTTCACGAAGGAGGTGACCATCATCGCAATGAACGGTGCCAGCGACAGGCCGACCAGCACGGTCACGATCACCAGTGGATCAAGATTCCCGCCCATTGCCGATCTCCTTCAACGTGACTCCGAGTCGATCATCCACCTGCACCAACTCGCCCCGCCCGATCACGCGGCCATTGGCGCGAATCGTTACCGGCGTACTGGGGCTGCGATCCAGGAGAAATGTGAAACCGGTTCGCAGCGTGGTTAGTTCTTTGGCCGAGATCTCCAGGCGTCCGACTTCGAACACCAGATCGACGGGCAGCTTGTCGAGCAGCTCAGAGTGCGCATCAGCCATGACGGTCGCTCACGAGTAAGAAAGAACAGGTCGCTCCAGGCGAAGTGACCAACGCCATTCCGCCGAGGAGCCCTCCTCGGCCCGACCGCGCGGCGACGTTATCGTAAGACGCCCGCGAACTCCAATGAATAGAGGGTTGCAGGCGCGCAACGAGTTCATTCCCTTACTTCTCGGATTGATCCGTGTGCATTATCCGAAAGCCAGATCGAACTTCCCGCAGAAGCGCGGAGCTCGCAGAGACGAAAAGGTTCTCCCCAATCCTCTGCGTGCTCCGCGCCTCTGCGGGGAAATCAAGACCGGCTCAAATCAACAAGTGACTCAATCCCAGGACAGCGTCGCCGCGCTTTGGTACTCGGTGACGCGCGTTTCGAAGAAGTTCTTCTCCTTCGCGAGGTCCATCGTCTCGCTCATCCACGGGAACGGGTTCGCAGAACCGAACTGCGTCGGCAAACCGATGCGTTCGAGGCGGCGGTCGGCGACGTATTGCACGTACTCGCGGAACAGCTCGCCGTTCAGGCCGAGGATGCCGCGTGGCAGGCAGTCGTGAGCGTAGGCAATCTCTAGATCGACAGCCTGACGCACTCGTTCGACCATCGCTGCTCGGAAGTCGGCCGTCCACAGGTCGGGATTCTCGGCCTTAATGCCATTGATGAGGTCGATGCCGAAGTTCAGATGTACGGTCTCATCGCGCAGGATGTATTGGAACTGCTGACCGATGCCCGTCATCAAATTGCGACGATGGAACGACAGCACCATCACAAAGCCGGTGTAGAAGAAGATGCCTTCCATGATCAGGTAGTAGCCGATCAGGTTCTTCAAGAAGGCTTGAGCACCGCTGAAGGTATCAGTCGTGAAGTCGGGATCGAGCACTTCGGCAGTCAGTTCCATCTCCAACTCGTCCTTGCGAGCGATCGCAGGAACTTCGTGGTACATGTTGAAGACTTCGCCTTCGTTGAGACCCAAGCTTTCCACGATGTAGAGGAACGTGTGCGAATGCACGGCTTCTTCGAACGCCTGACGTAACAGGTACTGACGGCATTCAGCATTCGTCACATGCCGAAAGATGGCCAGCACAAGATTGTTCCCCACGAGGCTTTCCGCCGTCGCGAAGAAGCCGAGGTTTCGCAGGATGACCAGGCGTTCGTCATCGGTGAGTTGCTTCGAACGCCACGTTTCGATGTCCTTGTGCATAGGCACTTCGGTCGGCATCCAATGGTTGGCGCAGCCGTTGAGGTAATGCTCCCAGGCCCATTTGTACTTCAGGGGCATGAGCTGATTGACGTCGACCTGATGGCAATTAATGAGTCGCTTCGCACGCGCGTCGATGCGTCCGGACTTCGGACCTGCCACGGGATCAATAGAGAGCAACATCGGAGTTCTTTCGATGGAATGAGCGTTGAAGTTTGAATGGGTGTGGTTGTCTAAGTCGCCTCTCGCGTACGACCAACTCCCCTCGCCCCGGTATTCCGGGGCGAGGGGTCGGGGGTGAGGGGATCGTTCGTCGCGTTGATTGCGAAACCCGAAATCCAGCCTTTTTTGAAGAGCATTCCGAGGCGTGGAGATCACCACCGCTCCATG
>JAKFWA010000102.1 GCA_021732995.1 Planctomycetaceae bacterium | reverse complement strand
GGGTGAGGGGCGAAGCCTCCTGAGTGCGCTCGTCTCGTCAAAGACCTCACCTCGCCTGTCGAACAGAAAGAACTGCGGACTGATGATTAAGATTGTTGACTACGGCATGGGCAACCTTCGGAGCGTCCAGAAGGCGTTTGAGAAACTCGGCGCCCACGCGGAGATTGTGACCTCGCCGAAAGAAGTTGCAGCCGCGGATCAACTGGTGCTGCCGGGAGTTGGTGCGTTCCGCGACGCGATTCACGAACTGCAACGGCTCGATCTGGTCAATTCGATTCGCGACTTCGTGGATTCGGGACGGCCGTTTCTCGGCATCTGCCTGGGTCTACAGATGCTGTTCGATGTCAGCTACGAAGACGGCGAGTGGCAAGGTCTCGGGATCGTCCCCGGCAAAGTCGTGCGGTTCGCGGACCAACCGGACCTCAAGATTCCGCACATGGGGTGGAACTCGATCCATTTCGCCCAGCAAAGCCCGCTGTTCAACAACATTCCGGACGGGTCTCACTTCTACTTCGTGCACAGCTACTACGTGGTCCCGAACGATCCGTCCGTCGTCGCCGCTCGCAGCGAACATGGAACCCAGTTCACCGCCGCAATCCGGCGAGGCAACCTCTTCGCAACGCAGTTCCACCCCGAGAAAAGCCAAACCGTCGGACTGCAGTTACTCAAGAACTTTGTGGATTTAGGAAGAGCTGATCGCTGATCTCTCCCCGCTCCTCACGGCGCATTGCTGCTGACGGGAAGGATATTGAAACACAGAGGAACAGAGGACACGGAGAAGGAGGAGGCAAGGAGGCTATCAGTCAAGGAGACGTTCAGATTGTTGGATTCAGGCAAAGCGTTCGCTTCGCGCTCTCCCTGTCTGACGGTCTCTCCTTCTGAGTGTCTCTTCCGCGAACTCCGCGCCTCTGCGGGGAAATCAGAACTTCCGTGCGATGTGTCGAGACCGACTCCCAACCCGCTCGTCCACAGCCGCGCCGCCAGCTATACCATTGCACGGTCTGAAGAATCACCATCGTCGTTTCGCGCTCTAACGAAAGTCACTGCGATGTGTTCCTTGCGTCAATTCGCCGGATGGATGTTGGGTTTGCTGCTGATAGGTTCAACGGTTGTCATCGCTGCCGAACCGAAGTTTCCGACGGCGGATCAGATCGAAGTGCTACCTGCGGACGCGAAGCAGACGAAGATCGTCCTGATCGCCGGATCGAACGCTTTCAAGCCGGGCGAGCATGAATACGTCGCGGGCTGTGCGCTGCTGGCCGACCTGCTGAAGCAAACGCCCGGAGTCGCCCCGGTGCTGGCTCTGGATTGGCCCAAGAAGCCGGAGACTCTCGCTGGTGCCAAGTCCGTCGTGATGCTGTTTGACGGCGGCGACAAGCACGGCCTGCTCAAGGACGACCGGTTGGCTCAGATCCAGAAGCTGTCCGACAACGGCGCAGGCTTCGTGTGCCTGCATCAGTTGTGTGACGTTCCGAAAGATCTCGGCGAGCGAACTCGCGGATTCATCGGCGGCACGTTCGAGAAAGGCCATTCGAGCCGTGCTCACTGGATCACCGAGTTCAAGACCTTCGCCGATCATCCCGTCAGCCGCGGAGTGGCCCCGTTCAAGATTGATGACGGATACCTCTTCAAGCTGCGCTTCGTGCCCGACATGAAGGGGATCACTCCCCTGCTGAAGACGGTATCTCCGAAAGCCGCGTCGCAGGAGCTGACCAACGACAGCATCGTCGCGTGGCTCTACGACCGCCCGACCGGCGGCCGCTCCTTCACCTTCACCGGCACGCATCTGCATGCCAGCTACGCCGAACCCGGCTACCGCCGCTTCCTCGTGAACGGCATCCTGTGGACGGCGGGCGTTGAAATTCCGTCATCCGGCGCACCCGTCAATCTGGCCACTGAAGACGTATCCAAATACCTGAAGCCAGTTGCAGCGACTGCGGCGAAGTAAGCCACTGAACTGCTGCCAGAGTGCCGTGCGTCGCGTTTCACCATTCCGGAGTGACCTCGTGCAAGGGCGGCGGGCATGTCTCATGTCGCGTTCGTACCGCTGACCGGCTTTCGCCTGCGCGAACAGGAAATGGCGGCATTGGGCATGAGCCTCCCCGGACTTGGCGCTCGTGCAACCGCTGTCGGCCAACTGCCGGCGCTGGGTCTGCTGACACTCGCAGGCGGGCTGCCGGATGACTGGTCCTGCAGCTATCACCCGGTTGATATCGTATCGGCAGAGCGGATCAACGAGATCGTGGCGACGCGCCCGGATCTCGTCGCCGTGTCGGCGTTAACCGCGTCCGTTCAAGAAGCCTACGAGTTGAGTCGTCGGCTGCGGCAAGAAGGCATCACGACGATTATCGGTGGCCTGCACGCGACGACTTCTCCCGCGGAGGCCAGCCAACATTTTGATTGCGTAGTGACCGGCAATGCGGAGTCGATCTGGCCGACAATCCTGGCAGATCATGATCGCGGAGAACTGCGACCGATCTACAAGGCGGCGGATACTCCCGGATCTCACCAGCGGTTTTCAGAGCCCGATAAGTGGCCGTTGCCACGGTTCGACCTGCTCGGTGACCGGCCACATCGATTTACGTTGCAGACACAAAAGGGTTGTCCGTTTGCGTGTGAGTTCTGCGGAGCCAGTCGGCTGCTCGGTCGTTTCACGGAAAAGCCAGCCGCGCGAATTCGGGATGAACTGGCTGCGATCACCGCCATTCGGCGGCGGCCTTTGATTGAACTTGCCGACGACAACACCTTCGCCGGATCACGATCGTCTGACGAGTTGCTGCAAGCTCTGTCCGACTCCGGTGCCCGCTGGTTCACGGAAGCCGACTGGCGGATCGGTGAGCGGCCGGACGTATTGCAACGCCTCGCGGAATCCGGTTGTCTGCAAGTGTTGATGGGCATTGAATCCATCGTGTTCCGCTATCCCGGCATGGGGCAGAAGCAGTCGGAACTCGCTCGCATCGTGGATGCAGTTGAAGCCATTCAATCCGCCGGTGTCGCCGTCAATGCGTGCTTCATTGTGGGCGCCGATGGAGAGACGCGGGAATCGATTGATCGACTCGTCGACTTCATTGAACGCAGTCCGTTTGCCGAGGTGCAGTTGACTTTGCAGACACCCTTTCCCGGAACGGCGCTGTATCAACGCCTGCAGCGTTCGGGTCGACTTATAGATAATCGTGACTGGTCCTTCTACACGTTGTTTGACGTCACGTATCAGCCCGATCAGATGACCGTCGAGGAACTCGAAGCAGGTTTCAGGTCCGCAGTCAGTCGTGTCTTCAACAACGCCGCCTGCGATCGTCGCGCGGCGATTCGTGATGAGATCTGGTCGCGCGGATTCAGCAAGAAAGGCTCAGCAACATGTCCCTCCTGACGTGGCTGAAGTTCCTGCGCGGTGACTCGCGAGCCATTCGCGAGATTGCCAACTGCCCGCAGGCGGTGTGGCTCGGGCTCCTGTTCGTTCTCAGTGCTGGCATTCCGCGCGAATATGATGGCGAGGACCTGTTGCGCGAACCGTACTATCTCCTCGTTCCGCTGGTAGCATCGCTGGCGACATCGTTCGCGCTATACTGGGTTGCCCGGATTCTGGCGGGTTACGTTCCGGCTGCGAATGGTACATCTCCAGCCGGCTATCGCGGTTTCCTCGCGTGCTACTGGATGACCGCGCCCATGGCGTGGATCTATGCCTTGCCCGTCGAACGCTGGAACGCCGAGAGCGGAGCCGCGTTTTTTAATATGTGGTTACTGCTGATTGTGGCCACGTGGCGCGTCGTGCTGATGATTCAAGTTGTCAGAACGCTGTTCGGAGTATCAACTCGGCTGGCAGTGTGCGCGGTACTCACTTTTGCGTTCTCGGTCTTCGCTATGCTGACATGGAATATCAAGATGCCCGTCTTCTATGTGATGGGCGGGGTTCGAATGTCGCCAACTGAGTCGAATCTCTTCGGCGCCTTGCTGCTTTCACGTTTAGCTTCGCTCGTAGGACTACCGGTCGTCTTGTCCTGGTTTGGCTGGGCGCTGGTATCACGGATGAAGGGTTCGCGCGAGTCTTCGGAAGACCTCATTAGCGAAGCCTGTGAGCCAGGAGCCTCACCCAACACACCCGCAACTGGTCAGCGCCATGTCGATGCTGACTTCAGCGTGCCGCGAGTCTCATGGACACTCTGGGCGGGGGCTGCGGCCCTCTATCTTGTCGGAGTTCCAATGCTGGCGGCGGCTCAACCGGAGCAACAACTGCGAACTCGAGTAGAAGACCTGTTCCGAGCCGGCGACCTGCAAGCCGCAGTAGCGGTAATGTCCCAGCATCCACAATCCGACTTTCCACCTCACTGGCAGCCACCGCCGCGACCAGCGTTCGGAGAAACGAAACCTGCGACGTGGAAGATCTACAAGGTCGCCGTTGACGAGCAAGCACCGCAGTGGGTCCTTGATGCAACGCGAGAACGCCTGGTGAGCAGTCTCGGTGAAAGCGAGTGGGGTGCTCGACGATACCTTCATGAACTCGGGGACCCGGAAGAAGTAATTCAGTTTCTCAGTTTTACAGAGGAGACGGACGACAATGACAGAATTTTTGAGTGGGTCCCTTACGCTGTCGGTCCATACATAGATTCGCTCGAACACGAGAATGAGCGATCAAGGAAGACTCCTGAAGAAATCATCACTCGACTCGATAAGTACCGGCCGCGACACCGGAGCGAAGACAAGCCGGTCGAAGACTCGCAGTCGAGCGTTGAGCAGGCTCAACTATCGAACGAGGTCAAATCGGGGTCGGACGACACCCGAAAGGAGAGAGAACCCGACTGATGATTGGTTCGATCAAAGCTTCAATCTGTTGGTGACGGCAACTATCGCAAGTCACTAAGGCAGACTTCGAACCAGTCCGATGGTGGCCCAGGCGGTGCCCCAATAGATGGTGACCACGTTCGACGTACCCAGCTTGTTGCGGCTCAGGGCTTTCCAGGAGCCGTCCTTTTCTTGGGTCGTCAGCAGATACTTCTGCGCGCGGTGGATGGCGGGGGTGTCGAGACTTTGTCCGGCAATGTTGAGGGCGTAGAGGCTCTGGCCGGTAACGAGGGGGTGACTGGGCTCGCCCTTCAACAATGGCCAGCCGCCGTCGGGGTTTTGTTGGGCAAGGAGTTGCTGCTGCCAGGCTTGGGCCTGCGGTGCTTCGCCGTACTCGCGTTCGACGAGCATTCGCAAGGCCAGCCAGTCGGACCGAGTGCCGGGTTTGCTCTCCTTCAACCATTTGAGGCCGAGCTCGCGAGTCTTGGCGGCGGCTTCGCGGGTCTCTTGGGGGATGCTTTCCAGTTTCTCCAGCGAGGTCAGGCCGAGGATAATCCACAGGGTGTCGACTTCGTCGGCTTCGCGTTCGGAAGCTTTGCCGCGAATCTGATTGCCTTCTCTCCACCAACCTTCGGGCTTCTGCATGGTCCCGATCACTTTGCCAAACAGTGCGTAAGTGTCGAGCGCCGTCTGATCCGGGGGCGTTGCACTGCGGCCCATAAGCAGTTGCTGCATCGTCGAGAGAAAGCCGCCGGTATGCGTCTGGGTCTTGGGATGCTTCTGCGTCGAGCACCAGTCCAAAGTCCAGTTGGTCACGTCATCGAGTCGCTGCTGCTCAATTTTGAAGCCGCGAGCTTTGGCTTCGTTGTGACTCCAGATCGTGAAGGGCAGTTGATGGCAACTGGAGCAGATGCGTCCGTTCTGACCGCCGCCCGCTTTCCCGTCGCGCCAGGCTTCGCCGCCCTCCAGCAGGAACGGCAGGCTGCGATCGACGGCGGCCCGAACCTCAGACACCGTCGGCGGCGCATCACCTTCAGCAACGGCAGGAACATCTCCAACGAGAAGCAACGCAAACGTCAGACCAATCATCGACATGCTTGTTCCCCTTGATGGAGTTCAGGCGAAATCTGAGCTGGGTGAGTAGTTGCACTTCCCTGTTGCGGTGTTGAAAGAATGCTCGATTGAAATCGAAGCGGGAGTTGAGAGGAAGGATCGTCGCCTTGGCTGCAATGGTCTTTCACCCCGAAGGGCCATTGGTCTCTACACATCTCGTGAATCGAATGCCGTCGGCGAAACCCGTTCCGTGTGTTGGTCGCCGGCTGCAAGTTCGTTGAAAGGCTCTGATTTCCCGCAGAGGCGCAGAGCACGCAGAGATTGTGAGAGCGAAATTCCGTAGCAGTACCACGACCGTGAGGGAGTGGCTTCGAGAATTGCGACGGGGGCCGCTCCCTCGCGGTCACGGTACTGCTTTGTAGTTCTCTCTGTGACCTCTGCGCCTCTGCGGGAAATTCAACCGACTGCCGGAAGAACCGGGGCAGGGGAGCCATTCGAATATGTACTTCAGCTTGCGAGATTGGTTTGGAAGTCGCAATGGACTACCTCTGAAAACAAAAAAACCGCGTGTCGGGAAACACGCGGTTCTTAAGGATTAAGAAGTAAGCGGTGAGGCTTACTTCGTAGCCTTTGCGTCACAGTGTTCGAGAGTCATCAGCACGTAAGCGGTGACGATGTTCGGGTCACCTTCATACCAGCGGTCGGTCGCGTTGATCCAACTTCCGTTTGGCTTCTGAGCCTTCGCCAGCACATCTACCAGTTCCTTGCGCCAGTCGTGCTTCGTGCCTTTGTCGTCTTCAAAGGTATCAGAATCCATCGACGACAACGTCTTGGCGACAGTGTGATAATAATAATACAGACCCTGCAGTCCCATGCCCGGGTTTTCAGCCAGCGAATAGTGCTTGCGCAGCCAGGCCGTTGCCGCTTTCACACGCGGATCATCTTTGGTGAGACCGGCGTAGATATAGCTCTTCAAACCAGCATAGGTCATGCTGGCATAGGATCGCAGTCCGCCGTTCTCGTCATTCCCAGCCTGCGAATTACCACCAGCCGCCGGAGTATAATAGAAGCCACCATCGTTAACCTTGGCAGCAAACGGAGTGGTGTTGTGTTCGCTTTCCAGATTCTGGCAGCGGGACACGAACTTCAGAGCCTTCTGGAACGCCGGGTCGTCAGACTTGGCTCCAGCGGCTTTCAAGGCGTCCAGGAAGAAGACCGTGTTGGACAGGTCCGGGCGCTGGCTCTTGCCGTAGCCCGCCCCACCATAATTGAAATCTGCAGGCTTCTGGCCTTCAGTTTCGTCCCACTGAATACCCCGCAAGTAGTCGCCCGCCTTCTTCACGAGCGCGTCGTACTTGCCGTCCTTGTTGGCGGCGGCGAAGGCCATCAGGGCGATGGCTGTCTCATAGTTCTTGTGGTTCGAAGTCGGCAGGTAGATACCACCGTCCGCCTGAATCAGACCTTCCAGGAACTTCAGGCCCTTGGCCACGTTCGGGTCGGAGGCGGGCGCACCTGCTCGCAGCAAGCCGGTAGTGCACAGGCCAGTGATGCCCGGAACGGTGGGGGTGGTCCAACTGCCGTCGGCGGATTGCGAGACCTTCAGGTACTCGATGCCCTTCTGACGCAAGGCGGCCACGGTCTTCGCGTCGACAGTAGTTTGAGCATCCGCAGCGCGAGCAGCCGACGAGAACACATTCAGTACCGTCGAACCGCCGAAGGTCAGCGCCGCACTCATGCCGAGGAACGCACGACGACCAAATTGTTTCATTTGCAACATGATGAACAGATCCCTGATGGAAGATGCGGCGTTTTGTCCAACACCGGCAGAGTTCACGAGGAACAAAGCCGCACGACGCGCCTCACGAGGACTCGCCGCAAGAGCGGCTATCGTGACGGTTCGACGCCCAAGTTGTAGCCTCGCACTGGCGAATCCTCGACCAGCACCGGCGAAAGAATCACCAGCAAGGTGTGAAAAATCGTCCACACGAGCGGCATGCCGTCGCGGCGTTTGGTCTCAGTTATTTGAACTGGACCAACCCCGCTCGCTGCAGTGTGGACTCAGGCCGGGCCGCTGGCCAGCTTTCTTGCCCCACGCACGGCATGGTGCGTACGAAAGAGACCGCCCAGGCGGCTCCTCGGCGCGGCGGAGCGGAAACCAGTTCCGCGACCGGGATGGCGACTTCCAGCCGCCAGTGATCAGCGTCACCCGCCACGGCCACGAACAGCTTCGGGTTCCAGGTGGAGTCCTCCCAACAGGACTCGGACACATGCCCCCGCTGATCGATTTGGATGGTGTAACTCGTCGCGTAGTCGCGGTTCACGTCCAGATTGATCGCCAGCCGGTCAAAGCCAGTGAGGTCGGCGTCATGCTGACGGCCCTTGTATTGCGGACCGTCTTGAGGACCATCCGGCGAACGCGGCAGGCTGGCGGCGACGTACAGGAACTGGTCATCGCCAGACATCAGAATGAACGGGTAGCTGCCGTTGAACTCGGCGAGCGCGTCGTCGGTGGACGTCAGCCGCATCTCTTTGGCGCCCTGCCAGCATTCGTCGCCGAGCACACCATCCAGCATCGGACGAGCGTTCGTTAACTGGCATGTTCCAAAGACCTGCGGAGCGTCCGGGGTCGGTTGAGCCAACCACAGTTCGCCCGCCGCGAGTTCGTTCAGCGGCGAATTGGAATTGGAGGTTGTCTGGATCAATTTGCGGATCAGCGAGTCTGAGAGCTGATGACTGCCAGCGCGCCGCAGCGCCGACGCCAGCGGCAATTGCACCTGCGGAGTCGCGAAGAGTTGCCCTTGCCGCTGCCGAATGACGCGCGTCAGATGCACGGCCTGATGCAGCCAAGCCTGCTCGGTAGCGGAACGCCATTGATTTGCGTCTTGCGACGGCAGATTACCGAGGTTGACCAACTCCCCCGCGGCTTCCCTTTTTAAACGCAGCGGATCGTCCTGCGGCTGACCGAGGGATTCCGCCAGCTTCTGCAGTCGTCCGAGATACGCCGAGCGATCGACCGTCTCACGTCGAGCTGTCAGCGAAACCTTGCGACCGCGCTGCCAGGACATTTCCTCGCTGCTCCAGAAACGGAGCAACCACAACATCGCTTCGGCGGCGATCGGTTCGTCGCGGTAGAAGTCGACGAGTTCAATCATCGTCGCTTCGGCCAGATCCCATTGGGCTCGTCGACGATAATCATCAGCCAGCCGAGACAACTGCAGCGCAGCATCAGCCTTCGACAGCTTTCTCGTGAAGTTGCGCAACTCGGCGATCATCTGCGCGGCCCGTTGCGGATCATCCAGAGTCTGATCCACGATGCCTCGAAAGTTGCGTTGTTGCGTCGCCTGCTCGCGCCGCTGATCCAGCAAGCGCTCGTCAATCGCGATCTGCGGACGACGCGCATCGGAACCTGGCCCGATGGCTAAGCCACCCCAGAACTCGCGCGCGGACGCCAACTGAAACTTCGCTTCTGTTTCGTCCATAGCCGCTGCAAAGACTTCGCGGCGCGGCGCCTGACCCACCGTCGGAAAGAGCATCCCGCGCGCAGATCCAGCCAGTTGTTCGACCGTCGTGCCGACGCTGGGGAGTAGTTCGAACGGCTCAATGTTGATGCGGCCTGAGTCAATCGCGTTGATCTGCCGGAAGACACGCTCCACCTTCCAGGCCGGCAAGCCGCCAAGCTGCTGATGCTCGACATAGCGCGTCGGATCAGCGGCTTCGACGATCGCGCGCTGCACGGCGTCAACTACCAATCGGCCAGCGGCATCCTGAGCTTGAGGTTCATCAATCACCACGACACTCGGACGCCACTGCCGCAGTTCGGCAACGAGGCTCGAAACCACAACTTCAACCAGTCGACCTTCCGTGTACTTCTGCCATTCGGCCGTGAGCTGATCCAGATTGCGATCCACTTCCGGCAACGCGATCGGCAATCGCCAACCAAGCGACAGTGCATTGCCACCGACAGCGATTACGGCGTCCTGAGCACGCCGCTCAAAGGGACCGACCGCATCGCGTTCGCCTGTCGAGGACCACTTCGGCAGCACCAGCGCGACACTGCGAAAACCTTGATCGCCCGAGTATTTCGCCAACGCCCCGAAGGGGAGTCGGTTTGGTCGAGCATGAATCGACAGCAAGGCTGCGCGACGCGCGCCGGCTCGAGCAGTTACCCACGTTGCACCGCCATCGACCGTGCGCAGAATGGTGCCAAACGCACCGACCGCCCAGCCGGTTTCATCCGATGAGAAGTTGATGGCATGCAACGGCGTCGTCTGCCCCGTCGTCTGCTGCTGCCAGGACTGGCCATCATCGCTCGAATGCCAGATACATCCGCCGGGGCTGCCGCTGATCCAGACTTTCGATTTGCGCGCGGCGACGGTTTGAAAATCAGCAAAGCGGTTCAGTTCGTCAGGCAGCGCCTGCGTCGGGCTCTGCCACGAGACGCCGCCGTTGGTGGTCTTCAGCACCAGACCGCCGTCGCCGACCGCCCAGCCGTTCAACGGGTCGACCATGTCGACCTTGCGCATCGAGCGAAAGCTGCTGCGCGAACTGCGAGGAGTCGCCACGGCACCATCGGCGACCGGCACAATACGGCCGCGATCACCGACCACCACGCCGCTCTCCAGACCAGCAAAGTCAGCGGCTAGCCAGCCCGCCGATTGAGAACCCGCGACGGGCTGCCAGGTTTCTCCGCCATCGCTTGTCATCAAGACGCCGGTCGGGAACTGACTCGTCGCTTCACCGACCGCAACACCTTCGTCGGTGCCAAAGAACTTCACGTAGTACAACGGTGGCAACGGCACAGGACACTCTTCCCAGCTCTTGCCGCCGTCGCTGGTCTTGAGCAGCACGCCCATGCCAATGCCGGTGAAAGGTTGAGTTGTCCGACCGGCAATCCAGCCAATCCGATTCGTCAGGAAGCAAATCGAACGCAGTGAAGCCTGAGTGGGCGTAGGCAGGAACGACCATGTCTGGCCACCGTCCTGAGACTGCCAGACGGTGCCATGATCACCGCAAGCCCATCCGGACTTGGAACCGACGAATTGCACCGCGTGCAGAGCCGCGTCGTCCTGCCAGGGGTGCACCGCCACCTGTCGCGCGGCTGACGTCGCAGCCGCAGGCTTGGTTTGAGCAGCCAACGGCGCTGCCAGCAGACTGACCAGCAGCCAGGTTACGAGTGCAAAGTGCTTGGCAAACATGGGCCTCAGTCCGCTGCGGGTTGACGGTTCCGGCGATACCGCTGCATGGCGACCGGCTCCACCGGCGTCTTCACAGGGACCGATTTCGCAGCCGGGCGAACACCCAGCGACGTACGCTGCACCTGATGATCCAGCTCGCCGGTGAGGTCCGAGACGAACTTCTCGCTGGCGCGATGAATAATCACGACGCGACTGGCTCCGTTCGGCAGCTTGGGATCGCGAATGATGCACACGACCTCGGCGCCCTTCGCGGCGTCCAGCGTCTCAGCGAGCGAATCGATGCTAGGGCCAGCCACGACCGAGTCTGATCCGCGACGCGAGTTGTCAGCGAGGCTGCTGCGCTTAGGGGCAGGAGCAGGTCCAAGCTGATCAGAGGCATCAGCGAAGATGTTTTCTTCCCGGAGAGCAGAGGTCCGTTGCGGCCTGCGCTGTGTCGCTTCGGGTTCAAACGCTGGCAGGCTTTCGAGTTTGTCATCGGCAGGAGCATCGCTAGGAACTTCTTCCGCATCACCTGAGAAATCAGGACGCGTCGAACCCACCGAGATCGGATTGAAGTCAGGCAGCTTGGGAGCCTTTGAGTTCGCGGCCAACGTGGCTTTAGCGGTGCTGTCGCTGCCACGACGGTACAGGTGAGTGAGACCGCACTGATCGAGCAGCCCATGAATGGTCTTCAATCCCATATAGAGACCTCGACGACCATTAGGATCGGCCAGAATACAGACGCCAACCACTTGGCAATCGGTCGTGAACAGACCACCGCCCGAACGACCTTGGACCGGCGTGCTGGTGCATTCAACGATGTCTTCCTGATAGCCCGTCGTCTTGGTGACGATGTGCTGCAGCTTGGTTGGAGGATCACCGCCGCCGCACCCGGCGCTGAAGACGTGATCTCCGTTCTGCACGGGTGCCGTTGCTACTCGAGCGATCGGCAGCAGCCCGTCGGACTTAATCGAGATCAGACCGATGTCCTTCTTCAGATCAAACCGGATCAAAGCGCCTTCGAAACGCTGATACTTCTCACCGCTGAAGACATCGACCTCGATGCGTCCCTGCTGGTCGAAGTGCCGGAAGATGTGCCCGCAGGTCAGCACGTGTGCCTGACCAGGTTCGCTCGAAATGATCGTGCCCGAGCCGAAGTCCATGCCCTTTGAGTCGGTCACCCGGATGCGAGTCACCACCTGCATCGGATCAATGGCGTAAACCTGTTGATCAGACGCCGTGACGTTGGCTCGAATCACCGGAGCAGCGGCTGTCGTTCCTGAAGCTGGCCGACTGGCGAGCGGGTTCAGAGCCTTGATGCCGTTACCAATCGTCGCCGCGACGCTATTACTACTCGTGTTTGGTTTGGTGCCTGGACTGGATTGCGAACTAGCGACGGCCTCGGCTTTTTCGGGGATCGAGGCGGCCATCCGCCGCAGTTGGTCTTCGCTGAGCGGGCCTGAGTATCGTTCACGCTCCTGACCGTTCACGACGAGGACAAAGGTTGGCACGGCAGTGATGTTGAAGCGATTGACCAACGCCTTTTCTCGGTCGAAGTCCACCTTGCGGATCGCGTAGCCCTGCTGTTGCAGGCGACTGACGATCGGGGACATCTGCTGGCACGGCCCGCACCAGGTTGCGGTGAAGTTCAGCACTATACCGTCCGGTGTGCCGCCGATTGAGGCCATCAACAAAGCCATTGTCGCCAATGTGCTCATGCCACGCTCCGTCCTTGGAGAATCTGCCTCGACACGTCATGTGCGAGGTTGCTGTCGTTGCAATTTTTACAAAGCCGCGCTGGAGAACTTACAATTCCTGCAGACGCGACCTCGAAAAAACAAGTGTGTCGAACTTCAGCCCGTCCGACCTGTGGTTAATACGCAAGGCACATGCCACAAAACGGTGCCGATGCGATGAGTCAGCAACAGCTCCCTCCGGGGCTGCAACAACTCCCGTCCGGAACGAGTGTCAGCGACAGGTCAGTCGCTTTGGTGTCACGCGGATCGCGGACCGCACTGGTGTGGCAAGAGAACGCCGGGGCCATCTCCAGCGGAACCGGGGTGGCGGGAGGCACAGGAATCATGTGTTCGGCGTATGGGCTGCGACTGTAGATCTGAAACGTCTTATCGCAGACCGCCATGCGCTGGCCGCGAAACAGCTTATGACCATCATCATCGACGACCATCTTCCACGGCCCCTTGTAGATCACGGCCTGCCGGGCATCTAAACAGGCCCCCTGCTTGCCCTTCCAGGCGCGCACGGTCAGCGAGCGGAATTCGATGCCGTTCACTGTGGTGTGTGGTTTGGTCTGACGATGCAGAATCTCGATGCCATAGAGCCTCGCGTCCTCAAAGGCTGTCAGCAGTACGTCCTCGCGCAGAGTGTTCGCTAGCCCGAGGCTTTGCAGTGGGGCATCCTGCCGCTGCGAATCGGTCAATTCTTCATCACTGACCAACTCGTTGAGAATGATTTGGCCGCCGCGCCGGAGAACTCGGAACAGTTCGGTGAAGAACTGATTGCGCTCTGCAGCCGAGATCAGACTCAGCACGTTGTTCGCGATGACAGCATCAATACTGTCACTCGCCACCAGCGGAGATTCATCGCGCAACTGTTGAGCAAATGCTTCGGCCTTCTGCCAATCCGCGCTGGTCCGCACCGGATGCTCGGCGAGATAATTCTCAAAGCGAGCAAGATCGAGCCGCAGGTCGTGAACTCGTCCTGAGGATGGATTGACGGCAATCACTCGCCCCGTCATTCCGACAGCCTGCTCCGCGCGGGTGCGAGTTTCCTGATCCGCCTCGCCCAGCAGCAGCACGCTGACGCCTGCTCTCAGATGCTGGACGAAGTCTGGTCTGACTTCTGGCGCAGCGTCATCCGCAGAGACCACCGTCAGGGACAGCGTCGCCACATCAACTCCGCAGCCAGATGAGCCGCAGCAGTCAGAGGTCGCGGTGCTCTCGCCATCACCAGTAGCGTGTTCGATCGTCATAGAAGTGCCACTCAAGGTTCTGTCGC
>JAKFWA010000111.1 GCA_021732995.1 Planctomycetaceae bacterium | reverse complement strand
CAACTGGTCATACGGTGGCGACGGTCTGACCAGTTGCGGCGTGGGCGTGCGAGCCTTAAGAAACCGGTTTCACGCCACGTTTCGCAGGAATGAGCTCATGGCACTCAGCACGTTACCGCTCAGTTATTGCACCAATCTGCATCCCGGCCTCACGGTGGAAACCGTCCGCAACGGGCTGCACGAATTCACGATCCCCGCCCGGCAGCGATTTGGATCACTGGCCGCCGGCCTGTGGCTCGCGCGACCTGTCATTACGGAACTGCTGCAGACGCCGCGGCTGCTGGAAGAACTGCGCGACGATCTGCGTCAGGGACAGCTCAGTTGCTACACGCTCAACACGTTTCCGTACGGCAATTTTCATGACGTGCGAGTGAAGGAGAATGTGTACCTGCCTGACTGGACCTCACCCGCCCGGCTGGACTTCACCAGAGAGTCAGCCAGCGTGCTGGCGAAGTTGATGGATGACGACATCACGGAAGGCAGCATGTCGACGGTGCCGCTGGGCTTTAAGCCGCTCGTCGCCCAACAGGGCGAGATCGGTACGTTCCTGGACCGCTGCGCTGATCAGTTGATTGAGCTGGCCAGATTCCTTGCCAAAGTCGAGCAGCAGACCGGCAAACGCATTCGCCTGGCGATCGAGCCGGAGCCGTTCTGCGTCATTGAAACGACTCCCGAAGCGATTGCCTTCTTCGAGCGCCTGAACCAGCGGGCTGTCAGCGCCGGAGCCGCTGCCGAAGTCAGCGAGTATCTCGGGCTATGCTACGATGTGTGTCATCAATCGGTAGAATTTGAGGACGTCGCGGAGTCAATTCAACAATTAGCCGCGGCGAATGTGCGTATTAACAAAGTGCATATTACCTGTGCGATTCGACTGGAGAACCCGGCGACGAATGCGGATGGTCGAGCGACGCTGGCGCGGTATGTGGAACCGCGTTATTTGCATCAGACGATTGCTCGCGCGGCCGACGGCACGCTGGTGCGCGATGTGGACCTCAACGCCGAGCTGGTGAGTTCACCGTCAGCGGCATTTGCGAACGCGTCGGAATGGCGAGTTCATTTTCACGTGCCGGTGAACGCCGAACGACTGGGTTCGCTGAGGACGACGCGCGATGACCTGCGGCGTGCTCTGGCCACCGTGAAGGAACTGAGCTACGCGCCGCATCTGGAAGTCGAAACCTATACCTGGGAAGTTCTGCCGGACGGTCGGCGAGTGAACCTCATCGACGGCCTGACGACCGAACTGACCGCGACTCGCGACCTGCTGACCTCGCTGTGAGCCGCCCCAAGTAGCAGGCACATTCCAGTGCCGTCCGCTTGAGTACCAATACGATTCGCAGAGAGCAACTGCTCGATGCAGCTTGGGAGGGCGAGGCTCCTGCCGAGCCGCACCAGCCACTTGAAGCGGCTCGGCAGAAGCGTCGCCCTCCCGAACTGCGGTTCACCAGCAGAGCTACGGCTCTGGGAGAGTGCCCGATACGGCGGGGCGGACCGCTCAAAAACAACTGCAACGCCAATGATCCGCAGCGGCGGGCGGCCGTTGGTATCTCTTACGTTGTTCGAGGCGACAGGGCGGTGGTAGAACTGCGGTGACGCGGTGCTGCCGCACGGGTCTGAAGGCTCTGGAACAGCGGGTAACGACCGATGAGCGCAACAAGCTGCCCGGAATGTGGCGAGGTGATCAAACCCGAGTCCATCAACATTGCCGAGGGCGTGGCGCTCTGCACAAGTTGCGGGCAGTTGTCACGCCTGTCGGAAGTAGCCGCCGGGCGACGGTCCGTGGCGGATGTGCTGAGCAGTCTGCCGCGCGGCTGTTCGTTGACGGAATCCAATCAGGAATTCATCGCCTCGGCGTCGCTGCGTTCGGCAGCTCAAGGCTGTGGTTTGATGTTCATGGCTCTGTTCTGGAACGGTATTACGTCGATCTTCGTGCTGATCGCCTTCACGGGAGTTTATACCAATACCGTAGGGCCGTTGCCCGCCTGGTTCCCCGCGCCGAATGATCTCAATATGACATTGAGCATGTCACTGTTTCTGTGCATCTTCCTGATACCCTTCGTAACGGTTGGTGCTGGAATGATAATTGCACTATTAACGACGCTCTGCGGAAAGGTTGAAGTTCATATCGGCGAGCAGGAAGGTCGAGTGAGGACCGGCATCGGTCCGCTGGTCTGGACGCGTCGCTTTGATCCGACCACGGTGCAGCGAGTCACCAACGGGCTGACGTCATGGTCCGTCAATGACCGCAACCTCGAACTGATCGTCATCGAAGCCAGTAACCGCGTCGAATTCGGATCGATGCTGGAACCCGGCCGTCGGGAATGGCTGCACACGGTCGTTCGCGAACTCCTGCTGAAGCCGTCACCTCAGGAACGACAAGCCACGCTCGAAAAGATTCGCAACGGCCAGTAATACGCTTCCCAGAAGACAACTGCGCGTTTTGTTTTGGGAATAGGCGAGCGGGGGATGTTAATCCCCCGAGGTCTTTGATCGGCAGCTTCAAGTGAACCCGGAAAAACTCGGGGGTTGACATCCCCAAGTTGTTCGCCCTACCGAACTGCGTCGCGCCGTCATTGTCTGTGAAGTATCACTACTGGTCATTGCGCAGCGACTCGAGAAGCTGGGTCAGTACGGCGCGGACGGACTCAGCGGTATAGGGATCGTCCGGGTGCGGGGGCTGGCCTTCACGGTCGAAGTACGGCCGCTCGCCGACCGTTCGTCCCCATTCGGCGTCGGCCGAGCGGACCAGTTCCTGCATGCGGTAGTCAGACGCCAGGGCTCGTTCGATCTGACTGGCGAGAGCGACAAGCGGCTGGTCCAGATGTTCGAGCAGCAGGTCTCCCTGAGTCACATACCGCAGCAGCAGCGCTGTCAGTACGCCGCCCGAATCCGTGACGTGCCGGTTGAGGTACGCCTGCAACTCGGCCTCCGCTTGCCGCTTCCGGGTGACGGGCGAGATACCCTTCATCGCGCCCGGCCCGGCCATCCGTCCAATGGCGTCGGCCAGCGAGAACTTTCTCTCGGCGCGGATCTCCCGTTCGATCTCAGCGTTGGTCTTAGCCTGCTGTTCTCGTGCGTCGTCGTCATCGCTCACGATTGCTCTCCCAGCCGCGACGGGAAGACTCGCCGGGCGGCACCGGTTGCCCGCCGTCAGGCTACCGGCGCGAAGCAGCCGGAGGAAGTTTCAGCGCCATGCCGATCACAAATGAGAGCGTTTCCACAGCCGCTTCCGATTACGGTGAGTATCCGGGCTCCACGGTCACGCGCCTACCGATGGTCAGGGCGTGCTACTCGACGGCCATTCTGATGATCTCTATTTCGTTGTTGGTCGGTCTCTCACAGGGCGTCAACCCAGCTTGGCAGCAGCGTGAAGACGTCGGCAATGGTGGTATCTCCGACACCAGGGACCAGCGCGTCGGCGGGGTCGTTCTCGAGGACATCCACACCGCTGCCGCCATCGAGTGAATCCGCGCCGTCGCTGCCGGCCACAGTCGAATCGTTGCGGTTGCCGCCGCTGAGAGTATCAGACTGCGAACCGCCGAGCAGCGTATCGTTGCCACGTCCTCCGATGAGGACGACCGGTATAGTCGCCAGGGTCGCATCAAGCTTGTTCGCGCTGATACCACCGATCAGAACAATACGTTCCACGGTGGTGGGAGTATCAGATCCCGTAGCAGCCGATGTAATTGTCACACCGTTGATAGTGAAGTTCGTGTCAGCCTGCTCAAAGAGGTAGTCGGTGCCGACACCGCCTTCCAGCACGTCGTTACCGCCGCCGCCGGAGAGCACGTCATCCCCGTCGCCGCCTACGATGCCATCAGCCTTCGAACCACCGAGTAATGTATCGTTGCCAGCACCACCCGACAGGAACACGGGCACGCTGGACTGTCGCGCATCCAGTACGTTGTCTCCGGCTCCGCCGCTGAGCTGGATGCGTTCAATCGCGCTGACGGTGTCCACGCCCAGGCCACTGCTGCTCAAGTTGATACCCACAACAGTGAAGTTAGTGTCAAGAACTTCGTTAATCCGATCGAAGTCCGCGCCGCCGTCGAGCGTATCATTGCCCACGTCACCTTGCAGCGTGTCCGCGCCGGCACCCGCGTTGAGCGAGTCGTTTCCGAGTGCGCCCAGCAGCGAATCAGCACCATCGCCGCCACTGAGGATATCGTTGCCCTGCAGGCCGAAGAGTCGATCATCGCCAGCTTCGCCGTTGAGCGTATCATTGGCGGTATTACCCTGCAGAGTATCGTTCCCGTCGCCGCCGTTGAGCAATCCGGCTTCGGTCTGGCCGCTCAGGAAGTCGTTGTCCAGACCGCCCGCCAGGGTATCAACTCCAGCGCCGCCGATGAGGACATCATTACCAGCTTCGCCCAGGATACAGTCGTCGCCGTTCTGACCGTTGAGGTTATCAGCACCGTCACCGCCGCTGATGGTATCGTTACCACTGCCGGCAAAGATGGTGTCACTACCGCCGCCGCCATTCAGCAAGTCGGCGCCGGTGAGGCTCATAATCATGTCAGCGCCAGCAGTGCCTGTGACCACATCATTGCCACCGCCTCCACTGATCGTCGTCACCGCTGAGTTAGTGAAGCTGGCTGCATTGATACGGTCGCGCATCAGACCGCCGGTGATGTCGGCAAACTCGAAGTCCAGCAGCGAGTCGGCGGACAGCGTTCCCGCTCCCACCTTCACCAGGAATGATGTACTCGTCAGCGAGATATCCCGGATCTGGCCCTGAACGAAGTCGGTATAAGCCACATCGCGAAAGCCGTCCGTGCCCGCACCGCCGTTCAGCGAGTCGTTGCCGACTCCACCAGACAGCAGATCATTGCCCTCGCCGCCGTTGAGTTGATCCGCGAACGCGCTGCCCAGCAGCGTGTCGTTGCCCGCACCGCCCTGCACGCTGACGGTGACTCCACCAGCTCGCGAGAACGCCGTCGTTGTGACGCCGGTCAGGTCAATCAGGTTGTTACCGGTACCGCCGGTGATCGCGATACCCTGCAATGTCGCCGCCGGGATCGATGAATAGGTCGTATCAACAACGTCATTGATCAGCACCTGCAGATTGCCGCTCGCCGCCTGCACGACCAGCTTCTGACTGGTCGTCAGGTTGATACTGATTCCCGTCGTCGCCCACGCGTCGGCAGCGTCAGCGGTGAATACATTGAGGGCCGCATCGCGAATCCCCGAGTTCAACGCCTTGAGTGTCAGCGCATAGTTGCCGGGCAAGGCCGTCACGCTGGAGAGGTCGAGTGTGTAGCTCGAGCCGCTGCCATTGAACGCCACGCCATTCAGGCTGACGGCGTTGCCACCGCGCGTCAGTTGGAAATCGCTGAGATCAACTCCCGTCACCGGTTCGTTGAACGTGACCGTCACAATACTCGCCGAGCTGATTCGCGGATCGGGCGAGATGTCGACGATGTCCGCAGTCGGGGCGGTATTGTCGGTCTTCTCAACCCCCAGCCGCGCGGCCCCTTGAGAATAGTAATTGTACGTTGTGCTGCCGAACGTCTGATTCGCAAGTTGAGTCCAGCCGCTGCCAATGTTGATAGTGTCGCCAGCGTTGCGACGGACCAGCAACGTATTGGAACTGGAGCTGATTTCAAGGACCTCATGCACATTCAGCGTCAGCGAGTTGTTACCACTGCCGGTGATATTGATGACCTCAATATCGGTCAGCTTGCTATCAGCGAGCGTCGTCAGATTCAGCGACAACCCGGCGCCATCAAGTCGCAGCATATCGAGCCCGTTACCACCCGCGACCCTGCGAAACGCGAGGTTCGAAATCGCCAGCGTATCCGAGCCTTCACCACCAACGAGTACATCGGCACCACCATTACCGATGAGAGTATCATTCGCTCGCCCCCCAACCATCACGTTCGCCGACGCATTTCCGGTGAGTGTTTCCGCCGCCACCGTTCCTGCATGCGTGACAGACGACGTGTAGTCGCCACCAAAGATCAAGTAGCTCTCACCTGCGTCCGCTGTCGCGTTTCCAACTCCATCGGCCTTCGAGGCACCAATAAGGAAATCGTCGAAGCCGTCTCCATTCACGTCTCCAGCGCCGCTTACGGAAATGCCGCTGTAGTCGTGAGTATCCACGCCTAAGACCTCGAGCCCTGATGAACCGAGACTAGCAAGGTCGACTATTACTGGCGGCGACGCCGAACCGAACAGTATGTAGCTCACCCCCGTGTTGGATGCCGGATCACCATCCGAATCGCCCCCAGTAGCTCCGATCAACAGGTCATCGAAGCCGTCTGAATTAACGTCTCCCGCACTGCTCACCGACGTGCCGCTACGGTTAAATGGTCCGGCGCCACGAATCGTGATTCCGGAAGAACCGGTACTTGCCAGGTCAATCGTCGTTGGCAGGGATGCCGCACCAAAGAGCACATAGCTTTCACCGGCTACGACGGTCGGCGTGTCCGCACTCGGGGCGCCGATAAGCAAATCATCGAAGCCATCCCCATTGACGTCGCCTGCATCAGTCACAGAGTAACCACTGACGCCATTAGGGTCCCTGCCGAAGATTGTAATCCCGCTGGAGGTAAGACTCGCCAACTCGATCGTTGTCGGAAACGATAAGCGACCAAAGATGACATAGCTCTCACCTGCTCCCATTGTGGCATTGTTGTTTCCAGCAGAGTTATGTGCCCCAATGATTAAGTCGTCGAAACCATCCCCATTGACGTCGCCTACGCCGCTGACAGACCGACCACTAAGATCCGCAGAGTCGATGCCGAAAATCGTGGTTCCGGCCAAACCGAGATTGGCCAAATCGAGCATCGGCGGCAACGACGTTCCGCCGAAGACGATGTAGCTCTCGCCTGCGCCCAGAATTGTGTTGGTAGAGCCATTGCCAGAAACAGCACCAATTATCAGGTCGTCGAAGCCGTCTCCATTCACATCCCCCGCGCTGCTGGTGGAAGTACCACTTGTGTCGCCAAACTCCGCTCCGAAGATCGTAATACTCGCAGACGCTGGAGAGGCAAGGTCAATCGTCGCAGGGAAGGATGCTCGGCCAAAGATTACATAACTCTCACCTGCTGATGACTTCGCGTTACCCGCTGCATCTCCAAGTCTGGCTCCGACGAGCAAGTCATCGAAACCATCACCGTTGACGTCGCCCGCACTACTGACGGAAACACCGCTCTCATCGCCAGGGTCCGCACCGAAGATTGTACTACCGGCCGAACCGAGATTGGCGAGGTTGATCGTCGCAGGGAGCGTTGCGCCGCCGAAGATCACATAGCTCTCGCCCGCATCTTGCTTGCCGTTACCGGCGGCATCACCTGTTGGGGCTCCGATGATCAGATCATCAAAGCCATCACCATTCACATCGCCTGCGCTGCTTACGGATCGACCACTGTAGTCGACAGCATCGATGCCAAAGATCGTCGTTCCGGCCGTGCCTAAACTGGCGAGGTTGAATGACGAGCGGCTGGCTTGAGGGGTGTTGCCTTCGAAGCCCAGGTTGATACGGCCGCCGTTGGGGGCAGTTTCGTTGACGAAAGGCGAAGCCGGATCGCCTGCGTCAATGGCGGGACTGCGGACGCTGTCGAAGACAAAGCCACCTGCTCCACCGCGTGCTGCGGGGTCGAAGCGACCGTTGGGGGATTTGAGGTGATAATCACCGGCAGCGGCGTTTGCGAACAACGGTTCAACGCTGATATTACCTGTCCCCGGCCAGGTTTCCTGGACGTCACTATAAGTCACCGTGAGAGTCGATGTTTCATCGACATCCAGGTCATCGACGTTGTCCCAGAAGATCGAGTTACTCACGGTCAACTTGGAGAACTCGTCCACAAAAGCGCCGTTGCCACGCTCCCCCTCAGTATTGTTACTGCGGTTATTCGCGAACGTGCTGTTCGTGATGGTCATGATCGAGCCGACGTCGTTACCCAGGTCCTCATCACCACCGCCTGAACCTTCCAGGAAGATGGCGCCACCACTGCTGCCGGGGGAAGTCGTGAAGTTGCCATACATCAATTCGTGATCGAGCATTGCTTTGGCGCCGTCGTCGACGAACAGGGCACCTCCGACGGACGGCGCCGAATTGCCCGACCAGACGTTGTTACTCAGGATTACGGGTTTGTAAGCGGCGGTATTATTCGGGTCACCGGGAACGAGCATGCCGCCGCCCCAGCCATAGTCAAAAGCTTTCGACGCCACATTGCCGCTGATGACATTGCGACTGAAAGTGCCGATTCCGGTGGCCGCGACTGGCAGCGGAACGAGGACCACTCCACCGCCGTGATCGTCGTAACCGGTATTATTCGCAATCAGATTATCGGTAATTGTGTAGTCCACCTCGCTGGCGATATACAGGCCGCCGCCGCGGTTCGCGTTGTTATTGCGAATGACGTTATTACTGATGGTCACTTTCGCATTGACGGTGTAAATCCCGCCGCCGTTAAACGCAAAGTCGCCACCACTGGCTTGCAGGGCCGCCGGTCCGTTGTTTTCGATCACGTTGTGAGTGATCAACACTGTGGCGACTTCGTTCTCGCCCGAGTTCGGTTGAATATAGATGCCATGCAAGCCGCCACTGATGGTGAAGCCGTCAATGCCGACAGTGGTGTCCGTCTGAAATCGCACGTACAGAGTTGGCTCGTCGCTCGCCCCGACGATGCGAGTCACGTTAGTGCCCGGCGCGGCAACGGCAAAATCGCCCGCCTTTCCGGTGGCGTAGGCCGACTCGGTGCCGCCCACAAAGCCGCCCTGAAGTTGCAGTGTCGTATCCGGGATGACGATGTTCTCTGAGTAGGTTCCTCGCGCGACCTTGATGACGTCGTCCGCCTGGGCGGCCGTCACGGCGGCTTGAATGGACGTGAACGGCTTCGTGGCTGAACCATTCGCCACGCCCGTGTGGTTGTTGGCATCGACGAACAGCGTGGCCGCCAGCAGCGTGCGATTTTCCAGCAGTTCGAGAACCGAACCGGTGCGGTGCGAAGGGCGACGAGGGCGGTTCGAGTGAGCATTTCGGGCCGACACCGCGCCTGGAAATAACCAGTTCAACAACATGAAACGCCTTCCTGAGTTTTCCGACAGATCGTCCTGAGGCAGTTCAGCCCGACACTTCCCCAGGCCAGCATCCGTCCGACTTCAATGACCGTGGCTCGCTACGATACGCGAGCGTTGAGGCCAGTAGCGAGAGTTCAGGTCTCGCAATCTTCCTCGCCCACCCGCTGCCCTACTACCGCAATCGCGACTGCGCACCCGCCACTTGCGGGACTGAATTTCGGAGAGACGTTACCTGGCTGGCTTTAGCTCCAGATCCACGTTTGCCCAACGGGCAATGACGATCCCGAGCCATTTGCAGTCCTCATGAGGCAGTCGCCAAAGAATCGCGTGGCTGCGCAGAGCCAAAATCCAATAACTCAACAGGCTCTGCGGTCCAAGCTGCGGATCCATTCTGCGGTCAAGCACGAGTTCTAGTTTCCAGACTGGCATCAGGTCGTGACTGGGCATCTTGATGTCGACCACCCTGACGAGCTTGATCGAGTCGCGCGGCACAACCAGTCGAGACGTGAGGCCGAGTAGTTCGGTGTCAACTTGTAGAGAGTCCGACTTCAATCGAAACGTTTTTTGGCTCCAGTAGGAATACCCCAGTCGGTACGTGAGTCCCAGGAATAGTGCCGCCGATGACCACCCCATGCTGAGAGTCCGCCACAACTGCGCCATGGGAAAGAGCACTAACCAGAGTGATACCCACACCGTCACGAAGATAGCGAAGCAAACCATCGCAACCCATAAGCCGAAACTCAATAACTCCGCGCCGTGTCGGACATGCTGAATCACACATTCCTCTGGCCCCGTGTCTACCGAGAAGCGTTCGGGGGCAGACAGCTCCAAGGGCGCAGCGTCCATGATCGGACCCAATGAATGAGTTGATGAGTCACGGAAACTGTATCCGATCGATCGAAAAGCTGACAAATAACTGAAAAGCTGTCGCCAAGATAAAGCGACAGCCGATGGGTGGCACGCTCAGAGCGAAGCGATGGGCGTGGGCATTGACCTGCAACGGCCACGCCCTTCCCGCTGGTCAGAGCGTGCCACCCGTCCGGTGGGAGTTCCGGATCACTCGTCCGACACTCCCCTGTTGCACCACTACCTGGATAGCACGTAGTTGGGTGGCCCGCACTCTCCGTGTGCGGGTTCTCTGGGTCCGTCGGCGCTAGGGAATTACCAATCCATACCGAGTGCAATTGACGACTGTGGACACCTTATCGTTTCGATCGAGCACGATCAGCCGAGCCGGGCCGCTGTCATCAAGGGGGCCTCGGGTTGCGATGCGAAGCGGAGTGCGCATGTTGGGGCTATCGATGCTGTAGAGCCGCCATTGCTCGGGGCCTTCCTTGACGATTTTAATGTTGCAGCCAAGCTCGGTAATTAACTTTGGATTGCCTTGGCCACGAACCTGCGGCGTTTGAATGCCGCCGACAACGCTGCCAAATTCATCAAATTCGGGGCGATTGCCGTCCAGGATCAGCAATCCTCGCCGCAACGTGGCGTCGACAACGAGACGAATTTGATGAATGGGCCGAGGAGAGTCATCGAGCACCAGACCGGGTGTCAGCGGTCCCGACTGCAACTCGACATGAGGCGCGATGGGCTGGTCGGCGTTCAACTGCGTGGACACGGTTATCAATAGAGCCGCCACGATTATTGAAACAGTAGTCACAAAGATTCGCATGGCACACCTTTCGTCGCTCTAACTGGCGTTATTCCTGGACTCGCGAAGTTTGCAGATTCAGGTCGCAGATAACGAGGCGCCTCAAAAGGTATATTCGTCGCGTTTGACTCGCTACTGTCGTCTACGATCAGCCGCAGTTTGTGGTCGGCACTCTCCGAGTGACGAGCGGAGCCCGAACGACGCCTCCAACGCTGTGTTAGCATTCGCGTAAAGCAGCGTAGCCCCGGTTACCCGCTCGCGGGCTACTGGAGTGGTGCAGCCACAAGACGTTACACTCGTACTTCCTGTCGCTCTGCGACCCCGGTAGGCCGAGTACAGTCAACTCAAGCCAACCCTGTAACAAAGTGTTGGGTTCAAGGAGTGGGTTGTCATGGATGCTCTGAAACTCAAACAGCAGCTTCGAGACGGCGGTTGGAATGTGGTCGAGGCGGATGACGCCAAGTTCGTTCTGCCTACCAAGGTTGCCCAACGCTATACTCGGCTTCCAGCGACACTCGACAGCTTCCTCTCTAATCTTCTATCTTGTTCTAGTTCCGCCGATACTACTTGGTTCCTCTGCCAATCGGACTACGACGGCACGGGTGACTCAGCGTTCGCATGGAACGAATGGGAGCTTCGATCTCTCGAAAGCGCTGACGATGACACGGAGTTAGTTGATCAGATTCGCAGCTTTTGGGATGTCCATTTTCCCTTCATGTTTTCAGTGCATTCATGTTACTCATATTGGGCCGTCCGCACATCTGACGCGGGCTTTGGACAAGTTGTCATGGGTGCTGAGCCTGAGTTTGAAGAAGTGTCCGTAGTAGCAGAGTCATTTGAAGACTTCTTGAGACAGCTCGTTCGATCTCCAGGCGAGGCCTGACAGGGCAGCTCAGCCCGACGTGTGCCGCAGGCAGTTTGAGTATATAATGGTCAGCGCTGCCGCACTTGGGTTTGCTTGGATGTTCGGTGACCGACAGTGGCTGTGTACCTTCCAGGAGTTGAACCGATGCGTACGAAGAATTCGACCATGCTGTGGAGACAGTTGCCGTTCGTCACTCTGTTCATGCTGGGATTGGCGACGGCAGGCCGGGCGGCAGACGCACCGGCCGCCAAAGGAATCACGCAGGCGGAAGTCAACGCGGCTCAGCAGGCGTGGTGCGACGGGCTGGTGGCCATCGCGAAGGCTCACAAGGACGGTGGCGACGCGAAGGCGGTGGCGGCCAAGTTCATTGACGACGCGTACGACTTCAAGGATGGCAAAGTCTTCTTCAAGCCGACCCTGGCGTTCGGCAAGAACACCTTCCGCACCACTCGAGAAGGGACCTTGGCCTACTTCGTCGGCGGCAACAAGGACTTTCCCGAGGACAAGGGGTTCGCCCTGAACCCGTGGGTGAAGGTGGACTTCCACGACGACGCCGAACAGAACGGCATTCAGATCCACGGGGACATCGCCGTGATGATGGGACACCTCACCCTGACGAACGCCAAAGGCGAGGAGACAACGGTGGAGAAGACGTTCGTCTTCCGAAAAGACAAGAGCGGCAAGCTGCGGCTGTGTGCCCACAAGTCCGCGTTACCCTTCACCCCCACGAAGTGAGCCGAGCGACCCGCCCAACCAGCCGCGACCCGCATGGCGGTTTTCCCGACGTGTAGCTCACAGATGCAGACGGGCGTGGTTGCTGTCTATCGAGAGCCCACGCCCATCGCTTCGCTCTGAGCGTGCCACCCGCCTGTAGAATGGGTCAACCGCAGGGCAACCCACCAGCGAGTATCACTCGAAAAACTGCTAACTCAATTTCGTGTCGCGTTGCGACCCCGGTAGGCCGATTACAGCCATCTGCGCCCCGTCTGTATAACTTGCACGGCACCAATCTGTATAACACACCCAACCAGCGCGAGATCGCCGAGAATCGTTGACGTTTGGCCGGTGATTATGCAGACTGTCAGAACACCTGCCGGTTCACGTTAGGCAGAATGATTCTGTCGAATAGTTGTTCGCATTCAAACACCACGACACAGCACTCGAATGAATCCGATGGCCCGATTCCTGTCGTCACTGCTCACTCTCGTTGGAATCACGGGATGCCAGCCATCCGTCCAGGACGATGCTCGACCAATCAAGGATGTCATCGAAGCGTACAAGGACGCGCCTCTGGGAAAGTCAATCAACGCCGTGTCGCACAAGCTGGCAAGTTCTGAAATCATCTTGCTAACCGAAGGGATTTATGAAAACGGAAAGCCACTCCGTCTCAAGGTGGCATCAAACAATCAGGGACGCGAATGGGCTTACGCTTACACCGATGAGTCGGAATTACTTGCGGCCTTTCCAAATGGCTGCTCTTTCGTCGCAATGCAATTTCGAGATGCCTTCACAATCGTCGAACGTGACTCAAGGTTCGGCGGAATCTTCATCAATCATACAGACAAGTACAAATACCTGATTCCACGCGAAGTCTTTGACGAAGTAAACGTCGCCTTGGCTGCAACAAGTGGTAGCAAAACAAAAGCCGAACAGTGACGCAGGGGATGCGAACAAGGCGGTCAACCCGAGCGGCGGATCGGGCGGATTCTGCGATCGAAGGTTCTTGGCCGCCGGGTTACCTTGAGCGTTAGGCAGTTGGAGCAAACTGATGATTCGCGTCATCCTCGAATCGTCTGTTGCCGAATTAGCGGTTGTTGGACGCGCAGGCAATGAAGCATTCCTTTGCCAATCGGATAAATCTCGCTTTCCCCTGCTGTCGCAAGTCGACAACGTCAGCTATGCCGTGTTTGGTCGCTCAGATATGCCGCAACTTGTCGTAGAATTGAATTCCGTCGCACCAAAGAATGGCGATCATGTAGCAGAAATCATTTCGCTCGCGACCCGTTGTCGTGACGAAGCAGGAACCATTCTTACGTTTACACCTTTCACCGATTAGTCCTGTCGTTTGGGCAACGGTAATTGATCCGACATTCGGCAGTGGGTGGACCTATGATTCGCCAAACGAAAAGCAATGCCTAACAAGCGGTTCAACCCGACGTGTGCCGCGGTCGGGTTTGGGGTAAAATCAACGGTCACTCGCGCGGCACACGCGGGTTAACCTGGGCGTTAGGCAGCAAAGGAGATCGTCATGAACTACGCACTGTTGCCATTTCGAACGTTCTCCCGTGAAACCGAATACTCCGGGCGGCCGGACATCCGTGATGCTCTTGCTTCAGGTCAACGCACCGTTGCTTCCAATGCAATAGACAATCTCGAATTGCTGAATCACGTAGTTGAAACACTTCGCAATTTACCGTGGAACTTCTCCGTCGATCATTGTCACGAACAGAACGGCCAACTGCATCTCGCGATCATGGCACATGATCTCGGTCGCAATCTCGACGTCGGCGACAAGATGAACGCTGGTTTCTTTCTGCAAAACTCCGACGCTGCCGACTTCGAAACACTGGCATGTGCCCGAATGTTTCGCGTCTCTTGTGAAAACGGCGCACTTCTTGAATGCGAAAAGGGACAGGCGTTCACGATCGCTACCGCTGATGCCCCGCCTGGAAACTGGAAAGCGAAAATCAAAGATGTAGTCGATCGATCCTTCAGCGGTGATGGCCTCGATGTTGATCTCGCCCGATTTCGGGCCACAACACAGCAAATGGTCATCACGCCCTACGAATTCCTATGTCACCTTTCGGCACAGGGCCTCATCGATGACGACGAACAATCGGACATCCAGTCGGCATTCAGCGACGCCGCTGACTCCACAATGTATGGGCTAATCAATGCCGTTACGCAGGTCGCGCATGGCTTGCGGTCCGACGACCGGTGGGCGCGTGCGTTCCAAATCGAGCGTTTGGGAGGAGAGATTCTCCGCGGTGATCACAATCTTCCAACGCTCGATCCCGTATACTCGCGATAAAACTGGCGAACCATCGCATGCACGGGAGCGGCGGTGGCCAGCGAATTCGGAAATCAATGTCAACTCCCGCCGCCCCGTGATGCGGGTCGTTAGGTCGGCCGGTAAAAAATGTGTTTGGCAAGAGTGAGAAGGTCTTGAGGCAGCCTGGGGCTGGTGCGGTGGCTTCAGAGACTGGCTCTGCAAGACGCGCGTGTCGTGGTAGTGGTTATTAAACTGAATGAGGCACTCGAGCGAAGCTTGGGCGTCAGGGTACCTGTTCCACAGGCCGGCGTGTCGCGTCGGCCTAACAAGCGGTTCAACCCGAGCGGCGGTTCGGGCGGATTATCAATTCACAGGTTCCCCCCGCCGCCGGGTTAACCTGAGCGTTA
>JAKFWA010000050.1 GCA_021732995.1 Planctomycetaceae bacterium | reverse complement strand
CGCGAGCGTTTGCGTTCGTCCAGCGTTTGCGTTTGTGGTGTGAGGACCTCAGAGTCGCGCTCTCATTCACCCTGCGGTCGATTCTTAACGGCCGTCGCTCAGCACCGGAGTGGGAACACTTCAGTCTGTCCCATTTGATTCAGTCTCAGTCCTTGAGAGACGCAGCTTTTTCAACAGGCTGTTAAGTCTGCATCCAGTTTCACGCTCAATTGTCATCCGACAATCGGCATCTGAGCACCGCCGGATTGCCAAGCTATTGAATGATCTCCGCAAGCTGCCGGTTGCCCCGGACGCCTTATCATCGTCAGTATCAGCTGGTAATACCTTGAGCCAGTATAATTTCAATTCGCTGATCGACGTGTTGCGGGACGGCATTGAATTTGGCCCGGACTACAACAACCCATTCAAGCAGAAGTTCATTCCCAATGAGCCCACGCAATCCTTGATCGCCCGTTACTCCTCCCCAGACCATCAGATCATCGAAGAGACGCTGCTACAACTGCGGCGAGCCAAGTACCTCTCCCGGCTTGGGTCCCGATCGCAACTGCCCAGCGATGTGAACCATGCCTGGTCACAACTGTCTCGCTTCAAGATGACTCCGTGGCAAGTCATTCAGCCACCCGCCGTTCGCGTCAAAACGGATGCTCAACAACGCGAACTGACTAACGAGCTAAGCCTGTTATCTATACGCAAAACGCCGAGTCAATCCCAACAAAAATGGCGCCACCGTTCTTCAGACCAGACGTCTCAAAACTTGGTTGTGATCCACACTGCTGAACGGCTCGAACTGCGGCATCCGGAGCGAATTCTCCGCATCGAGGGCAGGCAAGCCGCCGTCGCTTATCCCGAGTTCGGACTGGTGGAGATCAACGACTGGGGTGATCAAGCTCGTCAATCGATCGATCAGGAACTGCCATGGCTGCCACACCGCTCGAACGCCGAACTGGCTGAGATGTTCACGATCAGCCAGGAGCAGGATGACGCGAAGAGCCGGACATTGAAGCTGATTCAGCCACATACTCCGCACGCCTTCGTGCTGGCCACGTTTGATAAAACGTCGGGGTTGCCGACAGCCTGGCAGGCTTATGTACGCAATAAATTGTCTTATCAATTGACGATGATACCGCAGCGGGTCACAGCGCACCTGCCAGCGCAACCGAATGCAGCGCAGACGGCTCCGATTGAGCAATGGGAACTCGTCAATTCATCAGCCACCGCTGCAATCGAACCCCTGCGGTCTGGTTGGAACTCCTGGTTCATCGCGGATGAAACGGAGACCGGTTCACCGCTCGACCAGATCTGCGACATCATTCAACAGGGTAAGCCCGCGTCAGCTAGAAAGCTGTTGCGTGACTTGTTGACTCAGCACCCCGACCAGGCCTTTCTCCATTTCCTGTCGGCCTGGTTGGACGAGTTGCACGTGCGACCGGACAAACTGCCCACGCCCGAGCAGTTAGCCTCGTTGAAGGTCGTTGTTCAAAGTGGACGCGGCGGCCTGATGCGTCTGATCGATGGGCATCGTTTCGTCTCGCTGGGTGCAGGCGGGGTATTAAAACTGTTCGCTAAACAACCGATTGAGACGATGCCCGCGTCGCTCGCATGGCACCTCAGCGACCAGGCCCTGCAAGCCGGACAAGGGGAACTGGGCTTGAAGTATCTCAATCGAGCGGTCGGCGAGGCACCGCCTGCTCAACCTGATAAAGCCGCGAGCCCTTTGATACTGGAGCAGTCGCTACGACGCATTCAGTTGCTAGCCCTGCAAGATCCCGACAAGGCGGTGGAATTGGCGACTGCTCTTCCGCGCGATCCAAAGTCGTGGGAGTGGTTGCTGCTTGCCGCTGAAAGTCTGGCGAATGCCGAGCGACCAGAAGCAGCAGCCAGGTTGTTTGATGAAGTAATCAACCATCCGTCGCACACGCCTCACGAGCGTTCTGGGTTGCTCGTTCGTAAAGCTGGCTCACAAACGGACTACGAACGCTGGCGGGCCTTGATCGCGGCTACTGAGCAGCTTCCCGAGGATGAGCAGAGCACTCACGGCTATCTGGACACAGTGCTGGAGGAATCTCCCGATTCCGCCACGCTGATGCGGTTGCTGAAAACGATCAGCTCGCGACGCTTGTCGCTGCGACTGCGAGTCTTCGCCGCTGATCATGCCGACGACGAAACGCTCCGGCTGCGACTGGTAACAGAGCTCGCGCAGGAACGCTGGGACAACGAACTCGTTGTGTCTCCTTTGTGGGTGGTGCGGCACTGGCTCAAAGAGCCAACCCGGATTGTCGACTACGCTTATTCCTTGTTGAGGCAAGGCTACGTGCTCGACGAACCTACCCTCATAGAAGTCGGGCACGCGTTGAATGCACAAGGTCGCGCGAAAGAGTATCAACGCATTCAGTCGCGTCGTCTCGAAAAGAACTCGCAGCCTCCCAGTGATATCAACCCCAACATCCTCGGTGGGGGCGTTGGTTTCTTTTGAGCAACGTTTTTTCATAACACAGGAGAGCAGTCGTGTCGCAACCTCTGATCCGCCGCGCGTCGACAGGCGACGTCGGCATCGCGGCTCGGCTGTTTGACAGTTACCGACAGTTCTACGAACAGCCTGCCGATTATCAGCTCGCTGAATCGTTTCTGCGTGAGCGACTCACCAACAACGAATCGGTGATCTTTCTGGCCGTTGATCCCGAGTCGGGTGATGGGCTGGGCTTCATGCAGCTCTATCCGTCGTTCTCATCAGTATCTGCTCGACGCATCTGGATCTTGAACGATCTGTTCGTCGTCCCGACCTCACGCCAGCGCGGCGTCGGCCGAGCACTGTTAGATGCAGCCCGCGACCACGCTATCTCCACGAACGCGAAGCGCCTGGTCTTATCAACCGCCAAGACTAACAGCATCGCTCAAGCTCTGTATAAATCGTACGGCTACCAGCCTGATGAGGCGTTTCTGGAGTTTACGCTGGAGTTATGAGTTCGTCCGCAGGTTCTCAGACTGAGCTTGGAAACACACACTCGGAAGTTCCGCTTTCCGCGTTCTACAAATGAAGTCCGGAACGAGTGGACCTTGAATGGAGCTTGAAGCAGCATGCGAATCGCCATCGGCGGGATTTCTCATGAGACCAGTTCGTTTGCCAAGGTGCGGACCACGCTGGCGGATTTTGAATTGGGGTTTGGTCTGTTTCGCGGCGATGAGGTCCTTCGTCGTTTTACTGGTGCCAACATCTGCACAGGCGGGTTCGTCGACGGTGCGCAGGCTTATGGGTTTGAAGTCGTGCCGCTGCTGTGGGGTTTCGCGTATCCCAGCGGGCTGATTGTGCGGGACGATTACGAAGCCCTGAAACGCGAGTTCCTGGACCGCTTGCAACAGGCGGAAGCCGAGAATGGTCCGGTCGATGGCGTGCTGCTCGACCTGCATGGGGCGATGGTGGTCGAAGGTATTGACGATGGGGACGGCGACTTCATTGAGGCTGTGAGAAACTACCTAGGCCCGGATCGGCCCATCGTCGTGACGTTCGATCTGCACGGGAATCACACGCAGCGGCGAGTCGACGCAGCGACCGCGATCGTCGGTTTTGATACCTACCCGCATGTGGACATGGCCGAGCGAGGTCGTGAGGCGGCCGATCTGATCGTGAAGACACTTCGTGGTGATGTGCGGCCGGTAATGGCGCTGCAGCAGATTCCGCTGTTCTGGAATACGCCCACGCAAGTCACGGCTCACCCGCCGATGAACGAAGTAATGGAGCGTGTTCACGCACTGGAGCGCCGGCCGGGAATTCTCAGTATCACGCTCGCGACGGGCTTTCCGTGGGCGGACGTGCCGGATGTAGGAGCCAGTGTGATTGTGGTCGCAGATAGCAACCAGTCTCTGGCCGAGGCAACGGCGGACGAACTTGCCAATTGGATCTGGGAGAACCGCGAACGCTGGCACACTCCGCCGAAGGCCGTGCGTGACGCAATTCGCGAAGGCCAACAGCTTGGCCGATTTCCCATCGTGCTGGCCGATCATGCGGACAACACCGGCGGTGGTTCGCCCGGCGACTCAACCGAGATCCTGCGGACGTTTCTGGAACTGGGATTGACGGACGCACTGCTGCTCTACATCGTCGATCCCGAGACCGTGCAACGCGCTCACGCGGCCGGAGTCGGCCAGCGCATCACGGTGGACGTCGGCGGCAAGTCCGACCCGATTCAAGGTCCGCCGGTCCTGATGAACGCCGAAGTGATGGCCCTCTCCGACGGAGACTTCACGTACGACGGGCCGATGTATGCAGGCTTGACCGGCAACATGGGCCGCTCGGCGTGGATCAAGCAGGACGGCGTCTCGGTGGTGGTCGTTACTGCTCACGAACAACCGCTCGGGCCAGCGTTCGCGAAGACGCTGGGCATTGACTGCCCGTCGATGAAGTACATCGCTGTAAAATCCGCCGCCCACTTTCGAGCCAGCTTCGAACGCTTCGCCGGCACGATCATCAACGTCGACGCGCGGGCGATTCACACTCACGACTTCAAACAACTCCCGTATCGAAAGCGCACACGCCCCGTCTTCCCGGTCGAGATCGCCCCTCGGCGGTAACTCCAACAGGAGGAGGCGCGTTCGCAGATTCTCGAACGGCACTGGTGTTCAACGAATTGCGTTTCGTAACATTGGGCTGCGTTAAGTGCAGTCGAGAACCCAAAAGTCGCGTGAATCTCGCAAGCTCTCTCAAGTCAGGCGCAGGCATGCTCTTCGATACTCCCGATCCGAAATATCAGCGTGGTGAAGCTCCAGGCCCGGAAGGGTTGCCGGGGGATGTGATTGTCAGTGCGGACACGTATCGCGAAGAGCGGATTCCGCCGGGGCAGACGAGGACTCGGAAGTGGCCGGTGCTGCATGCGTCGTCGGTGCCGAATGTCACGACCGAAAACTGGTCGCTCGAAATTCGCGGGCTGGTGACGAAGCCGTATCGGCTGAACTGGGCTGAGTTCCAAGCCTTGCCCCGCGTGAAGGTGTTTGCTGACTTTCACTGCGTGACTACGTGGTCGCGGCTGTCGAACATGTGGGAAGGTGTCTCGATTCACGAACTGCTGGGGCGGGCAGAGCCGTTGCCGACAGCAAAGTATGTCGTCGCCGAAGGCTTTGATTTTGGCTGGACGACGAACATGCCGCTTGATGAGTTATTGTCTCATGATGTGCTGGTTGCCGACCGGCATGACGGCGAGCCGTTGGACGAAGATCACGGTGCCCCGGCACGGCTGATTGTGCCAAAGCTCTATGCGTGGAAGAGTGCCAAGTGGCTGAAGGCCATCGAACTGACGGCTGAGGACCAGCCGGGCTACTGGGAACGCGTGGGCTATCACAATCACGGCGACCCGTGGGTGGTGGATGCCCGGAATCCCGACGGGGAGCGGTACAACTGACGCGGCGATTTGAGAGCAGCTTTTCGTTGTTGCTGCATCATCAGAACTGAGTGCGTTGATCTGTGGGGCGAACGTTGTTGCAAATGTGATGGGCCAGTCGCACAATCGCGGCGCGCATCAGGGACAGGTTGCTCACAACGTGGCGCACTTCTTCGGGACGTTCTGCAAACACGACCGCTCTGCGGCTTGCTGCGAGAGAGGTTGCGTTTCAGACATCCCTCATTGACACCGACCGGCCAAACCTGAACTCATTTGCCACGAACTGGTCGCTCACAAGGATGCCTGCGATGAAAGTTCCGAGTCCGTCTTACAGCTTGACTCTGCGATTGCGATATCCCGACCACCCCGGCCTGCTGGGCAAGATTACGTCGCTGCTGGGCGAGTCCGGTGGCTACATCGGAGCCGTCGATATCGTCGAAGTGCGCGGTAACCAGATCGTCCGCGACTTCACCGTGAACACGTCTGACGTCGCCCACGGTGAATCCATCGTCGCGAAGCTGAAGGCTGAGACCGCGATTGAAGTCTTGAAGGTCTCCGATCGCACCTTCCTGATGCACCTCGGCGGCAAGATCGAAGTGCATTCGCGAATTCCCGTGAAGACGCGCGACGACTTGTCGATGGCCTATACACCGGGCGTTGCGCGGGTGTGCCGAGCCATTTATGAAGACCCGGACGCCTCATTCTCCCTGACGATTCGACGCAACACAGTCGCCGTGGTCTCGGACGGTTCCGCAGTACTCGGACTGGGAAACATCGGCCCTAAAGCCGCGATGCCTGTGATGGAAGGCAAGGCGCTGCTCTTCAAAGAGTTTGGTGGCGTGGACGCGTTTCCCATCTGCCTCGATACGCAGGACGTTGAACGCATCATCGAAACCGTGAAGTACCTGGCTCCCACATTCGGCGGAGTGAATCTGGAAGATATTTCGGCACCGCGCTGCGTCGAAATCGAAGAACGTCTCAGCAGGGAGTTGGAGATCCCCGTCTTTCACGATGACCAGCACGGCACGGCGGTTGTAGTGGTCGCCGCGCTGACGAACGCTCTGAAGATTACCGGCAAGTCTGCCGCCAATCTGAAGGTGACAATCAGCGGAGCTGGTGCCGCAGGGATGGCGATTGCCAAGCTGCTGAAGCTGATCGGCATCTCAAACATCATCTGCTGTGACCGCGTTGGTGCGATCTATCGAGGCCGGACAGACGGCATGAACCCCGTTAAGGAATGGCTGACGACGAACACCAATCCGGAGAATGTGAAGGGTTCGTTGAGCGAATCGATGCGCGGTGCGGACGTCTTTGTGGGAGTGTCGGCGGCGGGCCTGGTGTCGGTAGCCGATGTTAAGTCGATGGCCAAGGACGCGATCGTCTTCGCACTGGCCAACCCCGATCCGGAGATCATGCCCGAGGATGCCGGACCGCATGTGAAGATCATGGCGACCGGCCGATCCGATTACCCGAACCAGATCAACAATGTGCTGTGCTTCCCTGGCTTGTTCCGCGGCCTGCTGGATGTGCGAGCCAAGACTGTGACTGACAAGATGAAGCTGGCGGCTGCTCAAGCCATTGCTGGAACGATCGCGGACAACGAACTGCTGCCTGACTACATCATTCCGAGCGTTTTCAATCGCAAGGTGGCGCCACTGGTCGCTCAAGCGGTAGCCAAAGCCGCCGTGGAAGAAGGTGTTGCCCGTAAGCAACAGCCGACAAGTTCAGCCGGCGGCGAGTCGTAAGCGTCTCTGGTTCGCACAGAGTCGCATAAAACAAAACCCCGTCCACCAAGCGATTTGATGGGCGGGGTTACTGTTTTTCACAGAGCTGGGCGGCTTACTTCTTCGCACCCTTTTCGAGGCGGTTGAAGTATTCGTCGAGGCCAGCTCGGAACTCTTCGGGAAGCACGGGACCGGTCGTGCCGGATGACTGCTGCACGGCGTGGTCTTCTTTGACTTCCTTCTCATTCAGACCTGAACCCAGCAGAGCCAGCGCGGCGTCAGTCGTTGTGCCGCCACCACCGCCGCCGGGGGAATCTCCGCCGCCGCCGCCACCCTTGGGATTAAAGCGTTTCGACTTCAACAGCAGTTCGATCGCTTCCGTTTCGGCGGCAATCGCGGGGCTCGCCGTGTTGGGCTTGGCGAGGATCTCCGTCGCTTCGTCCATCACGTCGCCAACCTGTCCCATCAGAGCAAGTTCTTTGGCGAAGTTCTTGTCGGCTTCAGGTAGTTCCTTGATGCGTTCGACGACCTTTTCAATGCGGATGGCAAGGTCGTCCTGAGTCTTGGACAAGGCCAGAGCCTTCTTGGAATACGCGTCCTGAGTCTCCGCAGCCTTAGCCTGCTCGGTCACGCGAGTTTCTTCACGCAGCGCGATCTCGGCTTCGAGTACCTGCAGAACTTCCAGCACAATGGACGGCGGCAGGCTGTCGCGCGACTTGCAACCAGGGCACGCGCCGCACTTGGACGGATCAACCAGATCCTCAGCCCAGCGGTCGAGCGTGTCTGACCAGTACTCGGCCTGAGCGATCGACAGGCCGTTCTCCTTCTTCAGGTCGTCGCCCAACTGTCGCAAGCTGCCGACGGCGTCGACCTTTCGCATCTCGTCGAGCACGGACTTGAACTGCTGCATGCGGCGGCGTTCAAAGTACGCCTGCATGTCGTCCATGATCGTCGAAACGTCGTGGCTGCTCTTCGATTCTTCGGTGGACAGTTCGGTGAAGAGTTTGGAAGTCGCTTCTTTCGGGCTGAAAGTCGCGGCGCCGAAGACTTCATTGACCTGATCGCCCAAGCGACCGGCGATCTTGTATTGCAGCCGTGAAGCCGCCTTGAGCCGCTTGACCAGCGTGCTGCCTTCGAGATTGGCCAGCACGCGGTTCAGCTCATCAGCGATCTTGTCGAACTCGGCCAGCAGGTCACGCTGCTTCTCAACGGCTTCTTCGACCTTCTCGGTCTGCTGCTCTTCCTTCTTGTCGTCCTGCTTCTTCTGGCCACCACCAGCCAGCTGCGTGGTGGGCAGCGTCAGACGAGGATTGCTTTTACTCTCCTTGGGCGGCGGTACTTTGCCGTCGGCTTTGTCCTTATGTTGCGTCGATTCCACATCGGCGATGGTCGGAACGGCGTTCGGCTTCTTCGGTTCGCCTTCCTTCTTTTCACCGGGGGCACCGGGTTGCATGCCCATCTTGTTGTGGCCCGCCTGACGGTTCTTCTGAGCGTCCTTCGGCGTACCAGCCACTTGAGTTTGAGCGGCCTGCTTCAGCAGTTCCGCGACGGACGGCATGCGGTTGCCCGAGATGTCTTTCATGATCTGTAGCATCTCGGCCCACTTCTCGATGTGGCCGACGCCGAAGTCCGGATTCTTCATGGCCTGCCGCACCAGTTCCTCGCCCTGCCCGACCAGTCCCGTCAACCGGCGTCCGTTGGCACGTTCGGCCGCTGCCTGAGATTCCAGGCGCTTGCGATTTTCGGGCTGATCCAGCTCTTCGGAGGACATGCCGCGAAGCTGCTTGTTGGTTTCGTGCAACGCCATTTCCTTGTCGCGAACTTCCAGCGACTGGCGGTGCCATTTGCTGAGCTGCTCGGTAATCCAGATGGCATGCTGCTCTTTGTTGAGCACATAGAAGAGGTACGGAGTCGAATACACTCGCTCGCGACCGGGCAGGTAGTCTTCGACGAACAGCCGCATCTGCACGGGCTGCGGTTCAATGCCCAATGTCACGGCGGAGAACGTTCCGGCTAGTTCCAGCAGTTCTTTTTCGGGGTCACCGGCAGCGAGCACTCGTTCGCCCTTGGCGGGCTTGGAGACAGTAGTCTTGTCGACGCCTTCCCAATCGAGGCCGACTCGCTTCACGCCGAAGTCGTCTGCGGCGCGGACCTTGAAGCTGAGCTGCTCGGAATCCAAAATTACCTTTTGACGTGGCAACTCTTCAGCGGAAATGGACGGTGCTTCGTCGTCCTTTGAGTTGACCGTCAGTGTAAATGGTTCTTTGCCTGCCAGACCGAACTGGTCCTTCCACTGGAATTCAATCTTGCGCGAGCCATCGAAGCTGGCGCGGGGGCTGGCGACGGTCGCTCCGGTCGGCTGACTCGAGGTGCCGTCGACTTGAGCGGAAGCCAGTTCGCGGCTGACGGTGGCGACGAACTCAGCGTTGCTCCCTTTGACCAGGGTAATCACGCCGCCGCGCACGTCCTTTTTCTGGTCCTGCTTGCGTTCGAGGTACGACGGTAGCTTTACGTTGGCGGCCAAGCCGGTCAGTTCAGGACGCAGCGTTGGCTCGACGAGGAGCTTCTGATGGAAGTCGCCGATACGAATCGTCAATTCGCCGTTGTCGATCTGCGCGGGCAGTTCAAAGGCGTATTCAGTGTCCTTCAGTTGAGCCGTTACGGGCTGCTGACTTCCGAGTTGAACTTCGCCGTCCTGCGGTCTCCAAGCTGAGTTCTTCACCAGGCTCACTCGGAAAGTGAACGGTTCGCCGTGCGGGACGATCAGCTTCTCGGGCAAGCTGTCGATCGCGGCAAAGGTGTAGCGCGGGGTGTCGCCCCAAGGCTTGAACAAGCGAGCCCAGGCGTTGGTGGCGGCGTCGGGTACGGCAATTAAGAGAACAACCGCGACGATGAAGCCGGTGCTCGCCATGACGGCGCGGCGACGGTGCTTCGGATTGGGGACGGAATCATTGAAGTCACGCTTGGCGGCGACTTCCGCCACCTGCTTGACGGCCGCCTGGCACAAGGTGAGCGACCGAGCCTGCTCATCTTCATTGCGGACCAGTTCGATGATACCCAGCAGTTGATCGCCGACGCTCGGATGGCGCCGAGCCAGCAGGCGGGCCAACTGTTCCAGTTGTCGTTGTCTCCAGACCCACCGATGCAGTGCCAGCGGAACCATCGCGAAGCCGAGCATTGCTCCGACGAAAATGGCGGTGCGCACGGCAGCCGGTGTATCCCAGACGCGGTCCAGGCCGAACGTCACCAGAAAGGCGACGAACAGGCCAAAGAGTGCTCCGCAAACGGCTTCGATGGACTTGATCGTCCAGACTTTGCGGCGGAATTCGAGCAACTGCGTTTGCAACGAATCAGGCAGTTCCAGCCGGCTCTGCTCCAAACTCATGATCCACCTCGCCGAAAGAATCAGCCGCCATTCGCGTCAGCCCGTTGTATGTCGGTTAAGCGACGCGGCGTCCCGAGCACAAATCTAGTGAAAATGTGCTTCGCAAGTCGGACATGAGAATAACCGACCGGAACCAGCAATCAATATGCCAGTCGGGCGTCGGGATAGGATTCTTTGAGTGCCACTGGCATCGGCAGTGCAGAAATTGGTCGCTGGCAAAGCTGCGGCACCGAACTGAATCTGTACGACGGACTTCCAGTCCGTCGCAGCCAGTCTTTGCCGACGGACTGAAAGTCCGTCGTACCCCCAAAATCGCAGTGGCAGCGCATTAGTAGTCGTATGCGTTCAGGTCGTTCGTATTGACCTCACTCACCTGTGCATTCAGCGTGAAGAGATCATAGATCAGCCCCACTCCGCACAGTCCGGCGGTAAACAGGTAGATGATGCCGGTGACCCACTTTCGCATGTAGAAACGATGGGCGCCAAAGATGCCAAGGGCTGCGTACAGAATCCAAGCCACCGAATAGTCAGTCGGTCCGGATTGGTAGCGGGTTTTGGCCTCGTCCTGCATGCCGGGGATCAGAAAGAGGTCGATTGCCCAGCCCACCAGCAGCAGACCGCCAGTAACCGCCCACAGCAGGCCGGTCAACGGCTTCCCGTAGTAGAACCGATGTAGCCCGATGAACCCGAAAACCCACGCAATATATCCTAAGAGCAGGCTGTGGGTGTCCGGCAGCCGCTCCATTTCATGAGCCCCATAAACGCTGCGGGCTTCAGGCGTCATGGAGATAGTGTCCTGGTAAGTCATGGTTTAACCCTCCGACACAAAATCGATCGGGACAAACGTGTGCGAATCGCTTTGGGGCGACTTTGTGAGAAAGCACGTAGAGAATACGCATCACAGAGTTGTCCCAGTGGATGAATCACCGTGGCCGATCAGGCAATCGCCAAGACGCGCAGCGGGCTCATTTCAGTCTTCAACCTCCGGAATGGGATCATTCAGTCCGATGGGTTGGTTCTCCCAAACAGCTTTGCCGTCGATGTAAGTCAGAATCCGTTGCTGACTGCCCGGAGCGGGCGGGGCGCTCTTGGCTGGCAACCAGCGGCGTAGATCGGCTTTCGCAGTCGCATGCTCGGGATCACTCGCGAGGTTCGTCCATTCATTCGGGTCCTGCCGCATGTCGTAGAGTTCTTCCGAGCCGTCCGCATAACGGATGTAGCGCCAGTCTTCCGTGCGGATGCCGTGATTGTCGTGGTTGTGAGTTGTGATCGCGGGCCACTCGCGCGGCGTCTGGGCGTCTCGCAATTGAGGTACGAGGCTATGTCCTTCAACGCCCGCAGGGGCTGGCAGATCACACAGTTCTGCCAGAGTTGGGTAGAGATCCAGAAGTTCCGCCGGACGTGAGCACTTCGCTCCCACGGCAACGCCCGGCCCGGCGAAGATCAGCGGTACTCGCGTGGATCGATCCCACAGAGTGTTCTTGCCGGTGATCTGTTTCTCACCCAGATGCCAGCCGTGATCAGACCACAGTACGACGATGGTGTTCTTTGCGTACGGACTGTGATCGAGAGCATGGAGTAGCCGTCCGACCTGGCTATCCACAAAGCTGATGCAGGCGAGGTACGACCGCACCAGAATTTTTGTCTGCTGCTGCTCTTCGAGAAACTTCAAACGCGGCTCGGGCAACTTCCAGTGCAGGTACCAGGAGAATCTCGGCGTGTCGGCGCGGTCGTTGGGTTTGATGGGAGGGAGCAGGACCGAGTCTTCGGGATAGAGATCAAACCACTTCTGAGTTGCATAGCACGGCACATGCGGCAGGAAGTAGCCCACTGAGAGGAAGAACGGTTCCTGCTTCTGCTCCTTGAGCTGCTCGACGGCCCAACTGGTGATCTGCCAGTCGCCCTTGTCTTCGTCGCGATGCGGGAACGTGCCCCAATCCACCAGCGGATGCTTGCTCGGCGTTTGCACCAACGGCTTGGCCGGCCGCGCACCAACGCCGGAACCGGGGCCAAGCACGTGAAACTCGGTGTCGTTTTTGCCGCGACCGTAGTTGCCGTGAAAGATCTTGCCGGTCGTCAGATTGCGATAGCCATTCTTCGCCAGATGCTGCGGCAGCGTGACGTGCTCCCGGAATGGTTCAACATTACGGAACCACGGGGCCAGTCCGTAGATGCCCGTCGTCGATGGCCGCAGTCCCGTCAGCAGACTGGTGCGCGATGGATTGCAAAGCGGTGCCTGGCAATGGGCATTCGTGAAGAGCGTACCTCGCGACGCCAGTTGATCAATATGAGGTGTCTTCACCTGAGGATGCCCGCCGAGGCACCCAATCCAGTCGTTCTGATCATCAATCGCGATAAACAGAATGTTGGGCCGCTCGGCCGCCGGTGCTGTCGACGAACCGATCAGCCACCCGGAAATTATCCACACGCTCAGGATCAAGAGACGGCGCATCGCAACAAGCCTCACGCAATGAGGGACGGGTAGTTCGCCATGACTGATGTAGGGCGGACAATCCTGTCCGCCGCCGGACAAGATTGTCCGGCCTACTTACCAAATCAACTCGAACGCTAACGCACTTCAGCCTGAAGTGCCCCGGTCAGCAGGTAACTCGGCGGCTGGCGTCGAATGGCGTAGAACGTGTCGCGGCGCTCCCGCGACGGCGGTCGGGATTCTGCAGCTCGAAAGAAAACTCACTCCTGTCTCAAGGAGATCTCATGCCACGCTTCATCGTCTCAATTTGTGTTGTGCTGGCGATTGGTTGGAGCGACCTCGCAACCAGTATCGCGGCGGATCATCCGTGGAAGATGGCCTCGGGCGGTCGCTTCGATCTGAAAGCGGATCAGGCGGTCGGCGAGTTGCGCGAGGGAGCCGTCGAACAGGGCAACGTCCGCATGGACCGCATGAACTGGTTGCCCGCGAATCAGCAGGCTGCCGGCTTCACGATGAACGGCAGCGTCACACATCGCGGCTGGCGCACGTGGATGGTGAAGTTCACTCCGGCGAACAGCGGCACGGTTGCGCTGTCGCTGATGGGGCCGTGGGAAGAAGCATCCAAAGGCGTGATCTTCCGGCAGGACGTGTTGTGGGATGCGATCGAAGTCACCGGAGCCACTCTGGAAAACGGCAGCTTCGAGAACGGGTCTGGCAAGACTGCGACTGGCTGGGCGGGCGGAGTTGAGATTGTTTCCTCATCCTCTGAGACGCAGGCTGTCGAAGGACAACGCCTCGCTCGCACCTGGCACAACGCAGCCATGACGAGCAACCTGAAAGTCACCGGCGGCAAACCGGTGCAGATCAAACTGTCCGTGCGAGCGGCTGTCCATCCTGACTTCACCGAGATGCCACGCCTCACCAGCCGCGACACTCCTGCCCACAAAGCGGTGAAGCGTTTCGCGAAAGGCACCAACTTCGGCAACTACCTGGAAGCTCCGAAGGGGCAGGACTGGGGAGCGAAGTGCACTCCAGAAGATTTTCGTTCGGCCAAGGCCGAGGGCTTCGATCATGTGCGCCTGCCGATTGCGTAGCACCACCATGCGAGCGGCCCCGAGTTCACTCTTTCCAAAGAAATCTTTCAGACCGTCGATGAACTCGTCAGCGCGGCGGTTGGCCAGAAGCTGGGCATCATCATCGACATTCATCACTACGATGACTTCACGTCAGATCCTGCGAAACATCGAGACCACTTCCTGAAACTCTGGAAGCAGATCGCCGAGCACTATGCGTCTCAATCGGATCTGGTGGCCTTTGAACTGCTCAACGAACCCAAGGATGCCGCGACGACGGACGTGCTGAATCCGATCTTCGCAGAAGCGATTCAACTGATTCGCAAGAGCAACCCGCAGCGCACGATCTTTGTCGCCACCGGGCGTTGGAACAGCGTGCAGGAACTGCCGAACCTGAAACTACCAGCCGATGATCAGAACCTGATCGTCACGCTGCACTGCTATGAGCCGTTCTATTTCACTCATCAGGGAGCTCACTGGTCTGGCGATGATACCAAAGTCACGGGCATTCGTTTCCCCGGACCGCCGGACAAGCCGCTGGTGCCCGATGCCAGCTTGAATGTGAAGCCTTACGTGCTGGACTGGATCCGGCGCTACAACACGCTGCCGACAGATCAGAACCCGAGCAGCTCGCGAGCGTTCCAGTCGCAGATTACGGATGCGAAAGAATGGTCCGATTACTACGGCCGCCCGGTGCACTTCGGTGAGTTCGGGTGCTACGACAAGGCGGATGTGGAATCGCGCGTGCGGTTCTATCGCGACTGCCGCACGTCGCTGGATCGCGCCGGCATCGCGTGGGCCATCTGGGACTGGAAGGCCGGGTTCCGTTATTGGGATCCTCAGACCAAACAACCGGTTCCCGGCATGCGCGAGGCGCTCTTTACCCAACCCGCGAAGTAGATCACACCATCGCCTGGCTAATCTTCAAGATTGAGTTCAGGATAAGAACGAGGATAGCAACATCCTTCTCCCTCCTTTAAAGGGGGAGAAGGTGGCCGTCAGGCCGGATGCGGGGGCCAAAGTTATCGTCGCCCATCACCCCCAGCCCCTCTC
>JAKFWA010000075.1 GCA_021732995.1 Planctomycetaceae bacterium | reverse complement strand
GGAGCACTCCAGGACCAGAGGCAGCCGTTGTGGTCGGCACTCTCCGTGTGCCGACATGCCCGCACACGGAGAGTGCGGGCCACCAAGGTCAGCCTTGGAGTGCTGAGGCTTGACTCAGCCCTCCATCGGTTTGCGGAAGGCTGGCTGGATGTCGGGAAGAACGTCGTCGTTCACTGCCGCGTGGAGGAACGCCCTCGAGCGACTGTTGCACGTCTCCGGTTGTTGACATTGCGCCGCCGCTGCGCCGCAAACGATGAAGGGCTCCGTCGAGCCGGAGCACTCCAGGACCGGAGGCACGCCACCACAAGGCGTCACCCGGTAGCATGGACGCCCCGTCGTGCTGCATCGATGACGCACGGACAAGGCGTTCATGCTACCCGCCAAAGTAGCAGGCACATTCCATGTGCCGTCCGCAAAGGGCTGCGGCACATGGAATGTGCCTGCTACTAAGTTGCGGATCACCCGGTCGGAGACTGGCCACAAGCACGCAGGTCAGTCTACGCTCCTGAATACTCAAGCTGACATCCTCAGAGGCGGCAACACGATGACTGCAACCGTGCTGGAGAGAATTGCCGATCGGCTGACTGATCGACTCAACCCGATCCTCATCAAGGAAGCCCGGCAGGCGTTGAAGAGCCGTCAGTTCGCGTCGACGTTCCTGCTGCTGGTGCTGGTGTCATGGCTGATCTCGGCGCTGGGTGTGAGCTGGGCCGGACCGTCGATTGAATACGGTTCGCCCGCCCGCGTCTTTCTCACCGGGTATATCTGGGTGCTGCAGGTCGCGGTGTTGCTGGTGGTGCCGTTCACCGTCTTTCGCAGCATGCAGACCTAACGCGATCAGGACACCTTTGAGCTGCTCAGCATCTCCACGCTGAGACCCAGGCAGATTGTGTGGGGCAAGTTCTGGAGTGCCCTGCTGCAGACGTTCCTGTTCTATTCCGCGATCGCACCCTTCGTGGCGTTCACGTCGCTGCTGCAGGGCTTCGACTTCTTCGTCACGTTGTTCATGCTGGTGGGGCTGCTGGTCTGGTCCATCAGCGTCACCATTTTCGCCCTGATGCTCAGCACCATCGGTGAGCAGAAGACCTGGCAGATCCTGAATATGCTGGGCGTGCTGGGCCTGCTCTTCTGGCAAACTCTGATGGGATTCGGCCTGACCGCGACGCTGATGATGGAGCAGGTGCCGTTCGATCAGACTGAATTCTGGTGGGCGGTGGGAGCGTGGTTGCTGGCTGTGGCCAGCTACTTCTACCTGGCTGTGCAGATCGCCGTATCACGACTGACCTTTGAATCCGATAACCGCAGCACCGGTATCCGCATCGCCTGTTCGATCCAGTTCTGGCTGCTGTGGGCCGTGATCATCGGGTATCTGTTCGCCTGCGATCACTACTCCCTGACATTTGACCGTTACATAATCGCTCCGGCCGCGGTGCTTTCGTGCATCCACTGGGGAGTCGTGGGCTTGTTCGCCGCGACGGAAGTCGACTTCATGTCCCGCCGAGTCCGTCGCAGCTTTCCCAGGACGGGCTTCTCGCGCCTGCTGATCGCGCCGTGGCTGCCCGGCGGCACACGCGGGCTGGTGTTTATGCTCGGCCACCTGGTGGCGCTGGCCCTGATTATCGAATGGATCATGGCGAACTGGAGCACGCACTTCGCCAGTAGTACACCGACCCATTATGCGAGTAGCGATTCCGTGCGAGCCGTCGTCTGGGCCAGTATTTGTTATACAACAATTTATATTAGTTACGGTGCACTTTTCGGACGCCTCGCGATCCGGCTGTCACCGCAGCTTCGTCCGGCTCACGCCCGCGTGATGACCGTGCTGATGGGAGCGATTGCCATCATCGCGCCGCTGATTCCGGTCGCCTTTGAACTTGTGCGAGTCAGCTTCGGAGTCTACTCGCTGATCTATGTCACCAACCCTGTGATGACGATCGACTACGTCTCGGATCACTATAACGAGCCGATGGCCAGGACCATCCTGCAGGTCCTCAGCCTGGGCGCGTTCTTCGGAATCCTCTTCAACGTCCCCGGCATCCTGCACGGCCTGAAAGAGGTGGTCTTCTCCACGCCCAAGCCTGCCGACCATCCCCCCGCGCCAGCTCCAGCTCCAGCTCCAGGCAACGTGACTCCCTCGTGAGCCGATCGGTGGTTTCGTGCCTCAACCCACCCTAAAGACTACAGACGCATCGCCCGTAGGGTGGGTCAACCAACGGGCGACCCACCGACGCGCGAACCTAACGCCCGCGGTGAGCAACCACTTGCACAACCGCGGCGGGGCCAGTGTGGTACTTACCTTCCCGCACTTCGCGTTCGATCTCTGCGGCGTGCGATAACTCCAAGCCCGCCAGTTCCGTACGCAGTCCGGCCAAAGTTGGCAGCATGTCGGGATCTTGAGGTCCACCCGTGCCTCGACCGAGTTGTGCCGGCGTGTACGCTTCCAGGATGAACACGCCACCGGGCTGTAAGCCGCTGACAACCGACCGGTGCAGCGGCACACGAATCGAAGTCGGCAGATGACAGGAGATCGAAACGATACCTGCCCACGCTGCTGGCTCGATGACGAACGTGGCGAGGTCTGCCTGGAAAGTCTCGATCTTCAGCCCGCGACTTTCAGCCAGCTCACTAGCCTTAGCCAGTCCAACTGCTGATTGATCAACGGCAACAACTCGATGGCCGAGCCCGGCCAGAAAAGCCGCGTTCCGACCTTCCCCTTCGCCAAGGCACAGAACCGGCCCCGGCGGAATCTGCCCCGCCACCGCCGCGAGAAACTCGTTCGGCTGATCCCCGTAAGCAAACCCCGGCTCGGAATAACGCTCATCCCACATCGATGCACCTCTAAAAGTAGCATGGACACCCTCGTCCGTGCGTCATCGATCCAGCACGGACGGAGCGTCCATGCTACTTACTTGTGGCCCGCACTCTCCGTGTGCGGGCCACTACGTCGCATCGCTTTTAGCAGCGGTGATCTCAGGCGATGCTCGTGGGCGAAACCAACTTGACCACCAGGACTGTTTACGCCGCTTTTGTGGAATCTCCGCCAACTCGAAGAACGACTTCCAGATCTCGCGGCTCTCGTCAGTGCAGCCCACTGCCATGCGATTCCCCTCGCCGGTTTTCACGTTGGGAATTTCCACAATTAAAGCTTTACCGCGTAATAGAAACCCGCTCCCCCATACATTGACCTGCGACATCCGACCTTCATACCACCTGCATTCGGCGAGAGAACTGACGCGCAATTGACTACCAAGCCTCACGATCAACTGACGATTCCAGACAATCGTCTTGGGACGCAGCAGTGGCAACGCAATCGAAACGCCCGCCGTGAACATCACAATGACTGGGGATGATATGACCAACACAACGGCAAACGCCCCCGGCGCTTCTCGCCCGCCGCCTGCGACTATCAGGAGCACAGCGACTAGTGTCGAAAAGCCAATCATGGTAGCCATCGCGAAGAGAAACATCCGCCAGGCTATAGAAGGGATGCTATAAGACATCTCCTCGCCGAGTTGATCTGATTCGGCGGCTTGCAATAGTCGACTGCTTTGCTTGCCGATGCAATTTCTGCAGTAAACCTCGCCATCCCAGAGTTCAAGACAGTCATCACCCGTCACGCACTTGCGGCATGCTCGCGGTAGCCGAGAGGTATCAACACGGGACTGTGCTTCCGCGAGCACTGCACCGCATTCCAGACACGGGAGACCATGCTTGAACGCATCTTTGGGGATGCGCTGAAAGCAGTGTGGGCATTCCGTCGACCCCAAGCGGCGTTGTAACAGCTCAATGACAACGAAGAACCCCACGACCACAACCGGAAAGGCTACCAGTATCGCCAGAATCATGTTGTCACGATTCATTGCTCACCGTCACCCTTCATACGCCGTAGCCCTCAGCGCACGGCACATTCCATGTGCCTGCTACTAACTACACGTCGAGATCCTTGACGTCCAACGCGTGCTTTTCGATGAACTCGCGGCGAGGTTCGACGGCGTCGCCCATCAGCAGGCGGAACATTTCGTCGGCGGCGGCGGCGTCTTCCATGGTGACTCGCAGCAGCATCCGGGCTTCCGGGTCCATGCTCGTTTCCCACAGTTCTTCCGGGTCCATTTCACCGAGACCCTTGAACCGGGTAATCCGCAAGCCCTTCTCACCCATCTTTCGCAGCGTCGGAGCCAGCTCACGCAGACTCGACAGCTTGTGGCTGCCATCTTCGTTGACGACTTCGAACGGGTAGTAAGGTTCGCCGTTGCGATTGCCGGCGGGGACCAGGTTCTGCAACTTGATACCGTAGCCCTTGAGCTGCTTCAGCACTTCGTTGATGGTGCGAACTTCGTGCAGCTCGATGACCTGCAGATTGTCTTCGTGAGTTGCCGGCTGCCCTTCCGTTTTCGCGGCGGCATCAGCCTCTGTGTGAGTCGGCGTGCCTTCCGCGGCGACGACCAGTTCGCGGCCACGCTTGGCTTCTTCGGCAGTGATGAACGCATCAACTTCGTCCTTGGACGCGAACCAGTGTTGCTCGCGACTGAGGAAGACTCGATATCGCGGCACCAATCCATCGGCCGTCTGATGCTTGGCGGCGATCAGACGCAGATCCAGGCCGCGGCGGTCTAATGCTTCCAGTGGTTCTTCCAACTGACGAATCAGTGTCACCACCTTGCCCATGTTGTCGCCGTCGAACGTCGTGCCGTCGTCCACCTTCAGGATAGCACCGTCCAGACCCAGTCCCAGCAGTTGGGTCATCATGCTTTCGTGCGTATCGACGTAACGCACTTTGGTCTTCTGCTGCACGCGATAGAGCGGCGGCTGAGCCACATACACACAATTATTCTCGACCAGCTTGCGCATATGCCGGAACAGAAATGTGAGTAGCAAGGTGCGAATATGACTGCCGTCCACGTCGGCGTCGGTCATCAGGATGACTTTGCCGTAACGTCGCTTGTTGACGTCTTCCAGTTCGGCGCCCGGCGGAATGCCGATCGCCTTGAAGATGTTGGACACTTCCGCGTTGTCCAGCACCTTGACGAGCTGTGCTTTCTCGACGTTCAGAATCTTGCCGCGCAACGGCATGATCGCCTGCGTGTTCGAATCGCGGCCGGTGTCAGCCGAACCACCGGCGGAATCACCTTCGACGAGGTATAGCTCGGTGATATCCAGTTCGCGACTGCGGCAATCGCGCAATTTATCAGGCAGTCCGGACGAAGTGAGTGCACCCTTGCGACGCACCATTTCGCGGGCTTTACGGGCAGCTTCACGAGCTTCCGCGGCCAGCACCGCCTTCTGACACATGATCTTCGCGATCTGCGGATTCTCTTCGAAGAATTTTGTTAATCCTTCAAACACGATCGACGTGACGATGCCGTCAACTTCGCTGTTACCGAGTTTGGTCTTCGTCTGACCTTCGAACTGCGGATGCGGAATTCGACACGCGATGACAACCGTCAGACCTTCCTTCAGGTCGTCGCCGGTCGGCACATAGTCTTTGAAGAGTTCCGCTTTCTTGCCGTAGTTGTTGACCGCTCGAGTCAACGCACTGCGGAAACCGCTGAGATGCGTGCCGCCTTCGATATTATGAATATTATTCGCAAAGCAGCGAACGTTTTCTTTATCAGCGTCGGTGTACTGCACCGCCACGTCAACCTCGACGATACCTTCGTTGTCCGCCTGCTGACCCTGAATACGGATCACCTGCGGGAACAATGCAGTATCAGCCCGGTTGATGTGCTTTACGAACTCGGTCAGGCCTTCGGTATAACAATACTCATCGGACTGACCGGTGAGATCGTCAATCAGCTTGATGCGCACTCCGGCATTCAGGAACGCGAGGTCCTGCACACGCTTCGCCAGGGTGTCGTAGACGAACTTCGTGTCCGGGAAGATCTGCGAATCGGGCTTGAAGGTGATCTTGGTGCCGGTCGTTTCGCTCGCACCCAGCCGCTGCAGGCCGTGAGTCATTTCACCGCGAGCGAAGTCCATCGTCCACACGTGACCTTCGCGACGGATCTCGGCTTCGAGCCATTCGCTCAAGGCATTCACAGCGGTAATACCCACGCCGTGCAGACCGCCAGTGCCCGTCTTATAGCCGCCCTTGCGGTCGAACTTGCCGCCGGCGTGAATCTCGGTGAGCACCACTTCCAGGGCGGAACGATCATCCTGATCCTTCATCGCACCGACTGGAATGCCGCGGCCATCGTCGATGACGCTCACGCTGCCGTCGCCATTGATCTTCACGGTGATGATCTTCGCATGCCCGTTCACGGCCTCGTCGATGCTGTTATCGACAACTTCATACACCAGGTGATGCAGACCACGCAGAGTGGTATCACCGATATACATGGCCGGGCGCGTGCGGATACCTTCAATACCCTTCAAAGCCCGAATTGAGCCAGCACCGTAATCGGCTTCCTGACTGCTCTGTTCCTGCTGGCCGTCGTTACTCATGAGCGTTCCATCCGTAGTATTTAGGTGTCACTGATTTCGCCAGTGATCGCATTGTGCAGCATCGCTGCCGACTCAACGTAACATTGTGTATTAATCTCCCCTCGCCCCGGTACGCCGGGGAGAGGGGTCGGGTGTGAGGGGCTTCGGTCGAACTACTTGGTCCCCTCACCCCCAGCCCCTCTCCCCAGATTACTGGGGCGAAGGGAGCTAGCTGCTTTTCAGTTGTTTCCTGCCCTCTTAGGTTTTGATGTCGCTCCTCAAACGAAACTTGATGTCGCGAATCTTCTGTTGCGGAAATTCTGTCTTGAGTTTCAGTAACAACGCGGGCTTCTTGAAGGTCGCTAGTTCACTCAGCAATGCCGAAGTCGCCACGCCGATCTCTAATACTCCGCGTGATAATCCGGTGACCTTGGTTGCCGCGGCGACGTCTTCACCCGCGACCTGCTTCCAGATAGAAACCAGTTGAGCGTTCCCCTGCACTCGAGCCAGTCCCTTGCGGGCAAACAGCTCGGCCAATGCCGCTGAAAGGGGAGTCGGTTCACTCATTCGGTTGCATCCATTGCAGTATCAAGACCGTTTACTGGTCGCGCGACAGCGGCATCACCACGTAGCGATAACCGTCTTCCGTGGATAATACCGCCGGGCTTTCACCGTCGATCAGGTTGAGCTTCACAGACGTGCCGCCGTCCAGAATTCGCAGGAAATCCGCGACGAACTTCGGATCGAAGGTGATCGTGATGGACTCGCCTTCGTAGGCAATCGGCAGTTCGATGGTTGATTGACCAACATCTGCCGCGCGGCTGGACAGCGTCAGCTTGCCGTTGCCAAACGTGAAATCGACGCCGCGGCTTTCTTCATTCGTCACGATCTGAGCCTGTCGCACGGCCGCGTAGAACGGGCTGACGACGAAGTCGATCGCAGCGTTGAAGTCCTGCGGAATCACGGCCGCGTAGCTGGGGAAGCGACCTTCCACCAGGCGGCTGTAAATGGTGGATCCGCCACTCTTCACCAGCACGTTGTTGGCGTGAATGGCGATCAGAGCCTGGTCATCGTTGTCGGGCAAAGAACGCTCGATGAGGTTCATCGCCTTGGACGGCACAACCGGCATGGTGTTCTCAACGGCGACTTCGCCAATGGCCTGACACCCGCCGGTAGCAACTGCCAGACGACGGCTGTCGGTCGCGGCCAACGTGGCCTTATCCGGACTCAATTCCAGCAGCACGCCGCCCAGTGCATACCGCGTGCTTTCCACGTCGGTAGCAAAAATAGTACGGCGAATCATTTCGCGCAATTGCTTGGCGGGAATTGTGTAATAAGTCTGATCTTCAAACGCCTGCACCGGTGGAAATTCAGCCGGGTCTTCCGTCGCCAGTTTAAATTCCGCATGTCCGCCCTTGATCGTCAGCGAACGCTCGGTGGCATGCAGTTCAACGGTCTCATCCTGCAATTCACGCAGTATGGAAATCACGCGTGTCGTCGGTAGTAACACTTCGCCCGTCGAGTCCGTTTCGACTCCATTGACTTCGTGACGGATGCCGATTTCCTGGTCCGTTCCGATCAGAACGGTTTTACCAGCACCAACCTGGAGTTTCACGTTCTTGAGGATCTCTTTGGGCGTCCGTGTGGGCACAACGCCAGCTACGGTTTGCAGAGCCGCAGTCAGACTCGGACGGTGGCACTTGAGCAACATAGATGATCCTGTCGATGCTGAAGTCTCGCGGAACGAGCCCTCGGAACTTAAGCGAGAAGATATAAAACAGTAGCAGTAGTAAGGCTCCCGCGAATTGTGTGGAGAACCTCAGCAGCGTCGCGGGAAGCGAATGATAGATCACACTTTACGAGCGAACAAACGACCGGAAGCACTGTGCAAAACTTGTGGGCTGCGCGGTGACCGACGGTGCGTCGATTGTGGAGGAATGTGGGCTCATTTTGCGGTTCCCCGAAGCCTGTGGATAACCGCAGTCCAACGCCGACATTTCTCCACCGACCGCCAACAAGTTGTGAACAGATACAGCTCGGTCGCCGGAGCAGATTCTACCCGAAATCAGGCGATTTAGGCAGCCTGTGCCGCCCCAAAACCAGCGGTCCCGCCGCTTGTGGTCGGCACTCTCCGTGTGCCGACATCCCCGTAGGAGTAGGGTGGGACAAGCGATCGTAACTCGTTGGTGGGCCGGCGCATTCGGCGTCATCTGGCCTCGACGATCAGTTTCCGTGAACAACAGAGCTCTATCGCGCCGGCCCACCACGGGACAGCCTCGAATGCTTGTCCCACCCTACATCGGTCCCGTAAGTCCCATCGGCTCCCATTCCCACCGCCCCACGGCATGCTCTATCGAGGTGCCGCCAGTTTCAGCTTCAGCACCACTTCCTTGCCTTCGCGGATGACGGTGAAGTCGACCACTTCGCCGGCCGAATAGTTCCGCAGTCCGGAATCGAAGTCGTTGAGATCACTGACGTTATGTGATCCGACCTTGACGATCCGGTCGCCGCCCTTGAGGCCCGCGACATCCGCCGGGCTGCCTGGAGCGGCTCCGCTGATGGCGTAACCTTTCTCCTCGCTGCCGAAGTTCGGAATCGTGCCCACGTAGGGGCGATTGCCGCCGCGATTGATCTGGGCGGTACCCTTCACTTCGACGTAAGCCGGACGCTTCTCCGTGACTGCGGTCTGAACGACGAGGTCTTCCACCATGCCGGTGATGCGATCCATGCCGGGCACGTTGATCTTCTCCCAGTCGTCGCTGGGGCGGTGGTAGTCGCTGTGCGTGCCGGTGAAGAAGTGCAGCACCGGGATCTTCTTCATGTAGAAGCTGGTCTGATCGCTGGGGCCCTGCCCTTCCGGCTTCAGCACAAGCTTGAAGTTGCGGCTTTCGTTGAGCTTCGTCAGCTCGTCCTTGAACGTGGGCGAAGTGCCGACGCCGTAAACGGTTAGAGCGTCGTCGGTGAGCCGTCCCACCATGTCCATGTTGAACATGGCGATCGTCTTGTCGAGCGGAATGGCCGGGTTCTCAACGTACTTGGCCGAGCCGATCAGCCCCAGCTCTTCCGCCGTGAACGCGATGAAGACGACTCGCCGCGGCAGCTTTTCCTTGCGAGCGGCCAGGCGGCGGGCCACTTCGAGCAGCGCGACCGAGCCGGACGCATTGTCGTCCGCTCCGTTGTGAATCTCCTTGGAACCCGGAGCCAGCGAGCCTTCGCCGCCGCGCCCGACGTGATCGTAGTGAGCTCCGACCACGATCGTTTCGTCAGCCAGCGGGCCTTCGCCTTCGAGGACCGCCAACACGTTCTTCACTTCGGAACGCACGCGTTCGACGTTCGTCTCGCCGGTCGCCGTCCAGCCCTTCAGCTCGACCGTTTGCGGCTTCAGACGGGAATCGATCTCGGCCTCAATGTCCTTCAGCGATTTCTTGATCGCCGCCTGCAGCAGTTCATTGCACTTCGCGGCCGTGATGTGCACGACGGGAATCGAACCGTCCTTGCCGTAACCGGCATAAGGCAGTTTCAACAGCACATCTTCGCCGCCCGCGTGAGCGACCTTGCCGGCTTCGTCGAGCTTTTTGAGCGCGTCCGCCAGTTGCTCGCGTGATTTTTTATAGGCGTCTGAATTAGCATCCGCAGCCAGTAATTCCTTGGAGAATTTGGCAATTAAATTATTTGCAGTATCAAACTTCTTCTCGCCTTCCTGGGCGATTGAATAAGGCTCGTTGACCAGCACCATCGCGGCAGCTCCGCCATTCACGCAGGCGTTGAGTTTCGCTGTCACCGCAGCGTGCATCGCGTTAGGGCCCCGGAACGGACCTTTGGGATTTTCCTGCTGCGGATTGCGACGCATGACGATGACAATCTTCCCTTTGATATCAATGCCGTCGAAGTCGTTATACGGAGCGTCCTTCGGTTCTTTGGAGTTAATACCGTAGCCCGCGAACACGATTCCGCCGCTGAATTTGCCCTGTCCGCCGAAGGACATCACGCTGAAGTCCTTGTCGAGTTCAAAGCTGAGTTCCTTGCCTTCCGGGCCGGTCAGCTTGAGGACGTTCACGTCCTTGAGCCGCGCGCCAGTCGTCATTTCAAACTTGTGAAACGCCCCGCCGTTGACGGCATTCACTTTCAAACCGGCATCGGAAAACGACTTCAGGATGTAGTCCGCAGCCAGGTCGAGCCCCTTGGTACCGACGCCGCGACCTTCGAGTTCATCCGAGGACAGATACTGAATGTCCTTCAGCAGGCGTTCTTGAGGTGTCCCCACCAGTTCGGCCGCCGAGACCGCGAAGTTCGAACCAAGGAACCCGACCGCCACCACACACCACGCTCGCAAGTCGCGCATGACCAGAAACCCTTCAATCGGGAAGAGTGAACAACAAACGGACGCCGCTGAACGGCGAAGAGCGAATCAAGCCGTCCGTGCCGGAGAGAAACCGGCCGTTGTGGCCGGTCTCCAGACCGAGCCACCAACGGGGAAGAGCGTAGTGTGCCGCTGGCCTCAGTTCGAGCAGTAACCGGGCGCTTCGATGTAGGGCGTCCATCCTGTCCGCCAAAGTAGCAGGCACATTCCATGTGCCGTCCGCAGAGGGCTACGGCACATGAAATGTGCCTGTTACCAACTTGTGACCAACCCTGGAGTGGTGAGGCTTGACTCAGCCCTCCATCATTTGCGGACGTCAGTGTGGTGGTCGGGATGACTGTGGTCGTCTACTGGCGCGCGGAGGAAGGCATTCAGGGATGCCGTGCTTCACGGCTGAGGTCGTTTGGCATGCGCCGCCGCCGCGCCGCGAAGAATGAAGGGCTCCGTCAAGCCGGAACACTCCAGGACCAGAGCCACCCGTGGTGGCCCGCACTTTCCGTGTGCGGGTTTCCTGGGTCCGTCGGCACGCGGAGAGTGCCGACCACAAAGCCAGACTATTCGCAGGTCGGCTGAGGTCAAACTCGATGGTGTCGGGTCCACTGCCCGCTGTGGACCCGACCCACGAGCTGTCGCTGTGTGCGGTCGGAAAGACCACACACAGCGTCGCTGGCTAGCCCGCGCAGCTTTGTCATCTGCCGATTGAGGCAGCAACGCCGACAGGAGGCATCGGTCGTTTTGAGCCTCCCGCCGAGTCTGCGGTCTCAATCGTACTCGTTGAGTTTTTTCGTCGTTTCGGAAAACCTGACAGCGTACGGTGTTCCGCCAATCTGACGGCTCTGCCGGACAGATTCGCGGAGTTCGTTCATGGGCAAACGAACAACCCATGAAAGCTCGTTGATTTATCGCCCGGCGATAATCCCGAGATCGCGCTGCAAGGTCTGGACGAAGGTGACAGCCAAGCCACGTGACCCGACACGCGAAACCCGACCAGTCACCTTCGTCCTCAAGCAAATGCTCAAACCCGCCCCGCCCCCGACACGAATTCCCGCCGACCCGGCAAAATCTGCCGAGATTGCGGCCCGTAGCAGGCTTTGTGGTCGGCACTCTCCGTGTGCCGACGGACCCAAGAAACCCGCACACGGAGAGTGCGGGCCACAACAGCGTGCCTCTGGTCCTGGAGTGCTCCGGCTTGACGGAGCCCTCCATTGTTTGCGGCGCTGCATCAGCGCATGGCCCACAACCGGATACGTGCAGCAGTCGCTGGACCGTGTTCCTCCACGCGGCCGCGGACGCCCACGTTCTTCCCGCCATTCCGCAAACCGATGGAGTGCTGAGTCACGCCTCAGCACTCTAGGATTGGCCTCGGTAGCAGGCACATTCCATGTGCCGTAGCCCTTAGCGGACGGCACATGGAATGTGCCTGCTACTCACTTGTGGCTCTGGTCCTGGAGTGCTCCGGCTTGACGGAGCCCTCCATTGTTTGCGGCGCTGCATCAGCGCATGGCCCACAACCGGAGACGTGCAGCAGTCGCTGGACCGCGTTCCTCCACGCGGCCGCGGACGCCCACGTTCTTCCCGCCATTCCGCAAACCGATGGAGTGCTGAGTCACGCCTCAGCACTCTAGGATTGGCCTCGGTAGCAGGCACATTCCATGTGCCGTAGCCCTTTGCGGACGGCACATGGAATGTGCCTGCTACTTTGGCGAGTAGGATGGCCGCTGTACCACGGGCTCAAGTGCATATGAAATCAGAAACGCCACCCACAACTATTGACGAGTATATTTCCGGCTTCCCCGAAGACGTGCAGGAGATCCTCCGGAAGATTCGGCGCATTATCAGTGTTGCCGCGCCTGACGCAGAGGAAGCCATCAAGTATCAGATTCCGACGTTTGTGTTGGGCGGCAATCTTGTACATTTTGCTGCGTTTGCAAACCACATCGGCTTTTATCCGACTCCGTCAGGTATCGAGCAATTCAAGGACGCTCTTTCTGCCTACAAAAGCGCAAAGGGATCGGTGCAGTTTTCCCTGGATTCCCCAATTCCGTACAACTTGATCAAGAGAATCGTGGAATTCAGAGTGCAAGAGAATCGGAACAAGTTGTCGTCAAAACCAAAGGGGAAGAGAAGCTCCAAACCAACTTGAGGATCACCGACGCGAATCGGAACGCCTTCCGCCTCCGATTGGTGGCTGTCGCGAGATCATTTCCGAATGGTCAAGTAATGCATAATAATCCGCAGTGCGCTGGGTGGCCTCGGTTACCGGCGGGTGAGCTACCGCTGCAGCGCAGTCACAAGAGACGTTACACTTTTTACTTCCTGTCGCTGTGCGACCCCGGTAGTCTGAGTACAGCCAACCGTTGCGACCCGCGCGTTAACTAGGGCGTTAGGTCAGTCTATGGAGATCGATCCCTCTGGTGAGTTTGTTCGATACATCGGCAAGGCCGGCGATCTTGAGCTTGTCTCAGAGTCGTCCATCGATTGGGCCCGTGGTTTAAGTTGCGACGAGGAGGTGGCTTTGTATCTCAAGGTTCGCGATGAGAGTAAAAGGTTAGAGGATGAGTGGAGAGACGCCTTTGCGGCCAAAGTAGGTATTGAGGAGCAGCTACTTCCTGCGCCTATACCACTCGATGGCTTCGAGGACGCAAGGTGGCCTTGATTGCCAGTGCGTGAGCTACCGATGCAGCGCAGCCACAAGAGACGTTACTCAGCGTGCGGATCACGGCTCGTTCCGACACGCCTGTTTTACGGCTCAGCGGCATTATCACCCGGTGCTGCCGTGCCGCCAAGAATGGAGGGCTCCGTCAAGCCGGAGCACTCCAGGATCGGTGTTCGTTGGAGACGCTGGTTGTGCCGGGCACAACGGCCCCTGCGTCGCGGTCTCGTGTTATTTGATATCATTTCATCGCGGTCTCGGACCTGCGAGTAGTTGATTCAGCTCGGTGACTATTTCACGGCGGGTATAATCTTGCTCGGGGAGTGTCTGGATGCGGGCGCAAATCTCGGAGATCAATTCGTCGTCGGCTGCCAGGCGATCGCGATACGCGGAGCAATGACGCAGCCACTCGGCCAGGCTGGAGTTGCTGGCAGGCACCGCTGCGCGGAGCGTTTCCCAGCCTCGAGCGGACTGAGCGGTGGACGCCAGCGACCCGGCGATGAACCACCGCACGGTCCAGGTCGTATCCGTGAGCGCCGCCGTCAGCAGGTCTGGTGAAAGCGATTGACGGGCAGCAACGCTCAGGGCGCGAGCGGCATTCACGCGAATCACCGGATGATCGTCTGCCAGCATTTGAACCAGCGCGGGAGTCGATTCACTGTCAGGTACAGCTTTCTGACGTAGGGCCACAATCACCGCGATCCGGACATAAAGCCGTTGATCACGAGCGAACGACGCCACGGCCGCGATCGATTCGGGCGTCGGACTCGCATGCAGGTGAGGCGTCGTCCCGTGACGCATTAAACAGCGCGCAGACGCATACTCCTGACCCCAGATCCGGCCAATGCGTTCAATCAGATACTGCCGCTTCGGCCGCTCGCGAGATTTCAGCAGGCGATCCGTGAGCTGCGCGAGGTCGATCTGTGCACGATGAGTCATCAGGGGTTCGATCCACCTTCAGGAATTATTACTCAATTCGGAGGTGCGGACGGGTGGCACGCTCAGAACGAAGCGATGGGCGTGGCCTTTGGGGCGCAATGGCCACGCCCTTCCCGCTGGTCAGGGCGTGCCACCCGGGCGAGGTCGATCTGTGTACGATGCGTCATCAGGGGCTCGACCCGCGTTACAAGTGGACGTAACCACCGCCGTCAATCATCGGCTGTGTGCAATAAACGATGACACAAGCTGGCATGATACGTCTCTCTGGCCTGTACAATGCCGCCATTCACCGGGCCGCGGAGAACGACGTTGATTTCAGAACTCAAATTGCCTGCGGCTTCAGTGCGAAGGATTGTCAGGCAGCTTCGAAAATCGCTGGTAGTTAATCTGTCACGCCGAATGATACTCCCTGCAGGGAATCGATGTATTCTGCAATGATGGTGCATTGGGGCGTTTCCATCACAAACATGAGCGGGATTTCGGGATCCTGGATGAGACCCGCATCCTGAAGTGACTTCTGCGTTGCGTCGGGGGTGATGCTGCCTGTGGGGAGCTGAATGCGTCCCTTGAATAATTGCTTCGGGCTGAAGTCAAAACCTTCAGCGACGTATTCCACCGCGAGGCTGTTAACTTGATCCTTTCCTGGCTTGCAGTACGCCAGTATGCCTGCCGCATCCCAAACAGAGATGACATTGATATTGGTCCTATCGACGATGCGATCCGGCTTCCCAATCGCCTCTATTAGTTGCTGTCGAGTAAATGGCCAAGGGAGCCGTTTTCCGTGTAATTGTATTTCGTCTCCGGTAAACGTGATAGCGATTGTGCCAGGAGCCGCGGGAGTGTCTTGAGGCACAATTTCTTGTGCGACGGGACTTGAGGGCGTATCGTCTGCCTGATTACAGCCAAGGCAGAGTATCGCCACAAGTACCAGTATCAAGTTGTGCTGAGAGTGCGCGATCACTGTTATCACCTGACGGCTATTCCATAAAACTATTCTGCCTGACGTAAGCTGGCAGATGCTGCGAGTGTTCTGCATAATTCCTCGGCAAATGTCAACGATTCTCGGCGACGTCGTGCCGCGCGGCTGACTGTATTCGCTCTACCGGAGTCGCGGTGCGGTGCTGTGAGATGTTGATGCTGTAACTTCCTCGGGCGGGTGGCACGCTCAGAGCGAAGCGATGGGCGTGGACTTTGGGGCGCAATGGCCACGCCCTTCCCGCTGGTCAGGGCGTGCCACACGGGCGAGGTCGATCTGTGTACGATGCGTCATCAGGGGC
>JAKFWA010000060.1 GCA_021732995.1 Planctomycetaceae bacterium | reverse complement strand
TCTGAGAATTCCCTCAGCCCTTCCGCTGCTACCATGTCAACAAACGCCATATAGAACATCTGCATGCTGCCGACTGCCGGATTGTCACGAAGGCTCTCTTCCTGTTGAAGGTCTTGCAACGCCCGTCGTAGTTGTACAGTATCAACTTCCGGATCCCGAGCCCATTGCGCATACGAAGCAAGGTTGATGCACCGCCCGGCATTCCAGTCGTCCGTATCTGTAATCGACAATGGACCAGAGATATGGCGAGCCACTTTGAGATTCACGAGCAGGCTGTTCCAGGCATCCTTCGGTTTCTTCTCAGAGAGAAGCCGCGCGGCATCGAGACAGTTCAAGTCGGCGAATGCTCGAAGATTGCTGCCATCGAATCGAAGGTCTTCAGACGTGGGCTCTGAAGAGAACAACAGCCCTGCCTGTGCCATTCGAAAGGTCTGGAGATCACGCTTCGATGCTCCTCGCCGCCAGTGTTCAAGCGCGGGCTGATTGTCCTCGAGCCATTTGATTGTTGATGACGAGGCATGACTCCAACCATGGCGCTGGACCGCTTGAATCCCGGACTCGATGTCGCCTTCGGCTCCTGGAGGACATGAGACGATTGCCTTATTGGCCGCTCGATAGTCATCGCGAGCGTTGTCTTCGTCGGGAACTTCGCGTCCCAACAAACCCTGAACATCAAAGGGTTCGTCAATCAGTGGGACGAGGCTGATGCAATAGCCGCGATACCCGACTGGCGCGGCGATGACGACCAGCAATGTCACACACGCGAGCACGATCTTTGGACGCATCCACCACGCAGCGATGCGCTGCAACAGTGTGCGTTTAGCAGGCTCGAAGTTCGGCACATCGGCGGACATCGCATGTTCCTCTTCGGAACGGAGCCGGAGAATCGGTCACGCTTCAGGCAGTATCAACTCGGCAGCGGCGGCGGAGCGGGAGTTTTTGAGCGGGGGATTGTCGTCTCGGCGGAACGTGAAGACGACCGAGTATTTCGTCGCGCTGGTTTCGTTGCGGGACGCCGAGTGCAAGGTGCGAGCGTGGAAGAACAGCACGTCGCCGGGGTTCAGCTCGACGGGAATCTTCGTCGCCAGGATCGGCTGATTGTCCGCCAGGTCCGTGCGGAAGAAGAGTGCATCGTCAAAACGAAAACGTTCGAGGTTCATGCGGTGCGAGCCGGGGATGACCCACAGGCACCCGTTCTGCGGGCGTTCGGCACCGAGTGCCAGCCAGGCACTCACGAGGTCCGGGCGGGTGAAGGACCAGTAGCGCACGTCCTGATGCCAGCCGGTTTCGCTGCTGAATTCAGGCTGCTTGGTCATGATGCAGTTGTGATGAGCCAGCGGCATGACCACGCGGCCACCGAGTAACTGCTGCAGCAGACTGACCACGGTGGGATGAGTGATCCATTCCGTGAAGACGATGTCGCGGGCATGAGCCTGTTTCAAACGTCGGACCGTGCGACCACCGACAGAATCCAGTGTGTCGGGAGCACCGGGGTAGCGGACATCTGCTTCGAATTCGACGGGCGGCAATTCACGCTGCAGATGCTCCAGCGTCACCATACGCATGCGGTCCAGCCACTCACCGTCCGCGAAGCCACGCGCGACCACATAGCCATGCTGCTCAAAAAAACTCACTTCGGCAGGCGTGAACCGGCCTTCTCGTACCACAGATGACTCAGCCGTTGTTGATGCTACTGACGCCGTCGACATTCCAAATTCCATACTGCTACGAACACGCGACTCACGCGAGCGTCAGCCCACACCTCGCCGCTTCCTGACAGCCTATCATCGCCGAATCGCAAAGGCATGGGTACCTCTGCGGGCAATCTTCCCCCGAAGTGCCGGGGGAACGAGGACGACAAGCCGCGGAGCTTTCAGGTTCGAGTCGCGATCCTCTTCGTCAGACTCATTTCATGTCGAGCACTTTGACGAGGAAGCCCCACAGATCGGCGACCTCTTCGATGATCTTGGCCGTTGGCTTGCCTGCACCGTGACCGGCTCGCGTTTCAATGCGGATCAGCGTCGGAGCGTCGCCAGACTGCAACGCCTGCAGTCGCGCGGCGAACTTGAAGCTGTGACCGGGCACTACACGGTCGTCGGTGTCGGCGGTGGTGACCATCGTTGCCGGGAATTTCGTGCCCGGCTTGATGTTGTGATAGGGCGAATACTTCAGCAGCGCCTGGAACTCATCCGCGTTGTCGGCTGAGCCGTAGTCATCAACCCAGAAGCGACCGGCGGTGAACTTGTGGAACCGCAGCATGTCCATCACGCCGACGGCCGGGAGGCAGGCTCCGAACAGATCCGGGCGTTGAGTCATGCACGCTCCGACCAGCAGGCCGCCATTGCTGCCGCCTTGAATCGCCAGCTTCGGCGTTGATGTGTACTTGCTCGAGATGAGCCACTCCGCCGCCGAGATGAAGTCATCAAAGACATTCTGCTTGTTGAGCTTCGTGCCGCCCTGATGCCAGTCCTCACCGTACTCGCCGCCGCCACGCAGGTTGGCGACCGCCAGCACGCCGCCCATCTCCACCCATGCCAGACGGCTGATCGAGAACGCCGGGGTCAACGCGATGGTGAAGCCGCCGTAGCCGTACAGCAGCGTCGGGTTCTGGCCGTCGAGCTTCAGGCCCTGCTTGTGCACGAGGAACATCGGGACGCGCGTGCCGTCTTTGCTCTTGTAGAAGACCTGCTTGACTTCAAAGTCGGCCGGGTTGAACTTCACCTTCGCTTGGCGGAACAACGTGCTGCGGCCCGTTGAGAAGTCGTAACGGAACACGGTGGGCGGCGTGGCGAAGCTGGTGAACGAATAGAATGTTTCGGCGTCCGTCTTTTTGCCGCCGAAGCCTGAAGCCGTGCCAATGCCGGGCAGTTCCACTTCACGGATGCGTGCGCCGTCCAGCGAGTGCATCACAATCTGAGTCTTGGCGTCCTTGAGATAGTTCGCCACGAACGACTGACCGACGAGGCTAACACTCTTCAGTGTTTCCGCCGTCTGCGGAATCAACTCTTTCCAGTTCGCCGGTTCCGGCTTGCGAGTATCCACCGCGATCACCCGGCGGCGAGTCGCGTTCAAGTCTGTCTGAAAGAAGAACACCGGACCTTCGTTGCCGATGAACGTCATTTCGTTGTCGAACGTGGAGACCAGATCGACGGGCTTCGAATCCGGCTTGGTCAGGTCCTTGTAGATCACGCGATACTTATCATCGGTGCCCTTCCAGATCGTGACTATCAGATAGTTGCCGTCCTCGGTGACCTCGGAGCCGAAGCCCCATTTGGGTTCATCCGGGCGTTCGTAGATCAGTTCATCCTCAGCCTGCGGTGTGCCCACGCGGTGGAAGTACACCTTCTGGTTCAGGTTGAGCCCCTGAAACTCGGCAGTCGGTTCCGGATAGCGGGCATAGAAGAAGCCTTTGCCGTCTTGAGTCCAGCTCGGCGAGTTGAACTTGATCCACTTCAATTCGTCATCGAGCGTTTTGCCAGTGGCGATCTCCATGATCTTCCACTTGGCCCAGTCGGAGCCGGCTTCGGCCACGCCATAAGCGACGTACTTGCCATCATCACTGAAGGACGTACCCGCCAGCGCGACAGTGCCGTCCTTCGAGAACGTGTTCGGGTCCATCAACACGCGGGCGGGAGTTTTCAGCGAGTCCTGCACGTACAAGACGTCCTGGTTCTGCAGGCCCGAGTTGTAGGAGTAGTAGTAACGTCCACCGTGTTTGGACGGCGCGCCAAAACGTTCAAAGTCCCAGAGTTCCGTCAGGCGCTTCTTGATCGCTTCGCGTTGCGGAATCTTTTCCAGGAAGCCGAAGGTTTCCTTGTTCTTGGCTTCGACCCAGTCGGCCACGTCTTTCGACTTGCGAACGTCGTCTTCGAGCCAGCGATACGGATCTTCGACCTTCACGCCGTGATACTCATCCACGTGGTTGACGGTCTTGGTCTTTGAGTACTCAATGCGAGGCTCAGCGGCCATCACGAATCCTTTGCCAATTAAGAACACGGTGACTGCCAGCAACAGCGCGCGGTTCATGAATTCGCTCCTTCTGCACTCGTCAAAACGCCGGATGACCCGGCTCCGCCAACATCTTGCGACGCACCATAAGAACACAGCGATCCAGCGGCTATCGAGCGGCGTCATTCTGCTGAATCTCTGGATGACCTGAACCGATCACTCCCGGCAGGCCCCCGGTCGGTTGCGGATCGACGCGGCAACCTCACACTGTGCGCCGAGGTGCTCACTTCAGATCTCAACCGAGGACGCTTTCATGGCACAGCAACTCCGCGCCGGCATGGTCGGCATGGGCATGATCTTTGACGAGACCTATCGACCATTCTTTGAGAAGGCGAAGACGGCTGGCGTCTATGACCGAGGCTTCGGCGATATCGATGTGCAACTCGCAGGCGTGGCAACCAAAACGGGCAAGCGGGCCGAGGTCTACGCTCAATCCGCCGGAGACCGCATTCATCGCTTCCAGAACTTTGTCGGTGACCAGGCAGCGGACCAGTTGGCTCAATCCGGCGTACACTTCGGGTGTGTCGCGACACCTGATGACCGGCACTTCGCGGCGTCGAAGGTTCTGCTCGAAGCCGGCGCTCACCTGCTCGTCGAAAAGCCCTCCGTGCTGACACTGCAGGAACTTGATCAACTCGTCGCGCTGGCCGACCGCAAGGGGCTGCTGGCCAAAGTCGTCTATCACAAGTTGCTCGACCCCGATCACAAGAAGTTGCGGACGCTGGTGCACGACAACGTCTTGAAGCACGTCAACAACGGTTACTGCTCACTACTGGAACCCAAACAGATTTCGGGTGCCCAGTTCTCTGAATGGATCACCGGTCGCAATCCCGGCACGTACGTCGCGGTGCACTACATTAAACTGATCGACTTCACATTCAGCGGCAAACTGAAGACTGTGATGGCATCCGGCCAGCGCGGCATTGTGGGGCCGAAGGACGGCCCAACCTGGGACAGCACTCAGATGCGGATGGTTTACGAATACGACGATGGCCGCGAAGCCGCGTTCGATATTCATACGTCCTGGGTCACTCCGGACAACTTCCCCGGCTACGTCGAACAGGAAGTGCAGTTCCGCTTCGATAACGGCGTGTGGAATGGGCACTCGCGGAAGCGCGGCGTTGAATTGACCGTGGAAGGACAGACTCCGACCAAGCTCAAGACGACCATCAACACTCACTACAACGGCACATTCGTCGAACCGTGGGGCGAGCGTTCGCAGCGCGGCTACGGCATCGAAGTGATTGAAAGGTTCGTCCGCGAAGTGGCGTTCGTCGAGTTCGCGGGCTCATCGTCCGGACGGGCTGAACGGCTCGCGCAGATGCGGAAGCTTTCCTACAACGATCTTGCTTCCGACCGGCAGGTTGTGGCCGCCGTGCAGGCGCTGGAGGCAATCCTCGATCGAGCCGCCAAAGGTCAGCCAGACTGCGTGGTGCGAGTCAACGACGCACGAGGGGGTCTGGTTCTGTGTCCGCCCGGTTCGAACGAGTGTGAGGTCCTCTACGGGCCGCGTATCTCCTGAACGGGGTCTCAGTGGTCGCCCAGATTGGCTGACCAAGCTCTGACGGCGGTTGTCGTCACTCTGACATCGATCGCCCCGAAGACCGGCGTCTGCCATCTCGGCGAAAGGTCTTTATGAAATCTGTAAATTAGCCGTCTGGACGTGAAATCTAGGAAGGTCAGAGAATCTGGCACTGCGCCTGCTTGAAAGCTATCGGGCCGTTCGGCCATGTGGTCGACCGATTCTGTCGCGTCCCGGAGATTACTTTATGTAGCAATGCAGGGAGGCCGTCTGGGAATTCGTCACTCTCATGACGTCCAAACGCCTGAAGCCTGTCTTCATGCGTCAACTTTGCTACCGGTTCTGCCGTTGCTGCCTGGATGGGTGGCCGCGACACGATTCGGAGTGCAATGAGCCAAACAGAAACACGCCAGATTGACCACATTCGGTGGGGAGTCAATCTGGCGTGATTCTTTTTGCAGGGCTTATTTCGCCGTTTTGCCGACTCGCTCGAAAACCAACGGGTATTCGGAGTTGGGATCGGCGACTCGCAGGCTGATCTTGCCGTCGATGACGTCGCGGAGCAGGTCGCCGCAGACTTCCGCCCGCCAGCCGCGCATCAGTCGTGGCCGAGCGTCTTCCGGGCACTTGTTCGAATACCAGCGGACGAGGTTTCGCAGGTCGCCGTTTGAGCCCACCAGTCCGTGCGAGAGGTCCAGTTCCGCACAGCGGTTGGCGAGAGCAATCGCTAGAATTTTGCACAGAACCGGTTCTTCAGTAGACGAATCTGGTGCTTCGAACGGCTTTGGCAACTGGTTCTTGGGCAGCGAGAGCGCTCGTTGCACGCAATCGATGATGTCGGCGGCGACGCGACGGAGCCCCTGCCGATTCATATCGCGCGAATTGAAGAGTTCTTCTTCGGACTGTGGTTGCCTGCGGGCAAGGTCGATCAGCAGGTCATCTCGCAGGATGCGGCGCACCGGTTGGTTGCGGTCGGCGCCTTCTTTGTCCCGCCACGAAAACAGCTCTTTTGCGACTGCCAGTTGTCGAGATGACAGGCGTCGAATGCCGGACAATCGCGTCCAGGAGTCGTCGGAGCGTTCAGCTTCCATCTCGTCGATCAACCGCTCGAATTCGTCGTGCGCCCAGTGCAGCCGTCCCTGTTTTTCGAGCCACGCTTCCTGCTTCTGCCAGCAGGGGATCATGTAGCGGACATCGTCGAGCGCATATTCAATCTGACGTTCGGTCAGCGGCCGACGTTGCCAGTCGGTTCGCGTTTCCGTCGACTGAACGGATTTGCCGAGCACGCGGGAGATCAATCGCTCGTAACTCAGCGGAAAACTGCTGCCACGCAGGCCTTCGGCGATCTGCACATCGACCAGTTTCTTCGGCCGCTGAGCCGTGTGCGTCAGGCAAAAACGGGTTTCTTCTTTGCCGGAATGCACCACGACGGTGGTGTCACCATCCAGCATGATGTCCCACCAGGTCGCGAGATTGACCTCGAAAGGGTCCACCGCGACGGCGCGTTCGGGCGTCGCCAACTGCACCAGGCAAAGCTTCGGTCGGTAGCTGTTTTCCGAGATGAATTCGGTGTCGTACGCCACAATTCCGGCGTCGCGCACCTCATCGCAGAAGTCTTCAAACTCCCGCTGTGAGGAGATGAGCGCATCTGACATGTCAACGGCCTATGTTCTCATCACGGCGCGCCACGACAGCCGGAGCTGTCACGACGAACCGGGCCAGAAGGACGGCGCAATGCCGCGCTCGTGGCGATGCATAGGCTTGCCTGCGCGGACACCTCGTCAGATATGGTCACAGTCCGCACCGTGAACCCGCGCGAGAATGCTGCTCTGTCGACGGCGGTCTGCGGCGCGAACGAGGCTTCCCGAAGGACTAACCCTCGCTGGCGCCGCAGACTGATTCTCTGGAGCAAACGACGCTGCCGTGCTTGAGACATCTCAGCACTTCAACGCTTCTCTTCAGCAAACCTTCACGCAATATAGTGCCAATCCGTGAAGGCAGCGGCAAGTCAGGACTCCTGTGAAATCCGCGTGCCGCCGGGATCGTCCCGGTCAAACCAGAATTTCCCACACCGGCTCGCCGCCGTGCGAGATGTGGATTGGCCGGGAAGTCAGGTCAGGCACCATCAGGTGCGGATCAATGCCGACGAGCTGATAGATCGTCGCGACCATATCGCCTGCCGAAACGGGGCGGTCGATCGGATAGGCGGCTTCCGAGTCCGTCTTGCCCAGCAAAAAGCCGCGTTTGGTGCCGCCGCCGGCCAGCAGGACGAAGCCGCATTGAGGCCAGTGATCGCGGCCCGCCTTGCCGTTCACGCGTGGCGTGCGTCCCATTTCACCCATCAGCACGACCAGCGTGGAATCCAGCAGGCCGCGCTGGTCGAGGTCCAGAACGAACGTCGAGAACATGGCATCCAGTTGCGGGCACTGAGCCCGGCACATCCCAAAGTTGTTCTCGTGCAAGTCCCAGTGACCGCTGTTCTCGGCTTCCCAATTCACGGTCACGAACGTGGTACCAGCTTCCACGAGGCGGCGAGCAATCAGCATGCTCGAACCCCACAGGTTCCGACCGTAGTTGTCCCGCGTTGAAGCCGGTTCCTGGTTGAGATCAAACGCAGCTCGCGTCTTCGGAGAAGTCAAAAGTTCGAAGACTTTCCGTTGAAACGCCGTCATCACATTGGTTGTGCGGGAAGCGTCGATCTGCCGCAATTGCTCATCAAACTGCTGCAGCAAGTTCTTGCGGCGATCCAGTCGATCGGCCGTCACGTTGGGCAGTTCGTCGAGCGATGGCAGCACCGGCTGCCCGCCCGCCGTGACGGGGTCGTAGAAGTTGGCGGACTTGCGAGCGAACTCAGGCGAACAAATCGTGAACAGCGGGTCGTACTGACTGCCGAGATACCCGCCGTAAGGGCCAGCTCGTCGCAATGCCTGCGAGTACCCCGGAAACGCGGGCATGGTCACATACCGCGGCACGTCGTGCGGACCGATATCCATGTACTGGCAGACGGACCCGACGCTGGGATGATCTGACCGCTTGGCGAAGTAGTTCTCCCGGTCATTCCCGAGATCAAAACCCGTCAGGACGTTGTACGGATTATGGCTGTTGTACCGGTGCGAATACGTGCGAATCAGCGTGCAGCGGTCCATGATCACCGCCGTCTTCGGCAGCAGATCGCCGATATCGATGCCCGGCACGGTGGTCGCGATTGGTGAGAACTCACCCCGGATATTCGCTGGAGCGTGTGGCTTCAGGTCCACCATGTCCTGATGTGGCGGCCCGCCAAACAGGTTGATCAGAACGACCGACTTCGCCTTGGCCGGATGCGTATGGCGGCTCAGGTCGGATTCCTTCGCTCGCAGTACAGACGGCAAAGTCAGTCCGCCGAATAGAGACAGACCGCCCACCCGCAAGGCTTCACGCCGTGAAACGCCGTCACAAACCTGCTGTGTGCCACTGAGAACTCGCAACATGACGAAGTCTCCGCTGCCAGGGGGAAAAACGCCGCCACCAGTATGGCCACAGCACGGCATTCAGTTCCACTTCCAGATCCGTGCCGCGGCGACTTGCGACGTTACTTCGCCCCACAGTCATTGCCGTCTGCGAACTCGATCGGACGTCGCCAGCAAGGCGTCTCAGAAAATCTGAAACATTTTCGGGAAGAGTTTTTCGCGGGCTTCGTTCTCCCTGGTGATGGTTACGACGGACACGAACGACGCCCAAACGCAGACCCGGACGAGGTCTGCGGCTCACGACTCGGCCTCGGTCCGGCGGTGATGAACGTGATCAACCATCGCTCTTTGCAGCCGCATTCTACCCCAACCGCATGACGCCTACGGGATGGTGATGGGCTCCGCTTGCTCCCACGCGGCACTTCTTCTGCGTGGAAATTGTCTTCACTCACTCCTGACCCAAATTGAGGTGTATCATGATTTCTTTGCTCAACAAGTTCTTTAAGGCCACGAAGAGAAACGCTCGCCAGCACACCCGCGCCGCTGAGGCGTTGGAGTCGCGAGAACTCAAGTCCGTGTCGCAACTGTGGATGAACGGTGCGACGCTGGTTGTCCGGACGGACAATGCTTCGACGAACGTCGCCGTGCGACAGAACGGCTCGAACGTGACTGTCTCTGAAGTCGGCACAACACGCACTTGGAACTACGCCGCGAGCCAGGTTCGAGGTGTCGAATTTCAGGGCGGCAACGGCAACGACACCTTCGTGAATTGGATCAGCACCATGCCGATCCGAGCCTTCACAGGTGCTGGCAATGACTATGTCGAAGGCTATTCGGCGAATGACTACATGGACGGGGGCTTGGGCAATGACACCCTGAAGGGCTTCAATGGCAACGACACCATCTTCGGCAATGCTGGTGATGACATCCTGCTGGGCATGGGTGGCAACGATCAACTGGTCGGTGGTGACGGCAACGATCACCTGAATGGCCGCGAAGGCACTGACTCGCTGTGGGGCCAGAATGGCGATGACGTTCTGATCGCGGTTGACGGTGGCACCAGCGACTACACCGAAGGCGGTGCTGGTCGCGATGCGATCTGGGTGGATAAGAACGCTTCGGTGATTGATCGCGTCTTCGCAGCTTCTCTGGAAGACAAGGTGCAGAACCTGACCGGCTTCGCGAATGGTGCCGATCGGACGCTCGACGGTGACCGCATCGCCGATCCGCGAGCCTTGAGCAACCACACCTATAAGTCCTTCACGAACAATCCGCTGTTCTCTCAAGCCGGACCTCGGCCCACCGATATTCGACAAGGCGACGTCGGTGACTGCTGGTTACTGGCGGGTCTGTCGGCGATCTCGAACGATTCACCGAACACTCTGCGTCAAAACGTGGTCGACTTCGATGACGGCACCTACGGCGTCGCCCTGGGTGGTCGGTTCTACCGAGTCGACAACGACCTGGCGGTGACTTCAACCACGAGTACGACTCCGGCTTACGCTCAACTGGGTGCTCAGAACAGCATGTGGGTGGCGGTGGTCGAGAAGGCTTACGCTCACTTCCGTACCGGAGCGAACACGATGGCTTCCATGGAAGGTGGCTGGTCGGTGGACGTGAACCGTGCCTTCGGTTCCGCCAGTGCTGGTGAGCGAGACATCTTCAGCTATGGCAGTGCAATCGCTCTGGCGAATGACATCGCTGCTCGCCTGGGTCGGATGGAAGCTGTCACGGTCGGCGTCCTGACCGCTCGCACAACGGCGGCCAACGGGACTTCGCTCGTGAACAACCACATGTACTCGGTGACTTCGATCGTCCGAAACGCCGCTGGAGTGATCACCGGAATCGTGCTCCGCAACCCCTGGGGCTTCGACGGTGCGGGCAACGATGCGAACCGCAACGACGGCCTGGTGACTGTGACTCCGAACCAACTGTTCGGGTTCTATGGCCGAGTCAACTTCGGACGCGTCTAACTATCACTGACCGCTCCACGTCTGAACTTACCGCGAGCAGAAGACGTCGGTTTCAGTTCCAACAAAGCTGAAACCAGACGTCTTCTGCTCGCATGGGCATTGAGTATCAACTCGAATCAGTACCTTCTCATTCGGGTCATCCCGCAATGAACTCACGCCGCAAAAAACAAGAGGTCGCAAGCTCGACGAAGAGACCAACCACTTCGGTTAGGCTCTTCACGTTCCTTGCGACCTTCTGTTTCAATTCAGAAACCTTCGGTTTCCTCGCGATTAGCCTCCCGCAGCGTCGCGGCCTTTCGGCGGCTGGCCATTGACCCACGGGCCGGCCAGCGACATGTAGTCAGGTTCATCGAGCAAACTGCCGTAATCGCCACCCTTCCAGCCGGGAATCTGGTTTGGCTTACCCCGAGCGTGCGACCGCTGCTCCCACTGCTTGGACCAGCTTGAGTCAGCATCGGCCACAGCCATCTTCTCGCGGTCAAAATGAAACACCTTGCCGAAGCGGTAGCTCTTGGCGCCGAGATTCACGACTGCAATGGCGGCGGCACCCAAGTCGGGCGTGTTGTTGCACAGCTCCGGCTTGTCGGCCTCCATCGCACTGATCCAGTTAGCGAAGTGCGTGTAGGTCGAGTCCTTGAGCTTCTCAACTTTGATGGTCTCGTTGTTGAGCTTCGACTTCGTGACCTGCGACCGTTCGGGAATGAACTCGAACGAATCAAAGTCTTCACCGTTGCCGAAGACGAACGAGCCGTAGTGCCCGCGAATCAGTTGCTGGATGCGCGATTCCTGATTGCACATCGTCGAGCTGACCAGTCCCTGCACGCCTTCCGGGAAGTCCGCAACGACTGTGGCGACGTCCGGAACGTCACGTCCGTCGTATTCCAGGTAGATACCGCCCGCGCCGACGACTCGGCCGGGGAAGCGCAGGCCGGTGGCCTTCAGCATGACCGTCGTGCGATGCACGAAGAGGTCCGTGTACATGCCGGAACCAAAATCCCAGAAGCGACGCCATTGAGCGTAGACTTCGCGATCGAACGGCCGCGCCGGAGAAAGGCCTTCCTTCGTGCCGAGCCACAAGTCCCAATTGATGGTCTTGGGCGTCATTTTTTCGTCGAGCTTGTAGTAGCGCCACTGACCCATCGCCGAATTGCGGAAGTACTCGGTCTGGAACATCATAACCTTGCCGAGCTTCCCGTCCTGCAGCAGCCCGCGTACCTGATTCCAGCACGGCAAGCTGGTTGATTGCACGCCAACCTGCATGCACTTGCCGGTCTTCTTCCAGGCGGCCACGACTTCCAAAGCCTCTTCGACCGTGTGGGTCATCGGCTTTTCGCAGTAGACGTGGCAGCCGGCATTCATCGAGTCGATCGTTTGCTTGGCGTGCCAGTGGTCCGGAGTGCCGATGCAGACGGCGTCGAGCTTCTCCTTCGCCAGCATGTCGCGGTAGTCGACATAGCCCTTGGCGTCGAAACCGGTCTCTTTCTTGATCGTGTCCACGGCACGGTCGCGGTGAACTTCATAGACGTCGGCGGCGGCGACCAGATCGATCTTGGCACCGTCCGTGTTGAGTTTGCAGAGCGACTTCACGTGCGCTCCATAACCGCGACCGCCGGGGCCGATGAAACCGATTCGCAACCGACCGTTCGATCCGGCAGCACTCGCCGGAGCGGTGGGCAAAGCCAGAGTCGAAGCTGCCGCAACAACGCCGCCAGCCCGCAGAAAACCACGACGCGATACATTGTCCATAGTAGGAATTCCTCAAATACGTGAGCGGGATCCAGAGCGACGTCGTGCGGGTGCGATCCCCGGAACTGAATGACTCGCCAGTCCGTGGTTGAGTGCCGTTCAAATGATTTCAGAAGTCGCGCCGACTTTCGAGTCGTCGGGCCGTTTCCGAGCCTCAATGTGGTCATAAAACCTCACGACGGACCTCGCCGCACAGACCTCCGCTGTGGGCTTGTTTTAGCTCGACAACAGCCCCCACGCCGATGGGTCTTGGCTTGCTTCAAGGTCGGCGACTTGCCCGGCGAGGCGATCGGCCTCTGCCTGCGCGGTTGCGGCAGCAGCTACATTGCCCTGCTGCCGCAGCGCATGCGCCTGTTGCAGATAATGCTGCCAGCGATGTTGAGCAGTCGGCAGATTCGGGATCTCTTCAAACCCGTGACGGATGTGCCAGGCAAGACTCGCCGGGTTGCCCAGATGACACCGGCTGTATAGGAAATCAACCGCAGCTTCGTCCGACTTCTCTGCGTTGACGGAATTCAATGCCTTGAGTGTGGCGTCCAACAAGAGCGCCCCGATGCCCCGCCGTTGCCAGTCAGGAGCGATGAAGACAGGCTCAAGGATGGGGCCAACTCGGAGCTTGCGGATCATCGCCGCGCCGACGAGTTGACCCGCCACCTCAGCAACAAACGAGGCGTTCGCCCACGCCTTTGGCTGTTGTGCACGACGCGCCGCATCGGGTTCGTGATCGGGTGCAAAGAACTCGGCCATACTTTCCTCAGCGCGCTCCCGCAGCATCTCGGTTGAGTACCCGGCAAACTCGATCGCGCTTTCAAACGCCGACTCAAATAACTTGGCGAGTGCATCCGCATCGAACGGCTGAATTGATCGAATGAGAATGCTGTCACTTGCAGCGACGGTCACTGGCCGGACGATCGCTCGACGGAACTCGACCACCGCGGAGGCCTTCGGCGACAGCCGCGCAGCACCGTCCCAATACTCATGCTTCCAGCCAAGCTGGTGCGGCATCGCTGAGAATTCGGCCATCGTCATCGGGATGACTGGCAACGACAGAGGCACGACGCGCAGCTCCCATGAAGTATTGACTGGTCGTTCCCAAACGCGAACTCGAAGTGCTTACGCAGTGCCAAACATGACCTTCCGCCCGTCTGGATCCTGCACTGTGACGACGACATCATCGCAGTCGCAGGGCTCGACGCCATGAGCAGTCAGGTGCGCCAGGAAGCCTGCGATGCTGTGGATCTTGAAGTACATGTGCGTGACATTGGACTCCGCCCAAACTGGAAACGTGTATGGCGAAAATGCCTTCGCATCATGGAGGGCAAGTTGCACCCCGTCCCGATCGATCTTCCAGTATTGATAGGCACCTTCTCGACCCACGACTTCGAGTTCAAGCCCGGCGATGTCCTGATAGAACCGCGCAGTACAAGCCGGATCTTCGGACGTCAGGAATACACCGCGGAATGTGCTTTTCATGGGGCCTGCCGTCTGATCTGGACACGCGAAGTGAACGTCGTTCGAACATACGACTGTGTCAGTCCAGCCGGACATCAACGCTCGCGCTGTGCGCGGTCAGTCCTTCCTTCGCGGCCATCAGCCGAACGTCATCCGCCGTAGCAGCTAGAGCGGCCTCGTTGTACCAGATCACCGACGAACGCTTCAGGAAATCGTTCGCGCACAGGCCGTTGGCAAAGCGGGCAGTGCCTCCCGTCGGCAGAACGTGCGACGGACCCGCCACGTAATCTCCAAGAGCCACCGGCGTGTGATGTCCCATGAAGATCGCGCCGGCATTTTGAATGCGTGACAACATGGCTTCGGGATCTGCCGTCGAGATATGCAGGTGCTCGGCGGCCATCAGATCTGTGAGTTCCACGGCTTCGTCCTTGTTGCGAGCAAGAATCAGCGCGCCGTATTCGTTGAGGCTCACGGTAGCCAGATCACCGCGCGGCAGCTTCGCGACTTGCCTGGCAAGAGCCTGTTGCACTTGAGCGATCAACGGTTCATGCCACGTGATCAGCACGCCCGAACCAGGGCTGTGCTCGGCTTGAGAGATCAGGTCGCTCGCGACGAACTCGGCATTAGCAGTTTCATCGGCCAGCAAAACAACTTCGCTGGGACCGGCGATGCTGTCGATGTCGACTTCCCCGAAGACGAACCGCTTGGCGAGCGCGACAAAAATACTGCCGGGGCCGACGATCTTGTCGACTCGTTCAATGCCTTCGACTCCATATGCCAGAGCCGCGACGGCTTGAGCCCCGCCAACGCGGTACACCTCGGTGACACCCAATTCGTGGCACGCAGCCAGCAGATCGACGTTGTAGCCACCAAACGCTGATGGGGGCACAACCACCGCGATCTCCTTCACACCCGCTACCTGAGCAGGCACAGCCGTCATTAACAGCGTTGAAGGATAGGCGGCTGCCCCGCCGGGAATGCAGATGCCAACGCGTTTGAGCGGTACATATCGCTGCCGCAGTTCAACCCGTGCGGGGCCTTGTTCGCGCACCACACGCACGGTCTGCGACAACAACGCTGATTGAAACTCGACGATGTTGGCTCGAATGCGGCGCAGCGTCGCGAGGTATTCTGGATCGGCCTTGGAGTGCGCGTCTCGTAATTCGTCGAGCGAGACCTTCATACTCTTCGCGTCGAGTTCCTTGCGATCCAGTTTCGCCGTGTATTCGAGCAGTGCCGTCAGCCCGCGCGTTTGCACATCACGGCAGATGCGTTCGACGACTTGTTGCGGAGCCAGCGGTTCTCCGAAGAGTTCGATCGTCCGTTTGCGGCCCGCTTCGGAAACGATGTCGCCGCGCGGGCTGAGCTTGTCGCGCAGGCGATCAAGAGCCTCGCGGGCATTCTGTTGACGGCAATCAAGCACTGGAATTTGAAGCGATTCGGTCATTGGATCTGCGGCAGTTGCGGACGACGAACAGGAACCCGGCAAACAGCTCCGAGCCCTCAAAACAGAAGTTTAGGGGTCTCGGAGATTTGGTCTACCAGTCGCCCCTCAGATCGACCTGCGCGAGCTGTTTCATCAAAGAATTCGATGCGACGAGGCTGGCCGGCACTCGAGCCAACGATTGCGCGAAATCTCTCCCCTCGCCCCGGTATTGC
>JAKFWA010000047.1 GCA_021732995.1 Planctomycetaceae bacterium | reverse complement strand
AGGGTAGCAATTGTTAGTCGTTTGCGGGCGTCTCACGGCGATGAACTCGGAACACCGCCGAATTCGATTGATCCGGCCAAAACACAGCATGTCCTAACGAGAACCCAGCGTCACGTTGCGTTTCTTGAGCGAGTCCTCGAGCTTGGCTTGATCGGTCTTCTTGGGATCAATCCACGCCGTCACCAGACCGTTCTTAAAACTGGCTGTCGCCTGTTCGACGCCTTCCAACTTGTAGACCGCCTCATAAGCCGCCAGTCCGCAGCCTTTGCAGTCCAGCCCCTGCACCGGGATCTCGACGAACTTCAACTTGTCGCGCGGAATGGTGCACAGCGGCATGATGCCGAAGGTCGACCGTGAAATCGTTCGCAGGCGATTGTCGAAGCGTTCCACGATCTGCTCGGGCTTGGCACCGGGAAACGCGTTCGCCGACACAAAACGAAAAGTCGCTTCCGATGTCTTGAAGTCGACGCTGACCAGAGTCACCTCCGGCAACTCTTCCATGACCTGCTTGAGATCGGGCTCGCGATCGGGAGAGAACAAGCCGGTGACTCGATACTTCACCGCAGTAGGCTCCGCCGGTTTATCCTCGGCATTGGCCAGAGTTCCAAAACTCCAGCCACAGAGCAAGCACCCAAGCAGAATCCAGTTACTGAGCAGCACCTTGGTAACTGGCCAAAACCATAATCGGGAGGGCGAGGCTCCTGCCGAGCCGGACGCCGGTAACGAGACTGATTCGCACATGCGGCTCGGCAGGAGCCTCGCCCTCCCGACGCAAAGATCAGAGTTCGACTCTGTAAGCAGCTCACTTCTCATCGTGCATTCCTGCTGATCGCCATCGCGTTGGTGCACTAAACAAAACGAGCCACGATCATAAGACCGTGGCTCGTCGAAAATCTAATCCGCAACCATTCTGAAGTAGTCCGGACAGGATGTCCGGCCTACTTCGAATCATCCACTAGCTGCAGCCCATGCTGGCACCGCAGTTATGACACAGGTAGCAGTTACCGTTGCGAACGGTGATCGCTCCGCAACTATCGCAAGCCGGAGCGTCCAGTTGGAACTGGGCGAACTGCTGGCTGCGAATCGCGGGACCGTCGAGGTTCGCGTCTTGCACGCTGGCTTCAGCGGGCTTCTTCAGGTGAGTGTTGATCATGCCAGCCACTTCATCCGACAGCTTCTTCGGCGAATCCACCTTGGTCTCAACCGCCGGAGCGTGAGACTTTCCGTTATGGCTGTGACCGTTCGGCGTGTTCTTCTCGCGGAAGCCCGGCAGGAACTGAATGCCCAGCCAACGGTAGATGTAATCCACCACGCTCTTTGCATTCGGAATGTCCGGGTTGCCGGTCCAGCCAGCGGGTTCGAACCGCATGTGGCTGAACTTGGTTACGACCGCGTCCAGAGGCACACCGTACTGCAAGGCCATCGAAGTCAGCGTGCCGATGGTGTCCATCAGACCGCCGATCGTCGAACCTTCCTTGGCCATCGTGATGAACAGTTCGCCGGGCGAACCATCCTCATAGAGACCAACAGTGATGTAGCCATCGTGGCCGGAGACCGAGAACTTGTGCGTCAAAGACTGGCGAGTCGTCGGCAAGCGGCGACGCACAGGTCCCGACTGAACGATGACTTCGCCCTTCTTCTTGCGATCGCTTTCCTTGGTCGTCGCCAGCGGCTGGCTCTGCTTCGAACCGTCGCGGTAGATGGCCAGAGCCTTCAGCCCCAGCTTCCAACCTTCGAGGTAAGCGTTCTCAACATCTTCGACCGTTGAGTCGGCCGGCATGTTGACCGTCTTGGAGATCGCACCCGACAAGAACGGCTGAGCTGCCGCCATCATCGTCACGTGTGCTCGCCAGGCGATCGTCCGCGTTCCCTTGGCCGCCTTGAACGCACAATCGAAGACCGGCAAGTGCTCGGCCTTCAGTTGCGGAGCACCTTCGATCGTCTCTTCTTTATCGAGGTAACTGATGATGTTGCGAACCTGCTCTTCGTTGTAGCCGAGTGACTTCAACGCCAGAGGCACCGTGCGGTTCACGATCTTCATCATGCCGCCGCCAGCCAGTTGCTTGTACTTGATGAGCGCGATGTCCGGTTCGATGCCCGTCGTGTCGCAGTCCATCATGAACGCAATCGTGCCGGTCGGAGCCAACACCGTCGCCTGAGCGTTGCGGTAACCGTAACGGCGGCCGGATGCACAACAGTCGTCCCACACCTGGCGAGCGGCCTTGCGCAGGTATTCGGGGCACGCCGGGTGAATCTTCTCCGTTGCTTCGCGATGCATCTCCATCACGCCGAGCATCGAATCGCGATTCTCCTTGTAACCCGCGAACGGTTCCAGATGACCCGCGATGCGGCTGGAGGTCAGGTAAGCCTGACCAGTCAGCAAGGCAGTCAACGCACCGGCGATCCCACGACCTGCGTCGCTGTCGTAAGGAATGCCCATCGACATCAGCAGGCTGCCGAGGTTGGCATAGCCCAAGCCCAGCGGACGGAACAAGTGACTGTTCTCGGCGATGGCTGGCGTCGGATAGCTGGCGTGATCGACCAGAATTTCCTGAGCCGTGATGAAGATCGAAGCCGCGCGGCGGAAACGCTCGACGTCGAACGTGCCGTCTTCGAGCTGCAGCTTCCGCAGGTTGATGCTCGACAGGTTGCAGGCCGTGTCGTCCAGGAACATGTATTCCGAGCACGGATTCGATGCATTGATCGGCCCGGTGTTCTTGCAGGTGTGCCAGCGATTGATGGTCGTCTCATATTGGACGCCCGGATCGCCGCACATCCACGTCCCGGTGGCCATCTCGCGCATCATGAAGCGGGCATCGTACTCCGGACCGGCCTTCGCCGGATCAGTGACCCAGCGAGTCTTCCATTTGGTTCCATCGAGGAACGACTTCATGAAGTCATCCGAAATGCGAACCGACAGATTCGCATTCTGGAACATGATCGAGCTGTAGGCTTCGCCGTTGAAATTGGAGTCGTATTCGCCGCTGTCAATCAGCACGCGAGCTTTCTTCTCTTCCTTCTGCTTGCACTGGATGAATTCCAGAATGTCCGGATGCCAGTCCTTCAGACTCTGCATCTTGGCCGCGCGACGGGTCTTGCCGCCCGACTTCACGACGGCGGCAATCTGGTCATAGACGCGCATGAACGAAAGCGGCCCCGAAGGAGTTCCGCCACCGGAGAGTTTTTCCTTTGAGCTGCGGATCGTCGACAGGTCGGTACCGGTGCCCGAACCGAACTTGAACAGCATGGCCTCGCTACGGGCGAGACGCATGATGTCTTCCATATTGTCTTCGACCGACTGAATGAAGCAGGCCGAAGCTTGGGGATATTCGTAGGGAGTGTCCGGGCGACGGATCGAGCGGGTCTCAACGTCATAGCGGTAGTTGCCGCGCGAGCCCTTAACCCCGTACTGATGATAGAGGCCGACGTTGAACAAGACGGGCGAATTGAACGATCCGTACTGATGCAGACACAACCAGGCAAGTTCGCGATAGAAGTTTTCGCCGTCTTCTTTGCTGGCGAAGTAACCGTCGGCGGTGCCCCAGTCGGCGATGGTGCGAGCGACGCGGTGAATCACCTGCTGGACGCTGCTCTCGCGCTCGGGAGTCTTGTGCTCACCGTAGAAATACTTGCTGACGACCACATTAGTCGCCAACGCGCTCCAGTCTTTCGGAACCAGGCAGCCCTCTTGCTCAAACAGAACCTTCCCGTTCTCGTCCTTAATGGCGGCAGTGCGAGGCTCCCATTCGACCGTATCGAAGGGATCGACGCCAACTGGACAGAAACAAGGCTCCACGTGCATCGGAGTAGCTTCTGAAACGACAGTGCCCTGATGTCCGTCCTGGACGCCATACTGATCTTCGTCCTCGAAGAATCCTTTGCCACGGTGCATCATGCACAGCTCCTAAGTCAGAGGTCCAACACCAAAATATAGGCAGACCGGCGTAATGCTGATCTGCGTCAGGCGCAAGGCGCAACTTCCCCTCGGTTAACGCTGGGAGTTGTTTAATTGAGATGAGTTTTCGAGAGTCTTTGCGTCGTTCAACTGGGACGGCTACCGAACGCATTCGCGACTCAGCGAACTGAAGCCGCAGCGGTAACAACGGGCCGGAAACATCGCTCCTTAAGTCTCACAACCGGGGCAACTAACATGCCCGAAGCTGGTCCAATCCATCGGCAAACGGCCGGGCCTCACAACACTAACTCTAGTGTGTCGGCCATCAAAAAGCCCAAGATGTGGGGCAGACGTGCGGTTGGCGATGATACGTCGGTGCCGCAAAGTGTCAAGTAGGAACCTGCGATGGAAAGCCCGCCAACGGTCCCATCAAGCGATGGAAATTCAAGCCGGATACGGGCGTAGGAACTTCGCGAAAACTTCAAAATTGGCGCCGATGCGATGCGTCGGTGCGCTACCTTTTGCCCCAAGCCCGACCGAACTCGGCGACCTGCGTCGCGGACAACCGCAGCGGGCTGCTCAGTCCCCTGCAGTTTCTGCGAGGGGAAACCTTAACTCTCGATCTCAAGGTCACCCCAGCTTTGAGCGGCCATGAGACGCCGCATCATGAGACCCTCAGTGGAAATCTCGGCACTCAGCAGAAGTTCTACCGTTCTCAACAGCGAGAACATACAGCGCTGGGAGCACGTCCTCGTCGATTTCGGCTGCGCGGTCGCTTGAAGGCCAATACGGGCTTTGTAATAGTTCGACCGATGTGTTCTTGAGGGGGCTTTTCCCGCCTCATGACCTCACAAACGAGTCGTGCGTCGCTCGCAGTTTCGACTCTGCTGGGACGTTCTTGGCTTGCTCGTCGAGTCGCCTTAAGTGCCAGGGTGACACCTCGGAAGGATCTGTGATGCAGCTCTTGTCAGCTGAATCGTGGCTAGCTCAGCTACTTAATTCTACGTCGCTACCAGACCTCTTCAACGCGCTCACCTCAATCCAATTGGGGCCCGTGCCCCTCGCGATTATCCACACGCTGCTGATCGGAGCCGTTTTCGGCCTGCCAGCGGGCGTTTTCATCTGGGCCGAACGCAAGGTTTCCGGACGAATTCAAGACCGCTTGGGCCCCACCCGCACCGGCGGACGATTCGGCTGGCTGCAGTCACTGGCTGACGGACTTAAACTGATTCAAAAGGAAGACTTAGCCCCTTCCGCTGCCGATAAAGCCTTGTTCTTTGCGGCCCCCACGGTTGTGGTCGTCGCGTCCTTCCTCGCTTACATGTTCCTGCCGTTTTCAGACGGCTGGGCAGCGGTCGGCGTCGATGTCGGCCTATTCCTGATCCTCGGATTGCTGGCCTTGGAAGTCATCGGCGTGATTCTGGCTGGTTATTCCAGCGGTTCCAAATGGGCCTTGTTCGGCGCCATGCGTGAATCGGCCCAGATGGTGAGCTACGAAATCCCGATGGGCATCTGTGCTTTGATTCCGATCGTCTTGGCAGGCACACTGGACCTGAATGAAGTCGTGCGGCTGCAAGTCGGGAGCTTTGCTGATTTTCGTGCGACGGGAATTCCACCCTTCTTCAATTGGTTCTTCTTCCATCCAGTCGGATGGCTGGCCTTCATCTGTTACTTCGTCTGTGCGACGGCAAGCTGCAAACGAGCCCCCTTCGACCTCGCCGAGGCGGAAAGCGAACTGGTTGCCGGCTTCTTGACCGAATACAGCGGCATGCGCTGGTCGTTCTTCTTCCTCGCTGAATACGCTTCGATGTTCCTCGTCAGCGGAATTGCAGTTTCGCTGTTCCTCGGTGGTTGGGATGACGGCTTCGGCATCGTTCACGGACTGAAGGAAAATGGCCAAGGCTTGCTCGGCAATCTGCTTGGGGCATTGATCTTCACCATGAAGGCTTCAAAGCTCGTTCTCGTGCAGATCTGGGTGCGATGGACACTGCCTCGTATCCGCATCGACCAGGTGATGGAAACCTGCCTGAAGTATTTGATTCCGATCGCGTGTGCCCTGTTCCTGGCAGCGACGATCTATCCGCTCGCTCTGGCCCAAACCCTCGGTCGGCCGCAGCTCACACCGACGAAACCACTCGGTGATCGCACAAGCATTTCTCAGAACACCGACCGTCCGGACTCAACGCAATCGGTGGCGTCGAAGGGGGTCGCGGAATGAGTGTCGCACTCTTTTGGCTGTTCGCAATTCTCGCCTGCGGCGGAGCAATCTCCGTCGTGCTGTGTCAGAACGTATCGCGGATGGCAGCCAGCTTGATTCTCTGCCTCGCTTCGGTGGCTGTTCTGTACTTTCTGCTGGGTGCCGATTTCGTCGGAGCGACCCAATTGATGGTATATGTCGGCGGCACCGTGGTGCTGTTGATTTTCGGTATCATGCTGACGTCCAGCTCACCGAGTCACCAATTGCGAACGTCTCCTGCTGACGGCTTTCTGGCCGCCGGTATTGGCGTGTTGTTCCTGGCAATCGTGGCCTTCACGATCGGTGGCGTTGATTGGGCAGCCAACAGCCAGAAGCTGGCAGCCGCTGAGCCTGCCAGGCAAGGTCAACAGCAGCAGGACCTCTCGCATGGCATGACCACTCGCCCTCTGGCACTAGCCTTGATGGGCGTGCGACCTGACAAGCCCGGCGCTGGCGGCTACTTGCTGCCGTTTGAAATTGTTTCCGTCCACCTGCTCGTGGTGTTGATTGGTGCGGCCTATCTGGCTCGAACCAAACGCCGCGTGGTGGAAAATCAATAACAGCGTCGTAACCTGCGATCAAATACCTGACGAGTTTATCGATGGAAGCGGTCAGCCTTAATTCACTCCTCTGGGTCGGTGCCGTGTTGTTCGTCTGCGGGGTCATCTGCATGACGACCAAACGCAACGCGATCGGTGTGCTGATTGGAGTAGAACTCGTACTCAACGGTGCGAACCTCAACTTCGTGGCGTTCTCTCGCTACTCACCGTTGGCTTTGGATGGCCAGGTTGCTGCGATCTTCGTGATCGTGCTGGCCGCTGCCGAAGCCGCAGTAGCACTCGCAATTGCCATGAACTTCTATAACTGCCATCTCTCGATTGACGTTGATCGTGGCGATGAACTCCACGGTTAGAGTTTGTTCGTTTGATTTCTCGCCACTTACAGAACCTGCTGTTAGGCAACTATGGATAGTCTCGGACCAGAACTAGCCACATACCTGTCGATCGCCTGGCTGCTGCCACTTGTAGGCTTCGTCATCGAAGTGATGAACGGCTTTGGTCAATGGAACCGGCTGAGCAGGAAGGCTGCGCTGCTGGCCATTGCGTGTATCGGTACGGGCTTCCTTTTCAGCAGCTACGCGTTCTGTCGCTGGGGCACTGAAACAAATTGGGCGGTGTTCGCAGAGCACGAGAGCCATGATGGTCACGCCAGCGTGTTGGATAACCCCAAAGAAGTCGGTCACGATCACCACGCGGAAAACAAATCGGCCGTGCCGCTGGCGTACTCAGGCAAGTTCTACACCCTCGCCAAATTCGGCAATCTGGAACTGTCTCTCGATTACTACATCGACAGCCTCACGCTGCTGATGTTCTGCATGGTGACGTTCATCGCCACGTGCATTCATGTGTTTGCGGTCGGGTATATGTCAGACGAACTCACCATCGAGTACGTCGACCATCATGCTCACGACTCGCACGGGCACCACGTGCATCGACTCGGTCGCTTCTACCGTTTCTTCTCGTTCCTGTCGCTGTTCTGCTTCGCGATGCTGGGACTGGTGATTGCCGGCAACATTTTCCAGGTCTTCGTGTTCTGGGAACTGGTTGGTATCTGTAGCTTCCTGCTGATCGGTTTCTATACCGAACGTAAGTCAGCCAACGTTGCGGCCAACAAAGCATTCATCGTCAACCGTGTGGGCGACTTTGGCTTCATTATCGGCCTGATGATCCTGTGGACCTACTGCGGCACCTTCAACTTCACCGAATACAAGAGCGGTGAGACGATGAAGCCGGGTCTGTTCGAGATGGTTCGCACCGCTGAAGGTGAGCTGACTTACACAGACGACACTCACGAAACCGTCGCCCTGCACACTTCTAATGAGCATGGCCACTGGGTCGCCCCGCAAGGCGAGTCCACGAAGCGCCGCACCATCCCCTACATGCTGCTGGTTGTGGCCGGTTTGGGTGTGTTCGGTGGATGTATCGGCAAGAGTGCTCAGTTCCCGCTGCAGACCTGGTTGCCAGACGCGATGGAAGGACCGACGCCCGTTTCGGCACTGGTGCACTCGGCCACGATGGTCGCGGCCGGTGTTTATCTGGCCGCACGTTTCTTCCCGGTCTTTACTTCCGAAGTCCTGCTGGCGATTGCTTACACCGGCTGTATCACCTTGTTCGTCGCAGCGACCATTGCCGTTGTTGCCACGGACATTAAGAAGGTGTTGGCTTACTCCACCATTAGCCAGCTCGGCTACATGATGTTGGCGATCGGTTTGGGTGGCTGGGCTGCGGGCTTGTTCCACCTGATCACTCACGCGTTCTTCAAATCTCTGATGTTCCTCGCGTCCGGTGCCGTGATCTACGGCTGCCACCACGAACAAGAGATGCCCAAGATGGGTGGCCTGTTCAAGAAGATGCCGATCACGGCTCTCACGATGCTGGTCGGCGTCATCGCTATCGCAGGGTTGGCAATTCCAGGCACCCCGATCGCCTTCAGCGGTTACCACTCGAAGGATGCGATCGTCGCAACCGCCTTGGCTTACACCCAACACAATCCGGTGCACTTTCTGCTCTTCATGACGCCGCTGGTCACCGCTGGCATCACCGCGTTCTACATGTTCCGTCTGTGGTTCTATACCTTCACAGGAACACCTCGCGATGAACATGTTTACGAGCACGCCCACGAAGTTCCGAAGGTCATGTTCGTCCCTCTGCTGGTCCTGTCTGTGCTGGCCGCAGGCTGTGCGATTGGTGGCGAGCATGGTCAGCTCTTCAAGATGATCTCGCTGAGCGAGCCGGTTGGCTTGGCCGAAGGGGTTCCAGCATCGGGCGTCGCTCAAGTCACTCTGCCATCGCATGACGACATTCACGCCGTGCATTCCACAGCTGGGGTCGTCGCTCTGCTGGCCGCGAGCCTCGGCACGCTGACCGCGTTCCTGCTGTACTGCAAGCCGGTCGTGAAGCCGGAGAACATCAAGAACCAGTTCCCTGGTCTGCACAACTTCCTGGTCGAGAAGTGGTACTTCGACGACCTCTACGAAGCGCTGTTCATTCGGCCTTCGCACGCCGTTGCCCGCTGGGCGACCGGCTTCGATCGTCTGATTCTGGACGGCATCCTGCACGGTGCGGCGAAGTCCACCGTGATCGTGTCAGCCATCGACCGTAAGTTTGACGAAGGCTTCGTGGATGGCATCGTCAACCTTGTCGGCAACACCACACGACGCTTCGGGTACAGTTTGCGAGTCTTCCAGACCGGCCAGATCCGTCAGTACGTCATGTTCATTGCAGTCAGCGTGGTGGCCTTGTTCGCAGTGCTGTTCGCACTCCTGCCCAAGGCTTGATATCGACTCTTCGTTGGTCGCGGAAACCACTTCATTACGGTTAGCGGATAACTATGGATCCTCTCTGCTTCTTGTCAGCCCTGATCTTTCTGCCCGCGCTCGGAGCGTTGATCCTTGTGGCGTTCCCGAGCAAAGCCGTCGACGCGATGCGAATGTTCACGGTCGCCATCACGGTGCTCGTCTTCGCGATGACGCTGAACCTGTGGCTCGGCGCCGGCAGTTTCGACTCGTCGATCGCGACGATTCAACCCGTCGCTGAGGGCGTCTCCAAGCCGTGGATCCCGGATTGGAACATTCACTATCGCCTTGGATACGACGGCATCAGCTTGCCGCTGGTCGTGCTGACCGGCTTCGTCTGCGTGCTGGCAGCATTGGCTTCCTGGAGCATCAACAAGCTTCACAAGGGCTACTTCATGCTCTTCCTGCTGCTCGAAACCGGCATGTTGGGCACCTTCCTGGCGCTCGACTTCTTCCTGTTCTATGTGTTCTGGGAAGTGATGCTGCTGCCGATGTACTTCCTGATCGGCATCTGGGGTGGTCCTCGTCGCGAATACGCGGCGATCAAGTTCTTCCTGTATACCCTGGCCGGATCGGTGTTGATGCTGATCGCCATGCTGATGTTCTACTTCGGCAGCGGTCGCGAATTCAGCCTGATCAAACTGGCGGAGTTGGCTCAGGATGGACACACGTTTGACTACACCACTCAAGTGATCGCGTTCGTCCTGTTGTTTATCGGTTTCGCGATCAAGGTTCCGAGCTTCCCGTTCCATACCTGGTTGCCTGACGCTCACGTCGAGGCTCCAACGCCGATCTCCATGATCCTGGCTGGCGTCCTCCTGAAGATGGGTGGCTACGGCATCCTGCGAATCGCGTTTCCGCTGTGCCCGCTGGGCGCTCAAGCCGCGGCCTACACGCTCGTGGGGATTGGCGTCTTCAGCATCATCTACGGAGCCTTCGCCGCGCTGGCTCAAACCGACTTCAAGCGTCTGGTCGCTTACAGCTCCGTCAGCCACATGGGTTACGTGGTCTTGGGTATGGCTGTCTGGAAGATCAATGAGCACAATGGAACCGACTTTTGGCTGCAGGGCATGAGCGGTGCCATGTTCCAGATGATCGCTCACGGCGTGTCGTCGGCCGGCATGTTCTTTATGGTGGGCGTGATTTATGACCGCGTCCACCATCGTAACCTCAACGAGTTCGGTGGCTTGGCCAATCGCATGCCACTGTATTCCGGTCTGGCCGCAGGCATCTTCTTCGCGGGCTTGGGACTGCCGGGCTTGTGCGGCTTCATCGGTGAAGTGGCTGTCGTCATCAGCACTTGGAACTTCTCGCCGTTGCTGGCCATCATCGCAGCCTCGGGCGTGATTCTCACTGCGGCCTACATCCTGTGGACGCTGCAGCGGGTTTACCTCGGAGCCGAATACAAAGGCCCGCACTCCGAAGAAATCGACCACATGCCTTTCAACGCGCGTGAAGCCTTCGTGGCATTCACTCTGCTAATTACGGCGATTGTCCTCGGTGTTTATCCCGCCATCGTCTTCGATGCCATGAATCCCACGCTCCAGGGACTGGTGGATTCGCTTCAGAAGGCAGCTCCAGCGGACGCTGCCACGGCGGTCACTCAAGCTCTTCAATAAATCTTCCCGCGTGAGTCTGTCGGTCAATTCTCGTTGAAGCGCACTTTATTGCAGAACGCACTCTTATGAGTTCTTTTGGTAATCTCCTCGAGCAGTTGGTCAAAGAGACGCAGAACACGTCACTGTGTCACTTCGCCCCCGAGCTGGTGTTGTGCGCAACAATCGTGTCGTTGCTGTTGCTGCGTCTGCTGTCGCTGGATCGCTGGATTCCGACTTACGTGGCGGTGCTCCTCGGCACCATCACTTCGCTGGGCCTCGCCGGATCTCAGCTCTTGGGATTGCTCAATGGAGATACTCACGCCGAGCCGTTCTTCAGCGGACTGCTGATGTTCGATGCGTTCGGTGCCTTCCTGCGTTCGCTGCTGGCTCTGTTCCTGGTGCTCGTGGTTGCGTTGACCGTGCTGACCGGTATTCCTGATCGTGAAGACGCCCCTGACTTCTATACGCTGCTGCTGGGCTCGACGATCGGCATGCTGTTGATGGCACAAGCCAACAATCTGCTGATGTTCTTCATCGGTATCGAGATGACGAGCGTTCCCAGCTACGTCATGGTGGGCTTCCTGAAGGGTCGCAAGCAGAGCAGCGAAGCAGCTCTTAAGTACGTTGTGTACGGCGCTGGTGCTGCCGGCGTCATGCTGTACGGCTTGAGTCTCCTGGCTGGCGTGCTCGGTACCGTCGCCATCCCGGAAGTTTCCACACACCTCGCGACGATCCTCGGATCGGGCAGCGGTATCTCCGATGCCACCTCACGCACCGTAATCCTCGCGATCCTGATGGTACTCGTCGGGTTGGCCTTCAAATTGTCGATCGTGCCGTTCCACTTCTGGTGCCCGGACGCCTTCGAAGGTGCCTCGGCTGAAGTTGCTGGCTTCCTGTCAGTCGCTTCAAAGGCAGCGGCATTCGGACTGCTCGTGCGGTTCGTTTACGCGTTCGTCGGCGGTGCCAATCAAGTTGCCGCTGAAGTCTTCACCGGCTTGGGTATCGCGATTGGTGCCATTGCGGCGATCACGGTGACCTTCGGAAATCTGGCCGCGTACTCGCAAACCAACATCAAGCGTCTGCTGGCTTATTCGACGATCGCTCACGCCGGCTACATGCTGATGGCCGTGTCCGCGATGATCGTGATCCTGGCCGGTGGCCGCTCAATCGAAGGCATGGACTACCGCGCTGAAGCAGCTCGCTGCCTGGAAGGCTTGCTGTTCTATCTGTTCGTCTATCTGTTCATGAATCTGGGTGCCTTCGCAATAACCGCGTTACTGCGCAACCAGACCTTCAGCGAGAAGATCGAAGACTTCAACGGCGTCGCCTACGAAGCGCCTGTGTTGTGCGTCTGCATGATGGCCTGCGTCTTCAGTCTGGTGGGGCTGCCGCCGTTGGGTGGTTTCTGGGGCAAGCTGGTGATCTTCTCGACGCTGTTCGTCAGCGGCAAGATTCACTGGTTCATGTGGGTCATGCTGGCCATCGGTGGCATCAACACCGTCTTCAGTCTCGTCTACTACATCCAGATTCTGCGAGCCATGTTCATCAAGCCACGGGCTGAGGGCGCTCGCCCAGTGCAGATCCCGACTGCGATTAGCAACTATGCTCTGTTGATTACTGTGCCAGTGCTCCTGTTGGGCATGTTCCCAACCTGGACGACGGAACTGGCCAACAAGGTCGCTACGATCCTGTTGAACTGAGACAGCGTCAGTTGCCCTCGCGACGTTGAAGCACTCGCCGTTTTGAAACGTGTGGCTTGATGATCCAGACTTCTCATCACACGAGGGCGAATGATGCTGCGTCGCAGTCTGTGCGTGTTGCTGGTGGCGTGCGGAACACCTCTGGCTTGGGCTGATGGTCCGGCAGATAACATTCCGGAAACAGTCCGCGCCGTTCCCCCCGCCGGAGCCCAACTGGCACCGGCCGATCAGGAGAAGCTGGAAGCCGGTCTGAAGAAGATCGAAGCCAATCTGACAACGCTGCGCGGCTCGAAAGACGCGCGGATTCAGTCACTGCTGCCTGACGTTGAGATCTACCAAAGAGCCCTCCGTGATGGCCTCGCTCATCGCGAGTTCTATCCCACCGAGAAGCCTGACCAAGCCGCCAAGATCGCGCTGCAGGTGATGGATCAGGGCATCGAACGCTCCGAGCATTTGCTGAAGGGTAACGCTCCCTGGTTGCGTCAATCGGGACTCGTCGTGCGTGGCTATCGGTCGCGCATCGATAAGACCGCTCAGCCTTATGGTCTCGTCATTCCGCCGACCTACAGCTTCGATGGCGTTGAAGAACATCGGATGGACTTCTGGTTCCACGGTCGCGGTGAGACGTTGAGCGAGTCTGCCTTCATCCAGCAGCGGATGACTCAGCTCGGTCCGATCAATCCGACGAACACCATCGTGCTGCACCCCTACGGGCGCTACTGCAACGCCAACAAGTTCGCGGGCGAAGTCGATTCGCTCGAAGCACTGGACCATGCGAAGCAGTTCTACCGCATTAACTTAGACAAGATCGCCGTCCGCGGCTTTTCGATGGGTGGTGCCGCGTGCTGGCAGTTCGCGGTGCATTACCCGGATCGCTGGTTCGCAGCCAATCCCGGTGCAGGATTCTCTGAGACCCCGGACTTTCTGAAGGTCTTTCAGAAAGAGACGCTGGCGCCAACATGGTTTGAACGCAAGTTGTGGCACTACTACGACTGCACTGACTCTGCGATGAACCTCTTCCATCTGCCGACGGTGGCCTACAGCGGCGATCAGGACAGTCAGAAGCAAGCTGCCGACATCATGGAGCAATACCTGCAGAAGGAAGGTCTCAAGCTGACGCATGTCATCGGCCCCAACACCAAGCACGCGATTCACCCAGAATCGAAGAAGATTATTGATGACAAGCTCGACAGCATCGCCCGCGCGGGACGTCGGACCACCCCCAGCGTCTTGAACTTCGTTACCTACACCTTGAAGTACAACCGCATGCACTGGCTGACGGTGACCGGTATGGGTGAGCATTGGGAGCAGGCCCGCGTGCATGGCGAGATCACCGGTAACAAGATCGCGTTGCAGACGAAGAATGTGACCGGACTGAAACTCGACTTCGCACCCGGCACGAGCCCCTTCCTCGCGACCGCGCCAGTCACCATCGAGATCGATGGCGCGGCCCTGGGAGGCGACCGTCCCAGCACCGAAGTCTCGTGGACCGCGGAGTTGGTGCGTGACAAAGACGCTTGGAAGCTCGGAGCACCAGCAGCCGGCCTGAGGAAGCAGCACGACCTGCAAGGCCCGATCGACGATGCCTTCATGGATGCGTTCATCGTCGTGAAGCCGACGGGGACTGCTAAGCACGAATTGGTCGAGAAGTGGACGCGATCTGAGTTCACGCACTGCGTCGAACATTGGCGCAAGCACTATCGCGGCGATGCGATTGTCAAAGACGACACCGCGATCACGGACGACGACATCAAGTCGGCAAATCTCGTGATCTTCGGTGATGCGACCAGCAACGCCGTGCTGAAGCGTCTCGCCGATCAACTGCCGGTGAAGTGGACTGACTCCGCAGTTTCGGTCGGCACTCAGTCGTTCCCCGCCACTGACCATGCACCGGTAATGATCTATCCGAACCCACTGAACCCAAAGCGTTATGTGGTACTCAACAGCGGCTTCACGTTCCGTGAGTTCGCGTATCTCAACAACGCCCGGCAAGTCCCCAAGCTGCCCGATTGGGCGATCGTTGACTTGAAGACGAAGCCCAACCCGCTGTGGCCCGGCAAGATCGTCGCCGCCGACTTCTTCGGCGAGCAATGGGAAGTGCGGCCCGTCCGTCCGTAACGATCAGAAACAGGAACACGCGAAGGCGCCAAGACGCGAAGGTCAGATCTTCTTCGCGACTCCGCGCCTTCGCGTGAAACCATTTCTGGACGCTCCGAGTGCTGCTTCCAGTTGGTCATGACGGCTCCGGATGCGTCTTCGAGCGAGATCATCGCATGCGTTGCCAGAGGCGCTGCAGAAGTTCTCGGCAGTCGTCCGACGGGTTGTGACTGGCATAGGCCACTCGGGCATAAAGCTGAGCGAGTTCATTCGCGTCAGCCGCAAAAGCCACCTTTTTCGACAGCAGGAATTGGCCGAACTCAATCGGCGTCTGATCCAGCGAACGTGCCAAGTTATTGTCGGTGGCCCAAGCTCCGAGTGCGTCGAACGTGTAGCGGATCAAATCCGTGTTCGAAGCTTGATTGGCTCGCCCACTGCGAAACGGGTTGGGATAGTCCGCAAACGGACGACCAGCGATTGTCGCAATCGCAACTTCTTCATCAACCCCGGCAACAGATGTCTTGCGTCCAAACATATTCAGCAAGTCACGCCAAAGGCTCTCGAAGAAGGCTCGAATCCTGGACCAGTTGCGAATCGCAAAATAGAGGCCTGCCGCCGCTGCGGCTCCATAAACCAGCCAGGTGAAGATCGTCTTGGCCGACGGAGACCAATCAGAGCTACTGGGCTCAGGTGCTTCAGGCGGTGCCTGATTCTCGAGAGGCTGTTGCGGTTGATCCTGCTGAGCTTGGGCTTGTTCTCCCTGCGGTTTCTCCCCCTGCTGTTTCTCCCCCTGAGCCTGATTCCCCTGAGCTTGATTCCCCTGAGCTTGATTCCCCTGAGCTTGATTCCCCTGAGCCTGATTCCCCTGAGCTTGATTCCCCTGAGCCTGATTCCCCTGAGCCTGATTCCCCTGAGCCTGATTCCCCTGAGCTTGATTCAGGGGAATCAGGCTC
>JAKFWA010000098.1 GCA_021732995.1 Planctomycetaceae bacterium | reverse complement strand
CCCCCAGCCCCTCTCCCCGGAATACCGGGGCGAGGGGGGCAAGTGATGGTCAACGGGACTCAAAGAACCCCCTCGGCTCAACCTGCTTCGCGGATCTGTTGCCCGCGCAATCGTGGGTCACGCTGATTGATTTGCAGGACATCACGTCGGAAGGTCGTCACTACCTCGAGCGGCTGCGCGATCCGCGCGGGTTGTTCAGCGTGAACTCGGTGCTGGAACGCTGCCAGCAGCGGCCGCTCGTCACGATCTCGCCGCTGGCTGCGGGTGGCGGGCGGTATCAATGTCATTTGCAGGTCGAGTCCGTTGAACGCTTCTCCGGCGCGCGGGCTGAAGTTCTGAATGAGCTGGCGGATGTGCTCGGCAAAAACGAACGAGTGCTCATCGCGTGTCACAACGAGGCCGAACAGGCACGACTCAAGGAGATCTTTCAGCAGGCGGACCCGACACTGTCAAAGCGGGTCACGCTGTGCATCGGGCGAGTCGCACGCGGGTTCCGACTGGTGCCGCAAGGCCTGGTCGTCATTGGTGACAATGAACTCTTCAACCGGCATGAAGTGCGTCGCTCGGGTAAAGCTCGCAAGTGGGAGACCCGCGCTCTCGACAGCTTCCTGGAACTGAGCGATGGCGATTATGTCGTGCATCTGAGTTATGGCATCGCGCGGTTTCATGGCATGACCGTGATGCGCAGCCAGGATCAGATGGAAGAACATCTGGAACTCGAATTCCGCAACAACGTCCGCCTGTTCGTGCCCGCGACGTTGATACAGCTCGTGCAGAAGTACGTGGGCGGCGGCAAGACCGGCCCCGAACTGTCGCTCTACGGCGGCACGGCGTGGGAGAAGAAGAAGCAACGCGTCACTGAGGCGGTTGAGGATCTGGCTCAGGACATGGTGGTGCTGCAGGCCAAACGCAACGCGATGCCGGGCTTTGCCTGCCCGCCCGATACGCCGCTCATCAAAGAGTTCGATGATGCGTTTCCGTATCAGCCGACTCCGGATCAAGTCACCGCGATTGCCGCCTGCAAGAGCGACCTCGAACGACCTCGACCGATGGACCGCCTGATTTGCGGTGACGTCGGTTATGGCAAAACGGAAGTCGCAATGCGCGCCGCGTTCAAAGCGATTGCCGCCGGTCGACAGGTCGCCGTGCTGGTGCCGACAACGGTGCTCGCCGAGCAACACTATCGCACCTTCGGCGAACGCATGGCCGAGTTCCCCGTGACGGTGGAATCGCTGTCGCGCTTCAAGACGAAGGGCGAGCAGACGAGGACCGTGCGACAACTGGCCGAAGGCACGATTGATGTCGTCATCGGCACGCATCGGCTGGTTTCCAAAGACGTCAAGTTCAAGGACCTCGGGCTGGTTGTCATTGATGAGGAGCAGCGTTTCGGCGTTGATATCAAGGAACGCCTGAAGCACCTGCGGCTGGAAGTCGATGTGCTCACGCTGAGCGCCACGCCGATTCCGCGCACGCTGCACATGTCACTGCTGGGCATTCGCGATATCTCGAATCTGACGACACCGCCTCAGGACCGGCAGGCCGTGACGACGCGCGTCGTCCGCTGGGACGGCGATCTCATCCGACAGGCGTTCGTGCGCGAGCTGAATCGCAACGGGCAGATCTTCTTCGTCCACAATCGCATCTTCGATATTCATGACATCGTCGCGAAGCTGCAGCAGATCGTCCCGGAAGCGCGGTTCGACGTCGGGCATGGGCAGATGAGCGGCGACGAACTCGAAGGCGCCATGTTGCGGTTCGTGCGCGGCCAGACGGACGTGCTCGTCTGCACGACGATCATCGAAAGCGGCGTCGACATCCCGAACGCGAACACAATTTTTATTCATCAGGCCGAAAACTACGGACTGGCGGATCTCCACCAGCTCCGCGGCCGCGTCGGTCGGTACAAGCACCGGGCTTACTGCTACCTGCTGGTCGAAGAAGGCCGCAGCCTGACCGATCAATCGGCGAAGCGGCTGAAGGCCATTGAAGAGTTCAGCGAACTCGGTGCTGGCTTCAAGATCGCCATGCGGGATCTCGAAATCCGCGGCGCGGGCAACATCCTCGGCACCGAACAGAGCGGGCACATTGCGACCGTCGGCTACGAACTTTATTGCCAGTTACTTGAGAACGCCGTGAAGGGCATGAAGCAGGAGCCCATCAAGGAAATTACACATGTTGACGTGAACCTGCAGATTCCGGCGTTCTTCCCGTCGAACTATGTCCCGCCGGGTAAGCATAAGATCGAGGTTTACCGTCGACTGGCGACTCTGGAGACACTGGAGCAACTGCGGGATTTCGAGGCCGAACTGCGCGACCGTTTTGGCCCTTTACCCGAAGAAGCCCGCTGGCTGCTGGAGTTGCAGGAGATTCAGATTCTGGCCCGTGGCTGGTCCTTCAAGCACATCTTTGTGAAGGGGGATTTCGTTGTCATGGGGTACTCGGACCGCCGATATATGAACCTGCTGAAGTCCCGGATGGGGAACCGGCTACGCATTGTGGATCTGGAGCAACGCGCCTATCTGGTGCTCGATCGGGCACCCACGGACCACCTGGCTCTGGTGGCCTTGCTAAAGAAGGTGTTGCAGCCATTTTCAGGCTAGCCGTATAAGCCACATTTGGAATGGTGTGAACCGGCAGGGCTGCCGCTTTGCACCGACGTGGCGCCTTCGTCTGATTGCAGCTATTTCGGCCGGTGTTTTGCGCAAAACACGGGTCGGTCCTGTTCTGAATGGATGCAGAACTATGAACCTCCGCATGGCGGTCTTGCTGATGCTGATCGCGCTGGCTGGCTGCCGCTCCGGGGCGAAGAGCCCGTTCGTTGAGCGTTTGACGAAGAACAAACCACGTCCCGAAGCCAACGTGCCGCCGCGCCGTCTGGTGGCGGACTCCGAAGGTCCGAGCGAACCGGAAGGTCGCGCCAGCACCAAGATGGCCGACGATTCGGACATCAGCCTGACCGAGTTTTCTCCGAGTTCTGGCGACAATGGCGAGGCCATTGAATTGAGCGGCGCCACGGTCGTCGCTCGGGTGAACTCCGTGCCGATCTTCGCCGAAGACGTGCTGGAACCGTGGGCTCCGCAGATTGAACGTGCGGCTCAGGAACTGACCCCCGAGGAACTCAACCGTCTGCGCGCGAAGCTGATTCGTACGAGCCTGGCCCGGCACATCGAGAAGGCTGTGCTGGTGTCGGCCATGCGCGAATCGCTGAAGCGCGAGGAGTTGCAGAAGCTCAACGATCAGCTCGACAAGCTGTGGGCCGAGCACGAACTGGAGAGCCTGCGGCAGAAGCTGAACTGCGGCACAACGGTGGAACTGGAACGCAAGCTGGAAGAGCAAGGCACCACGCTGGCGAACTACAAGCACGCGTTTGCTACGCGCGAAATGGCCATGTTCTATATGGGCCAGCAGTCGCAGAAGCAGGCTCCGAAGCTGGGACCGAAGGAACTGCGCGCCTGGTATGACGAACATCAGGAGCAGTTCAAGATCATCCCCAAAGCACGCTGGCAGCAGATTCATATCAAATACAGCAAGGGGAAGGATCAGGACGAAGCCAAGCTCAAGCTCAACGATGCCGTCAACGACCTGAAGAACGGCGCCGATTTCGGCGATGTCGTAAAAACGTATTCCGACGGTCCGAATGCCGCTGAAGGTGGTATCTGGGACTGGACCAACGAAGGCAGCGTCGCCAACAAGAAAATCAACAAGGCCCTGTTTGAACTGCCCGTGGGCCGTATCAGTTCCCCGATTGATACCGGCGAAGCATTGGTATTAGTGAAAGTGCTGGAACGGCAGGAAGGCGGCATCCGTCCCTTCGAAGAAGTGCAATCCGAGATCACCCAGCGTCTGCAGAACGAAGGCCGCAAAGAAACCGCCGAACGCATCATCCGCGAACTCAGCGAAACCGCGAACGTCTGGACAATCTTTGATAAGAGCTGATGGCACGGCGCAATTAAGTATCAGGTAGAGTAGCCAATGCTGCCCGCACACGGAGAGTGCGGGCCACGTGGGCAGCACTCTCCGTGTGTTGCCGGATTTCATCTCTGGCCCTGCCTGCTTCCTGCAAGCTAGTTCCCGGCTTCTTGTTCGAACAGCTTCTTGAGTTGGTCGCCGAAGTGTCGCTTGAGATGCTCGGGTGATTTGTAGTTGGTATAGAAATGGCCCATTTTATTGAGCTTCTCTTTGAAGTCTTCCAGGGACTTCAGATCAGCCAGCTTCGCCGACTTTGATGAAATCGAATACTCCTTGAAGTACGTGAAGATCTTCGGCGTGCCCGTCGCTTTGAACTGGCCATAAGCGACGTCGAATTCTTCTTCCGTGAACTTGCCAACCTTCGTCTTGAAGAGGCAGAGGACAATGTCGCTGTCGCGCACCTTGCGATTGTACTCGTCCTGGGATCGCGTTTCGGACATAGCGTCGAGGAACGTCTCCCAGCGTTCAATTTGCAGGTAGAGTCCCTGCTTCACATACGAGTCATTGGCCTGGCGGAAGTAGAGGTCGAACTCGTCGCGATCCTTTCTGAGTTCAGCGGACGACGCCAGGAAGATCTTGACCGAGCGGCGCCGTGTTGTCGTTGACTCCGTGAGTGGGGTTTCACACGTTCCGGCCTCGGGCGGTGCCTTCGCCCAGTCCGGCATCTGGCCGACTTCAATGCCGTCGAGCAGCTTCAGCACGTTGACGTCTTCGTAGGGCTCGCGACGGCACTCGATGGTTCGCTTGCCGCGCGACCGCCGCTCAACCAGTTCCGACTGGCGATACATTTCCGGGTCCGTCGTCTCAGCGCAAATGCTACAGATACAGGGAACCAGCTTTTCGACCTTGCCACGCAATCCCTCGAACGAATCGTTCAAGGCTTCGAGGTCACCCGCGAGCACGCTGAGCAGCTCTTTGCGTTCCGGACCGCGAGCCCGGAATTCGATCTCGTTGCCGCGCAGGGTTTCTTCGACCAGGACCGCCGTGCCGTGGTGTTCGAAGAACGCACCACGCGCCCAGGACCGGTCCAATTGTCTGGCGAAGCGATGCTGCCGCACCATCAGACGGCTGACCAGACCGCGCGGCAGGAACGGATACTTGAATCTCACAACGAGGTCCGAGGGCTGAGCCCAGCCATCGAACAGTGCGGGCTTGGACGGTGGCAACAGTTGCGGAGCGAGCCAGCGTTCCGGCTGAGTGTCCGGGAGCTGATAGCACAGTTCGAACTTCTTCATCAGGCCGATCAACTCGGCGTGCATGTCGGCATACTTGTCTTCGTGCCACAGCCGCGAGCAATCCGCGAGCGTGAATTGTCCGAGGTTCTTTTTGGTGGTCTCGTCATCCAGCACGCGGAAGACGGCGTCGGTCGCCCATTGGTTTTGCAGGATGACCGTCTTCTTGAGCAGCAGGTCGTCCTGAAAGTGCAGGAACACACCCAGGTCGTGCAGATACCGGCTGAGGTGCAGCGCCCTGGTGCGATCGAACTCCAGGTGCCGGCTATAGATCTTGAAGTAGTCGTCTTGCGAGATGAACGGCTTCGTCTGCGCTTCGGCTTCCACGGCGGTCCGGACTTCGAGCCAACGGGAAAGAAACTCCTGACCGACATGTGGCAGTTGTTGCACATGCAGTTGAATCGCCTGCCGAAGCTGGTCAGCGGCCTGCTTGTCTTCCAGGTTCCCCGAGTAGACACCGATGACATTGGGAAATCGCCCTTTGATACCGGGCTGATCGAGCGTTTTGCTGCGTCCACCTTTCTCGTTCTGAAATATCAGGACCGGGCTCTTCTCACTGAGCGTTTCCACCACTTCGAGCCAGAATTTGAAGGACTCGTCCTGAATGGACTTGTCGTCTTTGCGCGTGTCATCGACCAGGACATACAGCGAACTCTTGGTGAGAAAGAACTGATGCGTGGCGTGGTAGATCTGCTGTCCGCCGAAGTCCCACACATTCAAACGGAACGGCCCGTTATGGTGGCCCGCAAAATCCTGCTGGTGAATATCAATACCGCGTGTGGTCTCGTCTTCCCCCGGCATTGGTAAGTCAGGCTGATACAGCCGCCGCAACAACGTCGTCTTTCCGGCACCTCCCTGCCCGATGATCAACACCTTGGCCTCGTAGAGCCGGACAGTGCCCTGCCGCTCCCGTTCGAGGAAGTAGTTGCGAACCGCCTCCGGTCCCTGCGATGCGATCTCAATCGGCGGTGTCTTAAGTGGGCAGTTTCGGACATTGAGCCCCTCGCCAGAAGAGTGGTCCCATCGAACTGGCCATCCGGCTTTAATGCGGTCGGTGAACGGAGACAAATCTGAAACTGAGGTGCTTCTTACGTTGAGGAACCGGAGCGCGGGTAGCTCTGCCAGCCGTCTGAGGTCGTGAATCTGACTGTTCCAGCAAAGGTCGAGTGAAGTGAGGTTAGCGAGCCGCTCCGCGATTACTCGCACGCCTTCCTCGCCGATCTTATTGTCCCCGACGTCGAGCGCAGTGAGGTTGGTGAGCTGCTCCGCTATCACTCTCGCGCCGCCCTCGCCGATCTTGTTTTCCCCGACGTTGAGCGAAGTGAGGTTGGTGAGCTGCTCCGCGATCGCTCGCGCGCCCTCCTCCCCGATGTCGTTGTTCTCGACGTTGAGCGAAATCAAGTTGTTAAGCCGCACTGCGACTGCTCGCGCGCCCTGCTCCCCGATGTCGTTGTTCCCGACGATGAGCGAAGTGAGGTTGTTGAGCCGTTCTGCGATCGCTCTCGTTCCCTCTTCCCCGATGCCGTTGTACTCGACGTTGAGTGAAGTGAGGTTAACGAGCCGCTCCGAGATCGCTCGCGCGCCCTCCACACTGATGTTGTTGTTCCTGACGTTGAGTGAGGTGAGGTTGGTAAGCCGCTCCGAGATCGCTCGCGCGCCCTCCGCGCCGATGTTGTTGTTCCTGACGTTGAGTGAAGTGAGGTTGGTAAGTTCCTCCGCGATGGCTCGCGCGCCCTCCACACCGATGTTGTTGCGCCCGACGTCGAGTGAAGTGAGCTTGGTGAGTTCCTCCGCGATGGCTCGCGCGCCCCCTTCGCCGATGTTGTTGTTTCTGACGTTGAGCGAAGTGAGGTTGGTGAGCCGCTCCGCAACGGCTCGCGCGCTTCCCTCGCCAATGTCGTTCTGCCCGACGTTGAGCGAAGTGAGGTTGGTGAGCCACGCCGCGATGGCTTGCACGCCCTTCTCCCCGATATTGCTACTATCGACGTCGAGCGAAGTGAGGTTGGTGAGCCGCTCCGCGATGGCTCTCGCGCCCCCTTCGCCTAGATTGAGACCGCAGAGAACCAATTCACGCCACTGATTGTGCCGAATTACCCGCGCGATCACGTCGGGAACCTGCTTCCGCAACCGATGGACGATCTTCCCCCGGAATTCATCCGGCCAATCGTTGGGATTGCTGCCCAGCCAAAAGGTTGGACCAATGATGGCGAGTTCTGTGGCCTGTGTTTGTTGGAGGCGGTCGAGAACGACGTCCAGTTCTTCAGCAGAGACGTCAATCAGCTTGCCCGGTGTGCTCATGCGGCGTGACCCTTTGAAAGTTAGTCGCGTCGATATAGCAGGCTGCTGAAAATTACTCCACTACTCAGCCGAGCCACCCTGGAGTTGAGGCTGCTCTTGCTCCTGATGCCGTCGGTGAGTGAACTTTGTTGGGGCAGCGAAATCAGTTGCCGACCAGGAGGGAGTTCGTGCTTGCGATCATTCGAGAAGCGATCAGTTTGCTGCCTCAGCTTCGTGCTGATCCTCAGCAATGGAGTCGGTGCGCGTACCGGGAGATCACTCATCCCGAGTATGGAAAGCAGGATGCCAACGAGCTCGAACGTCATCGCTTTCTAATCGCCTTGCATTACGAACACGTTCCCGATGATGAATTCCTCGTACGCAATCTGTTCGCTCAGGGAGTCATCGCTCGCAGGGTGATTTTCAAGGATTCGGAGAAGCGTTGCGGCTGGATGGCACCGTCCACCCCGCACGGCCACGTCCAGATTGATGGGCCTCTTTGCCTGTTATAGAAAGTGATGAGTTCACTCTTCAGCAGGCATATCGCTTGTTTTTAGCCAGCAGCGTAGTACTTCAGCGACACTCCACGCCTGCGCAATACAACCGCGCGGGACAAAAGGACTTTCTGCATCGAAGACTTCACTGATGCTGCCTAATCCGGCTTCATCCATATGCTGATTAAAGTTGCTCAAGAGCTTTCGAGCGCCCGCTTTATCTTCCGGGTATGTATTCAACCATGCATCAATAAATGGGCCAATTAACCAGGCCCAGACAGTTCCCTGATGATAGGCTGCGTCACGGGAGCGTCGATCGCCGAAATACACCTTCCGATAGTCTGGATGACCCTTTGCTAAGCTACGCAGCCCTACCGGTGTGACCAATTCGCGTTGCACGACGTTGAGCACTGGTTCCCAGTATTGCCGGTCGAGCACTGGGTGCTGTAGCGAGAACGCGAAGATCTGATTGGGACGACAGGCCGCGTCATCACCCTGCTCGCCGTCAACGACATCGTAAAGATGACCTCCGGTTTCATACCAGAAGCGCTGATTGAAGGACGCCCGCATCCGTTGCGACTCTTCGAGCCAGCGTTGGGCGGATGCAGCGCCATTGAATTGTCGTTGCCAATTCTCAAGCAGACAAAGCGCGTTATACCAAAGTGCGTTCAGTTCAACCGCCTTTCCTCGGCGGGGCGTCACGACCCAGTCGTCAACTTTGGCGTCCATCCATGTAAGTTGATAACCATCGGCGCCCTGGCGCAGCAATCCATCCTGCGGGTCAATGCCGATGCCGAAACGCGTACCCTGCATATGGTGCTCGGCAATGTCAGTGAGCTTGGGAAGAAGCTGCTCCAGAGTCTTAAGATCATTAGTAACCGCCACATAACGCGACAACGCATGAAAGAACCACAAGGTCGCATCAGCGGTGTGATACAAGCCTACGTTATGACCCTCAGGAAAGAGATTCGGGATCAGCCCATCTTTTATATAGTGGGCGAACGTCCTCAAAATATATCCCGCTTCCGCAGCACGGCCAGTGGCTAAGGTCAGTCCTTCCAGGCTGATCATGGTGTCGCGACCCCAGTCCGTGAACCAATGATAGCCAGCGATGACGGTACGAATTTGATCGCCCCGGGCTTTGATGCGAGCGGAATCCTTTATCCGGCCGACCGGTTTGATTAAAAATTGATCTGCGGCCAGGACTAACTCTGCTCCGAGTCCTTGCTGCGCCGCGAGAGGCGCTTGGGACACGAGATGCCGTCGGCGTTCAAGTTCGATCTCCCGGGCAGATTCGGCATCCAAGGCCTCAACGACTTGCCATGCGTCGGTGGAAGCAACCAACACAATAGGCTGATTACAAGCCAGATCGCCGCGGAAATAGCCCGGACTCCACAGGCTGCCGGTACGCTCGTAGCCACGGCTGGCCTCAATTGAATACAACACCTCCGGCAGCGTGCGTCGCTCCACGGTGAAAGCGGTACGAACACCCTGAATTTGCATGCGCAGCGCTGGCAGGCCGGCTGGTGGGTCGAACTCGAGATACCCGCCCTTTTCATGGATTGAATAAGTTCCCGGCAAGGGATCGCTCACCGGTGCATCGTGTGATCGATTGTGTAAGCAAGGCAGAAGCTTTAAGCGTACCGGAGCGCCCGCCAGCAATCGGTAAATGACGTAAACCGTGTTCTGTTCGTAGGGCAGGACGACCTGCTTTTCGAGAATAAAATCCCGAAATTCATAGCGCCACGTCGGTAGACCCATCTCGAGCCGGAACTCCGTCAAGTAGTCCGCTCCATGGAGAAACAAGCCTTCGCGTTCGTGAGATTCGCCGCTCAGTTTAACAACTGAGGCATCGGGCAAATGCAGGCGTTCCATCAAATGAAGAAACAGCATCTGCCGGCCCAGCGGCGCAGGCTGAGCGGAGACGAGCAATCCGTGATAGCGCCGCGTCGCAACACCCGCAACCGTTCCGGATGCGTAACCACCCAGGCCGTTAGTCACGAGCCATTCACGAGTCAGTGCCTCGGCATCGCGATCGGTCTTGGTCCAGTCCTGTCGACGAATGCTATGGATGATGTCGGTTCTCATGACACATTTCTGCCGCAAGACTTATGCCGAGTCGGACTCTGACAGCGGGAAGCCGCACTTGTCCCGCGGTACGCCATTTGCCCCACCTGGAACTGCAACTCTATTATTCCACGCAAATCCATCTGAAGGTCCGGCCATGAGCAACACAGTTCCCTGGTGGCGAACTGCGGTGATTTATCACATTCTCGTGCCGTCGTTCTACGATACTGACGCTGACGGATGGGGAGATATTAACGGTATCACGGAGAAGCTGGATTATATTCGGTGGTTCGGCGTTGACGCCATTTGGTTATCACCAGTTTATCCCTCGCCGCTTCTCGATCTGGGTTATGACATCAGCGACTACCTGGGCGTCGAACCGAAATTCGGCACACTCGATGGTCTTGATCGGCTTGTGAGCGAAGCTCATAGCCGTGACTTGAAAGTCATCCTGGATTGGGTGCCCAACCATTCGTCGGATCGACATTCGTGGTTCTGCGAGTCACGTTCCAGTCGCAACAACCCTAAACGTGATTGGTATATCTGGCGTGATGGCAAGCCCGATGGTTCTCCCCCCAACAACTGGATCAGCGTATTTGGAGGCAGCGTATGGCAGTGGGATGATCACACAGGCCAATACTACATGCACCACTTTCTCGACAGTCAGCCCGATTTGAACTGGCGCAATCCTGACATGCAGGCGGCGATGTATGACTCAATCCGCTTCTGGCTGGCGCGAGGTGTCGATGGTTTCCGTATTGATGCTCTCGACATGCTGATAAAGGATGAACTGTTCCGCGACAATCCACCGAATCCGGATTATGAAGACGGTAATGGGCCGGACAGCAAACATCTGCCTGTCTATACGCGCGCTCAGAAAGGGATTCATGACATTGTCGCCCAAATGCGCAAAGTGGCTGACGAATACCCGGACAGACTGTTAGCGGGAGAGCTCTATCTTCCATTGGAAGAAGTGGCGTCGTTCTACGGTCGTGAGAAACCGGAACTGCACTTGCCTTTGAATTTGCGGTTGTGCTGGACCTCGTGGGATCGCGACGAATGGAAGTCCGTAGTGGATGAGTATAATCAGAAAGTAGGCAGCAAGGGTTGGCCTACGTGGTCTTTGAGTATGCACGATTGTCCGCGTCTCGCGGCACGTTGCCCTGGTGAGCACACCCGGTTAGCCGCCATGCTGCTGCTCACGCTGCGGGGCACTCCAACCCACTATTATGGTGAAGAAATTGGAATGCGCGGTACGCCTATCCCCGCCAACGAGGCGCATGATCCGCAAGGGCGACGCACCGGGCGCAATCGCGATCCGCAAAGAACGCCCATGCAGTGGAACAGTAAGCTGCACGCAGACTTTTCCCGCGTTGAACCGTGGTTACCGATCAGCGATGACTTTCAGACCGCCAATGTGTCTGACCAGAGCGACGATCCTCACTCGCTGCTGACACTCTATCGCCGACTGTTACAACTGCGGCGAGATATGCCGGCGTTAAACCTCGGTGAATATCAATCACTCGAATTGGAGAATCCGCTTCTGGGTTATCAGCGCTCGAGTAACGGCCAGCGAGTGGACGTCGTGTTGAACTTCGGAGACGACCCTGTCTTCTATCGCAACGATGGCATTAAACGCATTTTAATATCTACGAATCTGGACCGCGACCACGAGGTGTTCAACGAAGTTGAGATCCGGGGCGGCGAAGGGCTTGTCGTCAGCCATTGAACGTTCATGCCTCAATACGACCCCACGGGTGGCCCAGCGTTATTTGTGCCTGCTGGACCGGTCCAGTAGACCATGAGCTTCCAGAGAGTCTACGCACCACCTCGATCACGTGCAGCGTCGGGGTCACTTCACCACAGATCCTTACGTTGGACGAAGTCGGCCTCGAAGCGGTCGAACTGCTCCTGCTCTTCGGCTGTTGGGTCGCCATCTGGCTCTGTACCCACGTAGTGCGGGAGCAAGTCCTTGTCGGCGGCGGCTGGCACGGTGGCTCCACACCGGAAGCAGTGTCGAGGGGCTTTGCCGCGGAACTGTCCACCACATTGGCACGGCCGCAGCAGTGGCTCGATGGCGGCGATCGTCTGCTCCCACGTGGGACCCTTCGGAAGCGCGCTGACCGCCTCCAGTTGCACCGGGTCATAGAAGCTGACCTCAACAGCGCGGGGGCAGCGGTCACAATACAGCCGATAGTCGTCGCAGAACGGCGAGTGCGCCACGGCGAATAATCGCTCCCCGCATTGAGGGCACGTAATAACTTCCGCCTGCAGCCAGTTATCGTCAGCTTCGTCCATCGGTACGTCCACACCTCAAATCAGTTCACGACGGGCCACCCAGCATAAAGTGAAAAGCTCGGGGGATTCATGTCCCTTGCTTTCGCATGTTAATTTCCTGAGAGGACGTACGACAGCCGCTGTCCATTCAACCAGAGCAGGTTACGGTTTGCCCGTCTCACTGTGCGACAGCCGACTGATATCGCGGCGTCCGCTGGTTGTGCCTGTCCGGCAAGCGGGTCACCCGTGGGCGTGAGCTGAATGCGAACACGTTCAACGGAACTGAAATGATGCCGCGTGTGACAATGCGGTTGCAGCATCTTCTGCGAAGGGGCACCGACATTCGGGGCCTTCTGGTGCTGGCTTCGTTGCTACTGGCTTCCGGCTGCACTGAGAAAGCGCCACTTGAGAGTAAGTTCTCAGAACAACATGGGTCGCCAGCCAGTACCGTCGGCCGCACGGCAGAGCCCGATGGTAGCGGCAATTCGGGCGGCCCTGAGCAATCAGAAGCGCCAGTCAAGAAGCGTTATCGTCGGCTTGACGTTGACTCGCTGCCGGAGCTGGAACGAACGCGGATTCGATATCTGGGACAAATGGCTCTGCAACGTGCAATCACTAGCCCGTATCCCGACAGAAAATGGAAGCCGAGCCGGTTCGTCCTGAAAGCAGGCCCCTACACGAAGCCGGATCTCAAGCAGATCTTTGGAATACCGGCAGAGGTCGTGTCGGAGGAGCATTGGAAGTTGGTTGTGGCCGACGAAAACAGGAAGTTTATCTGCGCAGAACTGAATGTTTACGTCGGGCTTCGTGATGATCGCGTTGACTTCAGTGTTTCCTGCTTTGGCTCTTTCGCTGAGGGAAATGGCTTGAGCATTATCTATCCCTATACCGAGCGCAATGGTAGTCTCGAACCGAGAGATCCGTCAGTCGGGGTACTATGCTGGTAAATCACGAAGTGCGTCTGGTAGGGGCGCCAAATGGAGTGTGCTCGATCTGCCGGGCCGCAGCGCGCGAGCCTGATCAAAGTCGCGACGGACGGTTGCCCATAACTGGTGTAATGCGAGGCTGGTCATGGGCACGGGTGACTCCAAAGCAGTAGGCTCATTCCCGAACCCGCTCACCGTAGCTCGCTGATATCGTGGTAGCCTACAAGGTCAATGTCCTGGCTGTGGTCTCGGAAGAGACGGCGTAGTTCTCCGAGGCTGGAGCGGCGCAGGGTATCATCGTCGGCGCGTTGGGTGGCGATGGCTGATACGGGGTGATGATCATCGGTCAGCTCTGCTCGCAGGTAGTATGCATCGCCGACGTGCAGCAGCCAGCGGCTGCCTTGCTGGACTGCGACGCCACAGTGTCCGAGCGTATGACCGAAGAGCGGAATCAGCAGGATTTCCGACGAATAACCCCAAGTCACGGGGCGGGCCTCCAATCCGAACCAGTCTCGCTGCGAGGGTCCATAAGTCCGCCAGCGAGGAGCGTGCTCGAACTGGAGGCCGACGTATCGCCAATGTCCCGTGCGAGTGTGAGCCAGCTCTTCCTCGGACACATGCACGGTCGCGTGGGGAAAGTCAGCTAGTCCACCCGCATGATCGGGATCGCAGTGCGTGAGTACGATGTCGCTCACCTGCTCGGGCCGAAAGCCAAGGCTCTCAATTCGCCGGACAGCCGTATCAGCTTCGTTGAACTGGAAGCCCGCCATGTCGATCAGTTGCTGCCCCAGCCGTTCCACCGGGTTCCTGACATCCAGCAGGCCAATTCCAGTATCAACCAGCGCCAGGCGGCCTTCATCCTCCAGCAACAGACAGTGACAAACAACCGTCGGATACCCCGGAACCAGCAAAGTCCCGCAATTGATATGGTGAATTGTGACCATCGCTTCGTCTGTTTTCTCCGTCATCGTTTCGCGGGCGGCTCAGACAAGTCGCTTCCGGCCACTTGCGAACGAACGCAGCCCGGCGGGCATTATCACGGATTGAGTGAACTCGATCGGACCTGACCAGCAAAACCGAATGCAAACTGAAGAGCGGCACACGTCGCGGTGTGTGAAATGCTATAACGAGAACGTTCCTGAAAAGTCTTCGGGCCACACCACAACATAACGCTGACTCTTGCCGAGGAACTTTGCAATGGTTGCCTCGTCGAGCATGCCGCGCAATTTGAGGAACGCCACCACACGGTCAACCACCGGCGCCCATGAGCCGCGGGGGAAAATGAAAATATTGAACCTGCCTTCCCCGATATCATGCCCATCGACCGTCGCGAAATTGTTCTGAGCAAACGCTTGCAGCAATGTTTCTTCGACGTTGAACAATCGGTCCAAATCGGCACCTGGTCCACATGGCAACTGTACGATGAGCTGATTCTTCGTGATCGCCTCCCGCTTGACCGAAGGGTTACGCCTGGCGGTCATGACCTAGCAAAAACTACAGGCAATAACCTGCCTGCCCCCTTGGTAATTGTACTCGCTTTTCCAATAGTGGCGGTCATTGATTTCCACGAACTCGACATCAGGCAGCGGCAAATACGAGTGATGAAATGGGCGACGGAGTATAACCAGCAATTCGCACTTCGGAGACCAGTTCACAACTTCAATGACAGTATTACCACGAGCCAGCTCGGCATCAAGGATGCTTTGAAGCGGAGCAGCGAGTCCGTGAATGGGCTGAGTCATCGTGGCCTGACGATACAGTTCACCGAGCCGAGGCGAACGACATTGTTTTCAGAACTCTCCCGCCCGGCGGCTCCGGCGCAACGGATTGCTAGTCCGCAGAGGCCAGTGAAACGCAATAAGATTCTACAACATCCGGATCATTGCACTGCGTAATGAACCGGAGACGCTCGTCGTCGCTCATGTCTCCGAAGTCAACGTAGAGCATCGGACGCACTTCATCATGCAACTCCGTGTGCCGAAAGCGTTTCAACGCAGTAACAAGGATAGAATCAAGAGCGTCCATGTGTGTGTCCCAAGCTGGATCGTCAATCTCGAGTGAATCGACGTAGGCCACCATGGATTGCAGCCGGTCATTTACCAGGCCGAATGTCTCCTGGATGTCGCCGCAATACGGCGTATCAGCGACCGACCAGCGGAGGTTGCGCTCCAACTGCGCGAGACTTTCCTGATACCCGTGCTTGTTTTTGTAATCGAGCGCAACCTGTTTCAAGCCTTGCTCGGTCAAGACAGACACTGCGATCGATGAAACGAGCGACGTGGCATAAATGACGTACGCATGAATGTCGTCAGTCGGATGCTCGGCGACCCACTGCCTGTAATGGGCGGCCAATGCGTCTGCGACTTCTTCGACCAGACCGTTGTACGAGGGTGGTAGTGCCATTCGATCGCTGACAGTTATGGGCTGAGGCCCAGGTTGATCCGTTGGCGGGGAGAACCCGTGAACTGATAATCCGCCCGATCCGCTGTTCGGGCGCCTGCGTTTATTCGGCGATATTCACGGGCAGTTACCCGTTGCGGAGTTGCTCCTCATTGACCGGACACTCCACAACTGCGAAGTGTTCCAACGATGGCAACTCCCGCAGGCCGTGAAAGCGAGCCAATCGCACGCAACGCAACACGACAATTTTCTTCAGTATCGCGTTCGCTGACGAGCATGCCAAGTCGGTGACCTGGGCCTGGAAATGCATGCTGAATTCATCCAGCCCTGGGAACGGAGTCGTATCAAACCGTGTCAGCCCGCGGACGTCCTGGATGTGAAGCTTTTTCAGAGTCGGATGCCTCAATTCGGCGAGGTCGGGACGACTCCCACTCATGATCAGAAGTTCGTGCAACGCCGGGATGCCCGCCAGGCTGTCCAGCGGCGCGTCTTTCTGCACCAGGTGCAGGTATAGTGATTTCAGTCGGGGCAGCCGCGCCAAGGCTTCGACGTTCCGCATTGGTCTTGCCAGCCTGAGCATTTCGAGCTGAGTCATGCCAGCGATCGGCGCAAGGTCCAGAGGCTTAGCAGCCTGTTGAAAAAGCTGCGTCTCTCAAGGACTGAGACTGAATCAAATGGGACAGACTGAAGTGTTCCCACTCCGGTGCTGAGCGACGGCCGTTAAGAATCGACCGCAGGGTGAATGAGAGCGCGACTCTGAGGTCCTCACACCACAAACGCAAACGCTGGACGAACGCAAACGCTCGCG
>JAKFWA010000101.1 GCA_021732995.1 Planctomycetaceae bacterium | reverse complement strand
TGCGCGATCACCTGCCTCACGCGACGTTGGTCTTCGATCGTTTTCATATTGTGAAATTAATGAATGATAAGCTCACTCAACTGCGTCGCGACGAGTATCATCTCGCCACCGATCAGCAGCACAAGCAGGTGCTCAAAGGCGTGCGGTGGTTGCTACTCAAGACCTCCACTCCTCCGGTAACAAGTGGCGCCAGGCGAAAGAACGCTTCGTCGCCGCCCTCAGCGGAAGAACGCTACCAGCAAGATCGCGCCCGTCTGCAAGCGGCTCTGGATCTGAATCAACCGCTGGCGACGGCCTACATCCTGAAAGAGGAACTGCGCCTGTTATGGTTGCAAACTTCCAAGCTGGAAGCCCAAACCTATCTGGAGCGTTGGTGCCAACGTGCCACTGCGTCCGGAATCGCTGTACTGCGCACGATGTCGAAGACGCTCTTAAAACACTCCCGAGCGATCCTGGCCTGGTATGACGAACGCATCACCAGCGCCCGACTGGAAGGCACCAACAATAAAATCAAACTCATCCAACGCCGAGCCTACGGCTATCGCAATCGCGAACACTTCGAGCTCAGGATCCTCAATATCCATCACGCCAAAGTCAGACTCGTGGGCTGATACCACTCACCCCCCGGGTGTTGCAAAGAGCCGCAAAACATCCTCTTCACCACCACCGAAAGAAGCTCAGAAACTTGCCAGCCTGCATCTTGTCGGATGTTGTGGACGAATTGAAATGCCAACCCCACGAACACCGAAGCGAGTCTGCGGCGATGACCGGAGCCGGTGATCTGGCAGTCGAGACATGCTGGTGGCCTCCCCTATCGCTGGATGCGCGAGAGCAAGAGCAGCCATTCCCGATCCAGTGAAGACAAGCTCCCAGTTAGTCTGGTTTCGTCGCTTCAAGCAGCATTACTCCCAGTGGACCGAGCCTCCTCAACTACGAACTGACGCAGCTTCCGCTGGCCGGCCTTCGGGTTCCTCTTCGCCTTGGTCATCTGCTCATCTCGACACCAGCGGCAGAACGTCGCTGGCGAGACCAGTGTAATCAGCTCGTTAACGGCCTTACCTAACGACTTGCGGAGCTTGACCAGTCGCGATCGCTCCTCAGGCTTCGTATGAATCTGCCCTGGCACCCGTGCTCGCAGAATCTTGTTCTCTTCCTCCAGGAACTCGACATAGCGAGCGAGTTCGTTGTTAGTCGCAAAAGCAATCAGAGCCAGCAGCGGGTGGTCAATGTTGGCGGCCATGCCATTGTCGTAACTCGCTATTAAACGGTGAGATAACACTTCTGTTGAACAGCACTATGTCGTCCGCGAGCCACAAAAAATCGCGACCGAAAGCGATCGCGTGAATCCTACTTTTTCGACACCTTCAGCCCTTCCCGACGCCACAGGCGATACACCCGAGTATCACTCGCGGCCCAGCCTTCGGTTCCCAGCAAACTCCCGATCAGGCGATAACCGAACCGCGGACGCCGGCCCACCAGTTCTCGCATCCTTCTGGTCAGTGCAGCTTCATCACTGCGAGGCTACGATGGATACCGCTAGCTGCTGCGCGGCTGATCCACCACCGCACGGGCACGGCGTTCCGACGTCCCAAACATCCGCCTTACATCCAGCATGAAGGCTCGCTTGCGGGAAGGGCTTACCAGTTTTTTGAGGCCACGTATTTCAGCATCTTGATATCCAGTTCCTTCAGACGTTTGGCCTCCTGGGACTGCATGCCTCCATACTGATTCTTCCGTCGCAGGCAGGTCGCTTCACTGATCTCCAGCGACTGCAAAACCGCGGTTTGATCCTGGCCCACATTGAGCATTGCGTCCGCGTCACGCAGCTTCCGCACGATCTGCTCAGGCGTATGCCGCTTTCGTCGTCGAGTCGTCATCGTCTGGTCTCCTTACCCATTCAGGGCTGCTGAGACCTTCATATCACCTTGCTCAGGTTCTCAAAGGCAGGCCAGATTGATTCAGTTGAATGAAAGGTTTGACTTAGAACTTGCGGCTTGATGTGCTCATTGCCGAAATTGCCATCTGGAACCTCATTCATCGAACTGCGAAATCCTAGACTGAGTCACACGATGTTCAAGGTCACTGGGCCCTCTGCCCTGGATTGCGAAGGTTGGACCCGCCGGAGCTTCGTGGAAGCGGGAGTTCTCGGACTTGGCGGGCTCACGCTACCGCAACTGCTGGCAAGTCGAGCCGATGCCGCTCGGCGACTGCCTACCGTAAACGCCGCCGGGCACGACGGAACGAGCGTTATACTGTTGTGGATGAGCGGTGGACCCGGCCATCATGAGACGTGGGATCCGAAACCGGATGCTGTCGCGCAGTTTCGGGGGCCGTTCGGTGCCGTTTCGACCAAGGTTCCCGGTGTATTCTTCAGTGAGACTTTGCCTCAATCCGCTCAGGTCATGGACCAGCTCGCCATTCTGCGCAGCGTCCGACATGGCAGCGGTGATCATACCAAAGGTAATCATTGGATGCTGACGGGCTTCGAGGGACCCGACTTCAACAAGCCTGATAATCAGATCCAGCGCCGGCCATCGCTCGGCTCCGTCACCGCCGCCCTTCGCGGCCCGAACATTCCCGGTATGCCGGCTTATGCCGCCGCCCCACACTTACGCGGTGGGACTGATAATCTCTTTCATTATGCGGCGTATCTTGGAGGAGCCGCCAATCCGTTCGTAGTGAACTCCAATCCCAATGCCGCCGACTACCGCGTTCGTGATCTCTCCTTGGCGAGCAGCCTCACTTATGACCGATTGAACGATCGTCGTCAGTTGCTGTCCACGTTCGACTCCATGCGACGTGAGTTAGATCCTTCGATGCAAGACCTCGACGGCAACTATCAAACCGCATTCAACTTGTTGACCGGTGCACAAGTCCGCGACGCCTTTGATATCAGCGCAGAGAGGGCGTCAACGCGCGACGCGTATGGTCGCCATGAGTTTGGTCAGAGTGCTCTGCTGGCGCGGAGGTTAGTCGAACGCGGTGTGACCTTCGTCACGGTCAATACACAGCCGTGGGATCATCACGGTACGGCCAATCGCTATGCTACTGCGGAAGGCGCTAATCTACTGCTGCCGCCGTTCGATCAAGCCCTCGCCGCACTCGTCCGAGATTTAATTGACCGGGGTTTGTATGAAAAGACGCTGATCGTCGCGATGGGTGAATTCGGACGCACTCCGCGAATGAACGAAGCGGCTGGTCGCGACCACTGGGGGCACGCCTTTAGCGTCTTGATGGGAGGCGGTCGCCTACCTCGTGGTGTCGTAGTAGGTTCGTCCGACACACAGGGAGCTTATGTCACAGAGCGACCTCTATCCCCTGAGGATGTGGCTGCGACCGTTTATCACCACCTGGGAATTGATAGTCAGCGCATCACGATTCCGGATCGTTCCGGTCGTCCCATGCATCTGGTGGAAACCGGCGAACCGATCCGTGAACTAGTGAATCACAGCTAATCCACAGGAGTAGCGACTGGTGGTGGAATCGTGGGGTCTAGGCCGCCTTTCGTTCGAAAGACTGGACCAAGCCGCCGACGTACAGCTTGATCTCGATGGACTGCCGGCTGAACTCCAGTGCTTCCGTGGGTGCTTCGCGAACAGGCGGATAATTTCATGTTCACCAACATTCCCCGTGGCTCAATGTCGGGGGCAAGGTCAACATCCCAGAGAGCGGCCACTTCCCATACACAAAGCAGTCGTTCTGGACGTCGATCAGTACCAAGGCGCGCTTGGACATGTTGTTCTTTCCTGAGACAACCGAATTGATTCTACATGAAGGTATAGACCTTACCTAGCTCTTGATCTTACCAGCACCACTGATTTCAGCCGAGTCGCCACCGAACTATCTACCTCCCACCTTTACAGTGAGTCGATCCAACTCGGCAACAGCGTGAAGACATCGGCAACGGTTGCGTCTCCCGTCCCGGTGACCTTCGTGTCGAGCGCATCGTCCTCCAGGACGTCAGAGCCCCCGCCTCCATCGAGAGAATCCGTTCCGTCGCCGCCTGCCACCGTGGCATCGTTGCGGTTACCGCCGCTCAGGGTATCGGCCGCGGAGCCACCCAACAGCGTGTCATTGCCGCGACCTCCGATAAGGACGACGGACACTGATGCCAGTGTTGCATCGAGCTTGTTTGCTCCGATTCCGCCAATCAAAACGATGCGTTCGATGTTCGTCGGTGTGTCAGAGCCAGTCATAGCCGAGGTGATCATGAGGCCGTTAACTACGAAGTTCGTGTCTGCCTTCTCGTAGACATAGTCGGTGCCGTTACCGCCGTCGATCACGTCGTTACCAGCGCCGCCAGACAAGACGTCGTCGCCTTCACCGCCGGTCACGAGGTCGCCCTTCGAACCGCCGAGCAGCGTGTCGTTACCGGCATCTCCCGCGAGTTGCACCGGGAAGCTTGCCGTTCGCGCATCGAAGAAATTCGCTGCAGCACCACCCATCAAGTTGATCCGCTCCATGTTCATGACCGTATCGATACCGAGGCTCGCGGTTGTGACAGTGCTGGCGGTCGTCGACCCCGCAATAGTGACGTTAGTATCCAGCACCTCATTGATCCGGTCTGCATCCGCACCACCATCCATCGAATCGCTACCGCCTTCACCACGCAGATCATCCGCGCCGGATCCACCACTCAACGTGTCATTGCCCATGCCGCCGAAGAAGGTGTCGGCACCGTCGCCGCCACTCATCAAGTCATCGCCTTGCAAGCCGAGCAAACGATCGTTCCCGGCATCGCCGTTGAGCGTGTCATTCAATGAATTACCTTGCAGGGCATCATTGCCATCGCCGCCGTTGAGTAAGCCTTGATCGGTCTGACCGCTCAAGAAATCGTCATCAGAACCGCCGTTCAATGTATCGATGCCAGCACCACCGACGAGCACGTCGTTACCCGCATCGCCTGAAATCAGATCGTTGCCGTTCTGGCCGTTGAGATTATCGATACCATCGCCACCACTCAGTGTGTCATTACCACTGCCGGACGAGATCATATCTGCGCCGCCGAGACCGCTAATCGAGTCTGCGCCGCTCAGCGTGAAGATCATGTCCGGACCTGGCGAACCGATGATGGTATCATTGCCGCCAGCACCGTTGACCGTCGTGCTTGTACTGGCCGTGAAGCCGCTTAAGTCGATCTTGTTAGCAGCGGTACTGCCCGAAAGATTCGCCTGCTCGATGTTGCTCAAGGCGTCTGACTCGGTCACTCCACTAATGACGACACTGAACTTTGTGGAGGTCAGGGTGAGCGTGCCGGCAGAGGATTCAACAATCGCGTCGCCGGTGCCCGTTCCGCCGTCGAGAGTATCCGTCCCCAGACCGCCCGTGAGCTGGTCATCGCCGATACCGCCTGTCAGCGAATCACCGAACTCTGAACCAATCAGAGTATCATTGCCGCCACCGCCGTCAGCACTCACTGCCACACCGCTAGCCAGCGAGAATGCCGCGCGCGTGACACCACTCAGATCAATCTGATTCGCGCCGGTTCCGCCCGTCACGCGCACTGTGGCCACCAATGCCGACACAGCGCCGCTCGCGGCATTATCAATGACCCCGTCACGCAAGACTCGCACCGCTCCTGAAACCGATTGCACCGTGATGTTGTCATTGCCAGCGTTGACGAGCACTTCAACCTTGTTGACCGAGACGGTTAAATCCGCTTCCGATGTCTCGTTGCCATCGCTCATCACATAATGCAGCACGTGCTGTCCGGTCGCTCCGGCTGACGGCGTGAAGCGCACCCGACGCTTGTCTGGTAAGATGGAAACCGTGCCACCCGCAACTGGCGGAATCACCGCGAGAACTCGCAAGGTTTCGGATCCATCCGGATTCGCAGCGTCATCATTTGCGATGACGTCGACGTCGATGGCACCCGTTCCAAAGACGGCGTTTGCGGTATCGTTCATCGCCACCGGTAGGTCGTTCACGGCGCGAACGGTTACATCGAACGACCGCGTTGCCAGGCCGTCATCTGCGGTATCAAACGCCTGATCCAGTCCCGCGTCGCGCACGGATATCGTGATAGTGGACGTACCATTCCGATTCAAGGCTGGCTGGTAGGTGAGTGTGCTATTGCCACTCGAAACGACACTCGCACTCAACTGCGAGAAGAGGCTTGGAACACTGGAAACCACCGTCACACGCAAGGCTTGCGCAGTGGGGTCGCCGCCATCCGTAATACCGCTCACAACGAGCATCTGCTCCGCCGCATCTTCATCAATTGGAACGGGATTGGCGATGGCATTCAATGTGGGGAGTTGATTGAAAGCCCGCAGCGCGAAGTCCAGCCCCGCTGCCGTGCGCTGAGCCACCGTTAATTCGACATTCAGGGCACCGGCCACAATGGAGTCGAGTCCCACCGTAATACTGCCCGACGCACTACCCACGCTTCCATCGCGTCGATTCGTAACGGCGACGTCAGGGATATCGAGAGCGCTGACGACGCCGTCACCGTTATCGTCGTTGAACTGACCCACCGCGAGGGCGAACGCCAACGTTCCATCCGGCAGAGTCGCCAAGCCTGAAGTCTCGGCTGCTTGAAACAGGCCCGCGCCGCGATTCCTCAAGATGCCAAACCGATTCGCCGCATCCGAATTCGTAAACACAATGTCGAGGCTGCCGTTACGATCAACGTCAACCAATTCCAGGTCCGCTGGACCACGTCCAGCATTGAACTGCACCGCTGAATCATACCCACCGGCCGCGCGAGCAAATAATACACTAATATTATTCGAGCCAAAATTCGTCGTTGCGATATCTGAGCGACCATCGCCATTCAAATCTCCAACTTGCACACCCGTCGGCCTCTGCCCACCCACGGCGAGATGTGACGAACTGCCGAACCGCCCCGTCCCCGCGACACCTGTGTTATTCAATACCGTGACATTGTTCGACACGAGATTGGACAACACCAGATCCACTCGTCCATCGCCGTCAACTCGTGCCGCAGTGATGGCCGTCGGCGAGTCCACATTCGCAATGGGCAGAGTCAGAAGTTGCTCACGAGTGAAGTTGCCTTGTCCATCGCTCATGAACGTCGCGACCGCACCGCCATTTGGCAGAGCGTTTTGCGATGCGACCGCAATGTCATCGTCGCCATCGCCATCGAAGTCGCCCGTTGTCACGAAGTACGGAGCACTCCCCAAAGCCGCGAGGGGCTGTGCCGCTGCTGTTTGAGCGGGAGTCACCAAGCTCTGCGAAGCGAACGATCCGTTGGCCTGACGAGTCAACACCGTGACATTGTTTGAGACTCGATGCCCCACCACGATGCCCGGCGCTTGATCGCTTCCGCGAAACTTACCCACCGCCAGCGACCCTGGACCACTCGGCACACTCACTCGCGTTGCCACACCAAAGCTACCGTTGCCAGTATTAAGGAAGACCTGCACTTCATCCGCGAGATCACTGGATGCGATCATGTCGTCATCGCCATCACGATCCAGATCACCTACGACCACTTCCACTGGCGAATCCGTCGTCTGCACCCTGCTCTTCACGAACGTGTTACCCAACGGATTGATCTGCCGCACTCCCGCTGGCACCACCACCCGCACCGCCTGACGATTCCCCCGCAATTGATCCACCGCATAAGCCCCGCCCACACCAGTCACCGCCGACCGCTACCCACCGTTAAGCGCTCGGTCTCCGTTCTCATCCACAAACACCGTCACACCGCTCAGCCCCGGTTCTCCAGGATCGCGGCGGCCGTTCTCATTGAGGTCATTGAACACTGCTCCTGTCGCACTGCCATCCGCCGAGCTCCCGCTAGCCCCCGGAGTCGACAACGCGAAATCCGTGCGGTCAACGATTTGCCCAGGCAGAACGGTCACATTTCGTACTCCGGGCGACGACGCCGGAACGGTCGCAACCAATCCATTTGGAGGCACAATCACCACACTCACCGTCGTCAATCCGGCGAGATTGTTGAGCAGATACTGGCCGCTGGCGTTAGTCGTCGTGAATGTCTCACCACTGTCGCGCAGGCGATTTCCGTTGGCATCGACGAAGACTTCGGCAGCCATGATCGGCACTTCGCCGTTATCAAACAACCCGTTGGCATTCGCGTCGGTGAAGACCGTGCCACCAACCGACCCCGACTCTGGATGCAAGCCGAATTCAACCCCTGACAATGCTTGCCCCGCTCCAACCGTTGCCGCGAAGAAATTGTCGACATCAAAGACCGCGCGATAGATGCCCAGCCGAAATGGGCTTAGCTCTGCCAGAAACAGGAACTGGTTACCGTCGAGGGCTTCGTGTCCGAAACTCAGTTTGGAGATGGTGCGGCCATCGAGAGACATTGAATTATCAATGAGTTTCGTGATGACACCATCGTTCCAAACGTAGAGACCATAGGTGCCATCACTGGCTTGTCCGCGAAAAACAACTCGGCCGGAATTGACTGCAAAGCCGAACGGGCTATCGAGCGACACTGCTCCGGCTTGCCCAACAAACATCACACCGGGCCGTCCGGGAACTTGCGTCAGTGTATCAACGACAGTCCGTACATGGCCGCTCCCGTCAACGACATAAATGCCGCGGACGCCTGCCGTGCTTTGGGCATAGAAGAAAACGCTGCTTCCATCAATTTCGACCGGGCCCGAGAAAGATGCAAATGTGTCTGTCCCACTGGGCAGGGGATCATTCTTCTTCGTACGTGCCTCAATACCACGTCCATTCTGAGCGACGAAGATGCCCGACGTGACGAAACCACCGGTGCCGCTGAACGCGAAACGAGCCCCATCTCCATCCCCTAATGAATACAGATCTGTGAAGACCTGTGTGCTGCTGCCAGGAATGAACGTGTTGGTATTCGCTACCAGACCAATTCGTCCCGCACTGTTGGAAACAAAGAAGCCTCGCTCGCTAGCCACGCTGCCATTTCCTTGCAGCAGGATTACTCCGTCATCGATATCGCGCACAAACAGATTGTTACCTCGGAAAGTATCCGTGGCGTCGGGCAAACGTGTCTGCTCGGACGCGATCAGTGATAATGCGGAGCCATTCCACAAGAACGTGGCCTGCTTGCTGGTTGTCGAGAGCAGGGCATTGAAGGCGACATAGGTTCCGTCCGAGACGACGTTGGAGATATTGAATAACGTAGGCGACCCTGTGACGAGGCCGGTGAGCGGCGTGCCTGAGGCGTAGATGACCCGGTTGCTACCGTCTGGCAAGAGCTCGCTGATAAACGAGTTGCCGTTTACGACGACGCGTCCCCCAATGGCTGCGGGTATGGATCTACTGCTATCAAGACCGGAACCAGACAGTGGCACGGCCACAGTTTCAATGACCGGAGCAACGCCTGTTCGAGGTCGCTGTGGTGCGGTAATGCTGAGACCCGTCGCCGCATCGACACGGACGCGCAGCGCTCCTAGCTCCAATCCTGTGATGCGGAACTGGCCGGTTTCATCAGTAGATGGAGTGAGCGGATCATCGCTGCGTGTCAGGGCGTTCGGCTCGTCCACATCGAACGTGCCGTTCTGATTGGTATCCACAAAGACGCGACGTCCCGCGGAGCCTTGGTCGCCCAGATCACGGCTGCCGTTACCATTTGCGTCGATGAAGACCCAGCCTTCCAGCTCGCCAAAGAACCGCTCAACGGCTCCAGCATCAGAAGCTGCGGCGGCGGGCCTGGTATGTCCAAGTTGATCCACAACAACGACGTCGGTCTTACTTCCAATATCCAATGCAGGGCTGGTCAAATCGGGAACATGAACGGGCAAGTCGCCATCACTTAGCGCTTGCAGACGGACTGCCAGTGGGGCGAGATTGGTGCCCTTGATGTCTGCATTGAACCCACTCGCGCCGTCTGCGCTACCGACCACATTGGCGCCGTTCGAGCGAAACGTCCCTTTGACGTCTGGTGCAGTGGTCGAGAAATTACCTGCTACTATACTATGGCCGATGTTAAAAGCGCCCTGCTTCAGAACATTAGCGTTTAATTTGCTGACGCGGTCATTGCCGCGCTCCGCGATATACAAGAACCCTTCTGATTCCGCCAAATCCAATGGTTGTGAAAGCGAGCCTTGAGCCGCTCCGCTGACGCCCATGACATACGCCAGCGAGCCACTAGAGCCAAAGACATGAACACGGTCATTTCCCGAATCAGTGACATACACGTTGCCCGCGCTGTCTACCGTCACATCCACTGGAGAGACAAACGCGAGGCTCGCATTGGCTACGAGGGAAAACTGGTTGCCCGTACTCAGGCGTTGAACACGATGGTTACCGGTATCAGCGATGTAGAGCGTGCCATCACTCGCTATGGCAACGCTGCTGGGCTGGTTGAACTGCCCCAGCCCCGTGCCGGATGCGCCGATGGTACGTACGAATGTGCCATCGAACTCGAAGACTTGCACGCGATGATTACCCGTGTCCGCGACATAAATTCGGCCGCTGCTGTCTACGGCCAAGCGTTGCGGCCCACTGAATTGGCCGTTACCACTACCAGCTCCAGAGCCGATTGTACGCACAAACGCACCGGTTTTGGTGAAGACCTGCAAACGCTGATTCCCAGTGTCCGAAACTACGACATTGTCACCTGAGACGGCTATGTCTGTCGGCGCATTAAGTTGGCCATTTCCGCTGCCGATGGAACCAAACGTCGCGCTGAGCGCGCCGGCGGCATTATAGACTTGAATCGCATTGTCTCGCGTGTTGGCTACGAAAAGCGTTCCGTCCGCAGCCACGTCTACACCACGTGGGAAATTGTTGACATTCTTACGTCCGAATCTTGAGACATAGCCGGACGCGTCATACACGCTAATCGCAATCTCACTTGATGGTGTCGCGTAGATGTAGGCGGCGACGTAGAAGCGGCCGTTCGTGCCTGCAATGACCGCCGTAGGCTGCTCGAACTGATAAAACTGCGTCGGAGCGATCGGTGCGTTCGACTGCGTTCGCAACAGCGTTCCCGCCGTGTTGTAGATCCTCACGGCTCCGCCGTTACTGGAGATTCCGGAAATCTGTTCCCTCGTCGCAACCAGTAACTCATTTGAACTATTGAAAGAGAGGTCTCGGAGTTGCGAAATGGCAATTCGTGAGGCGGCACTGCTTGGCGGCTGAATACAGACTTCGGAGAAGTCTCCCGTAGCAATGGTGCCATCGAGGGCGATTGCCAGATACGACGTCGAGCTTGATAAGTTCTGGCCAGCAATCTGAGTGATTGTATTCTGAATCTGCCCCATCGCATTGAAGACGACGATTTTTCGACCGGTTGAGTGATTATCAATCGCATACAGCAAACCGTTCGAATCGGCGGCTAACGGAGGCGTGATGGTCGTAATTGTGAATGCGCTCACGAACTGGCCTGTAGACGTGAATCGCTGGATACGTCGAGTCCCATCAGCGACGAAGATTTCGCCATTGGATGCAACGGTCAGTTGGCGAGGTTCATTGAATTCGCCATCACCAAATCCACTGCGGCCGAACGCGAATAGGAACATGCCGTTCGCATCGAAAACCTGCACGCGATTGTTAAAGCGATCCGCGACATAGATTCGCCCAGTTGAGTCTATTGCAAGATCGGTCGGAGGCGCCGTCGGATGGAATTCTCCTCCCGCAGGTCCCATCGCGGCCAATTCTTGCTGAAAGACAGGTTCAGCCGGACCGTCGTCGTTGAAAACACCCCCACCTTGCCCATTCGGAGCACGATTCTCCGTGACCGTCACATGCACGCACTGCATCGTGCCGGCATTGTAGATGCCTCCTCCATCACCGTTGGTGGCGATATTCCCCGAGATGGTCGTATTCACCATCGAGACGTTACCCGCCGTCCCGTTGTAAAGCCCGCCAGCCCCTCCTCGTTCGAATCTCAGCAACCCTCCCACGGAGCGATTCCGAGCCAACGTGCTTTGATCGAGCGTCAGCGTGCCCTGATTCGAAATGCCGCCCCCACCGATCGAAAATGAATCCGTCGTTTGGTTGTCTATCACGACGCTCCGCGTCAGTGTCGCAACCGCGTTGATCGGGTTGTCGAGCCCCCCGCCTTGAGTAACGGCTACGTTGTCTTCCAGGTTGACATCAATCAGCGACAGCGTACCAGCGTTGCGAATGGCCCCTCCAGAAGTGTTAGCGCTACCACGCTTGAGCGTTGCTCCCGTGAGTGTAAATACGGCACCCACGCCCACATCGAAGAGGCGATCCAGGCGGTTCGCATCAATGACCGCCGTCTCGCGTCCATAACCGAGGATTTGTAAAGAACCAGAGATGTCAAAATCGCCTGTGGCGGCCAAATCTTCGCTCGGTCCTGGTCGAGACAGTGAATACACTCCATCGGGTAGTACAATCGTGTTTGTACTAGCGACGGCATTGGCTTGCATGATCGCCGCGCGTAACGACGTTCGTCCTTGTGCATCACGCGCCAAACCGTCGGACAGATCAGCGTCTACCGTATCAAGTGTCGTGTTGACGAAGAACACGCTGGGATCAGAGATTGCTACATAAAAACGCCCTAGCTCATGCTGAACGACGCGGATGCCGTTCGAGTCGGCAATCTGCGACGCTCGGAGCGTGATGACGTACTCTCCATTGTCTGTCGCATCCCACGCGCCCCCGAGCGCATTGACATGATAAGTAGCAGTAATACTCGTCCCGGTTCCGATTGTGCTGGCACTCGCCGCCTGTAATCGCGTGGCAGAGAAACCTGGCCGCGTTATTTCCAAGTCGGCCACGTCTACAGTTGTGAGTAGCACTCCTTCCTCATCGGTGTATGTCACGGTAAGGTCCAATTGGGTTCCCCCGGCCAACTCGATCGCAGCTACCGGCGTCAGTTGTGGAACCGGAGCGAATGTAGGAGCGGTCAAGGCTCCCCAGGCATTCAATCGCCTCGCACCCGTTACCAGGCCAGTCAAGTTCGCGGGAGCGTCCGCGCCTGCGAGGATGGCATCGCGAATTTCGATACCCGTAGCTGCGGGACGCCGTGACGCAATCAAAGCCGCAGTTCCCGCCACGAACGGAGTGGCCATACTGGTCCCGTTGCGGGAACTGTAAGCTCCGCCCGGTTCCGTGCTGATGATACCCACCCCGGGTGCCGCGATATCGACGCTCTGGTCGCCGTAATTGCTAAATCGTGCGAGAGAACCATCGGGGCCATATGCTGCGACACTGATCACGTTCGGCAAGTCGAGATTCGCGGGGTAGAACGCTTGCTGGTCGTTGTCGATTCCCTCCCCTAACACATCACCGTTACCAGCAGCAGCCACAAACAGAATGTCCGCGGCACGATTGCCATCTACGGCATCGAGCAGGTTCTGACTCAGGGCACCGGATGAACCCCAACTATTATTACTCACGCGAATGTTAACAGGCGCAGTCTCGCGCGATCGCATCATCGTCGTGTAGTTGATGGCTTCGATGGCGTCCGACACATCGCCACTATTGTTCTGATCAAGGAACCTCAGCGGCATGATAGACGTCGTCCACGCTACTCCGATCACACCACCATCGAATGTGGGCGGCGCTGCATTGTTGCCCGTCGCCCCAAGTATCCCCGCCACGTGAGTTCCATGCCGATGCTCATCAAACGGCCTGTTGTCGTTGTCTCGAAAGTCCCAGCCGACAAGGTCGTCTTCGAAGCCATTATTGTCAGTATCAATTCCATCAGACCACAGTGGGTCGTCCAATAGGTCGCCCGCGTCGATGTAGCCGTTGTGATTGAGGTCGTGCACAAAACCGGCATTAGCGGTGGCATTCAAATCACGAAAGGTAATGAGGCCATCTGTGTTGGAGTCCGTGAGTTGCGCTAGCAGCGGTGCGGGAATCTCGGCCTCGTTGACCCAGATGTTGAGGTACAAGTCGGGATGAGTGAAATCGACTCCCGAGTCAATCACTGACACCACCACCTGCTCGCTACCCGTCGTGATGGACCAAGCGTCGGGAGCGTCGATATCGGCGTCGATGGTGCCACTATCCTGCCCAATGTTGTGCAGGCCGTATTGCTTCACGAACAACGAAGACTGGGTTTGCTCATTGGGAAATACTTGCGCCGAGGCGCCGACCGAGTAATTTTCTTCAAAGTGGGCAACGTGTGGATTCGCCTGTAACGCCGTGACCACTTTGACGGTGTCGCGTTCGGGGGTCGTAAGCAGCAACTGTCCCGGCAATCCAAGTCCCGCGACGACGGTCAGCGAGACGCTGCTATTGGCGAACAACCCCTGTGACCCGGCAACTGAGCCCGCGTGAGCAGTCGCGTCGGGGGTCAACCGTACCAGGAACTCGCGCTGGGAAATCGGCCCCACGAAACTGGCAGAACCTGCTGATTGGCCACCTGGCGGAGTTGCTCCCGGCGCTTGATTCGACGCGACATGCTCAAACCATTGCGGCAGAGCCAACGCGTTCTGAGCATTCGCCACGCTGAGCACCACTCGATCTTCGAGCGACTCCAACGATCGGCTAAGCCGTGACCGGCGTGAATGAAACGCCGTGCTCTGAAGCCGGCCAACAACGCCCTCAATCCAGTCGTTCATACGCATGGACGTAGTCCTCAATCACCAGACGAACCTGCCGCGCAGAATCCCGCGGGCGGTGAGGGTGACGAGGGCATAACCTCCAAGACAAGCGTTTCAAACCATTCCCTGTCGGATTGGACGAAATGCGCCAACCAGCGTTGGTCCACATGGCTTTCACTTCGCGAGTGCGTTAGCAACCAGGCGTCAGCATGGGAGATGCGTGCGAAGCAACGCAAAAATCACCACTGGCTGCTGCGACATTACAGAGCGACGAGGTCGGCACTCGAAGCAGCGAGTGGCGCCGTTTCCGCAAAGCTCCATCGGACCGGTCAGATCACGTTTTCCCTGTCTGTGACAGCCTCGGAAACGAGGCATTCCACACCCGGGATCTCCCATCGTGAACTCGAACGATCACGCAACTCTCTGCTCAAACGAAGACACAACTCGCCCGCACAGGACTTCATCACCACCGACTATCTCTTGAACTTCACCGCTTCATCCTGGTCTTCGCGAACAGACGGCAGGTCCTCGCGCTCCACGTGTGATCGCCGCGCGCGTTGTAGTCATTCACAAGCGATGCGACGAGGTATTCGAGACTCCCGTGCTGGTCATTCTTGAAGCAAAGAATACGTCTGAATGAGTACCTCCTTCTGCTCACGAGAAAGAGCCTTGATCGCCAGCTCCCGTTTCAGAGCCGAGCTTCTGCTGTCTTGAGCCTCCTGATAGACCAACTCAACTGGCAGACGGCTGCGGGTATACCGTGATGCTTTCCCTGCATTGTGCTGAGCTAATCGACGAAGAACGTCATTGCTGATGCCTGTGTAGAGTGTGCCATCAGCGCAGCGCAAGATGTAGACGAACCATTCTCTATCTGATGATTCTGATGCTCGTGTTTGTACCACTTCGATACTCGCCGTCCATGACTTCACTACAGACCGTGGTCTTATAGCTCAGTTTTAACTCAAGCCAAACGTGAGATCGTTCAGGTCCTGGGGTATGATATCGTGGCCACTCAACATGGCTCGTTGCTCGTCATCCAGCATCGGTGCAAGACCCACATATTCCCGATCCCAGCCTTGATACTGCGGCATGAGCTGGAGAAATCGCTCCACGTGCTCCTTGAAGTTGTTCACGTCGGATAGCAGCCTCTTGGAAGAATGACCTTGCCCCCAACTTTGAGCCACGGGGAATGTTAGTGAACAATGAAATTATCAGCCGGGGCGCGCCCCGGCTGATAATTTCGCGAACTCGCTCGGCGACCGGTTGCCCAACGCGCTATGCGGACGACGCTCGTTGTAATCCGTTCGCCAAGTATCAATCGTCCGCTGAGCCTCCACAAGAGACAAGAACCAGTGCTCGTTCAGACATTCCTGCCGGAACTTGCCGTTGAACGACTCTATGAACGCGTTATCCGTGGGCTTCCCAGGGCGGCTGAAGTCCAGCTTCACACGGTTGAAGTACGCCCACCAGTCCAACGTCTTCGAAATGAACTCCGGGCCGTTGTCCACGCGAATACTTTGAGGTAAGCCGCGCCGGGCACACACCTCTTCCAAGACCTGAACCACATCCTCGCCGCGGAATCGCACCGACGCCCGCAATGCCAGGCTCTCGCGGCTAAAGTTATCCACTAACGCCAGGATCCGGAATCGCTGCCCCGCAAACAACTGCTCCGAGACGAAGTCCATACTCCAACTGTCATTCGCCTGCCGGGCCGTTTCTCGCTCGCTACGGACCACGCAGCTTTTACGCCGCTTGGGACTTCGACGCCGTAGTTGCAGGCCCTCTTCGACATAGAGCCGATAGACCAACTTGTGGTTGACCTCCCACCCTTCGCGATGCAGCAGCACGCACAGCCGCCGGTATCCATACCGCACGCGGCCTGCAGCCAAGTCCCGCAGTCGAATCCGCAACGCCGCCCGTGGATCCCTCACACTCTGGTAACGATGGCTCGAACGAGGCACTTTCAAGACCTCGCAGGCACGACGCTCGCTCACGCCATGAGCCACCTG
>JAKFWA010000105.1 GCA_021732995.1 Planctomycetaceae bacterium | reverse complement strand
TCACCTATTCAGAGGAACTTGGATCGATCCAGAACGTGGGTGTGATCCCTTCCTGTCGAGGGCAGTGGGTGGGTCGGGCGATGGTTCTCAAATCGCTGCACGGCTTTCGGGATCGGGGCGTGAAACTAGTCTTTCTGGAGGTCACCGCGGAGAACGAGCCCGCAGTGGAACTCTATCGCTCGCTGGGGTTTCGGTTGATTCGCACGAGCTATCGCGAGGTCGCCGAAGTGCTGCCATAGTTCAATCGGCATAGACGCCGTTCAGCCGGGTCTCCAAACTACAAGAGACCCTTTCTCAGAACTCGGAAAGACCGCTGCTGTCCCGAACCTGCGACCGGCGAACTCGTCTAGGATTCAGGGGTGATTTTGCGGTCTGTGGCCCAATTTCGAGTTGGGAAAGTCGGCTTTACTTGTTCCGCGATTCCACCACTATTCGGCTGAGCCATCTGCGTTTCAGGGATATTTGAAGCCTGAACTTCGAAGTTCCTTCAGTGCAGCGGGATACAACGGATTCGCGAACGGGCATGGCTGTCCGGTTCGATTCAACTATCACGAGACTTCGGCCTCGTTTCGTCAAATCAATTGAATGCTTCGGAGAGATCGATGTCGGAAGTAGCCCCACCAAGCAAGGTTGAGATTCTGAAGGAGACCAGCCGACAGTTTCGAGGCACCATTCTGGAACAACTGGACGGCTCAATCGTCGAGTTCAGCGAAGACAACGCGAATCTGTTAAAGCATCACGGCACCTATCAGCAAGACAATCGTGATGTCCGCGGTCAGGGCGAAGCTCATCAGATCATCATGATGGTTCGCTCGCGAATTCCCGGCGGCAAACTCACTAGTAGCGACCTGCTCCGCGAACTCGACCTGTGCGATGAATTCGGCAACGGCACGCTGCGCATCACGTCGCGTCAGGGCCTGCAGTTGCATGGCGTGCTCAAGAACAATTTGAAGGCGACGATTCGAGCCATCAACGAACGCACCACGCTGACGACTCTGGGAGCGTGCGGTGACGTGAACCGCAACGTGTGCTGCTGCCCCGCGCCGCTGCGGAACGATCCCGTTCGCAAAGCGATGCAGAAGCTGACCGATGACTTGGCTGAGCATTTCCGTCCGAAGACGTCGGCTTATCGCGAGATCTGGTTGACCGACGGCGTCACTGAAGAAACCAAAGTCGCCGAATTCAAAGCGATTGAAGAACCCATCTACGGCACGCACTACCTGCCACGCAAGTGGAAGATCGGCGTTGCCCTGCCGGAAGATAACTGCGTCGACATTCTGACCTACGACCTCGGCTTGCTGGCCATTCATGAGAACGGACAACTCAAGGGTTACAATATCTACGTCGGCGGTGGTCAGGGCATGAAACCGGCCAACAAGAAGACGTTCGTCGCTGTCGGTCAGAAGCTGACCTTCGTCACACCCGAGCAGGCGATTCCTGTTTCGGAAGCGATCGTCAAAGTCTGGCGCGATCATGGCAATCGCTCGGATCGTCAGCAGGCGCGTATCAAATACCTGCTGCGCGACTGGGGACTGGCTCAATTCAAGACGAAGGTCGAAGAGTATTACGGAACTGCGTTGCCCGAGCCGCATCCCGCCGAACCTTACGCCGTTGAAGATCATCTCGGCTGGCACGAGCAAGGTGATGGTAAGTGGTTCCTGGGTGTGAATGTCGAGAACGGCCGCATCAAGGACGAGGGCTCGGTGCGCGTGAAGTCCGCGCTGCGAGCTATTCTCACCAAGTTCCCGATGGATATCCGCCTGACCGCTCTGCAGAGCATCCTGCTGTGCGATATTGCGGAACAGGACCGAGCAACCATTGACGCGATCCTCGCCGATCACGGGATTGTTCCTGCCGACAAGTTGCTGCCGCTGCATCGCCTGTCAATCGCCTGCCCGGCGCTGCCGACGTGCCATCTGTCGATTACGGACTCCGAACGCGTGATGCCGAAGGTCGTCGCCGACATCGAAGTCGAACTGCGTAAGCTCGGCCTGCAGGATGAGCAGATCGCCGTGCACATGACCGGCTGCCCCAACGGTTGCGCCCGTCCCTACAGCCCGGACATCGGTCTCGTCGGCAAGGCGCGAGGCAAGTACACGCTCTACGTCGGCGGCAACGTGATCGGTTCCCGGATCGGCTTCATCTTTAAGGACATGGTTCCGGTTGATGAAGTCGGTAAGACGGTTGCTCCGCTGTTGGCCTACTTCAAAGCCGAACGTCAGCCCAAAGAGCTCTTCGGAGATTTTTGTGCTCGCAAAGGTCTTGAAGATCTCGCCGCACGCAGCCCCTCGTTCGCGAGCTAGCGGTTCATCAGAGTGGATATGGCAGGTCTGTATGTAGGTCGGACAATCTTGTCCGACTGCCGGACAGGATTGTCCGGCCTACTGGCAGAGCACCACTTGAATGCGAAGCCGCGCTACTGCTTTTCAAACAGGTAGTGCGAGACCCACCATTCGTTGCCGTTGTTGAAGCCGAAAAGTTCCGCACACGACATGAAGAACAGCCGCCAACGCATCGACCAGCGCGCGGCGTTTTCTCGACCGTAGGTCGCTTCCAATGTTGGTCGCAGCTCAGCTTGAGCGGCGTCGAAGTTGCGGAGCCAATCGTTGCAGGTGCGTTCGTAGTGGCGACCGTTCCAGCGCCACCACTTCGTCAGCGACAGATCGCGCTGGTAATGAAACAGCAGGTCGTCGCTGGGCATCGTGCCGCCCGAGAAGAAGTAGCGGCCCATCCAGTTACTCGCGCCTTCACTCTCAAAGACGTACGGCGTGCGGCGATGGCAGAAGATGTGGACGAAGAGTTTCCCGCCCGGTTTCAGCCAGCTCGCTATGCGCGACAACAGCAGTTCGTAGTTCCGCATGTGTTCGAACATCTCGACTGAGACCACTCGATCAAACGTGTCGCTGGTAGCGAAGTCGTTCATGTCCGAGGTGATCACGTTGAGGTTGGTCAGACCGCGGCTCTTCGCTCGCTCCATGATGAAGTCACGTTGCGAGTGTGAGTTCGAAACCGCAGTGATCGTGCTGCCCGGAAAGTGTTTCGCCATCCACAATGACAGCGAACCCCAGCCACATCCGAGTTCCAGAATGTTCTGCCCGTTGGCGAGCCCCGCCCGTTCGCACGTGATACTTAAGGCTGACTCTTCGGCGGCTTCGAGCGACGTTGTGCCCGGCTCGTAGTGACAGCAGCTGTACTTGAGATTGGGGCCGAGCGATTTCAGGTAGAGTGCCGCGGGAACTTCGTAGTGCTGCTCGTTGGCCTTGTCGGTCAGGAGCGCAATCGGGTTACTGCGAGTCCGCTCCACGAACTCCTGAAACCTCCGGGCATGCTCTTCGCAGTTCTCGGATTCTTCCGCTCGCAGACGGGCTCGCAACAGCGACCGAATGCCCGCGCGAACCAGTACGTCGGGTACCAGTCCACGCTCAATCCAATCAATGGCAAACGCCACGACTCCTTCGCTGGCCAAGCCGCTCTCCCGTTTGAGGAACTCCTGAGATGCCGCCTCATGACGACCGCGTGGCATCTTTGCTCATTGATGTCTCAGCCGTAAGTCTGAGGACGTTCCAACGCTAGTCGTCGCGCTGTGGCGATGCGGGCGGCGTGCCTGACGCATCCGTTTGCGAACTGAACTGGTCGTGGATTTCGAGATACAGAGACTCGACCTTTGCGCGGGCCCACGGTGTCTTGCGCAGGAACGTGAGGCTGGATTTGATGCTCGGATCGTGGTTGAAGCATCGGATCGGAATGATGCGGCCCAGGTCGTTCCAGCTCCAGACTTCAACCAACCGCTCCAGCATTAACGCGAGAGTGACGCCGTGCAGAGGATCATTGGAACGCTGTTGAGTCATACCTGCCAAGCGAGTTGCCAAAACGGAGATTGAAAGTCGAACCTGCTGCAGTTCGCGTCTGGCGACGAGTTCATATGCCTGCAGCGCGTCCTTAGGACGTAAGTCTAGTCAATGACTCGCCGAGGTGTCATCGACTGCGCGGACATGCATCAAGGAAGCATGACGTTGGCAGCGCCGATATGATTCTTCTGTGATCAGCAGCCGGAGCGTGCCGACACGCTTACATCGCTGTAGTTCCATGGAGCCGTGCTCGTGAACTCCGCAGCCGAAGACCAACCATCAAACAGTAATGAGCCCATCCGCTCGGACGACCCGTCGCAGCCGGGCGACTCCACGGCCCCACGCGATGCCCAATCGAGCGGCTGCGTGACAGCGATCCTGGTGGCTGTGATTGTGATTCTCGCCGTCGGCCTACTCCTACCGGCCATTCGGTCAACACCTCCACCGAAACGTATATATCAGGTGAAGAGCGAGTTTGAGCGTCTTTCTATGGCTATTATGGGATTCAAAGCGCGATTTGGTGTTCCGCCTCCGAGCACGATTACCCTGTTCAGACATCACAAGGGTTGGATGTCCCCAGAAGGTGCTCGCAGTCGTCGGCTCTTGCGCCAGCTTTGGCCTCAGTTGAATGTGGCCGATGAAACTTTCAAGTTCTTACCGGTCGAAGAAGTCACTCTCAACGGCCCGGAGTGTCTGGTTTTCTTCTTGAGCGGTCGCTTCAAGGATGGCCGACCTGTGGGATTCAGTAAGGACCCGACGAACCCATTTAGAGTAGACAATAGCGGTCGTGACGGGCCGTTCTTTGAATTTCGTGGCGGTTTCAACGGCCAACACTTCACGGACCGGTTCATTGACGCGAACAACAACCGCTTTCCTGAATATCTAAGCTGTCTTCCCGGGGCAAAACAGCCGTACCTTTACGTGGATCTAGAGCGTCCTTTGAGTATTGTAACTCTCAAGCAGAGTCTCGGCGGTTACATGCCGGACATCTATCGTTCCACGCCGGGTGATGCGGGAACCCCTTGGAATGACGGCACGTATCAACTGATCTGCGCGTCCGACGACGATGAGTTCGGCGAGGGCGGGTTCCTCAAGCTCGAACCAGATAACTTTCCAGATTCGAATGACCGCAGGTTCGACCGGGACAATCTGACGAATTTCGAATCGGGGCCCTTAGAAACTCCGCCACCGCGATCACAACAACTCTGGCAATGGATTTGTCGCCACTACATGAGGGTTCTGCTTGGGTGCGCAGGCATCTCGCTGGTGTTTGGCGTCTGGAGAAGAACCAAGCACAGCACTGTGCCTCCTGCAGCACGAACTCCATCACCTGAGCCGTGAACAGGGGCAACAGTTCCGCTGCCGGTCATTCACGAATCGCGGCGCTGGTAGAATTCGCCGATGTGCATGATGACTTCCAGGACCAGCAGGTCGGCTCGGGCCATCACGTGACGGGTGCTGCGATTACCCAAACCGCGGACCAGTTGCTCGACCCGCTCCAGATGCAGCGACAGCGTTTCGCGCGGGCTGAGGCCCACTTCCGACAGGATCTCGGCCAGTCGCGAGATCTCATTACCGAGGCTGCCGGACCCCATAATGACATACGTGCGAAGCAGTTCCTGATAGAAGCTCTTGATCTCTTCCGGAACCTCGACCGGTGGCCGCTCGCGACGCAGTTCAGTGTTGCTCAACAGCGATTCGCGAGCACGCAACGATGCGGACTCATCCGGTTCCGGAATGCCGCTGGTGAGCAGTTCCAGTTCACGAATGATGTCCCGTTGCTGCTGCAGCAGATTGTCGGCCTCGTCGCGTTCGCGAATGAGACGACGATGGTTGGAAACCGACAGACGATGGTTCTCGCGACGCATTTCGACGAGCTTGAGGCTGCGTTGCAGCGACGCCACGAGGGCTCGTGAATCCCACAGCGAGGGGCTGACCAGCAGGTCCGCGTTCTCTTCACAGCACAGGATCGTCAGGACGTCGGACGATTGCGGACTGATCACCAGGATCGGATCGTCGCAGCCGGAAGATCGCACCGCACGGAGCAGATTGAACGCGTCCCAGTCTGGATATCGATCCGGCATGTAGCAAATGAGAATGCAGTCGAAGACTTCGTGTCTGAGCGCGGTCATCGCTTCCGACGACGTTGAAACCCACCGCAAGCGGGAGTCGTGACAGCCGATCGCGTCCAGCTGCAGAGACAACGCGATCCAGGAAGGTTCTTCAGGAGCCGCGCACAGCAGACGGAAGCCGGAGGGAAGGCCGCTCTTGGGTGGCTCCGCCAGCCAATCGAGGTTCAAGGTCGTTTGCGATTCATCCTGCCGCATAAGTGTGCCTTCCCGGCGCGAGTACAGATTGCCCGATATGGCGAGCAAATCTGATGCAGCTTATACAAACCTCGAAAAAATGCGGTCAATCTAAATCGAGTTTGGCTTAGGCCTGACCTAGAACGGCCAGTCAGCCGGGATCTCGCTTTTGTGGGCTCGGCACAGCTCCGTCAGCCCGGCAACATGCTCGCGGTGCAGCGGAATTCCTTCGGCCAGCCACTTCTGAGTCCGCTGCCATTCCAGCTCGCCCGCCACGCGAACCTGATCGAACCCGTCAGCGGGACCTAACGCCCGGATGTCGTTAATAGTCGCGTCCATCTCGGCAAGGAAGCGATCCTTCGCGCCGAAGTGAGTCGGGTCGATGACATAGAAGAAATGATCCGAGCCCGGTCCGAAGGGATTCTTCGGCTTGTGAATCGGTGTCTTGCGACCGACGAGCCCCGACGTCAACGCCGCGCAGACAAACGCCAGCGCGGAACCTCGAGCCCCCGCTGCGGGCTGCAGCGTCTTTGCGGCTTTTGCGTCCGTCGTTTCGCTGCCGTTCTCATCCAAAGCCCAACCCAGCGGAATGGGCAAGCCGTAGATGCCCATCGTTTCGATCTTGCCCCATGAGGTCTCCGCCACGGCCATGTCGAGCACGTACGGGAATCCGGACTTGGTCGGGATGCCCCAGGCCAGGGCATGGTTGGCGCTCGCGGGCTGACGGCTGCCATAGGCCGCGACGGTCGCGGTACCCGTGCTTGTCGTACAGAACCCGACCATGCCCTCTTTCACGGCCATCATCACGTAACAGGCAGCCGCCCCGAAATGCTGCCCCTTCTTGACGATCACCGTACCGGTACCCACCGCGCGAGCCTTCTTGATCGCCAGTTCCATCGCGCGCGTTGAGGCCACATGCCCCATGCCGCCGCTGCCTTCGATGACGGCAATCGCCGGCGTCTCCACCGCCGTCATCATCATGGCTCGCGGGTCGATGTCGCCCGCGTCAATTGCTTCCAGATACTTCTTCAGACAACGGCTGCCGTGCGAGTGAATGCCGCGCAGGTCAGATTCAATCAGCCGATCCGCCGTAATGGTCGCTTCGACCTCAAACATGCCCTTGCGAATCAGCAGACTGACAATCAGCTTCTTCAGTGGTCCTACCGGAGCGAGCACTTCCTGAGCGGCGTCGTGAGGCACGTCCAGAGTTATCGCGGTCATAAGTGATCTCGGAGAATGTTGATCAACGCTCGACATCCGGTCTGAAACGGAGCCATCCTGAGTTCAGCAGCACGCTGCCCGCCGAGGCAACATCGTCAGGCCTTCGTCTTTCGACGCGCCAGTGGTGGCGACAGGATTTCGTTCAGGATCATGGCGTTCCGCACGGTGTCGGGGTTGGACAACAGCTCTGCGAACGATGAACTCGCGGCTATCGACGATGCGGACACTTCAACCGTCCCACCGCCGACGTGCGTCGTCAGATGTGACTGAGCAACTTGCGATTGCAGGTGGTGCTCGCGCACCTGACTCTGCACATGCCGGTCGCTGATCTTTCCCCCGCCCTTTGATTCGAGATGCCGTTCAGCAACTGAAGTCTTGGGCTTCTGAGGTTCCTTCTGACGTTGTTGCGGGGGCCGTTCGCGTTTCCTGGATGGCTGTTCAAACACGTCGGCGTCGGTCACTTCCACAGGTTCGGATCGATTTCGTCCACGCGAGGTTCCGGCTGAAACCTGCTCCAGAAACTGTTCGATCTCCGACTGCAGTTGAGGGTCGCGTTTGGCATCGCGATTGTTGACCTGCTGCTCCCGTTGCGCGGCTTGAGCCTTCTCTTTGATGAAATTCACAATCGCACTGGCAATCGTGATCAACACCACGATGACCGGCACGATCTCGCCAGCACCAGCAGCCAGCAGCGGGGTATGTGTCATAAGAGCGATCCCGCAATGCAAAGAAATCCACCCGCGACGCGTTCATCATAACGCGGGCGACGACAACGTAGCCTTACTTTTTCTTATCGATACCGGGCCCGGCGATGGATTCACGCATCCGGGTGTCCGCCTGCACGTTCTTCAATTCGTAGTAGTCGATCAGTCCCAGCCGTCCGGTGCGGAAGGCTTCAGCCATCGCCTTGGGAACTTCAGCTTCGGCGAGCACCACTTTAGCTCGATTCTCTTGCACGTGTGCGGTCATCTGCTGCTCACGCGCACTGGCTTCCGCACGCTGCTCTTCCGCTTTGGCTTGAGCGACTCGCATGTCCGCTTCGGCCTGATCCGCCATCAGACGTGCGCCAATGTTCTCACCAACGTCAATGTCAGCGATATCAATCGACACGATCTCGAACGCCGTATTCGCTTCCAGACCTTGATTGAGCACCAGCTTCGAAATGCGGTCCGGATTCGACAACACGTCTTTGTAACTTTGAGTGGAACCGATCGCCTGCACGATGCCCTGACCGACGCGTGCAATCACGGTTTCTTCCGTCGCACCACCGACCAGTTGCTTCAGGTTGGTGCGCACGGTCACACGCGCTCGCGCCTTCAACTGAATGCCATCGGCGGCCATCGCGTCGAGCGTGCCACCCTTCTTACCCTGATCCGGGCAGTCAATCACTTTCGGATAAACGCTCGTCTTCACGGCGTCGAGAATATCGCGGCCGGCCAGATCAATCGCCGCAGCGGTCTGCCAGTCGATATCCAGTCCGGCTCGGTGTGCGGCAATCAAAGCTCGAATAACGTTCGGAACGTTGCCGCCAGCCAGATAGTGAGCTTCGAGCTGCCGGGTGGAGATCGGATAGGACCGCGTCAGTCCGGCCTGCACCGCCATGATCTTGCTGCGGACGATGATGGTCGGATTCACCTTCCGGAACCACATCATCACCAGGTTCGGAAAGCCGACCGAAGCACGCGTCATCACGCACTGGATCCACAATCCGAAGAACCGCGCGAAGACCGCGATAAAGATCAGAAACGCGACGAAGACAACGATCGAAATCGCTGCCATCAAGTTCTGCCAGTTATCGGCCAGCAAATGGGGAACCTGCATCTTGGAGTCCTTCTCGCGGTCGGTGCTTCAGTGCTGATGGACTACATGTCCTTAGGAATATCGAAATCAATCACATTCGGATCACGTTCCTCTTCCCGAGGTGCTTCCGGTGTCGCATCACTGACCAGATCTGAACCTTGCTTCCCGGAATCGTAGAGACCCGCCGGACGGACAACCAGCCGATGGGCACGCACTCCGACGACAATCACTTCGTCGCCCGATTCGATCAGGATGCCTTCACTTTCCGCATGGAACTTCTCACGGCCGATCAGAGCCATGCCCCCCGGCGAAAACATTGTGAGCGCTTTGCCCCGCTGATTGATGAGCGACGTCAGGCGCGTGCCTTCATCCTGAAACGCCTCCAGCTCGGCCAGCTTCTGCGGAGTCGCGAACACGCTCTGACCCCAGCGCGTACGTGGCAGCCAGTAGAAGCCAAAAATCACCACGCCGGGAACGATCATCAGCAGGCCGCTGACGTAGCTCCACCACCAGACGTAGTGCTCCGTGAGATACCAGGTCTCATAAGCGCAGTAGGCTGACGCTACAAAGCAGCACAGCGCGATCACGCCCAGCATCCCCGACGGCATGAACAGCTCGGAGAAGAGGATCAGCAGCCCGATCACGGCCAGCAGAAAAACCAGAAAGCTATTCGGCTGCATAGACTTACTCGGCAAAACATCGGTCAGAACGCCGCTTTCAGAGGACAAGAGTCGCGGCAAGAGTTTAGTCCCCGCCCTCCACAACGGTAGCGAGCCCCGAAAGTTCAGTCGGATCGCTCCCGGAATCCATCAGGTTTCGCTCATGCATACGCGGCGCCGACGGCCAAACCCCAATTCGTTCGGGCCCGATTTCATCGGAACAACCCGAAAGTTCGAACCAAATACGGTGACTTTGCCGCAAGGTCTAAAATGTGCTCGACAGTGGCTGGACATCGAAAGCCCCCCCGCAATAATCCCGCCCACAACTGACGCGGGGTGGAGCAGTCTGGTAGCTCGCGAGGCTCATAACCTCGAGGTCGTAGGTTCGAATCCTGCCCCCGCCACTTAAAACTCCGGAGCCTCAAAGCCCGGAGTTTTTTCATGCGCACTCGGGTCCGTCGGCAATTCACGGCATCAGTAGCTGCGTTGGATTCCTCGTCAAGCTGTGGATAGCAACTCTGCACACTCGTTGGCCAGGGAACATGTTCCTGAACCTCCGCGGTCCAGTAGCCATCGAGTGACGATTCGACGAGTTAAAGCGTGGTGAACCCGATGCCAGCGAGATAGTCGAATGTGCGATCGTAATACTCGCACTTGCGCGTGTGATCGTCCTGCTCGCCGGGCGGAACGACGATCACCATTCCCTGGCGGGCGCGGGTGAGCAAGACGCGATACGCGTTTTTAAGATACGTCTGCCGCTCAGGCGTGTGGACGCGATTCCATCGATTGCCCACAAACTTCCAGTGTTCCCAGCCATTACGAACTCGGCGGAAGTCTGCATCCCATGTCACGCAGACCCAATCCAACTCCAGCCCCTGAACGCGATACTCGGTTGCGGCGTCTTCAAGGTAGTACGACGAACGCACGTCGTCCTTATCGTGCAAGAACCACTGGACTGGATCAACCTGCAGGCGAACGTCGATCGCGTGCGGCTTGAGTCGATAGGCGTGAGAGGAAGCAACCAGCCCATATCGTTCGCTGCCCCGCGCCCGTCCACGCAACCACTGCTTGGCCTTGGCCAAGTCGCGCGTGATGAGAATCGGATACCGATCGCGCAATCCATCGAGCGTTTGCTTGGCAGCTTCCTGTTCGAGGTCAAGCACCTGCTTCACAAGCAGCGAAACATTTTCCGCACGAAACGACCGCATTGAGACGCCCAAATGCAGATCGTCTTGCATGGTCGTATTCGGGAGCGCCCGAGCCTGCTCGACGAGTTCGCCAGCACCATACTCGGAATCCGTCAGACGAGAGGAGATGAACGCTCGCCAATGTGGGAAGGACCGCCCTAGCGCATCGAGCCACTCGCGGATGCCAGCCTCGCCGGTATTGATCTCCTGTCCGCCGCCGACGAGGCAGACGATGACTGCCCAATCTGGATGTCGATCGAGACATGAGATCAAGAACTCCGGCTCGGACATTGCGAAGTCTGCGTGTCCGCGCTCGCTCATGAACCGCGCGGTCTGCCGTAGGTTCCACGCACGCTGTGCTTCATCAAAGATCGCAACGTGCTCGATTGGCGGTCGAGCAACGTCGACGAGGCATTCGGTGCGGAAGTGATGTACGTTCTGGATAAAAGCTTTCACCTCGCTACGCGCAGCACCGATCTTGATCCGCTTTCCCTTCTCCTTCTGCCGACGGACGTTGTCTTTGGCGAGCGCCTCACGCAGCACTTCCACGAGCGGTCCATTGCCGGAAAGGAAGACGCTGTAAAGCTCGGAGTCCTTGTCGAAATGCTTGGTGGCAATGTCGAGTCCGACCAGTGTCTTGCCCGCGCCCGGTACTCCGGTGACGAAGCAAATCGACTTCCAACCGTTGAGCTTAGACGCCTTGATCACGTGCTCGATGGTGCGCGACGTCACGGCGAGATTCTCGGCACCGGCGTCCTTCTTCGAGATCTCCTCCACCTGATGACCGCCGTAGAGCGCCATGGCGGCTTCGATGATCGTTGGTGTCGGCTGGTAACGACCTGCCTCCCACGCCGCTCGTTCGATGGCCGCGCCATCGGCAAAATCGAGTACGCGCGCAACGATGTCGCCAAGTGTGTCGGGCGTGCCCCGAATCGGGAGCATCACGTTGTCATCGTGTGCCGTATAAGCAATCTCAATCGCTGCTTCGCTCTGAGCACGAGTTGGCACGACGATGGGTGCAATCGGAGCTGCGTGACTGGTCTCGTGAAAATTCTTTAGGTCGAGTGCGTAGTCGCAGACTTGATCAAGTGCATGGCTCGTAAACGTGGCTTCGCCGACCTTGAACTCGATCACGAAGATCACGCCGTCAATCAGGGCGAGCACGTCGATTCGTTTGCCTAGCCGTGGAATCGAATACTCAAAGTAGACAGACCCGCGATCGCGATATTGCGCGATTACTCGCTTCAAGATGCGGACTTGTTCGTCCCACGCATCGGTCTGAGTCGTCTCGATCTGCGAGCCATCAGCACCAGCTCGCCGGACGAGTTCGCCAAGGATCGCATCGGGATCGCGCTCGAGAAAGCCAGCAATACTGTCCGAGTAGTAGGCGCGGTCCATATCCGAACATCCGTGGTAACTGGCAGTGAAGCAAGCGGCGATCAGTCATTAAACGTTCGAAGGCTTGGCCGTCTTGGTGATCGACGATCGTGGCTCGTCCTTTCAACGCGACTCCCTCGAATGCCTCCGAGTATGAACTCAGATTGCTGTTGTCGAAGCTTTCATGTTCCGGAGATACCATTGCCCCATTGGCAGCCCATTACTCTCAAAACCAATATCGGGGTCTGTCATGGCGTTCCCGCTCACCTGATCGGTTCGCAGAATCTCCCACTAGAACGACAATAGTTACGGCCACCTAGTCAATCTAGCCAATGTGGGCATTCATTCACGCGACACGAACTTTAAGTCGGGAAGGGCCGGGAGCCTATTCGGCGACCCAGCAGTCCGACAGCCAACCCACTACTGAATGAACTAAGGCGAACGACCATCGCCAAGTCATGAAAGTAGGTGCATAACAGACCACACTCGTCAGCCTCAGGGTTGAGCGGTAACGTGGTTGTGTTTGGCACCTCAATTGGCGGTCACATATCGACGAAATCCGCCGCAGCAGTGAGACGCATCTCGTCGACCTCATCCTCGAAGGAAGGGGCGATGTCCCGGAACCGCAATCAAATGTCACGCCGAAGACTCTCGGCGTTGGTCGGTGCTGCTAGCAACTCCTTGCGACGGTGCACTGAGTCGGACTCCGCGGCGCTTTGGCGACAAACCAACGGCGCTCTGACAACGACTGTGCAAATCGACGGGCTCGTGGTGCTGATGACTGCCCGCCGCAGAGGCGCACAACGTCACGCATCTCGCTAAACATCGCCTGGCGCCGCGGCGTTGCGGTGTCGATCCGACGTATGATGACGCGGTGAGGACGCAGGATGACTTCAGTTTGGACGTGTTTGTTGTGGCTGTCAGCGGCTCTGCCAAGCGTGAGCCCCGAGGATTACTTTGAGATTCGCGTGGTCGATGACGCAACGGGCCGCGGCGTGCCGCTCGTCGAACTGGAGACCACCAACGAGCAACGCTACGTCACGGACTCGGCCGGCTATGTGGCGATCCTTGAACCCACGTTCTTCGGTCAGGAAGTTTTCTTCCATGTCCGCAGTCACGGCTACGAGGCTACCAAGGATGGCTTCGGGTTCGCCGGGCAGCGATTGAAGCTCAAACCGGGCGGCAAGGCTGAAGTGCGCATCAAACGCATCAACATTGCCGAGCGGCTTTACCGCATGACCGGTGCGGGGATCTATCGCGATTCATTGCTACTGGGACACAAAGCACCGATCGACGCTCCGCTGCTGAACGCTCGCGTGATGGGGCAGGACAGCGTGATGACCGCCATCTACCACGATCGCATCTACTGGTTTTGGGGCGACACGAATCAGCCGGGTTATCCGCTCGGTAACTACAACACGCCGGGAGCGACTTCGCGTCTGCCCAAGGACGGCGGCCTAGACCCGAACGTCGGAGTCAACCTGCAGTACTTCGTCGGCGAGAAGGGCTTCGTCAAGGAAGTTTGTCCCATGCCGGGGCCCGGTCCGACCTGGGTTGACGGGCTGGTGGTTATTCCGGAAGGCGATCGCCAGCGACTCTTCGCGCACTACGTGAAGATCAAAGACATGCTCACCGTTTACGAGAACGGGCTGGCGGAGTTCGATGACAAGACGCAGCAGTTTGTCCAACGCAACAAGCTGCCGAATGATTCGAAGCTGCTGCCGGGCGGGTACCCGGTCGTGCATCCAGACGGCGATGTGAAGTTCATCTACTTCGCGAAGCCCTACCCGTTCGTGCGAGTTCCGCTGTCCGCTGAAAAATTATCCGACCCGACGCAGTATGAAGCCTGGACCTATTTCAAAGCCGGTTCGACGGCGAAAGCTGCTGAAATCGAACGCAACGTCAACGGCAAACTTGTGCTGGGCTGGAAACGCGATACCGCCGTCCCGACGGCTGAAATCGAACAGAAGTTACTCAAGGCCGGAACGCTGAAATCATCAGACCCGCTGCTGTTCGGTATGTCCGACGTTGAGACCGGTGCCCGAGTTGTCGCTCACAACGGAACGGTTTCGTGGAACGAACATCGCCAGCGCTGGGTCATGATCTTTGTGCAGCATTATGGCACGTCGTTGCTCGGTGAAGTCTGGTATGCGGAAGGCAAATCGCTGACCGGGCCGTGGACGAAGGCTCGCAAGATTGTGACCCACAACCACTACAGCTTTTATAATCCCAAGCAGCATCCGTTCTTTGATCAGGACGGCGGGCGCATGATCTACTTCGAAGGGACATATACCGATACGTTCTCAGGGCATAAGGAACGCATCACCCCGTGGTACAACTACAATCAAGTGATGTACCGGCTCGATCTGGATGATCAGCGACTGCGCGGCGTGCGTGACTGATCGGTGCTCTTCGCAGCATAGAACACGACGTCGATTGGTCCGCCCTTGTAGTCGATGTCCAGATCCGACGTGGCGATGTTCTGATATTTCGCCGGCACTGCTGGCAGGTCGGTCGATTCGTATTCCGCCGGGCGTTGCAGGGTGATGCGATAAGAGCCGGGGCTCAGTTGGCCCGTCAGGCACTTGTACTTCATGTTGCCCGACGAACTGGAAAATCCGATCGCGGTCTCACCAGTGGTCATGTTCGTCACTGTGACCAGCACGCTAGGCAACGGCCGATCGTTCATCATGAGGATTCCTGACGCCGCGGTGGTTTTCCAGCTCCAGTTCAACGCGATCGCGCCATTGATCAGGAGGACGCCTGCCGCCACAGCGGCCAACAGGTAGGCGCGACGCACGGACATCGCGGCCTGGATCAGAGTTGTGGCGTAGTGCACGGGGGCGAAGAGGAACCACATCACACCACCAGCCGTACGCGTTCGGGACGTCGTTTTGGCTGGCTCCGAAGCTGCAGGTTTCGGAATCGGCTTGCAGGAGACTTCGGGAACTTTGATCTCAGCGGTGGTCTGAACCGAGATCGATTTCGTGGGCGCCTTCTTGACCAGCAGCGGAGCCACTGGAGGGAACTCGATGCCGTACTTGACTCCCGTTGTCCAGTTCTTGCTGGTTTCCACACGCACTGGTGTATCGCGTTTCAGTCCACCGGTATCCGCCAGTTGCTGCAGAGCGTCCAGTGGCACAGGCCCGCGCACTCGACCGTCGATGCAGGCAAAATACTGTGGGAACTTTTTGGGGGAGCGTGACTCCACTGCCACATCAGTCAGCGGATCGTGAATGGTCACCGAGACCACTTCGACCTGCGGAGCATCAGCCACTGCAACTGTGAGCAATGACGACGCGGCGCACCAGGTTTCTGAATCCACCCGCCGGATCTGATCTTCATGCCGAATGCTCCCGGCGTTGAGCATTTCCACGATCTCTGCTCGCTCCAACGGGCCCAGACGCATCCCGCCCAGGTCGACGAGCCATTGCTCAGCCGCTTGTTCTTCGGTCTGTTCAGAGAAGGAGATCTTACTCATCGCCGCACCGCACTCGCCTAGTATTCCCCGATCGTCGCACCATCGTTACGGTCGACCAGAGACATGAGCAACCCGAAGTTGATGCCTTCGTTCACACTTCGTACGGCTCCATCAGCCAGCAGAACATTGGCCACGCTGGGATGTACCGAAGTAATGGGAGTGTGAACGCCGCCCGAACGGACGTTCGCGGTGACGTCCGCCGGTGAGCCGTTCGTCATGTTGATGCCGAAGCGAATCGTGGCGATGTTGTAACAGTAGTGTACACAGGTTGTTGTCAGTCCCGGCTGCAAGGCACGGTCCATCGTCGTTCCAGCCCAGGCTGAACCGTAATACGAACTGCGAGCTTCCTCACGGTACTCAAAGGTGATACTCGGCGTGCCGTTGACGATCGCTGTCACCGGCACCTGGCCGGAAGACTGTTCGGCCATCATGATCGTATTGCTGGCGCCGTCGTTGCAGAGCCCGATGGTCACGACTTCGTTCGCAATCAACATTCCCGCTCGCGAGACAATCGCTCCGTCGTTGGGACCGATCGCGCTGATGTACTCCGCTTCCGGATTGGGCAGCCCGTAGCGAAAGGCTCCGCCGGAAACGCCGATGTAGGTGGTCGTCGCCAGTTGAAACGGCGACTGGACGCTCGGAGGCAGAGCCCACCTTGCCAGTTGGCTGCCGGGACAGTTCAGAAAGTTTGGAGACACTCTATTGAACTTCGGACCGTTGGGGTTGCTTGGTGAAAACACCGCTGCGACGCCGCCATTGGCCTCGGCATCCAGAGCATCAAACAGCGCCTGCTGGTCCATCCACGGCAGGAGGGAATAGAAGAACGACGAGCCACGCATCTCCGGGAAGTTGGGCGTATTGCCCCGTTCCGGAGCATACGACGCACCCACCGGGAATGAGCCGACCGACGCATGGTAAGCGTGCAGGGCGATGCCGAACTGCTTGAGGT
>JAKFWA010000066.1 GCA_021732995.1 Planctomycetaceae bacterium | reverse complement strand
CACGGCGACGCCGTCGAGTTCCGCAACATTCGCATTCAGAAACTGGAAGAGCAGCTCGAAGCGAAGTAACACTCACCGAGTTGATGCAGTCCACCACAACGGCCCCGAGTATACCTCGGGGCCGTTTCGCTTTGATGGTTCGTGCGCGTAGCTCAGTTGCCCCTCGGGCCGAACTCGATGGTGGCGCCGGCGTAGGCGGCGATGCCGGGGACTCCGTAGCCGAAGACTTCGCGATAGTCCTCGTCGGTGATGTTATCCAGGCGGGCGAACAGGCGGATGTTGTCCTGGATCTGATACCAGCCTGAAGCGTCGAGCAGGAAGTAGTCATCCAGCGGCACAATTCCGGTATCACCGAAGTCGAATGCCGTGCCCATGTAACGCATACCCAGGCCGACGTTGACTCGGTCTTCCATCAGCATCTGGCTGAGCCGCACCTGAACCATGTCGCGCGGACGACGCAGCAGCGGGCCGCCGGTGCTGAGGTCTTCCGGTTGCTGATGTGTGTAGCTGGACGTCAGCGTGAGCTTCTCCGTCAGCAGCATGGTGCTCGTCAGTTCCACACCCTGAATGCGGGCCTGCGAGACGTTCTGCAATGTGAACGTGGCGTTGTCGAACACGATCAGATCCGTCAGATCGTTCTGGAAGTACGTCGCGTCGAGGATTAGTCGGTCATCCGCGAAACGCTGTTCGGCACCGACGTCAAAGCCGGTGCTGCGTTCCGGTCGCAGGTTCGGGTTAACGCCAAAGCCCAGGGCAAGTTCAGCGAGTGCCGGAGCCCGGAAGCCCGTGCCAATGCTGCCATGCAACGACGTGCCCTGATCATTCAACAGATAACGCGATGAGACTTTGTAAGTGTCCGCCGCGCCCGAGCGTGAGTAATCGTCATGTCGATAACCGGCAGTGACAAATAGCGACTCCATGACGCCGATATGATCTTCCACAAAGCCCGAGCGAGCGAACTGCGACGCGAAGCCGAGCCCCTGCTGAGCTGTCTCTTCCGCGTAATACTCAACACCGCCCGTGATGCGGCTGGTCAACCAGTCTTCGTCGAGCAAGCGTACCGTCGCCTGATAATCAAACTTGCGTGATTCGCCATCGAAGAACGTCGGTGAGAACGCAGCAGCGGGGTCATCGCGTTTCACTTTATTGAAATTGAAGCCGACGCGATGTTCGAGGTCCCCATCCAACTGCCGATACAGCGTCTGCACGCGCATCGCGAAGTTCTGGTTGTCCAGATTGCGGGCGGCGTCAGCCAGCGCGAAGTTGCCTGTGCCGGGGTTGAAGACGAAGTCGTCGAAGTCGACGTCGGATTCTGTGTAGCGCCAGACAAAGTCGAGGTCCAGATCCGGCGTAATCAGCCAACCCAGACGCCCATCGAGGTTGCCGTTCTCGAAGCCGTCACGTTCGGTCCCGACGGCAGCGGCCGAGATGCCATCTGTCTTGAACCACGCACCGCCGACTGAGTAGTAGAACTTGTCGTCGCCGCCAGACACGCTCGCGGACTGACTGTAAGTACCGAAGCTGCCGCCATAGGCACTCGTCGTGAGTTTTGGAGGTCCGTTGCCGCGCTTGGTCACAATATTGATCACACCACCAATCGCGTCCGAGCCATAGACCGTACTTTGCGGACCGCGAATGATTTCGATGCGCTCAATGTTGTCGACCATCAGCTTCGATGGATCGAAGGCACGGTTTGGGCTGGTCGGGTCATTCAACTGAATGCCGTCGATCAGCACTTTGGTGTGCGGGCTGTTGGTACCGCGAGTGAAGATACCCGCCGGTTGACCAGGTCCACCGCTGGACGCGATGTTGAGACCCGGCACTGTTGTTCGCAGAGCCTGATCCAGCGTCTTGGCACCGGTTGCGTTGAGTTGCTGTTCGGTGATGATCGTCACCGCGCTGCCGGTGTTACGCAGAGGGTTCGCGGTGCGGCCGGCACTCAAGACGATATCAGGAGTCAACGGTTCACGCGGGAAGGCGGGAGCCGTCACAGTGGTTTGCGGCAGCACCGGAATATCTTCCGGCACTGATTCCGATTCCGTCTGACCTTCCGTCTGCTGCGACGCTTCGAAGAGCTGCGCGACGGGAGACTCTTCTTGCGGGCCTTGAGCCCAGATACCAGAAGTGCTGAGAGCAGAGACACCGAGACCAAGCGCAGCAATTCCTGCTGCGCGACGAATGAGCGCACGAGACATTCCCAGTTCCTGACCACGAGGAAACATCAATCCGGGGAACGCCTTGGGACCAGATATCCTGGCTCGGGTTCGACCTACTCACCGCACCTTCCCGGCTCGTCCTGATTGGTTCTGAGCCAGTGGCGTAACGCGGCTTTCGTCCCCCTTACAGTCGCGGGACGGCGGGAGACTTTCACTCCTCTTCCCTGAAATCCGAAGGCACTGAGGGCAAGGATCGGACCAGTCGTGCGTGATACTTCGGTTGTTCCGTTTCGAACGGATGTGATGCCACATTTCTAGCGGTCGCGCCACCCCCTCGCAGGCATAACCCGCACACCTTGCCAGAATTTAAGCCGCTTCTTCGAGCTTTCGGGCAGCAAAGGACCTTTTTGCGGCCTTGTACGTGCCGATAACGAATCGATGACTGCAGATTTGCGCGGCGAGTCGGGCCGGCGCTGCCAACGCGAGTTTGGAGACCCTTTGCGGCTGAGCCGCACGAGGACGCAGAATGAACGGTAGACTCTTCGCCTTCGGCCTGGTTTCGCTCTTGGCTGGCCAGTGCAACTTGGCGTCTGCTCAAGAGAACGCCGCCTACCCGGCAGGCTTCCTGCAAAATGGACTGGAACCGGCCTGGGTCGATTTCGCTCAGCCCGGCTACTCGGATATTTCGCCCGTGGCGTTTGCTCAGGCACAGGCCGGAGCACAACCAGCACCGCAACCCGGTCAGCCGATGGGCCAACCGAACCCCGGCCTGGTTCAGCCAGCTCCGGCTCCTGCTGGGCCATTCGCGAATGCTCAACGACCGGCAAATCGGCAGCAGTATTTGTCACGCCTGCAGCGTGCTCCGGACATCTTCGGCGATTCGTTCGTTCCTCAAACGGTGGTGCTCGACTTCTCCCACTTTTCCGACGTTGGAGGATCCAGTCTAGACAACGGTAATCGGGTGCTTGAGGCGGACGTTCCCATCGGCGGCGGCAGCCGTCGCTTCAAGAACGAACAGGCGCGAGCTTTGCCTACGGACCGTGTCTTCTTCCTCTACAACCATTTTCACAACGCGCTCGAGGTTCGCAGTACCACCGGCGGAACGACGCGGAACGTCAATCAGTACACGCTGGGTGTCGAGCGAACCTTCGGGCAAGATCAGGAATGGTCGGTCGAGTTGCGTATGCCATTCTCAGGTTCTACCGACTTGAACGCCCCCGGCTTCAACTTTCAGTCTGATGGGATTGGCAACTTCACGGCGGTCCTCAAGCGCCTGATGTACGCCGATGAGTCCACTGCATTCGCTTTGGGCATGGCCGTGACAACTCCCACGGGCAGCGATGCTGACATCGTCGTTGGTTCGGCCCAGAACGTTCGAATTCAAGTCGAAAACGAGGCCGTGCATCTGTTGCCTTACGCCGCCCTGCAGTTCGCGCCAGATGAGAACTGGTTCTTCAATGCGTACGCGCAGGTCGATGTTGCCGCCAACGGCAACGGTGTGACGATCACTGGACCAGCCCTCACGGCAAGCGATCATGTCTCCGAGCAGACATTGTTGTACTTGGACGCGGCTGCCGGCTACTGGTGGTATCGTTCGGATAACGAAGACGGTCTGACCGGTTTGGCCTCGGTGTTGGAACTGCACTACACGGGTTCGCTCGGCAACCCGCCGGTCAACAACATCGACCGCAACGGCTTCCTGTACTACGGCAGCGGGCAAAAGCGAGTTGACGTCGTCAACATGACCGCTGGCATCAATTCGGAATGGTGGCACCATACGTCCCTGCGAACTGCTGTCGTGGTTCCACTCGGCGGCGAGTCCAACCGCTTCTTCGATGGCGAAGTGCAAGTCGCGTTGATTCGCCGGTTCTAAGCGGCGGCAAGATAGGCAACGGCGTGCGGAGCACTAGACTTCCCCCGTGGCTTGGCTCTTTGGGTCGGGCGTTTGAGACTCAAAGAGGAGCGTGGGGAGTATGACAGTCGATCGTTCGAGGTTTGCGGACGAGTACCCGTTCGCGTCGAGGTTCCTCGAACTGAATGGTGGCGTGAAGCTGCATTATGTCGACGAGGGGACGGGGTCGCCGGTGCTGTTTGTGCACGGTAACCCGACCTGGAGCTTCGCCTGGCGGCGCTTTGTGAAGGATCTCAGCCGCGACTATCGAGCGATCGCGGTCGACCATGTGGGTTGCGGATTCTCTGACAAACCGCAGGACTACGACTACCGCGTCGGCACGCACGTCAGCAACCTCTGCGAACTCGTTGAGCGACTCGATCTACAGAACATCACAGTAGTTGCGCACGACTGGGGCGGAGCGATCGCGATGGGCGCAGCCGGACGGTTGCCGAACCGGTTTGCCCGCTTCGTGCTGATGAACACGGCTGCGTTTCACTCGACGAACATCCCCTTGCGGATTGCGGTATGTCGTATCCCGGTGCTGGGCACGATCGCGTTGCGCGGGCTGAATGCGTTCAGTCGAGCCGCGTTGTTCATGGCCGTCGAAAAGCCCGAACGTATGACTCCGGCAGTGAAGGCGGGATATTTGGCTCCGTACAACAACTGGGCCAATCGAGTCGCCGTGAACCGGTTCGTGAAGGACATTCCGCTGCGGCCGGGACATCCCAGCTACGGCACGTTGTCCGAAATTGAAGCGGGATTAGTGCAGTTCGTGCAGCATCCCATGCTGCTCATGTGGGGCGTCCGCGACTGGTGCTTCACGACCGAATTCCTCGACGAATTTCAGCGCCGGTTTCCATTGGCGGAGACTCTGCGCATCGATGATGCCGGGCACTACATCTTCGAAGACGCTCACGAAATTGTGCTGCCGCGGCTGCGTGAGTTTCTGGCCAAGAACGCCACACCGGGTTCGGGAACGCCGCAGGTTTAGGCGGGTTCTCACGTTGAACACGGGGAATTAGCCGCGGCTGCGGCCTTCACGGGCTGGCAAGTTGGACACTTCGGCGGCAGAATACGTTTTTCTGTCGCGGAAGTTGGATGTCGTGTTGGCGTCGACCGTGAAACGTGAAAATGGAACCTCGAGTGGAGACGTGATGTATGGCCAAAGAAGAGGCCATTGAAGTTGAAGGCGTCGTTGTCGAAGCGTTGGCAAATACGCAGTTTCGCGTGAAGATGGAGAATGGCCATCTGGTGCTGGCTCACGTTGCGGGCCGGATGCGAAAGAATTTCATTCGTATTGTTCCCGGTGACAAGGTGAAGGTCGAAGTGACCCCTTATGACCTGGGACGCGGACGCATTGTCTTCCGCGAAAGATAATGGCTCCTGCTGATTGAGATCGCGACATGGCGGACGGCGACGTGAGCTCAGCGGCTCAATCGGAAGTCGAAGTGCAGATCTTCTCGGATGGTGCCTGCAGTGGTAATCCGGGACCGGGCGGGTGGGCCTGCATTCTGCGTCATCTGAAGTCCGGCACTGAGAAGGAGCTCTCAGGCGGGCTGGCAGATACGACAAACAACCAGATGGAGTTGCAAGCCGTCATTTCGGGCTTGGCCGCGCTGACCCGCCCGACTCGGGTCGAGGTCATCACCGACAGCACCTACGTGGCCAAAGGCTGTTCGGAATGGATGGCCGGCTGGAAGCGCAACGGCTGGAAGCGTCGCGAGGGCAAGCAGTGGAAGCCCGTCAAAAATGAAGAGCTGTGGAAGCAACTCGACCAGTTGCTGGGGCAGCACCGCGTCCGCTTCACGATCATCAAAGGCCACAGCGGCCACGCCGAAAACGAACGCTGCGACGAGCTAGCCGTCGCCGAATCGGCCAAGTTCCGCGTCTGAGAGGCATCTGTTCGTTCTATCGCCTGAGAAGCGGGAAGCTCCTCGCTTTTACCCATGCCGCGGGATCTGACCGCTGGGCTCGCCGAGGAAGAAGTCCTGCATCAACTTCGCGCCGGGTGTGACTGAGTAGTGTTCAAGGTCCGTCACTCCTTCTTCGCGAAGTACGTCTTCATCAATGAAGAAGTTGCCGGTACAGCTTCGGCTTTCGCGAGTGAGGATTGACCACGCGGCATCAGCCACGATATCCGGCTTGCGGCAGCAGCGAGTGGCCATATCGCCGCCTAACAGATTCTGCACTGCGGCCGTTGCGATGCCTGTCTTTGGCCAGAGCGCGTTAACTGCGACGCCTTGTGCACGGAACTCCTGCGACATGCCGAGCACACACAGGCTCATGCCGTACTTGGCCATCGTGTAAGGCAGCGTGGCCGCGAACCAGGCGTCGGACATGCGGACTGGTGGAGCTAGAGCCAGGATGTGCGGATTACTGGCTTTCAGCAGATGCGGTAGGCAGGTCTGGCTGGTGAGGAATGTGCCGCGGGTGTTGATCTGGTGCATCAGATCGAACCGCTTCATCGGCGTATCGAGTGTGCCTGCCAGAAAGATCGCACTTGCATTGTTGACGACGATGTCGATGCCGCCGAAGGTTTTGACAGTCTGATCAACGGCGGCTGCGACTTGCTCATCAATGCGGATGTCGCAGACGCAGCCAATTGCCTTACCACCAGCGGCTTCGATGTCCGCGACGGCGGAATCAACGGTGCCTTCCAGCTTCGGGTGTGGTTCGGTCGTCTTACCGAGCACCGCGATGTTGGCACCATCACGAGCTGCTCGCAGCGCGATCGCCTTGCCGATCCCGCGAGTGGCCCCAGTGATCAGCAGCGTCTTCCCGGCCAGAGTTCGCATATCGCACCTTTTGGCCCATAGTCGCTGTTCGCTCCGCGAACAGAACGAATCCGTCGCGAAGACGTACTCAGTTTATGGATGAGACCAACGTCAGACTTCCGAAGTCTTCAAGACTTCGGAAGTCTTTCGATTCGCTACTTGTCTACATTGTTAACCGGCGCTGCTTGAGAGCCACCAGCTTCCAGCAGGTGACCGAAGCCGCGCGCGACGATCACCTTGCGGCGGATCTCTTCGAGCATGTCGGGATTCTCTTCCAGGAACACGCGAGCCTTGTCGCGGCCTTGACCGATGCGCGTTGAACCGTAACTCATCCACGCGCCGCTCTTCTGAATGATGTTGTTTTCAACGGCCATATCCAGCACGTCCGCTGACAGGCTGATACCCGACGCGGCGTACATATCGAATTCGGCCTGCTGGAACGGCGGAGCGACCTTGTTCTTGACGATCTTCACCTTCATGCGAATGCCGGTGGTTTCCTCGCCCTCTTTCAGCGTCGCCAGCTTCCGCACGTCGACACGGGCCGAGCTATAGAACTTCAAGGCGCGGCCGCCGGGCGTTGTTTCAGGGCTGCCGAACATCACACCGATCTTCTCACGGATCTGATTGATGAAGATGACGGTCGTCTTCGCGCGAGAGATCGCACCAGTCAGCTTGCGCATGGCCTGGCTCATCATGCGGGCCTGCAGGCCGACGTGCGTGTCGCCGATGTCGCCATCCAGTTCCGCCTTCGGAACCAGAGCCGCCACCGAGTCCACAACAATCACGTCAACCGCATTGGACTTGATGAGCATCTCAGCGATCTGCAGGGCTTCTTCGCCGTAGGACGGCTGACTGACGAGCAGGTCTTCCAGATTGACGCCCAGGCGCTTGGCCCAGGCCGGGTCCAGAGCATGTTCAGCGTCGATGAAGGCCGCGACACCTCCCGACTTCTGAGCTGCAGCGATGGCGTGCAGGGCGAGGGTCGTCTTACCGCTGGATTCAGGGCCATACACTTCAATGATTCGACCGCGTGGAAAGCCGAAGCCGCCCATCGCCAGATCGAGCGACAGAGCACCCGTCGAAATCCCCGAGACCACCATGCTGGTGTTCTCGGACAGCTTCATCACCGAACCTTTACCAAAGGCTTTCTCAATCTGTCCCAGGGCGTTGCTGAGATTCTCCTCTTCAGCAGTGGGCTTACGCGCGGCGGTCTTGGCACTCATGCTCACATCCTCGTTGAGTGTTCGAAAATCCTCGTGACGGCGACGGACTCTAAGCCACTGTACGGGTACCGAGAAGCGTCACGGCAACCATTCGGCAGCTTCGCAGTTCGCAACGCATGCGTGAGTTTCGATCGAGTGCCCACGCTCTGGCGGGCTGCACCGGAACTCACGACGATGTGTCGTACAGGAAGAACCGTATTGTGAACATGGTGCCACCGCACAGGAAGCCAGAACCATGCCGCGAGATTTTCAGACCGAGAGCCTCAGTCACGACCCGATTCACGGCTACATCCCGTTCATTTCCCGCAGCGGACTGCCCAAGGGAGAAGTCGCCGAGCAGGACATCATCGATCATCCGTGGGTGCAGCGGATGCGGCATATCCACCAACTGCAGACGGCGTGGTGGGTCTTTCCGTCCGCCGAGCACATGCGGTTTCAACACATTCTCGGCGCGATGCATCTGGGTTCGCGGGTTCTCGAACACTGGTACGAATCGCTGGCCAGCGTCTGCTCGAACGTGCCGAGTCGCGCCTATGTCGAGAGTCTGGTTCGCATGGCAGCTCTGCTACACGATGTCGGCCACGGTCCGTTCGGACATTTCTTCGACGACCACTACCTCGACCAGTTCGGCGTCACGCACGAAGACATCGGCGCGCACATCATTCAGAACGTGCTGGGAGATCTGTTGCGCGGCATCCGTCGCAATCCCAATGGCAAGATCGGGCGACTGGAAGAACTCGATCCGCAGCAGGTCGCGTGGCTGATCCGTCGACCACGCGGCGGGGCGGGCGATGAAGGTCATCCCGACTGGCTGCGCAAGCTGAGGTCACTTTTCAGCGGCATCTACACCGTCGACAACATGGACTTCGTGCTGCGCGATGCGTACATGTCGGGCTACAACACGAAGGCCTTCGATATCTCGCGACTGTTGCACTACAGCTTCTTCACGTCCGCCGGTTTGACGATTCATAGTCGCGGTTTGCCGGCGCTCATCAACTTCATCGAGACCCGCGCCAACCTCTTCCGGACGATCTACTTTCATCGCACCGTGCGTTCGCTGGACCTCGCGATTGAAGATGTCTTCGCTGAAACGATGCAGCACTTGTTCGTCGGCAATCCGCTCGAACATCTCGATGAGTACCTCGGATTCAACGAGTCCACATTCCTAGTGGACGTACAGCGCTGGGCAACGAATGCCGATCCGGAGCTGGCGAAACTCGGCAAGCAGTGGCGAGCGATCCTGCACCGTGACACGGGCTGGAAGATGGCCGCCGAACGCACCATGAACTTCCATTCGGCGCAGTCCGAGCAGATGACGATCTTCTCTGAGCCAACGCTCGTCGAACGCCGTCTACGAACGAAACTGCCCGCCGAGTTGCGTGACATCCCGCTGAAGTTCGACGTCGCGAAACACTATCACCGGCCCAGTGGTCGCCTGCCCGCGGGTGGTCAGAACTACCTGCTTGAACAACCCACGTCGCAGCCGATTGAACTCAACGACGACGAATTGTTCCGCACGCTGCCGATCAGCTTTTTGATCTTCCGCGTGTACGCTCAGGATCACACCCACGACGCGGAAATCCTGAGAGCGCTCAACGCCTGTTTGGGCGGCGTTGTTGATACGAAGACGAACATGTAGCGCGTTCGCGACACCCACCATCCATTGCTCAATCGCGAGGTTCCTCATGAACAAGGCGTTCGTCAAAGAACAAGAGGAAGGGCAGCCGTATTGCCCGCGCTGCAAGTCACTGGGCGAGTCCGTCGGGAAGACCACGTTGGACGCCCTGCTCAAACCCGACGCGCGTCGGCAGTTGGCGGAGACCGCGAGCTTCTGCTCGTTCCCGACGTGTTCGGTGGCTTACTTCGACGCCTTCGATCGCACGGCGGATGTCAGCGATCTCGTGAAGTCGGTGTACCCGAAGGACGCGCAAGCCCCGATCTGTCCATGCTTCGGTTTGACGATTGAAGACATCGAAGCCGACATCGACGAAGGTACCCCGCAGCGCGTGCGGGCACATCGAGCGAAAGCTCAGTCCCCTGAAGCCAAGTGCTCCGTGTTGGCTGCCAACGGTAAGTCCTGCATTCCCGAGGTTCAGAAGTGCTACATGCGCTTGCTGGGCGCAGTGCTGTTATTTGCGACGCTGCTCTCATCGACAGATGCCGCCGAGCTACGCGGCGAGATTCGCGACGCTGAGTCTCAACAACTCGTCGCCGCGCGGTTGATGATTCAACACGCCGACGGACGCTGGTTCTTCGCGAAGTCTGCCGATCCCAGGGGCTCGGCGGTTGTACTGGATCGAGAGCGGTCCAAGACCAGCGTTGAGAAGCACACCTGCCTGACCGCGCATCCCTTCGTCGCGGAGCTGCCCGCAGGGAAGTACACGCTTACTATTGAACGCGGCAAAGAGTACCTCACCGAGACGCGCGAAATCGAAGTCAAAGACCAACCGTCCGAAGTCCGCATCAATCTGCGGCGTTGGATCAATATGGCCGAGCGACGTTGGTTCTCCGGCGACACTCACGTGCATCGGCCCGTCGAAGAACTCATCGCGCCCATGCTGGCCGAAGACGTGAACGTGGTCCTGCCGATGACGCAGTGGGTCACGACGTCGCACACGACTCCGGCCGTCGGAAACCGCAGCGGAGTGAAGTCTGTTTCTAATCAACTCGTCGTTGCGGATGCCACGCATGTCATTCATCCGCTCAACACGGAATACGAGCTGTTTACGGTCGGCAAGAAGTCACACACGCTCGGCGCGGTGCTGGCCATCAATCAGCAGGAACCCTTCGAACTGGGAGCGCCTCCCGTCGCGCCGATTGCTCAAACGGCTCACAAGCAGGGGGCGCTGCTGGACCTCGAAAAGCACTCGTGGCCGTGGTCGATGATGATCGTGCCTGTCATGAATGTGGATCTGTTCGAACTCTCGAACAACCACATCTGGCGTACCGAGTTTGCCTTCAGCCAATGGACCATCGATACGAAGTTGCCCTATGGAAACATCGAAACCAATGCCGCCGGCTTCACCGAATGGGGTTGGACGGACTTCGGATTTCAGACCTACTACACGTTGCTGAATTGCGGTTTTCGCTTGCGCCCCACTGCGGGTACTGCGTTCGGAGTGCACCCAACGCCGCTAGGCTTTGGACGCGTCTACGTCGAACTGCCGGATGGTTTTCGGTATGCCGACTGGATCAGAGGCCTTGATGCCGGTCGCAGTTTTGTGACGACGGGTCCGATGCTCTTCGCAAAGTTCAACGGCCAGCCCGCTGGTTCCAAGTTCCAGCGTACGGGTGACGAAAACAGCCTGTGCGAAGTTCGCGGTGAGATCACGAGCATTCATCCGCTCGACCGCATTGAGGTCATTGTCAACGGTGAGATCGCACAGACGTTGAAGTCACCCGCCAACAAGCCGCTGGGAGCTGCGGGCCTGTCGACACCACTCAAGATCGACGTGCCGGTGAGTGCATCCCGGTCACAATGGGTGGTGATTCGCGCGTTCGAGCAACACTCGCCGGGCCGATTCCGCTTCGTGCACAGCAGCCCGGTGTACTTCGACGTTCCCGGCAAACCCGTTCGTCCGCGTCCCGAAGAGTTGAAGTACGTGATCGGCCGCATCGAGCAGGAACTGGCTCGCAACAAAGATCTGCTCAACGAGGCAGAACTCGACGAGTACCGTTCGGCGTTGAAGACCTACCGCGCTTTGGAACCCAGCGACGCGGCAGGAAAGTGAAAGGGCGGATGCGAGACGCATCCGCCACGGCGTCGACCGCTTGCGGCTAACCCCTAACCCCTGCGACTGGAGAAGTTTCGATGCAGCGTATCACTCGCGAACAAGCTCGCCGTTATGCCTTTGACTGGCGCGATGAACCACTGCTGCAGGTGCAATCGGGTGAGACGTTCGAAATCGAAACCTACGACGCCAGCACCGGCTACTTCAAAACTGAGGCAGATCTGGCTGTGCCCGCCAAGCGGCCGGGGTTTGATCGCAGTCCGCCGTTGGCCAACCCGATCGGCGGACCGGTCTATGTCGCCGGAGCCGAACGGGGCGACACGCTGGTCATGACCATCGAGCACATTGAAGTCGAAGATTATTCCTGGATCGCCGTGGGGCCGAAGCGCGGGCCGCTCGGAGATACCACGCGGTGGCCGGAATTGTCAGGTCAGTACACGACGAAGATCTTCAAACACACGAACGGGCCCAGCGGCACTACTCGCGACGGCACCGTGCATTTCAACGACCGCATCAGTTGGCCCATCACTCCGTTCGTCGGCACCTGGGGCACCTGCCCTGATCGAGAAGTCGCGACCAGTCTGGACGGCCAAGGTGAGTGGGGCGGTAACCTCGACATTCGCGACGTCGCGCCAGGCAACCGCATCTACATGCCGGTGCATCATTCAGGCGGCCTGTTCTATCTGGGCGATGTTCATGCCAGCCAGGGCGATACCGAGTTCACCGGCACCGCCGCCGAAACCAAATCGACCGTGCGGTTGAAGCTGGATCTGATCAAAGGCCGCAAGCTGCCCGGCCTGCGCATCGAGAAGCCGGATTCGATCGTTTCGATCTACGTCTACCGGCCGCTCGAAGGCGCCGTCGAACAGGCCACAATCCTGCTCATCGACTGGCTGGTGACGGAATACGGTTTCACGCCAACCGATGCGTATTGCCTCGTCAGCACCTGTCCCGACTTTCGCATCAACGTCTATCAAATGTGCAAAGTCGGTCGTCTGAGCTACGTCGCGGGGGCCGAGATTCCTACGAAGTATTTGACGAAGGCGAAGTAGTGGACGGAGATTGGGACAAACGAATGGGGACAGACGAATAAATGACAGATTGAGGTTGGTTCTTTGAGGGCTTTCGATTTTGGGGAGACTGACATCCCCGTTCGCCAGATTGAACAAACCCGACGACAGCAATCGACCCATTCGTTTGTCCCCATTCGTTTGATAAACCTCATACGACAGCGCCTCGATAACCTGCTAACCTTGCCGTGAAACCAGAATCACACCTACTCGCACTCTTCCTGTGGATGACGTTATGACGGATGAAATCAAGATTCAGGCCGAACCTCTTTCCGTGGCTTCGATGTGTCGCTTCGTGGTTGATCGACCGGTGTTCGACAACCGCTCGTTCCATTTCGGATCGCGCGAGGCCGCTGAAGTTTCGCCACTCGCCAAAAGTCTCTTTCAGATCCCTGGGATCTCAGCGGTGCTGGTAACTCACAACGCCATCACTGTGACCAAGTTTGCTCCCGATCCGTGGCAGTTCGTTGGCAAGCAGATCGGTGCGGCCATTCGAGCGCACGTTTCCTCAGGCCAACCGACGGTGCCCGACGAGATCTACTCGCAGTTGCCGCCTCCCGAAGAACTGCGTCGGCGCGTCGAAGATGTCATCCAGCGCGAGATCGCGCCGGGCGTCGCCTCACACGGCGGCACGGTGCGTGTTGTTGACGTGAAGGACAACGTGGTCCTGGTGCAACTCGGTGGCGGCTGCCAAGGCTGCTCGAGCGCCACGGCAACCCTGAAGTTCGGCGTCGAAGCCGCCATCCGTCGAGCCGTGCCCGAGATCGGTGAGATCATCGACACCACCGATCACGCATCCGGCACTAACCCCTACATGCGCGGGCACGCTTGATTGCGAGCGTTGCGTCTGAACTGGACTGACAAGTAAGCCGGACAATCCTGTCCGGCTGTCGGACAGGATTGTCGGCCCTATTTAGCATTCCAGTTCGCGCGGTCCACCAAGAGCGAACAACCCGATGATGCTGCCTGAAGATCAATCCCGCTCAGCCATCGTTGCTCAACAGACTGAGCGGCTGGGGCTGATCGTGCTGGATGCCGCGCGGCGAAACGTCTTCTGGCAACGGCACTGGTCGGCAGCCGGTCTTGATCTATCAGCCCTGGCTGGGATCGATCCGAGCCAACTGCTGGCGCATCTTCCATTCGTAACGAAGGTGGATCTGGCGGCCGATCAGGCGGCTTATCCGCCGTACGGCTCCAATCTCTCCGCGCCGGTCAGTAGTTATTCGCGACTGCACCAGACGTCCGGCACCACGACCGGAGTTCCCATGCGGTGGCTCGACACGCCGGCCAGTTGGGAATGGATCATGGGGAGTTGGCAGCAGCTCTTTCGCATCGCCGGATTCAGAAGCGATGACCGCTTGTTCTTCCCGTTCTCGTTTGGTCCTTTCCTCGGCTTCTGGGCTGGCTTCGAAGGAGCCAGTCGCAGCGGCAAGCTCTGCATCGCTGGTGGCGGCATGACCAGTTCCGCGCGATTGAAAATGCTGCGCGATAATTCCGCGACGGTTGTCTGCTGCACGCCGACCTACGCGCTGCGACTCGCCGAAGTTGCCGCTGAAGAACAGTTCGATCTCCGCGCCAGCACCGTGCGACTGCTACTCGTCGCTGGTGAACCCGGAGGCAGTATCGGTTCGATCCGCGACCGCATCGAGTCCACCTGGAACGCTCGAGTCATCGATCATTGGGGCATGACCGAACTCGGCCCGCTGGCTATCGAATGCGAAGCCTCACCTAACGGCATGCACTTGCTCGAGACCGAGTGCATTGCCGAGATCATCGATCCGCAATCAAGCACGTCTGCTCAACCAGATTCGACCGGAGCCGTCACCGGCGAGTTGGTCATCACCAATCTGGGACGCACAGGCTCGCCGCTGATCCGCTATCGCACCGGCGATCTCGTCACAACTGATTCTCAGCCCTGCGTGTGCGGCCGGAATCTGATGCGGCTCAAGGGCGGCATCCTCAGCCGCGTGGACGACATGCTCATTATTCGCGGTAACAATGTGTTCCCGTCGAGCATTGAAGCCATCCTGCGTGAGTACCCAGAGATCGCCGAGTACCGCCTGCAGGTCCGCACCGAACGCGCGATGACGCATCTGAAAATCGAACTGGAAGCCGTCAGCAATCTGTCTGACGTTGATCAAACCCAACTGGCCAGCCGCGTGGATGAAGCCATCAAAGCGCGACTCAATTTTCATCCCGAAATCGCCGTGGTCGCCGTCGGCTCTCTGCCCCGCTTTGAACTTAAAGGGAGACGACTGGTGCGCGAGTGATGTAGGACGGACAATCCTCAGCGACATCTTCCCTCACGGTCGCGGCGCTGCCTCACGCAACCGAACGACCTGTTTCGTGACGTAGTCGATGGCGAAGTCGACCTCATCAGTAATCGTAAAGCGACCCAGTCCGAAGCGCAGACTGGCACGGGTGAGTCGATCTGATCGGCCCATCGCCCGCAACACGTAACTCGGTTCGGGATCAGCAGACGTGCACGCGGAACCGGAACTCACCGCAATCTGAGTCATGGCGTTCATCAACACATCGCCGTCGACACCATCCACGCTGATGTTGAGATTTCCAGGCAACCTTTCCAGCGGATGGCCGTTCAACGTGAGCCCCGGCAGGCGACTGCTGAGTTCCGCCCACAAGCGATCGCGCAGCGACATGAGCCTCGCAGGCTCAGTGTTCAACTCTGAATGAGCCAGTTCACAAGCTAGACCACAGCCCACGATCAGCGGAACCGCCAGAGTGCCGCTACGCAGGTGAGCCTCATGCCCGCCACCATCGAACAACGGTTCGAGCCGTGCGGCCTTGCTGCCTCGCCGGATGAGCAGGCAACCAACACCCTTCGGGCCGTAAAACTTGTGAGCTGAGAGACTCAACAAATCGGCCTGACTCGCCGTGAAATCAACCGGCACTTTGCCGACGGCCTGCACCGCGTCGCAGTGAAACAACACCCCGCGCTGCCGGCAGAGCTGTCCAATCTCGGCAATCGGGTTCAACGTGCCGACTTCGTTGTTTGCCCACATCACTGACACGAGTACGGTCTCGGGCCGGATCGCGGCCTCGATCGCCGCGACGTCGATGCGAGCGAACTCATCCACAGGTAACACGGTTACTACCACGCCGCTACGTTCGAGCTTCCGAATTGGTTCGAGCACCGAACGATGTTCAGCGGCAGTGGTAATCACGTGCTGCTGCCGACCGCTCATACGCTCTGCAGCCACCACGCCCTTGATCGCGAGGTTGTTGGCTTCCGTCGCACCGCTGGTATAGACGACTCCGCGCGAGTCGCAGTTCAAGCAGTCTGCCACCTGCTGCCGCGCGGCTTGAACCGCATCTCGTGCTGCCCAGCCAAACGCATGATTGATGCTCGCGGCGTTGCCGTAGTTCTCAGACCAGAAAGGCGACATCGCCTCTACAACGCGCGGATCAACGCGCGTCGTCGCATGGTTGTCGAGATAGATCGGCAGCGTCGTCATGCAGTTTTTTCATGCAGGCCGAGAAAACGCACATGGTAGACGATGTCGTTGCTCGCAGTACCGACGGGCTTAATGAAAGTCGCCGTCGTCACCGTGCAGATCGCTCTCGGTGATGAGCGTATGGCCCTTGTCCTTCAGGACGTGCATGGCCTGATCGGCGTCGCTGACGTGAATCGCGACCGCGCTACGGCCGTTGCGGCGGCACATCAGCGGGTACATGTAGTTCACGTTGATCTCGCCGTGCATCAGGGCGCCGCAGATTTGAGCCATCGGCTGATCGCCTTCCGGCAATTGCACGCCGATCACATCGTGTTCGAAGAACGTGAACCCGGACATTTCGAAGACTTCGCGAGCGCGTTCAACGTTATCCACCATCACTCGGGCAATCGCGACTTCCACGGTGTCCACCATGCTGATCGCGACCACTCGCAAGTCGTTCTTTTCCACGCGGCGCATCAGGTCAGCCAGACTGCCGACGCGATTTTCCAGGATCACCACAAACTGTCGGAGTGTGGGCCAATCGCGACCGCGCATTGTCGCGGCGTCCATGAAATCGTCGTCAGAACCAAACCCGTGCGGCATCGTGCGTACCTCTGATTCCTGGTGCTGGCAGCCATGCTTTCCGGTTGAGGCTACCACATTCGCGTGAACTATCGTCAAACTTTCTTCGGACGGCTAGACGGGTTGCTGGCACATCCTTCGAATCCGTGCTGGCGAGCTTTCAGGACGCTTGTTGGGACTCGGTTGAGCCTTCGCGCTAACAATCTTCGCTCCCCTCGCCCCAGTACTCTGGGGAGAGGGGCTGGGGGTGAGGG
>JAKFWA010000072.1 GCA_021732995.1 Planctomycetaceae bacterium | reverse complement strand
CCCCAGCCCCTCTCCCCAGATTACTGGGGCGAGGGGAGCTAAGGTTTGTTGGGGAGGTCGTCAGTGATCCCACAAGATTCATCGCGCCACTCTCCCGAACTCAGCTTGATAGCCTGTTGATTGTCTTCTCTGTGATCTCCGTGCCTCTGTGTTTCAAACTCCTCGACTCTCCGCACACAGAATAAGGCAGATTGCCCCGAACTCTGTAGCCAGTCAGCCCGCTCGACCGACTATAGTGACAAGCCCGCCCGCTCTTCCGTTCGAGGACCCGCCGATGCTGCCTACCTCTCGCCGCCAGTTTCTCACCGAAAACGCGATGGGCGTCGGAGCTGTCGCACTCGCGTGGCTGCTGCAGCAGGACAAGCTGCTGGCCGTACCGCCGCTGCTGGCCAAGCAGAAGCAGGTGATGGATCTGAAGCCCAAGCAGCCGCAGTTTCCGGCTCAGGCGACGGCCATGATCTCGCTGTTCCAGCATGGAGGTCCGTCGCACATGGACCTCACGGACCATAAGCCGGAACTGACCAAATTCAGCGGGACAGATTACTCGGGCGACGTACATTTCAGCTTCGTCAATCAGGCCAGCAAGAAGCTGCTGGGTTCGCCGTGGCGGTTCAGCAAGCACGGCGACTGCGGGACCGAACTCTCCGAACTGCTGCCGCACTTGGCCACGATCGTGGATGACATCTGCCTGATCCGCAGCATGCACACCGGCGCGAACGGGCACGAGGTTTCCATTCGCTACTTCCACGGTGGCATCCCCGGAGTGGTCGGGCGTCCGACGTTCGGGTCGTGGCTGGTGTATGGCCTAGGCAGCGAGTCTCAAAACCTCCCCGCCTACATGGTGCTGAGCGATCCGGGCGGACATCCCGTTGACGGCGTGACCAACTGGTCCAACGGCTTTCTGCCCGCGATGTTTCAGGGCACGGTGTTGCGCGCCAAAGAACCCCGCATCCTGAACCTCGAACCACCGACGCATTTGAAGGGTGAGCCCCAGCAACAGAACCTGGCTCTGCTGCAGACGCTGAACCGTCAGCATCTGGAACGGCATCCCGGCGAAGCGGATCTGGAAGCCCGCATTGCGAGTTATGAACTCGCCGCCCGCATGCAGACCTCAGCCCGCGAGGCGCTGGATCTCTCGCAGGAAACGAAGGCGACTCAAGAGATGTACGGCCTCGACCGCAACGAAACGCGCGAGTACGGCACCCGCTGCCTCATCGCGCGGCGACTGGTCGAACGCGGCGTGCGCTTTGTGCAACTCTTCCACTCCGGCCAGCCGTGGGACAATCACGAAAATATACAATCGAATTTACCAAACATCGTCCGCCGCACCGATCAACCCGCTGCTGCATTGGTAAAAGACCTCAAGCAGCGCGGCATGCTACAAAACACACTGGTGCATTGGGGCGGTGAGATCGGTCGCTTGCCCGTCGTACAAGGCGACCCCGCCAAAGCCGGCCGCGACCACAACGGTCAGGGATTTAGTATTTGGCTGGCGGGTGGCGGTATCAAACCGGGTATGACGTTCGGCCAGACCGACGAGGTCGGCCACCGCGCCGTCGAGAACATCGTCACCCCGAACGATTATCAAGCGACCCTATTAAAACTCTTCGGCCTCGACCATCAGCACCTGGTCTACCTCCACAACGGCCAGGAGCAAGTCATCACCAACAGCCGCCCCGCCCGAGTCGTCAACGAAGTGCTGGCATAAACCTGGAGTGCTCCGGCCCGCCGGAGCCCTCCATCGCTCAACCCTGAGCTTGGTATGAGCATGTGGCGGCACCGATTGCTGAATGTAGCCTGGACGCTCCGTCCGGGCCGTATCACGCGTGGCTTCGCGCCGGGATGAGGCGTCCAGGCTACAAAACAATTGGGCTGCATCACCGTAGGGCGGACAATCCTGACCGCCGATGAGTGAGCTGAAACAAAGGCGGACAGGATTGTCCGCCCTACATCGTAATCACCATGGCGATCGAGGGCATTCACCGTTTGGATTCTTGTTTGCCTCGGCCGCGACTACCATGAACTGAGGTGCCTTCCAGCGGAACGTATTCAGATCAACTATTCGGTCGGCCAAAGGCCGCGCTTTGGGGCGGTTCAATGCTTGATAATCAGAATGAGCATCGTGGCAGTGCATCCATTCTTCGCCGGTGTTATCCGGTATTGGCAGGAGTAGTCATCCTTGCTGCTTCAGTTTACGGCGCCTACGCCTTCAAGCAGTCTCGTCTTGAAACTCACTACTTCGACTGCGTGTATCAAGAAAGTCGATATGAACTTGAACTCTTGCTGAAGGCGCATCCTCACCTTGTTCGATTGCGAAACGACTTCGGTGACACGGGATTGCACCTTGCAGTTGAGAAACACTCGTTGCAGATGGTGAAGATGATAGTCTCAGCAGGAGCGGATGTAGACGCATTCTCCCCTCGTCTCGGCTTTCCCCTGCATTCCGCGGCACGTGCCTCGCAACTTGAGATTGTGCAAGTGCTGCTGGATTCAGGCGCTGACATGGAGATGCAGGCGAAAATGCACGGTGACGGCAACGCGTTTCATAATGCATGTGGTGGCGGGGATATGCAGATCATCCAACTGCTATTAGATCGTGGTGCGAATGTTAACTCGAGAGTGCTACTAACGGGTAGCGACTATGGCGAGAGTACGCCGCTCATGATGGCCATGCCGCTAAATAGACGTCGCAATAACGGTATCGAGGTGGCGAAGCTGTTGCTGGATTCAGGGGCGGATCCGACACTTAAGAATGAACATGGTGAAACCCTGCTGGACTTCATAAAAAGGGTACCCTCTGCATCAGACCCGTTTCAAGACGAACAGATTGCCTTCGTTTCCGAGGCGATCGAGGAATGGAAGCGAAAACATTAATCCGACGCAGTGTGACCCCGGTTGACCTCTTGCGGTCTACCGGAGTCGCGCAGCGACAGGAAGCAGCATCGTGTTGTGATAACGGAACCTCTCGCGGCCTCGCAGGGTGGCCCGGACAACTTGCTTGTCCGGGTCGCGGAGCGACAAGAGGGAATTGGTTGGAAGGTCTCGAAGAACAGCGCTTGAGGTATTCGCAGGGTGGCACCGGTTGCCCGCGTGCGGGCTAACGTGGTGGCGCAGCCGCAGGAAGAATAGTATAAACGTCTTGTCGCTCTGCGACCCCGGTAGGCCGAGTACAGCCAACCGGTGCCACCCGCGACGGACGTGAACCTGGGCAGCGGCCTGATCCTGTACCTCGTCAGCCGCGATAAACACGGAAGCCACCCGGCGAAGTCACACAATCACTGAACCGCACACATGCTCAACACACCAAAAATCGTTTTCGTGACGTTAGCTGCACTGATCTTCGGAACGACGATGTTTGCCACATGGATTCCAAGATTCGCCGTGCGCAATTCTCCCGTCGTAACCGGGCAGATTGTTGCCCGCGTTCCAATTCACCAGTGGGGCATTCCACGAGTCGATTTCACGATCAACGTCGAAGGCCAGAACGTCCAGGTACATGCCTTCGCTCAGCGATATCTTATGGAACAAGCGCCTGCAAAAGTGGCATTTCACTACACCGGAGATCCAACCAAGGAAGTGTTTCTCTTCGAGCACGAAGAAAACCCATTATGGATCGCACTTTTCTGCTGGGGTGTTTCTGCTTACTTGTTTGTTCTTCTACGCTTTCGCAGGGCGGCTCTAATTGCCCCCGCACGCGCCGCTGAGGTGTCGTAGCGAGAGGAATTTACTGTATCAGCGTCTTGTCACTCCGCGACCTCAGCAGGGCAACTACTGCCACCCGGCCCCCCGCCTGAACATTTCATCCCAAGTGATTGACAAATCGCGTGTGCAGAGTCACCTTGTGTCGAGCGAGTAGACAGCAGTCTACGCGACGCCTGGCCGAGTCTGTCAGGGCGCTGTTCAATTCACTGTTCGACGATGGTAAGGAGAAACTCATGGGGCCGGGAGCGAGTGGATTCATCGGTGGTCTGCTATTCGGACTGGTGTTCAGTGCGTTGATTGGAAGTCTGATTGGTTCCATCATTCTTCGCGCTGCTGCCAAGTGGGCAGAGAACCTGGACTTTCCGTTCGGTGAGGCCTATGCAACGGTACTATTCACATTCCTGATCAATATCGCGATTGGCATGCCGATCGGATTTATTGTTGGTGCCAGTGGTGGCGGAAAGAGCGCGGAACTGGCGATGCAGGCGTTTCTGTTGCCGGTGGGGTTTCTCGTTCAGTCAGGCATGATTAGTAGTCGACACAACCTGCCCTTCGCCAAAGGGCTCAAAATCGCCGGGTTCATGTACCTGATTAGCTTGCTCATTGGTGTCGTACTCGGCGGTGTAGCATTCGCCTTACTCTACGCTGGACGATAACTGCTCTGAGCCGGCCGCAGGGTAAGTTTTCCGTTATCATTCGTCGTACGACCAACCACTCCGCGATTGTCGTGGTCGGTCTGCAGACCGCGCCACCAACACGTGGCCCGCACTCTCCGTGTGCGGGCATGTCGGCACACGGAGAGTGCCGACCACAAGGCTAACCACAGTCCGACGACCGAGGGCCTTCAATTCCATGCGTGGCAGTTTCCGCATCTTGTCGCTCTGCGAGCCCCATGAGCCCACGTGCAGCCGCCGACCGGAGCCTTCCTGCAAAATCGTCGAGAGCGTTGGCGTTTGGCAAGTCATCATGCAGAATGCTGACAGCGTCTGCCAGCTCACGTCCGGTAAGATGATTCAATAGAGAACTAGTGAGGCGTGGACCACGTCATGCCGAACATCCCACCCATTCTGCAGCTAGTTCTGCCATTCGCATTTGTACTGCTTTTTGCAGGAGCGTGGGTCGTTAGCGCGGCGGTTTTCCGTGCCGTCAGTGGGTTCAGTTGGCAAACTTCGAAGCGATACAGTGACCACACCCGGATTGATGAGGTCGCCTGGGCAAGTGGGAAAATCGGACACGTGGATTTCGGTGGTTGCTTGCACGTGATCCGACTTGAAAATGGATTCCTGCTGAAAATATCAAAGCTGTTTCTGGGCGGGAGCCGCTTCATTGAAGATGAAGAGTGCAAGCGCTGGCGTAAAAGAAAGTGGCTTTGGCTGGAGTACGTCGAGATCGCTACCGGCTATAGTTCCATCAAGTTGTACGGGAAGGCGGCTGCCATGTTTATGCGGTACTGCCCTTATCCCGAGGAATCCACGCCTGACTAACGCCCGCACCGCCAACCGGTACACCCGCGAGTTCACCTTTGGCGTTAGAGGTCACTCATGATAAGTCCAATCGAAGCAGCCGACTTCGACGAATTGTCGAGCTTGGTCGACGTAACGGTTCGCGAGTCAGTCGCTGATAACGCAGAAGATGCGAAATTCCTCATTGAGGATATCGTCCGTTCCCTGACGAAATGGCAAACGTCGGGTTCCGAGGGCTTTCACGGCAAGTATTCGATCGATGGTGGGGTGACCGGCTTCATCATCGTGAAGGAGTACTGGAATCTGTCGCATTTATTTGTTTTGCCGGGCCATCAGGGTCGCGGAATCGGGCGGCAGCTCGTGCAAGAGGCGGTCAATGCCTGCCGCGATCAGAGTCCGCGCGGGAAGATTCAGTTGAACTCATCCACGAATGCCGCAGGCTTTTATGCAGCGATGGGGTTCACGCCAACAGGCCCGGGAATCGAACGAGCCGGAGGCTGCATCCCGTACGAATATCGCTTCTAGAGCGGACCGCAGAAGTTCACTGCACGGACGGGTAATACGTCATGACGCACGGACGGGGCGTCCATGCCACAAATTGCTGGCGCGGCCGGGCGCAAGGCGGGTGAAGTCCAACTTACGGGAGTTCGGATTACCTGTCTTTCCCTATGGTGCATTCCATGTGCCGCCCGCAGAGAGTTACGGCACATGGAATGTGCCTGCTAGTGCGCTTGTAAGTGGATCGAATCAGCGAGGTGTAAGTCCTCGTCGAAGTTGGGTTTGAACTTCGTATCCGAGCGTAACTGCGTCGTCGTGAGGCGGGGTGGCGAGCAACGTGAGGGGAATGACCAGTCCGTAACGCAAGTGAACCGGGCACCGCCGTATTCGGTGGTCGCGGCCTGTCGTTGTGGCGAGCCTGCTAGTTAATGGCGAAGCCCAAGACGCTAAGTCCCAAAAGGATGTCCGCCGGTGAGAATCGGTCGGATGCGGTAGGTCTGAGACTCAAAACCAAACCGGAGATCTCGGAACAACGAGGGGTGGTTGGAGACAGAATGGTCAGACGATTCGATCACATGACACAAGGAGACCTGCTTCGATCAGGTGGGTGTTCATCGTCCGAGTCAGCGGGATTCAACCGTTGCAGTGTGGATGCGAAGAGCCCCGAAGCAGGAGTCAGAGGACTCATAGTAGCGACGAAGGCGGGTAACTCCGTTGGAGCGAAGGGGTCCAGGAAGATGGATGTTGAATGACCAGACGAACGGAACAACCACCAGCGTCAGTGCCGCTGGCTCAACAAGCTGGAGACGTCCCGTCGCGATGGCGATGGGTCGCACCGAGCGTCTGGACCATTCGCATGTTGGAGACCCTCGAATCGGGGGCGCAAGGAGAACCGTGGTTTCGACTGATTGATAAGGTGTATTCGGACCGGACTCTGTTGGCGGCGTTTCAACAAGTGGCTCGGAATGACGGTGCGGCGGGGGTTGATCATGTGAGCGTGACGGAGTTCGAACGGCAGTTGCCCGGCTCGCTCAGGGAACTGGCGGACGTACTCAAGTCCGGTGTGTATCAACCGCAGGCGATCAAGCGTGTGCAGATCCCGAAAGCGGGATCGAACGAGACTCGACCGTTGGGCATTCCGACGGTGCGGGATCGCGTTGTGCAGACGGCGCTGGTCTACGCCTTGGAACCGATCTTCGAGCGTGACTTCGCGGAACACAGCTATGGATTTCGTCCGGGTCGTGGCTGCAAAGATGCGTTGCGTCGAGTGGATGAACTGCTGCAAGCCGGCTACACACATGTGGTGGATGCCGACCTGAAGGGTTACTTCGACTCGATTCCGCATGACCGCCTGATGGCGTTGGTGGAAGCGAAGATTGCCGATGGCGCCGTGCTGCGGTTGATCTCCGCGTTCCTGCAAGCGGATATCGTTGCGGACACCTCGCGTTGGACCCCGGAACAAGGCGCACCGCAAGGTGCAGTCCTGTCTCCGCTGCTGAGTAATATCTATCTGGACCCTCTGGACCACTTACTGGCGCAGTCGGGATTCGAGATGGTGCGTTACGCGGACGACTTCGTGATCCTGTGCCGGACGAGTGCAGAGGCTCAGCGAGCCTTGGACCTTGTGCGGAACTGGACGAGTGAAGCGGGTCTGACACTGCATCCCACGAAGACGAAGCTGGTCAATGCGGCGTGTGAAGAGTTTTCGTTCCTGGGTTATACGTTCCGTGGAACGAAGCACTGGCCGCGCGACAAGAGCCGTGAGCAGCTGAAAGACACGTTGCGCGCGAAAACACCACGGACGTCGGGTGACAGCCTGGGGTCTGTGATTCAGCGCGTGAATCAGTCGTTACAAGGCTGGTTCGAGTACTTCCAGCACAGCAGCTTCGCGAACGTGTTCCAAGATCTCGATGGCTGGCTTCGCATGCGTCTGCGGAGCTTGCTCCGCAAACGTCAGGGCGGTCGTGGTCGTGGTCGAGGTCGTGGTTGCGATCATCAGCGTTGGCCGAATCACTTCTTTGCCGAGCAGGGGCTGTTCAACCTGAAAGCCGCCCATGCCTCGCCTCTCCAACCCTCACAGAGGTAAGACCATCAACCGGAGAGCCGGATGCGGGAGATCCGCCCGTCCGGTTCGGAGGGAGGGGGAACAGAAACCAATCTGTTCTCCCTACCCCTATCTTTGGCGAGTAGGATGGACGCCCTCGTCCGTGCGTCATCGATGTTGCACGGACGGGGCGTCCATCCTACAGGTGTTCGGCCGCTGTACCACGGGCTCAAGTGCATATGAAATCAGAAACGCCACCCACAACTATTGACGAGTATATCTCCGGCTTCCCCGAAGACGTGCAGGAGATCCTCCGGAAGATTCGACGCATTATCAGTGTTGCCGCGCCTGACGCAGAGGAAGCCATCAAGTATCAGATTCCGACGTTTGTGTTGGGCGGCAATCTTGTACATTTTGCTGCGTTTGCAAATCACATCGGCTTTTATCCGACTCCGTCAGGTATCGAGCAATTCAAGGACGCTCTTTCTGCCTACAAAAGCGCCAAGGGATCGGTGCAGTTTTCCCTGGATTCCCCAATTCCGTACAACTTGATCAAGAGAATCGTGGAATTCAGAGTGCAAGAGAATCGGAACAAGTTGTCGTCAAAACCCAAGGGGAAGAGAAGCTCCAAACCAACTTGAGGATCACCGACGCGAATCGGGATGCCTTCCGCCTGCGATTGGTGGCTGTCGCGAGATCATTTCCGAATGGTCAAGTAATGCATAATAATCCGCAGTGCGCAGGGTGACCTTGATTGCCCGCGGGTGAGCTACCGCTGCAGCGCAGTCACAAGAGACGTTACACTTTTTACTTCCTGTCGCTGTGCGACCCCGGTAGTCTTAGTACAGCCACCCGGTGCCAACGGCGAATTTCTTATGAGCGAGCGCATATACAACGGGCCTTTGACTGAGGCGGTGATCCTTGAATGGGGATACGACGAAGAGATGATCTTGTCGTCGCAGGATGAGGATCTTGTCCTTGGCGCCGCTCATAGGTTTTACCCTGTACTTTGCAGGCTCGCGATGGATGCCGAGTGCCCTAAGGCCGACTATTGTCTGTCCATCATGGATTTCAGCCTCATGTTCGGGGTGCTCAGGAAGCACGAAGGAGCAGCCGATGAGATTCGTCAGACAATTGAGCTATTGCGTGATTGCAAGGATGATCGTGTCAACAGATTCATCAGCGTCAATCTGCTTCGACTTGCGCTACTGGCTCATGAGCAAGTTCTGACACTTGAACGCGCCGAGGAGATCGGTAGAGCGGCCCTGAACGGTGTATCTCGACAGGCCGATATCCTGGTGAAGGACGAGTGCGAGAATTGGACGATTGAGTTGTCGGTGCCTCCGTTCCATCGCCACAAGGAGTGGCTTACTATTAGCAAAAGAACTGGACAGTATTCGTTCAATCGCTGAGCGTTGAGCCTGACGATCAGATATTGCCGACTGCCAGTCGGCGCGGTACAAAATGGGAAATCTGTCGCCGGCACCGGCTGATTTTTGGTCGTTCTGTCACTCGGATCAGTTTCTACTATGTTCATTCGCGTATTATCTATAACGGTCCTCGTGCTCGCTCTCCCGCGTTTTGCGAATTCACAAACATGGTCAACCCCGGACGGTTTCCTGTCCATCACGCCGCCAGATGCGAGTGAGTTCCAGCCGATTCCAACGCCACCGCCGCCCTTCGTTGGACTTTGGGTGTCCAATGACGAGACGAGGAAGTTCGGGGTCATGAAGACTCAAATTCCACTCAACATCAAACTCATTCAGTCATCCGCTGAAGAGGGTCTCGCGAAAGAAATCGGGGGAGAAGTTACTCGCTTGCCCACGAAACAGGTGTCCGGACACGAAGTGTGGACCATGACAGGCAAGAGCGCGTCCGTCGAGATCACGCAGGCGCTGATTCGACATGAAGGTGCGGGATACAAGTTGATGGCCTTGACCGTTGGTAGTAACCCCGATGCCGCTGCAGTGACTCGCTTCATCGATTCATTATCAATTGCGGAACCGTCCCGGTCGATTGCGGAGCCATCAAGACAGTCAGGCCCTCAGCCGGTTCAGGGTCTCGACGGGGGCGTTGACCTTGATAACTTATCAAAGAGAATCGGTGGCGCGGGTGTACTGCTTGGGATCGGGCTATTGGTATACTTTCTGACGCGCGGCGAGAAGAATCGCGAAACGTGACAGAACAATCTGTTGCACCGGAGCCTCGGGCCGGGTGGGTTGTGAATTCAGAGTTGTTCGCCGCGGCCCGCGGGGCGGGTGGCACGCTCAGAGCGAAGCGATGGGCGTGGACTTTGGGGCGCAATGGCCACGCCCTTCCCGCTGGTCAGGGCGTGCCACACGGGCGAGGTCGATCTGTGTACGATGCGTCATCAGGGGCTCGACTCACCATCAGGGATTGTTGCCGCGCTCGGAGGTGCGATGAAGACGCTGAATGTCGTATCGTCCATGTTCTGCAAGTGCTGACGAACAGTATCAGCATCGCGGTCATGTCTGAAGAAGAGATCCCAATAAGCTCCGTCAACGTCACGGCAGACCAACAGGACGTCATCGGGGAGTTGCCATTTCGACGCATCCCCGAACCAATCGTCACCGTCTTCGCAGAACGCGTCGATCAATTCGAGCGTCTGCCGGGGAATGATATTGATACCGCGGCAGGCGAAGTAAATGACCCAGCACGAGTCCGCTCTATCGACATAGCGCGAGTACCAGCCCGGAATTCCGACTCGGTATCCAGCCTCGTCATCGACCCAGTTAGCATATTCATTCAGTTGCCGGTCCACTGCGCTCAACCAGTCGGCGTTCTGCTGCTTCCAGCGTTCAATACCGTTGGGCGATTTGTCAGACGGAAGCGCGGGAGTTGGCACGTCTACAGCAGGCAGGTGGACACCAGAGCCGCCCAGATACCACCACGCTTCATCCAGCGACTGCTTCAGCGGGCGGAGCACCTGCGAGAGCGACGCGCTCGTCCTGACCGTCAGCCCCTGCATTCGCGCGCTTTCGGAAATGTATGGAAGAAGTCAATTGCCGGTGGGTGGCCTTCGGTCACAACGCGCGTGGGTCGGGTCCCGGACGGATGATACGTTGAGCCGCCAGTTACGCCTGAGGTTTATCAGTCCCGTTGATTTGCCGGGCTTTGACATTGCAATAGCAGCCAGCCGCTAGCAGAAGAATGGTGATAACCGGTCCCAACACGTAGCGCTGCCACGGTGCGATCTGCAGGCCGGGCGTAAGGCTGTACTGCACCGGATTCAGCAGCGGGTAACAGAGAAAACCCAGCAGCAGGACGCCGCTCAGCGTGGACAGGATCGCAGATAATTCGTAGGTCTTTGATGATTTCATGAAACGCGCCTGACATCAAAAACGACCGACCGCAGGTAGACCCGGTTGTCCACGAGCCGCGAACAGTTTCGGTGCGTGAGCGGCAAGGCACCAACCGACGGTTTTCACTGTACCCGCGAGCGGTATTGATCGGCAAGAAGCGTTCTGCGGCTCGGTGACAAGGTGTTGAAATAATAACGCACTGGCGTGGCGGTCTTCCACGCGCTGGTCCTGGAGTGCTGAGGCTTGACTCAGCCCTCCATCATTTGCGGAAGTCAGGCCGGTAGCGCGGAAGATCGTGGCCGTCATCTGAGGTGCGGATCAAGGTTGATGAGCACGCAAGGTTCACGGCTTGGTTTGTTGATTATGCACCGAGGCAGCGCCGCAAACAATGGAGGGCTCAGTCAAGCCGGAGCACTCCAGGACCAGAGGCCGACCTTTGTGGTCGGCACTCTCCGTGTGCCGACGGACCTAAGAAACCCGCACACGGAGAGTGCGGGCCACAAGTAAGTAGCAGGCACATTCCATGTGCCGTCCGCTGATGGCCACAAGACTCGACCGCAGGTCTCCCGAACAAGACTTGGGTGCGCGCCTTCAACTGCTGTCCTCACGCTTGCTGCGATTCCACTTGCTCGCCGCGGCAAGCATCGCCAGCACCATAATACTGCCGAGTAGAAAGATCGCCACGGCAATCGCCTGCACTGCAGGACGAGGCAGGTCCAGTTGCTGACCAAGCACAGGTGCGGCGATGGCTGCGAGTAACGCTGGTATGCCGAAGAGCACCAGCGACACCTTGATCGCACCCAACCACGCAGGAACTCCGTAAGAGTATTTCATGATGCGTTCCCAAGGCCGTCACGCGGGTCCACTCGTGTCATCAGCCTGTTTTACGGCTCAGCGGCATTATCACCCGGTGCTGCCGTGCCGCCAAGCATGGAGGGCTCCGTCAAGCCGGAGCACTCCAGGACCAGAGGCTCGCACTCTCCGTGTGCGGACGCAGCGCTGGCGTGCTATAAATAAACTAGCCGTACCGCGAGCTGGATCAAATAGGGATCATTAGCTGGATCAATCGGAATGCATGACTATCCATTTCTGCGCAACGTGCGGTCGCCGATCACGACGGATCAACTGCAGCCTCTGGACCCAAAATGCCGTACTGTGCAGTTTTCCGAGCCATTGACAGAACGCGACCACGAGGAACTCGCGAAGTTTCTCGGCAGCTACCCTCAAGTTCAGCTTCGCATTTATGGCCATTACTCCGAGAAGTGCGACTTGAGCTTGTTACGGTTTTACTCCAGCGTCCGACATCTCGCGGTTGAAGTTTTCGGCCTGAAGGACCTCGACGGCCTGCAGCACGTCTCGCCAGATCTGGAGAGTCTCGTTCTCGGACAAACCAAGAGTAAGGCGCACTCGCTCTCGTTCCTGCAAAGGTTTCCGCGTTTGCGGAAGCTCTACATTGAAGGACATACGAAAGACATTGATACCATCGGCACGCTCTCACACCTTGAGGATCTCACATTGCGGTCGATTACACTGCCGGATCTCTCGATCTTGCTACCGCTGAAACACCTGCGCTCGCTGGATATCAAACTGGGCGGCACGACGCATTTGGATCACCTGCCAAGAATCGGCAAGTTGCAATACCTCGAACTTTGGATGATTCGCGGCCTGATTGATCTGACGCCGATCGCGTCCATTCGCACGTTGCGGTGTCTGTTTCTTCAGGCGCTGAAACAGGTCACGGAATTGCCTTCGCTGGAGCTGTTGCAACAGCTTCGCCGAATTCATCTGCAGACGATGAAGGGCTTGAAGGACCTGAGGGCGGTGGCCAGCGCGCCGGCACTTGAGGAGTTGCTGGTCATCGACATGCGACACCTCGAACCGGAAGACTTTCAGCCCTTCGTCGGTCATCGCAAGCTGCGGAACGCGACGGTCCATCTTGGCAGCAGCCGGAAGGATAAAGCCGCAGCCGAGCTGCTCTCCCTTCCAGAAGTCGAGGACCGGTTCAAAGACGCGAGCGACTTTGTCTGACAGCAGTATTGCTCTGCAGCAAGTTAGTAGCAGGCACATTCCATGTGCCGTCCGCAGAGGGCTACGGCACATGGAATGTGCCTGCTACTTCACCTGCTTGCGGATCGAGTTACACCACTCAGCAATGTTTATTCAGATTCCTCTTTGAAGCGTGCCAGCAAGGCTTTGATCCTGTCTGGATTATTGTTGCTTTGCGGAAGCTCAATGGAATCGACAAGCGACTCGTCAATGCTGAGGTGTGCGAGACGATCATATTCGTCATCACCGTCCTGCTCTGCAAAAATGCCCACCACAAATGACGCAGGCAGAGCGAGTGCTGCGAAAGCGCCGCTGCGAGAGTGGATCGCGGTGGTAACTCTTCGGCAGACTCGTGCGATCAATTGCTTGTGCTCTTCAATCACGTGCTGCCAGCGATCGTTGTCTTCACCGGAAAGCGCGGCGGATAACTGTTGATACAAAGGAGCCAGTTCGCGACCAGCGCCGCGAATGTTGTCGAACTTCCAGTTCGGAGGGATCCAGCGATTGGAATCCGAATAAGGATCGGCGGCGAGGTGAGCTTCGGTGTTCATGGCGAAGCAAGGCGCGCCAATGACAGTATAGTCAGCACAGAAACTCCAGAAACCGGCACCGTAAAACGTATCGCCGGGGTAAGCGGCAATCGTGTTCGCAACGGTTCTGGTAGCTACATCCTCCCACTTGATTTCGATGTCCTTGAGGAGCGACTCAATCGTGGGCATGAAATTCCTTTACTATATGAGTGGAATTAAGAGGTCGACAAACAACTGAGATGCTGTGCGAGAAGCTGGGAGGGCGAGGCTCCTGCCGAGCCGTGACGGATCGGGAATCCGGCTCGGCAGGAGCCTCGCCCTCCCAAACTCTGCCATTGGAACTCGCCCTCTGTTTACGTTCTTTGTCAGCCTCTTAGTAGCACAACTTATCACGGGCGGCGACGAACCGTTCCGGATTGCGCGAATCTCTGGCTGATGTTCTCTTGTATTGCATCGCGGAGATTCGAGCCACGGAGTAACTCCTGCGCTGGGCGCGGGCTGATCCTGGAGTGCTGAGGCTTGACTCAGCCCTCCATCATTTGCGGAATTGAGTTTGGTCGTCGGGAGGAACGTGGCCGTTCACTGACGTGCGGAGGCAGGGTGTCGAGCGACTACTGCACGTCCCCGGTTGTTGGCCGCTCGCTGATGCAGTGCCGCAAACAATGGAGGGCTCCGTCAAGCCGGAGCACTCCAGGACCAGAGACCGGCCGCAACGAGTTACCACCTGTAGCCCAGTAGCAGGCACATTCCATGTGCCGCAGCTTACCTCCCGGCGGACGGCACATGGAATGTGCCTGCTACCGAGGCCAATCCTGGAGTGCTGAGGCTTGACTCAGCCCTCCATCATTTGCGGGAATCAGTCCGGTTGAAGTACTGAATGTGGCCGTCTGCTGCTGCGCGGAGGAAAAGATTCGGGGATGTCGGCTTCACGGCTGAGGTCGTTTGGCATGCGCTGCCGCAGCGCCGCACACAATGGAGGGCTCCGTCAAGCCGGAGCACTCCAGGACCAGAGGCCGACCTTGGTGGTCGGCACTCTCCGTGTGCTGACGGACCCCAGAAACCCGCACACGGAGAGTGCGGGCCACAAGTTGGTAGCAGGCGCATTCCATGTGCCGTGGCTCTTAGCGGACGGCACATGGAATGTGCCTGCTACTTTACCTTCGCGCGGATTTGGCTGAGGGCTTGTAGCGCGGCGAGCGGGGTCATCTCGTCGATCTTCATTTGCCGCAGCTCTTCCAGCACGGGGTGCGAGTCATCCACGAACAGTGATAATTGTTTGTGCTTGGGTTTGGATTGCTGGCGCGCGGGGATCTTGGTTTGGCCTTCGGGGTCAACGTGATCGGTTTCGAGCGTTTTCAGGATCACGTTGGCGCGGTCGACGACTTCGCGGGGGACTCCGGCCAGGCGCGCGACGTGAATTCCGTAACTCTTGTCCGCGGCGCCTTCGACGATGCGGTGCAGGAAGATGATACCGTCATCCTTCTCATGCACGGCGACGTTCCAATTGGCGGCACTCTTCAGCGTCGTCGTCAGCGTTGTCAGTTCGTGATAGTGCGTCGCGAACAGCGTGCGGCACTTGATGGTATCATGCAGATGTTCGGTCACGGCCCAGGCCAGCGAGATACCGTCGTAGGTACTCGTGCCGCGACCGATTTCGTCGAGCACCACCAGACTGCGGTCGCTCGCTGAGTTCAGAATGCGGGCTGTCTCGGTCATCTCGACCATGAATGTCGACTGGCCCTTGCTGAGTTCATCGCTGGCACCGACACGAGCGAAGACTCGATCAGCCACGCCGATGCGGGCTTCGCTGGCCGGCACGAACGAGCCGATCTGTGCGAGGATCGTGATCAGTGCCGCCTGACGGATGTAGGTACTCTTACCGGCCATGTTGGGCCCGGTGATGATCTGCACTCGGCCGTAGTCGCCAGCGATCAGCACGTCGTTCGGCACGAATTCGCCGGTGGGTTGCAGACGCTCGACAACGGGATGCCGGCCTTCGCGAATATCCAAAACTGGCTCTTCGCAGATCTGAGGCCGGCAATACCGCTGACTCGACGCCAATACGGCCAGAGCGACCAGCACATCGATCTCGGCCAACACTTCGCCGGTGTTCTTCAGCCGCGTGACCTGCTTCGCGGTGCGATCGCGCAATTGATTGAACAGATCCTGCTCCAGCAATTTGGCTTCATCTTCGGCTCGCAAGACCTTTTCTTCATACTCCTTCAGTTCCGGAGTAATGAAGCGCTCCTGCTTCGTGAGCGTTTGCTTGCGAATATAATCCGCCGGGATCTTGTCCTTATGCGTCGCGGTGACTTCCAGATAATACCCGAAGACTTTGTTATATCCGACCTTCAAACTGGAGATGCCAGTGCGTTCGACTTCTTGAGCTTGATACCGCGCAATCCACGCCTTGCCGCCGCGAGCCAGTTCGCGCAATTCATCCAGCCGAGCGTCGTAACCCTCGCGAATCATGCCGCCGTCACTGGTGATCAGCGGCGGTTCATCGACGATCGCCGCGTCGATGTCGGCACGCACTTCGGGCACCAGGTCGAGGTCCACTTCGAGCGCCTGCAGCGTCGCGGCTTTGCGACCCGCGAGCTTTGCTTTCAGCTTCGGCAACAGCGACAGCGTCTTGGCCAGAAAGCCGAGGTCTCGCGGCGAACAGCGCAACGTCGCCACGCGGCCGGTCAGACGCTGCAGGTCGTAGACTTGCTCCAGTTGCTCGCGCACGTCGCGACAGAGCAACGCGTCGCGGGTGAGTTCTTCAACCGCATCCAGCCTCGCGTTGATCGCTGCTACATCCGTCAGCGGGTTCGACAGCCACTCCGTAAACAGTCGCGCGCCCATCGGCGAGACCGTCTGATCGATCGTGCCGAGTAAACTCCCTTCGCGGCGTCCTTCGCGGATCGTGCGCGTGAGTTCGAGACTCGCGCGCGTCGCCTCGTCAATAATTAAACTCTGACTGCGGCGCCACGGCTCCAGCTTGACGATGTGCGTCAGCGAACTCCGCTGAGTCTCCTGCAAGTATTCAATCAGCGATCCCGCCGCGGTCACTCCAGGCGAATCGGCCGCGACATCAAAGCCGTCCAGCGACTGCGTGCGGAAGTGCGATTTCAGCAGCCCGAGGCAATGCTCGGACGCGAAGCACCACGGAGCCCGCTTGGTGATCAGCGTGCCGCGCACGTCGAGCTTCGGCCACAGCTCGTCCGCTCGCGCAGGCGTTTCCGAAACCAGCAACTCGGCGGGCCGGATGCGAGCCAGCTCATCGGGCAGTTGTTCGAGTTCCAGGTCGGTCACCCAGAAGCGGCCCGTCGAGACGTCCAGCCACGCCAGGCCGACGCGCTGCTTGCCGACGAACACGCTGGCCAGGTAATTGCTCTCGCGCGGGTCCAGCAGGTTTTCGTCGGTGATCGTGCCCGGCGTGACCACCTGAGTGACCTCGCGTTTCACCGGCCCCTTCGCGAGTTTGGGGTCTTCCATCTGCTCGCACACCGCCGCGCGATAGCCGGCTCGAATCAGCTTGTGCAGGTAATTTTCGAGGGCGTGATACGGGAAGCCCGCCATCGGAATCGGCTTGGCCGACGACTTGTCGCGACTGGTCAGCGTGATGCCCAGCACCTTCGACGCGATCTCGGCGTCCTCGAAGAAGAGCTCGTAGAAGTCGCCCATGCGGAACAGCAGAATGGTGCCAGGGTTCTGGCTCTTCACCTCGACGTACCGTTCCATCGCGGGCGTCAGTTTCGGAGCGGGCGCGTCCAT
>JAKFWA010000114.1 GCA_021732995.1 Planctomycetaceae bacterium | reverse complement strand
CACCGAAGATTAACTTCGCTCCCCTCTCCCCGCACGCGGGGCGAGGGGAGCGAAGTTAATCTTCGGTGGGTCTCGCGGGTGGCTCCGATTAACCGCCCTCGGTCTATCTGGGTTGCGAGGCGACAAGAAACTCATGCTTGCTTGCGTCAGGGTGTCAGGTTCATACTACTTCTCTCGGCGCCTCGGTAGTCATCAGGATGGCATCAAGGGTGATCCACGCGCTCGTTCGCGGAGCACTAGACGATAATCAGCGATGCGTGGCTAGAAGCTGCAAGATCCGATCGAGAAACCGCTACCAAAAGGTGGCTGAGTCACATCGCTCTAGCCTAACGTTCGGCCGGTAACAGGCCGCCTGACAATCGACCTAGCCCCCGGCTGCGGAGCTTCTCTGACTCTCAAAACCAAGCGTTATCAAAACCACGGGAAGTTTTGAGTACCGTGCGAGGGAATCTACAGGAAGTTCTACAGTCGCGCCGTAGTGACTATGCTCCACAAACAACGAATGATCAGGGGCCAACATGTCGGCTGACGAAATACTGCGTGAATATGAGACGGCGCTGAAAGACGCTCTGAAGAATGACGGGACGGAGAACTGGCGTCTGGAAGGGATTGATTCCGACGTGACGACCGCTCGCTGGCTTTACTACGAAGGAGTCTGGTCAGCGATCGACCCGGGCCTTCTGTCTCGCGCGATGCCAATTGTAGCGTTCAATGTGCTAGTGAAATCATATGGCTATAGTTGGTGCCGAAGAGTCGTTGACGGCAGAGAGGAGTTGGGTGTCGCTTTCGACGATCGACAATGTTTTGTTTCTGATCTTGAAAATGGCAAATGGGTAGACTTATCAGACTATGACGAACCACCCGCACCTGGCGAGGTTGCAATCGACTCGTTCGAAAGACTCGCCAATGCTATTAAATGGCCGAACGGACAGCTCGCGCCCCCTGGTCATCGAGCAGGACGTGGTGGATGACCGATTAGCACAAATTATCACGCGTGGCCGAATTTCAACAGACAGGATTGTCCGCCCTGCAGCCGCAGAAATCACGGCTACGTGCTGCGTTCGATGACGATCTGTAATAGTCAGCCCACTCGCGGCGGAATATTACTCTGCTCGATTGCGGTCGAACGAAGAGGCCGGTCGTAGCAGCCGAGGGAGACGCCAAACGATGGGTCAAGCGCCGTCGATGTCGCTGGTAGTTGGCGGCTATTGCTCCAGCTCCCTGCTCATCCTTACTGAGCAGGATGCGTCGCGCGTTCATCCCGACGACCTGGCGGCCGTGCGGGCAAATTACCCGCTGGGCTGGCAGCTCCTGTGCTTCCGGTATGGTGGTCAGGACTGCGGGTACGACGTACTGGACGATGGGCAGCTTCAGGCTCGGGTGCGGGGCGCGGTGATTCGGCCCATTCGCACCCCACGGTTCCAACGCGGCGACCGCGTGTTCGCCCACCCGAATCAGGCGATTGGGGACGTGCGACAGCTCTGCTGGCACGCGACGCGGGAGTGCGTGTACTACTCACTGGAGTTCGACGGGCGGCGGTCGGGTCGGTGGTACTTCGAGTGCGACTTGTCCGCAGCCGACGGGGCTGAATCAGGTTCCGCCGCTGACCCGAGCGGGTAAAGTTGCCCGGATTGAGCAACTTTACTCGCGTCAGGTCGCCGCGGTTCGCTTCGCAGACCCATCATTCGGGATCAAGCGATGCTGTTACTGGTAACACATCACCTATCCGTGACTATCAAACTTCGACCCAGGGCGCGCTGAAGGTAAAGGCTTCATCGATCTCGTTCAGAGGATCAATGATCCGATCAGCACCATTGTTACCGGCTACGGTGTCGGTGCCGGCGTCTCCGTTGATGGAATCGTCGCCGTCGCCGCCCAGCGCGATGTCGTCGCCGCCGTTGCCACGCAGCACGTCGTTGCCGTCGCCTGCGATCAGCGTATCACGGCCAGCGCCGCCGATCAGCGAATCGTTACCGCCGAAGCCTGACAGGCCGTCATTGCCGTCTCCACCGTCGAGCGTATCGTTGCCGATGCCGCCTTGCAGAGTGTCGTTACCGGCTTCGCCGAAGACCTGGTCATCGCCGTCACCGCCGGTCAAGAAGTCGTTGCCGATTCCGCCGCGGATACTGTCGTTGCCACCCTCGCCCTCGACCGTATCGTTACCGTCTCCTCCCAGCAGCGTGTCGTTTCCGTCATCGCCCCTGAGCGAGTCGAGTCCCGTTCCACCATCCACAGAGTCATTGCCGAGCCCGCCCTCAAGCGTGTCGTTTCCGGCCAATCCACGAATCGTATCGTTGCCACCACCGCCGTCGACGTTGTCGTTACCAGATCCAGCCACGATGAAGTCCGGTCCCGATCCACCGACGAGAGAATCCGTGGCGATGGAGCCAATGAGGCTCGCGGGGCCAGCATAGTTTGGAATAGTAATTGAACCGCCGGTCACAGTCGTCGAAAGGACCACAGCCGGAGTGCCGCGAATCACATCAATGCCCGACCCGCCTGCGACGGTACTACTGAAGGTATTGCCGTTACCGAAGAGCAGCACGATGTCACTAACCACGACGACATCGGTCGCAACATCAGACCGCAACGAGTTGGTGCCGAAGCCGCCCGTCAGCGTATCGGAGCCGGTGCCGCCTTCCAGCACGTCGTCGCCGTCGCCGCCGAGCAGGCTGTCATTCTGAGCACCACCGTTGAGGAAGTCAGTCCCCGCACCGCCAGAAATGGTATCATTTCCAGTGACACCCAGAATGATATCACCGCCAGCGTTACCGCTCAGCACGTCGTTTCCGCCCAAACCGTACAGCACGTCGTCGTTGTCGCCGCCCTGCAGAGTGTCACCACCCGATCCACCCGAGGCGGTATCATTGCCCGCGCCACCGTCGAAGGTCACTCCGAAGGTAACAGCGTCAGCGGCCAGTGTATCATTGCCGTTGCCGCCAGCGACCGTGATACGGCCAGTGAAGACTCCATTCAATGACGAGTCCAGAGTAATCGTATCACCGCCCGAACCGCCGAAAATGCGCAGCGAATTCACACTCACCGTGCTGAGCGGAATCGGCGTGATCAGATCGGCTGACATCCCATCTCGCACGACCAGATTGCCGCCCGAGACCGAAGCAGTCGCTGTTGCACCCCCCTCGGCGAGAAAGACTTCAAAGTGTCCTTCGGGCAGAGTGGACAAGCCCACGATCTCGGTCGAGCCATCGCCAATTGCTCCCACGAGCGTGGCTGCTCCGGTGGTCACGTTGATGGTATAAAGGCCCGTCACACCGCCCACTTCCATCGCGGCATACGCCGTTCCAGTTCCTGGTCGGATATCAAAGCCGACATTATCGGAAGTCAAAGTCACTCCCAGGCTGCCGACGGAGAACAGCGTGCCCGCATTGGGAGTTACGGGAGTACTATCGAGGCTGCCTTGCCTGACCAGTCGCCCGGCGTTGCCGTCGATCGCATACAGCGTTGTTGCGGAGGCGTTCGCCAGGCTGTTGGTATAAGCAGAGCCCACGATGTCTGGATCCTGCCCCTGCAGCGGGTCGCTGCCATCGTAGGCCAGAACGGTATCAGTCGCGGCGAGCGCCCCCGTGACGGGATGCGCTCGCAGGTTGTCCTGCTCGTTGTTCACAACGCGGATGCGATCAGGCACCGGATTGAAATCGAAGCCATAGAACGCCTGGTTAGCCAGCAGAGTACTGAAGGGTGCAGCACCACCGGCGACGGCTGTGGCTGCTGCAGTCGCGGTATTAATCTTGTAGACGCGACCTTCGTCGGTCCCGGAGGCATCCACAATACCGAGTGCGTATAACTCGCCAGTCGCCGGCCGATAGTCGATACCCTGAATGACTTCGCCCATCTGCAGGCCGCTGATCGTGCCTACCGTGGTGATCGTGCCGGGCGTATTCGCCGCGAAACGCAGCAACTGACCATTCGCATTCACGGCGTACAGAGTCGCCGTGCTGGCGGCTGGCTGATTAATTACGGCGATATCGCGCACCACGAAACTGCCATCTCCGATGGTGGCGACTTCAGTGGCGGCTCCGTTAGTAAGATTGATGGCATAGAAACGCGTGGCTCCGCTGACGTTCATCGCCGCGAAGGCGCGTCCGGTGTGACTGTCGATGTCCAGTCCTACGTTCGAAGTCGCCAAAGTGACGCCCAGGCTTCCAACCGTGTTGAGCAAGCCACCGTTTGGCGATGGTGAGCCTTCCACGCCACCCTGACGCACCAGACGATTTCCGTTGAAATCGATCGAGTACAACGTCGTGGCCACGGCGCCGCCGACATTATTGCTGTACGCCGAACCGACAATCGCGGGATCTGCTCCGTTGTTCGCGTCGCCGACTGCGTACACGAGTGTCGTATCCGTGGCGGCCAGAGCGCCCGTGTCGGGATGTGCTCGCAGATTCTGATCTCCGTCGTTCACAATGCGAATGCGATCCGGAACAGGATTGAAGTCAAAGCCCCAGTCCGCGCTGTCGGTCAGCGTTGTGCTGAAGGGAGCCGTTCCGACCTGTGTGGCGGCTCCGGTGAAAATATCGATGGTATAGATCCGACCTTCGTCGGTGGTCATGCCGTCAACGATACCCAGTGCATAGAGCTGCCCGGTCGCAGGACGGAAGTCGATACCCTGAATCTGCTCACCCATCTGCAAGCCACTGATGGTGCCGATCGTCACGGGAGTTGTGGGCGCCGCAGAATCGAATCGCAGCAACTCATTTGTGTCCGTGACGGCGAACACGGCCGTCAGCAGTTGACGCGGCTCCAGATGCTCGCCCAGCAACTGTCGGCTCCGGCCTGCTGCCTGCCTGCGTGCTGAGCGTCGGGCCATACGTGCCATCATCCGTTGAACACAAGCCTTGGGACGTAGGAACTCAATCATTGTGTGCATCCTTCCGATAAGAGTGAACGCCTGCCCGCGTTGCGGGAGAGTAAACAGATGGCAGCAAAAGGCAACAGGCAACAGGCGTTGACAGACTCTTCAGAAATCACCGCTGGCGCGGCGCCACTGGCAGCCGGGCTCTGGATCGATGGCCCCAGCGGAACGAACTCTGGCACCTGCGAGTGATCCAGATCACCGAAGGACTCCGGCGTGCGCTACGAGGCTCAGCGATCGTCCTCGGGCAAGCGATCGGCGATCGGCTTGCAGCCGGGGAGTAGTATAAATACCAATTCCGCGAGGGGAGTGTATTACGCACGGAGAAGCACTCCGCATGTAGAGCGGAATGCTTCACAACGCGAGGGATCCACAACAATCAGGATTGCGACTGCTTAGCGATCGCTGCCGCTCGTTCGGCGTAGATCTGGTGGATCGCTTCATTCGCCGGCCGGATTTCGAAAGGGCCCATCTTCACGCCGGGGTGCTTCGACATGAGGGCGATGGCATGATTCAAATCGCGCGCTTCCAGCAGCAGGATGCCCCCGAGCGTTTCCTTGGTCTCCGCGAACGGACCGTCAGTGACTTCGACCTGACCAGCCTTCATCCGCAGCGTCACTGCGTTGCGGGCGGAATCGAGCGCTTCGCCACCGATGAAGTGGCCGCCGCGCCGCAGTTCATCGTCATAGGCGAAGCACTCATCCATCATCTTCAGGGCTTCTTCCTGCGGAATTTGAGCGAACCTCGCCTCGTCATAGAAACCCAGGCATACGTATTTCATGCGACATCCTCATTGAATAGCGGTTCGTGTGGATTGCCCCGGAACTTAGTGTTGCCGGGCGTTCGCCCAATAGTCGAACGGGCTCAGTCCGCAATCGACAGCCGCAACGAAGCTTTTTTTCGAAAACTCTGTTCTCTCAGTCGCACTCAGCTATTTGCGCAGGGAGGGCGAGGCTCCTGCCGAGCCGCGTCAGATGCGCGAACAACTGCTGTGGGTGTGCAGAAACGGCTCAGCAGGAGCTTCGCCCTCCCAATTATGGCCCCTCGCTAATCCAAAGTGCGGGTCAGTTGTTGAATACGACCGCTCAAGAATCGTTTCTCCGGTTCCTGCCTGGCCAGTTCCAGAGCCTGCTGAAATGCGGTCAGAGCTTCGGACGTCCGGCCTGCTCGCCGCAGGAGTTCGGCACGGGCTGAGTGTGCCAGTGCATACAGGCTAAGCTCACCTCGGCCGAGGATGCGGTCGATGATCTCCAGACCCGACTCAGGGCCATCCCGCATGGCAATCGCAACAGCTTGATTGAGTTCGATGACCGGCGATGAGTCAATTCGCCGCAACACGGAATACAGTACGACGATCTGAGTCCAGTCCGTCTGGGCGACCGTCGCAGCTTCGGCATGAATGGCTGAGATGGCCGCCTGCAGAGTGTACGCGCCGAACCGCCGCGACCTCAGAGCCTGTTCCACCAGTGCGATACCCTCAGCGATCAGTGCCTGGTTCCAGGTTGAGCGATCCTGATCTTCCAGCAGGATGATGTCACCATCTGGAGACACACGTGACTCCCGTCGCGATTCGTGCAGCAGCATCAGCGCCAGCAGCCCTTTCACTTCCGGATCGGGGAGCAGGTCGAGTAGCAACTGGCCGAGTCGAATGGCTTCGGTGGTGAGGTCCACTCGGATCAGCGACTCACCCTGCGACGTCGTATAACCCTCGTTAAATACTAAATAAATCGCCGATAGCACCGCATCGAGCCGCTCTGGCAGGTCCTGCAGCGACGGCACACTATACGGTATATTTGCTTCCCGAATCTTCGCCTTGCCGCGTACGATGCGCTGAGCCATCGTCGCCTTCGACATCAGGAAGGCGTGAGCAATCTCTTCGGTGGTCAGCCCGCAGACCTCGCGCAGGGTGAGCGGTACCTGCAATTTCGGGTCGATCGCCGGGTGACAGCACGTGAATATCAGTCGCAGCCGGTCATCCTCAATCTCAACCGCCGCGCGAGCCGCGTTATCGTCGGCCACGTCATCCAGCCGAGCGACGATCTCCGGCTGCAACTCCTGCAGGCGTCCCTGTCGACGCAGCGCATCAATCGCTTTGAATTTGCCCGTCGACACCAACCACACCCGCGGATTGGCCGGCACCCCGTCGCGTTGCCAGACCTCCAGAGCAGCCGCATACGCCTCATGCATGGCGTCATCCGCCAGATCAAAATCATTCAACACCCGCACCAGCGAAGCAAACACCCGCCGAGACTCAGCCCGGTATATTTCATCCACCCGTTCACGAATCGTAGCTGAGTCAACAGATCGCATGTCGTTTTATGAGGTTCAAGAGTCCGTAGTCGTCTTCTTGGAAAGTCTTACTAGACCATCAGAGTTAAGGTGCAAGTTTGCAGGTCGAACAGACTCAACCGGCACGTGGATCATGGGCAAATGCGACTGGCATTGTAAACTGCCGCGGCATTTCAACAGAAGTGACGGATGCTTTCTATTGGCGCCCCTTGCGAGACAAAGCTCTTCGCGGATCAGACTACCAACCTGAAAGCCTCGACGGACAAGATTGTCCGTCCTACACATGCTCTGAGCGGTAGCCGAATTCGGCGCTGATCGGCCGAGTATCATGACAATGTGAGGAAGGCGAGCAGGGCGAGCTGGAAGCAGGTGATCGGCGTGGTGACGACGAACGCGCGGCGCGGGTTGTGGTCGTAGAGGGTCGCGAGAACGCTCATCACCAGCAATGTCCCAGCGGCCTTTGCCATCAGCAGAAACAACACGCCGCCGCCGTTCAACTCGATCAGCGCGCGGCCGATCGGGTTCAGTTCGCAGAATTGCATTTCGGTGCGATGAATCAACGTCAGATAGCTGTCCCACACTGACACGAACACGATAAAAAGCCACATGCTCCAATAGGTGATATCATGGGCTCGCGGTGTTGAGATTCCGGATGGTGCGATGTTCGAGGGCACGGCATGGCTGATCATTCCAGGGTCCTCCAGCGGGTAGTATCACACGCAGAGATGAGTCGTGCTCCGTTGCGTTCCAGCCTCCACTGACACAGCCTGTAATCAGCGCCCCACGTATAGAGACGCTCGGCATCAGCAAATCGAGCACCGATGATGCGATTCGCGTGTGCCGCAAACACAAACTCCAAAGCTCCGTTCCCGGATTGCCAGACGCTCAGCCCGAATCGGTTCGGCCCGCGGAGTTGATGAGCACACACGCAGCGAAGGCCATCCGGGCTAAAGAGCAAAACCGGCGAAGCCAGAAGATGAGCAACGGGCCCCGAGGCCGTGTGCGAGTTGATACTCTGCGTCCACAGAATCGTTGAATTATCAACGTCGATCATGCGGATCCTGCGGTCGACGCCCATCGCCGCCAGCCGTCGTCCGTCGGGACTGAGCGTCGCGCCCAGTATCGGCCCGGTAGCGGCTACCAGTCGCAGTCGCTGTCCGGTAAATAGGTCTCGTTCAATCAAATCGTCAGCACTGTCGCAGTAGAAGCATTTTCTATCAGCAGCCGGTAGCGCGAATGTGAAGTCGCCGGGGTAATCCGCGAGCAGCGTGTTTTCGTGGATATCCCACACCGTGCAGCGATTTCCCCAGGCCATCAGGAGCCGTTCATCGAGCGAACATCGCATTCTCCATACGCGTTCCGAGCCATGGCGACCAAGCAACGACGCGGACTTGTTATTACTCCGAAAACGCCACAGCGTCCCGTTTTCTTCAGCAACGATGATGCCGTCGGACAACGAGCAGGCCTGAACGGGGTTGACTGATTCGACAACCACCACCGGGTCCAGTGCTCCCGAGCCTGACGGCTGACGGCTGAGATGGTGGCGAACACGAGTATCAGAAGACTTCGAAATGCAGCGGCAGAAGGCGTAGGAGACATCCCCGTTCTTGTTCACGGCGAGCTCCTGAATTGAAACCAGCCACGGATGACGGAGTTCGTCGATGTCTTCGGGAGTGATGACCAGAGCACCCAGCACCGCGGCAAAACCCAGCATGGCCGCAAGCGACAGGCAGATCGAGCGGAGCACCGTCCGCTTCGTGACTGCGGCGGCGGAGCGGAAGTCGCTGGTCGCGTGCACGTGACTTTCAGGTGTCAGCATGGTGCTATGCATTGATATTCCTTTCCCCCATTCAGATACATACAGCGGGCAAATCCGCCTATGAATTTTCAACATTCCTGGAAGATCCACGCTTCATGCCGCGGAAGCCGTAGCGAGCGTGTGGCGGCTTTCACGGTGAACGTTGTTTAAAACTCATCCCCTTTTCATCCAGCAATTTGCGGGATCAGGTCAGGCATCCTCAACATGGCCGACATCAATGTGGACGAGCTGTTACGACGGGCTCGTGAAGGAGACGAGAATCCTTTGGGAAGGCTGCTGGAAAGCTACCGCCACTATCTGGACCTGCTGACCCGGCTGGAGATCGGTGACTGCTGCAGACCAAAGTCGATACCTCGGACATCGTGCAGGAACCGTTTCTGGAAGCTCATCGCAATTTCATGAGCTTTCGCGGTCACGGCGAAGGCGAGTTCGTCACCTGGCTGCGCAGCTCTTCAGTTCGCGAATCGCCTTGCTCGTGCGTCACTACCTGGGCACTCAGGGACGAGACATCCGTCGCGAACAGCAACTGGAAGTCGATCTGGACCACACCTCAAAGTTGCTTAATCGAGGGTTGTTCGCCGTAGGGAATTCTCCCAGCCAGAGCGTTGTGCGGCGCGAGCGCGGCGTGTTGCTGGGTAGTGAATGACGACGGATCTGCGCGATGTCCGGAGATTCTCCGAGAACGCGCGGCGGTTTATAGTAGCAACGGTAGCTAACAGATCATGCAAGAAGTCGCACCAACCTTCAAAACTGACTTCATGATCGACCGCTCTTGCCTGAGGGAGCAGGTTAACCTCGCTGTCTGCGTTGTTGCTTCTGCGCAATGACCTTGCCCAACGGCTCATCGGGCTTCTTCTTGAAACCTGCCAGCCGCTTCTTGCGAGTTTTCACCCTGACTTCGGTGTCCACAGTTTCCAGCAGTGTTTCGTCGGAAGCATCAGTGCCCTTGGAGAGAGTCTGGCTCGCAGCCCGCCGCTCCTGCTGATGCTGTATCGCCTTGCTCTTCGGAATGTTCTTCCGAGATCCATGCGGACTCTCGCCGTATGTATTTCGCCGGTCCAGCTTCAAGCTGAGGCGTTTCTTTTCGGTTGGGGATTTCACTTTGCTCATAATGCGTGACACCCATGTCGACCGAGCGTGCAGTCAACGTTGATCAAGAAGCAGGCCGTTGCCGTTTGATTCCAGAGTACCGTCACGCACGTTCGTCGTCAGCCCAGTTCGCCAAAGCCGTTTAACTCTAACCCGATCGTCCGCAAAACGTGGGCAAGTCCAATATTCACTCGGAAACGCGAACCAGGTGGTCGCCATTCCGTACCGTCAAGTCGGGTGCGATCTGTCGCTGTCCCTGAATCGACGCAATCTCGCGAGCCGTTCTACCAACTTTATTAGTGCAAATCGATCTCTTGCGGGCCGCTTACCGAATGAATCCTTCGAGTCGTATATAAGCCGAAGCATGCACCAGGAAGCCGTCCTCTGATTCGATCAGATGATACCTACGCTGAAGCCTCCCCAACAGAATGATAAAGGCTTGATCCGGTCGCGGTTGGATACGAACGGCATTACTACCTCACTCATCAATGAGTGACTCAGCGCGCAAGTCACGGGCGGGATTAAGCCTGCAATCGTTCGCGGACGGCCTGCACCAGGTCGGGCAATTCTGCAACCAGAGGAATTTGATACCGGTTACAGACGACTTCGACGTTGCCTCGTCGCCAGAACCCGGGCGGACAGCAGACGATCAACTTACCACTGCGAGCCAGCAGCCCCAGTTCCAGCAGCGTGATTGGAGCCTGAGTAGTCGGCGCGAAATACATGGCGACCACCGAGGCTCGCTCCAGCCCTTCCAGTTCCCACTCCACCTGACCGCGGAACAACGGGTTGTTGATCGCCTGCTCCCACGCGGCGTCCCACTCGTCCCGCCTGGGATTCAGGACCGCAACGGGTAAGTCCGCCAACGCCAGTTCGAACTCCGCCTGCCACGCTTCCGCCCGACCCATCTCAATCGACCCGGCGAGGAACACCGAACGCTCGCCGTTAGCCAGATCAATCGGGATTGGGGATTTGATAACGCGAGCCATTCGCAATACCTCGACCTGACGACATGGATCAATCGTGGCTGTGCCGGGTGAACGATGAGCATTCCCTATGCCGACCCGTCCGCGCTGTGCTGCAGTGAATTAGTCGGCGGGTAGCCACTGCGATGGCGCGATTCTCGGGCCGCCGAAAGACACGTAGATCATGCCGTAAATGACTAACGCACCAAGGGCAAGCGCGCCGGTAACCCATGCTGCGAAATGTGCCTGAGCGAACTTTTGCGCGTCCGCGTCGTGCGAAGATCGCCAATGTTTCAACACTTGTTGGTAACGCCACAGCCGGTAAGCGATGGCACCCAGGCCGAATCCGCGTACCAGATGCCCCACCATCCAGAGGGGATCAACGACAATCACTCGTTGGCTTGTACCGGGGTAATTGAACGAGAGGTTGAAGAGGAACCCCACGAAAGACAACCCCGCGATAATTCCAAATACCGCCGCGACAAAAACAATGGACCAGCGCCCGTCAAGCGGCTCAGCCGATACTCCGTGCTCCGCTGATTCATTTGTAACCTCGCTGGATTCAGGCATGGTCTACTCAATGCTCAATTCTGGCGTTGCACTCTCATCATCCAACTCAAACACCCTCGAAGGGGATTACTCGATCGGCACGTCAACGGCAATCGTACTCGCAGGGTGGTTCTGACAATCCTGATGCCGTGCTGCGTTGATCAGCCACCGGGAAAATCGCCCCAGTCGCTGATCTTGCGAAGTGTTGTATCGACTCCGTAACCCAGACATTGCGAACAGCGTTGCGTTGCGGATCGCTTCCAGGACGTACGGCTGAGCTACGGAGTTCGCGCTGTCGAAATCCCTTCGCATGAATCTCGCGAAATCGCTGTAAGGTTTGCAGCTACCGCCGGTATTCCCTTTCAGCTTGAGTTTCCAACAACCCACTTGATCAGCTCGAAAGGAGCCTGTCATGTCTCAACTCGAAAAAGTCCTTTACACCGCGAAAACTCACACCACCGGCGGCCGCGATGGTGCCGCTCGCAGTTCCGATGGCCGTCTGGATGTGAAGCTGTCGTCGCCCGGAACGTCGGGCAGCGGTACCAATCCCGAACAGCTCTTCGCCGCTGGCTGGTCCGCCTGCTTCATCGGTGCGATGGGCGTCGTCGCCGCCAAGCTGAAAGTCGCCCTGCCGCCTGATAAGGCGGTGGATGCGGAAGTCGATCTCGGCATGAGCGAAGGCGGCTACGTCCTGCGAGCCCGCCTCAACGTCAGCCTGCCTGGCGTGGATCGCGAAGTCGCCCAAGCCGTCGTCGACGGAGCCCATCAGGTCTGCCCGTACTCCAAAGCCACTCGCGGCAACATCGACGTCGAAATCAACCTTGTTTAGCCCGCTTCGCAATGAAGCGGCACAGCCTCAGGCTCCTCTACTTCCATCGCTCCCCTCGCCCCGCGTGCGGGGAGAGGGGCTGGGGGTGAGGGCGATTGCTACCCCACGTCACCGCTACTCGCCGAAGACGCACTCTCCCTATCAGTTCCACCACATCAATTGTCACATCCCGGAAAGTATTATCATGAGCACAGAACACAAGACCGTCGTCATCACCGGCGCATCGCAGGGTATCGGAGCCGGTCTGGTCCGAGGCTTCCTCGATCGCGGCTACCGCGTCGTAGCAAACTCACGATCGATCGAGCCGGTCGATTCGCCCGACGTATTAACCATCGCTGGCGACATCTCCGAACCAGCCGTCGCCGAACGAGTCATCCAGAGCGCCATCGCGAAGTTCGGTCGCGTTGATACTCTCGTCAACAACGCGGGCATCTTCGTAGCCAAACCATTCACAGAATATACAGAGGCCGACTTTGCCCGAGTTCTGTCGGTCAACGTCAGTGGCTTTTTTCATATCTCGCAGCGAGCCGTTCGCCAGATGCTACAGCAAGGCGGGGGTCACATTGTGAACCTCACAACATCACTGGTCCGCCAGCCCATGAAGGGCGTGCCGTCCGCACTGGCGTCGCTGACCAAGGGAGGCCTCGACGCCGTCACCCGCTCGCTGGCCATCGAGTACGCCGACAAGAACATCCGAGTCAACGCCGTCGCTCCCGGCATCATCCAGACCCCGATGCACGCCCCCGAAACGCACAACTTCCTCGCTGGCCTGCACCCCGTCGGCCGCATGGGCACCGTCCAGGAAGTCGTCAACGCCATCCTCTACCTGGACTCCGCCCCCTTCGTCACCGGCGAAACCCTACACATCGACGGCGGAGCGCATGCTGGGCGCTGGTAGCAGCGTTTGAAGAACCGACGCAACGGCTTGCAAGTACCAAGAACGATGAGACGAAGCTCCAATTCACGGGGATGGCACCTGGAGCCGTCGATCCTTGCATCCCGGGATACCGAAGCCGACGATTCTCATGGTTGATGATTCGTCTACGGAGATTTAGAAAAGAACACAGTGAGCCCATGATGATGCCAACATGGAACGACGTGGCGACCGGTGCGCGTTGGCATGGTGTCGTCTCACTCGTCCATAACTGGGTGGGGCCATTAAGTTCTGATCAGGGAATTGCGCCTGATAGGCTCGATGTGATACTGCGTGCGAAACGGTTGAATTTGCCCGCAGCAGTCCGGGAGTGGTATCAACTTACAGCCAACTGGGAACAAGCCGGACTCAATGTTTGGATTCGCCCCGAAGAGCTGTCAGAGTGCAGTGACTTCGTCGGCATTCTAACTGATACTGAGGAAATCAACCTGTGGGGCATACGTGTCGGCGACTTTGGCATTGAGGATCCGCCGGTAGTTTCTGATCAAGCCCACTGCGACGCTGCATTCCCTAGTTTCTCAGCCTTCGTCGGGGCAATGATCGCCAACGACGTGATTTTTGACTACGAGAGCGAAGCGCCCATGGAACTGGATCCTAGTTCGGTCCGCTCGGATTTGGTGTGTCTTGTCGCCTCAAGCTGTGGCGATTTCCTTGCCGACGCACCCTTCGAATCGGCAACCGTCTTGGTGTTCGCTTACCCAGAGAACGGTCCGGCTTTTGGAATATCCAGAACTCCTTCGGGTCGCGAACTGCTTCGGCGTTTGCAGCGCAAGGCGACTTGAGTTCGCTTCTATCAAGGTGCGAATACCGACAAGCTCAATCACTTCACGCATTGCAGATCGCTTCAATGCATCCCGTCCGGAATCTGATGGTGTGGGACAGCTACAGTCTTGATCGTCTTCGCATCATCTCTTCACCAGCACTTCAGGACCGGCTCCACGAAGCTTAGGATGCTGCTTGCCAGTTTCGTTCGAGTGTTACTTACTCCGCACTGATGAGGATTCGTGATGCGAAACGATTTGACTGCTTTGCAACCTAACTTTGACTTCAATCGCCGCGACTTTGTGGTGGCTACGCTGGCCACGGGGTTCGCTTTGGCGGTGCAGCCGGTGTCGGCTCAGACGATCAAGACGGACGCCGAAGGCCTGAATGCGGGCGAGGTCAAGATTCCTGCTACCGGGGGTGAGATTCCGGCGTATCAGGCTCGGCCGGCGAAGGGGAGTTCGTTCCCGGTGATACTCGTCGTGCAGGAAATCTTTGGCGTGCATGAGCACATCAAGGATCTGTGTCGCCGACTGGCGAAGGCCGGATATCTGGCTGTCGCTCCCGAGCTGTATGCGCGGCAGGGTGATGTCTCGAAGCAGACCGACATTCAGGAGATCATCAAGTCGGTCGTCTCCAAGGTACCGGACGCTCAAGTGATGTCGGATCTCGACGCGACGGTCGCGTGGGCTGGCAAATCGGGTCAGGGAGATGTGTCGAAGCTGGGCGTCACCGGCTTCTGCTGGGGCGGTCGCATCGTGTGGCTGTATTCCGCGCACAACCCGAAGTTGAAGGCTGGCGTCGCGTGGTACGGTCGCCTGACCAGCGCCGTCGATGATCTGCATCCGAAGCATCCGCTGGACATCGTTGCCGATCTGAAGGCACCGGTGCTGGGACTCTACGGTGGCGCTGATACCGGTATTCCCAACGATACTGTCGATAAAATGCAGCAAGCTCTGAAGGCGGCGAACAAGCCCAGCGAAATTGTGCTCTATCCTGATACTCCACACGGCTTCAATGCCGACTACCGGCCGACCTATCGCAAAGACAAAGCCGACGACGGCTGGCAGAAGATGCTGGCGTGGTTCAAGAAGAACGGCGTGAATTCGTAATACGGACAGGGTGCAATAATCGCACTGGGCATGGCAGTGCGAAGGCTACAGCGAAACCCCAACGGGGTTTTATTCTTCAGCCCAGGGTCGCCGCAGAGCGGCGCACCCTGGGTTAACAATGCCTCGCACAGAACGAACCCTGCAAGGGTTCTACTCAAACGTAGAACGCGACTGGGATGTGGAACCCTTTCAGGGTGATTCCATCGGTCGAGTCCACGGATGCCGCTGTCGTTGGTGATCGAACGGACTTATGTAGATGCCAATGCCGGAATTCAGGCGATTCGATCGTTTGTCTCGGACTCCAGTCGAGCTCAGTGCGCCTTACGAGAGCCTATGGCACTCACCAACGGTTTCAGCTCAAACTCCAGCGATTGCTGCTGGTCCTGATTCTCAAGGAAGATGACCAGCATATTGCCCCGCACTTCCAATCCGGCAATCGACAAGGGGAGCGAAGCATACGAAGTCCACGACTCCGTGCCGTCGTCATGCTTCGTGTACGAGCGGTTGGTGCTCGGCGGTGTAATGTAGCCATCGAACGGAACGGTCAGTGACAATTCGACTTCAGCTCCTGAGATCAGATTCCTCGCGTTGAACAAGGACCGGTAAGAACGCGAGCCGGGCGTCTGGACGAATCCTCCATTTCTCACACTGAAGAGTACATCATCAACGAAGACAGCTTCGCCTGTCCATACGCCGTCCTGTCCACTCAGGTCTCCTTGTATCATGTGGTCGAATCGTTTGACCATTCTGTCTCCAACCACCCCTCGTCGTTCCGAGATCTCCGGTTTGGTTTTGAGTCTCAGACCTACCGCGACCAGTCGGGTCTCCCCCGAGGACATCCTGTTCAGGACAATTGCGTCTCGGGCTTCGCCCTTCGCCAGCAGGCTCGCCACAACGACAGGCCGCGACCACCGAATACGGCGGTGCCCGGTTCACTCAACTTATGGACTGGTCATTCTCCTCACGTTGCTCCCCACCCCGCCTCACGACGACGCAGTTACGTTCGGATACAAAGTTCAAACCCAACTTCGACGAGGACTTACACCTCGCTGATTCGATCCACTTACAAGCGCACTAGCAGTGCACTTTCCATGTGCCATCCGCAGAGGGTTATATGAAGATTACGGCACATGGAATGTGCCTACTGCTTTCAAACAAAAAAAGCCCGTCACCTCGTGAGAAGTGACGGGCTCGGATTCGCGGGAATCCGTTTTGATCTCGAAGCGAATCAACGTGTTGTTTGAAGAGCGGGCTATCTCACGCGGCACTGGAAGGTGATCGTGCCGCCGGTCTTGAGGCCCTTGTCTTTATTTTCCTTGAGCGTCACAGCGCGACGGCCGGGAAGCGGTTCGTCGAGCTTGAAGCTCAACACCAGGCTGCCTTCGTCGTTGTCCGTCAGGATGACTTCGCCCGGCAGATCGCAGGTGGCGGAGTCTTCGACGAATTCGAGTCGCGGCGTCAGGTTGTCAACGACGCGGACATCGTGCAGTTCCAGATCGCCCACGTTTTCAAATCGCAGGACGAAGGTGATAATATCACCGGGCTTGGCCTGCTTCTTATCCGCAATTTTCAGGATCCGCAGTTCCCCGGGCGCTTTATAGGGATCCTCGAAGCCAACAGTTTCCGCGTCGCGGCTGGTGGCTTTCACAATCTGCAGGGTATCCGTCTTGGCGGCGATGACCGCGCCGAGACCTTGCGACCAGTTGAGTGCGGCGTCGATACCCGCCGCGAGGTAGGCTTCCTGACCCGCGTTGATCTGTCCGCGGAAGGCGAACGCAAAGGCTTCCTTGCCCTTGATGTCGGCCTTGTGTTCGGTGAGGCGCGCGACCTGACCCACTCCCCGCACGCCGCTGCGGCTTTCGATGCCGCTGGCTCGCAAGCGAGTCTGAATACCCTTGGGGCCATCGTTATGAGCGTAGCCCTGCGGACCCAGTTTGGTCCGCATGCCTGAATCGCGGCGGATCTCGTCAGTCAAAGCCACGTGGCTGACATTACTCTGTCCGCTGGGTGTGGTCACTGAACGCACGGCCGCGAAGCGCGGAGCGTAAATGGCGACCTGATTACTCTTCACCGTGCGACGTTTGCCAGTGCGATCGGCGGATTCGCCGATGGTGTCTTCAGTATCAAGTCCCTGCCGAGTATAGCCTTCATAGTGGACGGGTAAGGCGCGATCGCCGCCGTCGAAAATATACTCATCGGGATAGCGTTGAGCGTCCGTGCCGGTCATCCAGCTTTCATCGGGAAGGGTCAGGATCTGACCATTCTCGCAGATGTCGCGCCGAGCTTCGGCAGGTGTGAAACTAACGGGTGAGACGCGCGGATCGCGCTGAGGTCTCCCCGGCACCGCTCGTGGGGCACTTTGTGGGTAACCCACACGAGCGATACCAGAACGGTCAGAGGTTGCAGCCCGCTGCGGAGTTGACGCCTGGGGCCGAGACCGAACGACGCTCCCTTGCGTTGTGGCGTCGATGGTCTCAGGCCCCTCGTCATTCTCCCCTCCCTCGGGAGACTGCCCTCGTGGTTCGTAGTAATCCGCGTTCTTGAGGCCGTCGCATGCCGGACAGCAGCCCTTGTGAAGAGGACCGCGTTGACGCGGGGCGTGGCAGCCAACCACTCCGACAAGCAGAGTGAGTGCCAGCAGCGAGCCAACTTGCAGGCGTTTATTGAAGGTCAGGTTCATCGAGCGACCTCCACTTTGCGGGCCGAGAACTGCGGATTATTGATTCGTGTACGAGGCGTATTATTACGTGCCTCGGATTTTTCTGATTCGGTAGCAGGAGCCGCTTCCGGCTCTTCGGTCATAATCGATTCGGCGATCGGGCCGCCGGTGCCGAAGAAGCTGGGGTTCTCGCCGTGCACGGAAGGCATGCGTCCGCCGATGCGCACGATGACCAGCGGTCGTCCGCGACGATCGGCTTCGGTCATGGCGTTGTCGGTCTTCAGCAACTGTGTCGTGCTGGTGCTCTTGTCGAGCGGATACGGCGCGGCCAGTTGCGGTTGTTCGAGATACACCACTCGCGTGACCAGATTACCGGACAGCGCGGCTTCGATGTCTTCGGTGGTGATTTGGATCGGAATCGGGAAGTTGTGCTTTTGACCGGCTGGCGGATGCAGACGGTCGATGACTTCAATCGTCGGGAAGATCTCGACCGCCGGCATCGACGGGATATTGGTGATCTTCAGACGGTAGCAATGTCCGACCATTACAGCCGTTTGATTGGCAGTATCAAGCGGTGTTTCGCGCGTCACCGAATGGAAGACGGTGACTCGGGCGTCGGCATCGTCAAGTGATACTCGAATCGGTTGCATGTAGCCGGTCTTACCCCCCGCCGCGTCCGCGAACCTGGCCGCCAGTCCTGGTGAGACTCGCTGGCCGAGCGGATGATGCCCCGTGTATTGCGGGAGCACTTGAGCGGAGACCGTGTTCCAGCCGCAGACGCTGCACACCAACGCCAGCACCGCAGCGACACATCGGTGCATCCGCATCGCGATCGATTGGTGAGTGGTTGACATGGGAGAGCCCGTGAGAGGGGAAACACGAGAGGAGAGAAGGACAGTCAGAACGACTGACCTGATGAGACCAGCGACGCGATTGAGGATCGGTCGTATTGGAGGCTGGAGCGAAGATCGCCCCTCACCCCCGGCCCCTCTCCCCGGTTGGGGAG
>JAKFWA010000065.1 GCA_021732995.1 Planctomycetaceae bacterium | reverse complement strand
ATGATTCAAGTTGAGTCCCAGGAAACGTGTTTCTTGAGAACTGATTGCGGAGCAATCAGCGACATTCGGCATTCACCAGACGACACATCATGATTGACGCTCTTCCGTTGATTGATATCCGGCAAGTCACGAAACGCTTCGGCGGTGTGACGGCTCTCAGCGATGTGTCGTTTGTCGTGCAACGCGGCGAGTTCCACTCCATCGTCGGCGAGAACGGTGCGGGCAAAAGCACGCTGATGAAGATCCTGTCCGGCGTGATTCCTGACTTTGAAGGCGAGATCCGCTTGCGGGGCGAGCCGGTGCGGTTCACGGGTACTCGTGACGCCGAGCGCCGCGGCATCGCGATCATTCATCAGGAATTGAATCTGGTCGAACAGCTCAGCGTCGCCGCCAACATCTTCCTAGGTCGCGAGAAACGCGGTGCCTTGGGGCTGCTCAACGATGCCGCGATGGAAGCCGCCGCTGCCGAGTTGTTCAAGCAGTTGGGATGCCAGATTCGGCCGCAGCAACTCGTCGGTGAATTGCGAGTCGGCGATCAGCAACTGGTGGAGATTGCGAAGGCGCTGTCGCTGGATGCCGAGATCCTGATCATGGATGAGCCGACCAGTGCGCTCACCGAAAGCGAAGTCGAGCGGCTGTTCGGCGTGATCGATCTCCTGCGGAAACGCGGCGTCACGATCCTCTATATCTCGCACAAGATGGACGAAGTGTTCCGTTTGTCGGAGCGAGTTACCGTGCTGCGCGACGGTCGCTGGATCGCCAGTCTGGATCGCGCCGAAGCCACGCCGAAGCAGGTCACCCACCTGCTGGTTGGCCGCGAGATCGAAGAAGGCGCCTGGCACTCCAATCGCACGTTCGGCGAAGTCGTTCTCGACGTGCGTAACCTGTCCTTACCGTGGCAGGGACATGCGCGCGCGTGGCGACTGAAGGACATCAGCTTTCAACTCCGACGTGGCGAAGTGCTGGGCATCGCGGGGCTGATGGGAGCCGGTCGCACCGAGCTATTGGAAAGCCTGTTCGGCACCAGCCCCGAAGTGCCACAGGGTGAGGTGCTGTTGGAAGGTCAGCGATTGCAGCCGGCTCACCCGTCCGAAGCCATGCAGGCTGGTTTGGCCCTGGTGACTGAGGATCGCAAGCGGCTGGGGCTGTTCGGTCACATGAACGTCCGCGAGAACATTTCGATCTGCACGCTGGATCGATCGACAAAGTTCGGTCTGGTCTCCGGCAGTTCGGAGCAGCAGCAGGTAACCGCATCGATTCAACAACTGCGAGTCAAAACCGCGGGGCCGGAAGCTCCAGTGCTGAGCCTCAGTGGCGGCAACCAGCAGAAGTGCATCATCGCCCGCTGGCTGGAAACTCATCCGAAAGTTTTGTTGCTGGACGATCCGACGCGCGGTGTCGATGTCGGAGCCAAAGCCGAGATCTACGGCGTCATCGATCAACTGTGCCGACAGGGACTCGGCATCATCGTCACGTCGAGCGAACTGCCCGAACTGATCACGCTCTGCGACCGTATTCTGGTGCTCTGCGAAGGCCGCCTGACCGGCGAGTTCTCCCGCGGCAACTTTACCGAACAAGCCATCATGGAAGCCGCCACCCAACGCGGTTGATGCTTCAGAGATTTTCACGCGAAGGCGCGGAGCCGCGAAGATTTCTCTCCCCAATCTCCTTCGCGGCTCCGCGCCTTCGCGTGAGTTACCCGTCAACGGCTCCCGCTTGGCGGAGCAGAGCCAGAGTTTCTTCCAGCGGCAGGCCGACGACGTTGCTGTAGCTGCCTTCAATTTGAGTGACGAACACGCTGCCCGCGCCTTGCACGGCGTAGCCGCCAGCTTTGCCTTGCGGTTCGCCAGTGGCGATGTACCAGTCCAGCCACGGTTCAACGTTCGGTCGCATGGTGACTCGTGTGACACAACGGTGCGACCATGCCTGCTGCGATTGATCACTGAACCTCACGCGAGTGACCGACACGCCGCTGAGCACCAGATGCGTCTTGCCACCCAGGTACGAACGGAACCAATCACGCACCACGTCTGGCCAACTGGCGTCTGTGGGCGGCTGGCCGAGCGACAACAAGGTGCCGTCAGCTTTCGTCACGACGACGGTTGTGTCCGACGCCACGACAAACACTTCGCTGGGCTGCTCACCAGACTGCGCCGCGATCTGGGGATCATTCAGTAACTGCTGAATCACATCGGCGGCTTTGGCCTGCACAATCTCACTGATGCGCTGCTCGAGCTGCGGCAAGGTGGTCAGGTCATCAAAGCCCGCTTCATCCGACGACAACGGCGGGCGCATGATGATCCGCTGTGGCGGAACCAGCAGGCCCAGCAATTCGCGGCGGCGCGGAGAACGTGAGCCGAGCACGATCGGCGGTGAAGAACTCATGGCTGCGGTGTTCCTGTCGGCGGTGTGCCCAGTCGGCGGTTGATCCATTCAGGTTCGACGAAGCGTTTCAGCAGCCAACGTAAGATCTCTTCCATGCGTTGCCGTGTGCGCGCCCGGTCTTCTTCGGATGAATTCGGCTGCCACACGATCCCGTGCCAGTCGAGGTGCCCGGCCCATTTCTCATGCCTCGCGGATTCGTTGACTCGATCCATCACTCGCTTGGGCCAGGCCATGCCGAAGTGATCGATGTAGTTCAGCCACAGACGATTCAACGGTTCGGAGTGTTCCGGATCATACGTCGATCGCGCATAGGCCACTCCGATACTGGCCGACATCAACAGTGTCGCCACCGAGCGCATCACGTCCGCGTTCTGCAAACTAGCCGGAGACGCTGCTGACAACGGTGCCAGCAAGCTGACGATCGCTCCCGCATAGAGCAGCACCGGCAGCGTGAACCGCGTTCCGAAGTAGTTGCCGCAGCCCATCACCAGCACGACCGCAAAAGCGACCAGCGCGGGCTCTTCCAAATCCAGAGGCACGCCATTGCTCCAGACTCGCGATGCGGCGACAGCCGGCCACATCAGCACGAGTAACAACGGCAGCAAGACAAAGAACGCCCAGCTCTTCGCGCCCGGCCTGCGAGCCCCCAGCACCGCAATCGACGGGCAGGCACAAACCACGGCGGTGAAGTACCACAGCAGATCGCTCACGCCTTCGGTCAGTGCGTTCGCCCATTGAGCCACAACCAGCGTCACCAGCCACAAACACAACCCCACCGCTGCCCACCGCGAGGCCGTCACCAATGTGGTCTCCCACAACCAGCGCCCGCTACGAACGACCACCACCAAGGCCGGTATCAAAGAGAAGGTCGCAACAAGGCGAAGAAGCAGTTCCCACATGAATAGATGTCTGTTTCTTATTGCTCTTTTGATTATTTCGACGTTCTGCGCTTAATTACGTGCACTGACTCGATCCGACAGTTGGGCAGACTTTCGGCAAGTTGCATGATCTTTTCGCGATCGATTTGCACGCCATCAAACCCGAGCGTTTCGAGCGAAGTCAGTGTTTGCAAAGTCTCGAAACATTCGGGAGTAATCTTCGTCCCACCCAGATCAAGAACACGAAGGGTTTTCATCCCGCGCAGCGATTTCAAGCCTTCATCGCTCACTTGTGTTTGATAGAGTCGAACTTCTTCCAAGTGCTCGAGCTTGCTCAATGTTTGCAGGCTTCGATCGGTGATCTGCACTTTGTCGTCGGAAATGATATTATCGAGACCGTGAACGCGGATGACCTTCTGCAGCGGATATGAAACATTCACCGAACGCAATTCTGGTAGCGTGGCCAGCAACGCTACTCCTTCGTCTCCGACTGGCGTCTCCATCAAGTTAAGGGTTCTGAGTTTCTTCAATCTCAGTAACTGCTTGATTCCTTGAGGTGTCACATTTGCGTGAACCAGGTCAAGCTCCTCCAGTCTCGAAAGGGAGCCAATAGTTTCGCAAATAGTGTCTCCAATGCCGCAAACATTCTCGCAACCACGTGCCTTGTCGTTTCGATGAGGAATCTGTCTGAGCGATAATGATCGAAGATTCTTTAGCTCGCCGATCGGCTTCAATCCCGCATCAGATAGGCAATTCCCATCGAGTGACAGCTTTTCGAGCGTATGTAGTCGCCCAATGGCGGCGATGTGCGCGTCGCAAAGCCCACATTGTTGGAGGTGAAGTTCCTTAACTTTGGGTTCCCAAGACGTATCTCCAGGCCAGTTCACGTCGATCTTCGACCCGGTTATACGCAAGAACTGCACTGATTGAGATGCGACTAGTTCTGCCGTAACTCCATCTGCAAGATCGCAGATGTCGAGTGTAATTGTTCTAATGTCCGAGTGTGATCGAATTGCCTGCGCGGTAGCCAGAGACAGCTCACAATTATAGAAGCCGATGCGTGGAAGATGTTTTACCGTTCCCAAGCGTTTCCACGTTTCGTCTCTTACATTTGTCTCATGCAAATCGAGGAACTGCAGACGCGCAAACTGATTCAGCAAGCGGACGTCGTCCTCAGAGAGTCGCCCACGGCTAAAATGAATAGACGTAACGGTGCCAGTTGGGTAGAGGGACACGGCTTCCGAAAGAGATCTGGCAGTCGCACTTGTGCCGTCTTCAGAACGATCAGTTTCTGGGGATCTCGGGTCGATGAAGATAGCTTCGAGGTCCGCAGCTTTGCTGTCGTACGAATATATTCCGAATACTAGGAGCAGAAGTACTTTAGCCCACGTTGTTTTGGGCTTCTTCGCGGCGTCGTGGAAAACGAGAATGTTCATGACCCATCCTATGGCGTAACGCATCCAGCTCCCCTCTCCCCGCAACGCGGGGCGAGGGGAGCAATGAGTTGTTTGGGCCAACTGACGCACAACTCCGAGTACTTTGAAGCCCAACCGTACGATCAATCCAAGCTCACGGTGACGGTCTTCAACTCGGTGTAGTTGTTGAGCGCCGCAGCACCGAGTTCGCGGCCCATGCCGCTCATTTTGAAGCCACCGAACGGGGCGGCGGCGTCGAAGACGTCGTAGCAGTTCACCCACACCGTGCCGGCTCGGACGCTCTTGGCGTAGCGGTGCGCTTTCGCGACGTCGCGCGTCCAGACGGCGGCGGCCAGGCCGTAGCACGTGTCGTTCGAGCGGGCGATGATCTCATCCAGATCCTTGAACGAGAGCACGCTCATCACGGGTCCGAAGATTTCGTCGGTGGCGATCGGCATCTCGTCGGTGACGTTGTCGAAAATCGTCGGCTCGACAAAGAAGCCTTTTTCGCCGAACCGCTTGCCGCCGGTGACGCACTTCGCGCCGGCATTCTTACCCTTCTCGATGTAGCTCAGAATCTTGTCGAACTGAGCCTGATCGACCTGCGGGCCTTGCGATGTTGAGGTGTCAAACGGGTTGCCGAGTTTACGAGTCTTCGCCCGGGCGGTGATCTTCTCAACGAATTCGGCTTTGACCTTTTCTTCGACGAAGACGCGGCTGCCGGCACAGCAGCACTGACCCTGATTGAAGAACAAACCGAACTCGGCGCCTGCGACGGCGGCGTCGATGTTGGAGTCGGCAAAGACGACGTTGGGGCTCTTGCCGCCGAGCTCGAACGTCAACCGCTTCAGAGTCGTCGCGGCCTCGGCCATGATGATCTGAGCGGTGCGGTGCTCACCGGTGAACGCGATCTTGTCGACGCCCGGATGCTTCACGAGAGCCGCGCCAGCGGTCGGTCCATAGCCCGGCACGACATTGATCACGCCTTCCGGAATGCCTGCTTCCAAAGCCAGTTCAGCCATGCGCAGGCAGCTCAGCGGAGTCTGCTCGGCGGGCTTCATGACGATGGTGCAACCGGCAGCTAGAGCCGGGCCCCACTTCCAGGCGACCATCAGCGCCGGGAAATTCCACGGAATGATCTGGCCACAGACGCCAGTGGGCTCGCGGCGCGTGTAGCAGAAATAGTTGCCGCGGATCGGAATGGTGTCGCCGTGAATCTTGTCGGCCCAGCCCGCGTAGTAACGCAGGCAGTCGATCACCAGCGGGAAGTCGGCGGCGCGGGCATCCTTGATCGGCTTGCCGTTGTCGAGCGTTTCCAGAGCGGACAGCTCATCAAAGTTCTGTTCGATCAGGTCAGCCAGTTTGTTGATCAGCTTGCCGCGATCGCGTGCGTCCATGCGAGACCACGGTCCCTCATCAAACGCCTTGCGAGCCGCCTTGACCGCCAGATCGACGTCGGCGCTGTCACCTTCAGCGATGTTGGCAATGACCTGCTCGGTGGCAGGGTTGACGGTTTCAAACGTCTTGCCGCTTTGAGCATCCCGCCACTGACCTCCAATCAGCATCTTGGTCTGACGGACTTTAGGAACAGGCACAACAGTCTTTTCAGCAGTTGCAGTCATGACAGACTCCTTCGTGGTGATGAGGTCTCAGGTACTCAATTTCCAGCGAGCGCGGCCAGCGGTCCGACAACCGACCTGCCTCAGTGTTTTGTCACAGCTTCGTGTCACAGCTTGTCATAGCTCGGTGTCACAGCTTGTCACAGCTCCAAACCATCTTTAACGAGTTCGTAGAAACGAGTTGGATCGGTCGGCTCCTGTCCGGATTCACGCAGCAAACCCTTATCGATTAAGCCTTTAATGTCTCGTTGTAAACTCCGGCGGGCGGTGTCGGGTGCAAGTTGCTCGAAGTCGCGGATGGTCAGTTTGCCGAAAGAAAGGAGATGTTCCAACGCCGCTGCCTGTCGCGTGTTGAGTTTGTGCGACCGGGCCAACACATCGGAACGGATCGCTGCTTCGCCTCTGGATTTCACTTCCGCCAATTGTGTTGCCAGTCCCGCGGTGAAGAACTCCAGCCAACCTGTGAGGTCCAACCCCTGCTCGCGGACCGCTTGAATCGCGCGATAGAACGCCTGACGGTCGCGGTCGTAGAACTCGCTGAGTGTGAAGAGCCGTTTGAAGTCATATCCCGCCCGGTACAGGCAGAGCGTGGACAACAAACGAGACGTTCGGCCATTGCCATCCACGAAAGGGTGAATCTGCACGAGTTGAAACTGAGCGATGCCAGCTACCAGGACCGGATGGATCGCGGATTCTTCGCGAAGCCAGTCAACGAGTTCCTGCAGTAGCGCAGGAACATCTTGATGTGGAGGCGGCGTGTAGACGACAGCGCCGGTGGTGCTGTTGGCGACAAAGTTCTGAACGACTCGATAGTTGCCCGGCTCACCTTCGCCGCCTCGGACGCGTTGAACAAGGCGACGATGGATCTCGCGAATCATGGCCTCGGTAATCGGGCGACCGCTGGCCAGGTATTGCGAGACGAACTCGAATGCTGATCGATAGTTGAGCAACTCACGCAGATCGTCACGATCGGCTTCTGGAACTGCTGCGCCATCCCAGGCTCGCTGGGACTGCTCGATGGTGAGTCGCGTGCCCTCGATGTGTGTTGTGTGATGCGCTTCCAGCAAGAGCGCACGTTGACTCATGCGACGAATCCAGTCCTCCGACAAAGTCGCGGCATCCAGAAATCCGCGAGAGCGTTCGATGGTAGTCAGGTCCCGCGTGATCGCATTTGTGATGGTAAACCGAGGCGTGAAACTGGTCATTTCGCCGTTCCGGCAGCGCGGCGTTCAAGAAACAGGCGGGCGCCGAGCAACAGGAACGTCGCACCGCCCACCGTCAGGCCGGTTGCGACTTTGCTGGTGGTGGCCATCGTCATGCTCACCACACCAGCCAGCAGGGTCAGGATGAACCAGCTCACGAAGCCAAGTCCGCCGGGGAAGAACTGCTTCTTGAGGCCGCCGCGGCTGCGGAGTTCGTTGAACGTCACGGCTAAGACAACCAGCACGCCGACGATCAGACCTTCAAAATCGTCGGGAGTTGTCTTCACCGTCTTGCTGACGGAATCAATCACAGTCCGCAGGAAGAGTGCTCCCAGCATGGTGCCGGGGATCGTGCCGATGCCACCCGTCAGGCTGCAGCCGCCGACCACTGATGCGGCGATCGCGTTGAGTTCATAACCCATCGCGGCACTCGCCGGATTGGAAAGGCTGACATAGGCCAGGTGCAGCACACCCGCGATGGCGGCCGTCAGCGAACCGATGCAATACGACAACCACTTCAGGCGTTCGGTGCGAATGCCGCTCAGCCGCGCGGCCTGTTCGTTGCCGCCCATCGCGTAGAGGTGACGTCCCACCACCGTGCGACTCAGCAGAACCCAGATGATGATGGCCATCACCACAAACACGAGCAGCGCAATCCACCACTCTTTGCCCAGTGCGCGGAACGTCGGATCATCGACATAGATCTGCGTGTTGCGTCCCTGGCCGGAGAACGCGCCGTTGACGTCCTGCACCAGGACGCGAGCCAGACTGCGCAGCCCGACCAGCGAGGCCAGCGTCGCTACGAACGGGGGTAACCCGACGGCGGTAATCAGCCACGCGTGAAACGAACCCACCAGCAGCGAACACAACAATGTGCCGGTGATCGAAACCAGAATGATCCACAGCGGCAGATGGTTGGTGATCGGAATGCCGCGGTCGTTGTGCGGGGCCAGTGACAAGATAATCGATGCGCAGATTGCTCCGCTGAACGCCATCACCGCTCCGGACGACAGATCAATTCCGCCCGAGATAATCACCACCGTTGCACCGAGCGCAAAGATGCCGAGCACGGAGGTCTGACGCAGGATCTCAGTCACGTTGTAGGCCGGTCGATTCCAGTAGGAGTGTGACCCGTCCAGCACCGACGTGACGGCAATCACGGCCATGATGGCAATGACCAGTCCGAGTTCGCCTCGATAACGTCGCAGCATCGACTTCACGAACGATTGGTCCACGCACTGATCCTTTGGGGATTCTCATCCGTGCTGCAAGCCATTGTCGTCTTTCGCTCCGCGAAAGAACCGCACGCTTGTGGGACGGACAATCCTGTCCGTCGAAACGGTGACGGACAGGATTGTCCGTCCTACTACAGGCATGCTGCTCCACTCGACCATGTTACCGCTCGATGGACTCGCAACCCACCGCCGCGATGCAACGCGAAAGCGTTATTCTGAGTACACGAACTCGTTCATGCTGAAGAGCGTCTGACAGAAATCTGTCAGTGCCAGATGAGCGGCGTTCGGTTTGCCGGCGGTTTGATAGGCTGCCGATTGAGCTGTCACGAACTGGTTGGCCAACGCGGCTTCTTTCTGGCTGGGGACTCGGCCAAAGGCGATGCGGTAGGCGTTCGTGACCCGTTGGTCGGCGGGAGCGGCTTCCAGTCGAGCGGCCAATGCGGCAGCGTACTGTCGTCCCTGCGGGCTGTTCATGAACATCAGAGCTTGCGGGGCGATAGTTGTTCGCGACCGCGCGCCGATGCTTACCAGATGCTCGGGCCAGTCGAAGAGCATCATCATCGGGATCAGCCCGCTGCGCTTAATAAAGAAGTACACGCTGCGGCGGCGCATGTTCTGGTCCAGCGTGCCCGGTCCATACATTCGCTCGTCGAGCGTTCCTGAAACGGCGAGCAGAGAATCGCGGATCGCTTCCGCTTCCAGTCGCAGCGGCGCCCTTCGCCAAAGAAGAAAATTGTCGCGGTCCAGTTTGGCGCGAGCTTCATCGAACTCGCCGGACTGCATGAAGACGGCACTGGTCATCATCAGCTTGTGCAGGCGTTTCAGCTTCCAGCCATTAGCCACCAGATCGTTCGCGAGCCAGTCCAGCAGTTCGGGATGAGTCGGCCGGTCGCCCTGCAAACCAAAGTCGTTCGGCGTGCCGACGATGCCCCGGCCGAAGTGGTGATCCCACAATCGATTCACAATCACGCGTGCCGCCAATGCACCGGCACCGGTGTGAGTATCCGTCATCCAGTTGGCGAGACTCGCACGGCGGAAGCTGGTGCGCGTCCAGCCTTCAGGGGCTGGTACCTGCCACTTGGCCGAGCTGGTTCCGTCCGGCATCAGCACCTGCAGGAAGTTGAGTGACGCTTCTTCGACTTTCTGATGCACGTCACCGCGACGCAGCACGAACGTCTTCGGATAGAAGTGAGTGAACCCGCGACCGTCGCCGTGATGCGGCATCTTCGGGAAACCTTCACTCGTCACCATCATCTTGGTGAGTGCGAGGCCGGGCCCTTTCTTCTGATGTTCATCTACAGAAGCCTTCAGCTTCTGCCAGGCGGGATCTTGAGGAGCGAACCAGGCGATTGCCGTCTTCCAGTGGTCGGACTTTTCGTCGGCGTTCTGCTTCAGGGCCGTGAGTGCTTCCAGGACCTTGCCATCAGGACCGGCGTTGCCTGATTCAGGCTTGGGCTGTGAGAGACTGGAAACCGACAACCGGAACCGGCCCAGGGAGTGGTTCGGGTTCGGATGGTTGTAGCTCAGCGTGATTGTCAGCCTCGAACCGCCTTCGCCGCCGACAGCCGCTGCCGTATCGAAGATCGCGGCCTGATCCTTGCCGATACCGCCGACATCCACCGCCCAGCCCGTTGTTGGTTGATCGTCGATGGAACCGGCCACAGACAAGTCGCCGGTGTTCTGCTGATGAGTCGCCCGGGCCGACGCGAACTTCACGGATTCAGGCTTCGCATCACCCTTGCCGAGCGGCTGAATGGCAACCTGGAAATCAGTCAGTACGAAGTTGCCGTTGCCAGCTCGACCGGGGCCTTTGGCCGGGAGTGAATCATCCTTCAACGCTTCGACTCGAATGGCGCGAATGTCCGTCTTGCGAGTGTCAGCGACGACGGTGATGACATCCTTCGCGGGAACTTTGCCAGTGGCGAGATAGGACGAATCGCCCAGCGCATTGAACTTCGTCTGCGCCGATGAAGTCACCGAGACGACGGAGAGATTCTCCCAGGGACCAGACGGTGCTGCGGCCTCTTTCGCGAGGAATTCTTTGAAGCGACCCGCGAGTTGAGTTTGTTCGTACTGCTTGAGGGCTTCCGCCAGTTCCTGGCTCTTCGCGTCGAATGTGGCCTTGCGTTGCTTGTTGGCTTCGGGTTCCAGATCGACATCGATCTCGCTGCGAATGGCCGTCGTGAAGCTGGACGCCATGCGGTAGTAATCGACCGACGGAATCGGGTCGAACTTGTGATCGTGACAGCGGGCACAACCGACGGAGAGGCCCAGGAACGACACTCCGGTCGTCGTCACCATGTCGTCGAGTTCGTCGTAGCGCGCGGGTTCAAATTCGACTTCCGTGAGCTGCGTCGGGAACGAAGCCGCTCCCAAGAAGCCGGTCGCGGCTAGTGCCAGCGGATCGTTCGGAGCGAACTCATCACCCGCCAGTTGCCACTGCAGGAATTGCTGGTAGGGCATGTCCTGATTCAACGCTTTGATCAGGAAGTCGCGATAGTGGTAGGCATGCGGGCGGTCGTAGTCCTGCTCGTAACCATGCGACTCGGCGAAGCGGGCAATGTCCATCCAGTGCCTCGCCCAGCGTTCACCGTAATGTGGCGATTCCAGCAGCCGATCAATCAGCTTCGGCCAGGCTTGAGGATCTGTGTCGTTGACGAACTGGTCAACCTCTTCGGGCTTGGGCGGCAGACCCAGCAAGTCGAAGTACGCTCGCCGGATCAGCACTCGTTTGTTGGCGGCGTTGTTCGGTCGCAGTCCAGCCTGTTCCTGCTTCGCGAGCACGAAGCGGTCGATGTCCGTTTTCGGCCAGGCCGTCGCTTTCACGGCGGGGACCGGTGGATTGCTGAGCGGGCGGAACGACCAGAACTTGCGGTCGTCGTCCGTGATCTTCATTTCCTTCGGGCCGGTCTTGGCACCTTCAACCAGCGGCGTGTCGTAGGGGGCGCCGAGGTCGATCCAGTCGGCCAGCAGCTTGATGCTTTTGTCGTCCAGCTTCTCCGCCTTCAGCGGCATGAAGGGCTCTTCTTCGTGCCGGACCACTCGCATGAGCTGGCTGCTCGCGGCGGTCTTCTCGACATAGCCGCTCTTCATCAGCGCTTCGCGGGTCGACAGGTCGAAATCGCCCTTGGTCGATTTGCCGCCGTGACAGTCGAGGCAGTTCTTGGTGAGGATCGCCCGCACGTTCGACTTAAAGAGGGCCAGACCCTTCTTGGCCCGCTCGGGATGGTCAGCCGGAACGGGTTTCTCATCAGCCGCCAGTAATGTGTTGCTCAGCGTGATCGCGATCACCAGTGACAACAACACCGTTCGCAGTTTCATAGAGCGACTCCATCAGCAGGGCGGGTAGAGGCGGTGGGCGTTCGTTCGAAGGACGTGGTTACCGCTCACCACTCTAGTTAGAGGCACGGGTCGTCGTCGAATCTGAGACGGTTCTCGGTCGAGCCGGTGTCCCCTACGCCGGACTGAAAGGCAAGGCCTCGGTTCCGGACATTGCTTTCACTTTTGAAACACGCACGCTCGGCTCAGGCGTTGGTTCGTGTCGTCTCTACGCCACCTCCTCGAGTTCGGCGGCGTTGCGGGAGGGTTATCTTGCGAATCGTGGGGCGCGATGTTACGAGTGTCGTGCAACCGTCAGATCGATGGATCTCATTTTTGTCGTCTTGTGTTCGTAAAGGCTGAGTCCCGACGCGAAGCAGGGCGGTAAACCGGCGCCGCCTGCGCCTGACGCGAGACCACCGGCTGCGCGGGAGCGGGCAATGTGTGAAGTAAGGCATCAGCGACGATGTATACGACGTCAGTCAGTTTGCTCGAACGACTGAGACAGCCGGAGGAGCGCGCTGCGTGGGATCGCTTCATCTCCATCTACACGCCGCTGCTCTACCGCTGGGCGACGCGGTTCAACTTGTCTCCCGAGGAAGCTGCTGACCTGGTGCAGGAAGTCTTCGCAGCTCTGGTCGTGAAGCTACCTGCTTTGACCTATGACCAGTCGCGCAGTTTTCGCGGCTGGCTGATGACCGTGAGTCGCAACAAGCTGGCCGAACGCCGCCGCATCAAGCGGGTCAACGAGGTCAGTGCGGACAGCAAGTGCGATCCTGGAATCGATGATGATCCCGGCGAGATCGTCGCCGAGACTGAATATCGCGAGATGGTGACTCAACGCTGTCTGGAAGTGATGCAGGACAGCTTCCTGCCGTCCACCTGGCAGGCGTTCTGGAAGCTGGTTGTGGACGGCATGACGGCCCCGGAAGTGGCTCGCGAGACCGGCCTTTCAATCAGTGCTGTGTATTCGGCCAAGGTCCGTGTGATGCAGCGTTTACGGCAGGAATTGGCCGGTTTGGTGGATGAAATTGAATTGCCCAAGACCCGTCCCGGCAGTTTTTCTGTCGGACCAACCGTGATTTCCTGAAATCTGCGACAAGTTTCTGCCTCAGCGCGCATAAGTAGTGGGCCATACGAGCTGAAGTGAAGAAGTGGGCCGGACAATCCCGTCCGGCAGTCGGGCAAGATTGTCCGACCCACAAGCCTGTCTTCTCAGCCCTGATGGATCACGAACCCCAGTTTCGGGGGACCATACTGCTTTGAAGCTGGTGAATTGATGGGGACCGGGGAAGGTTGTCCTGCGCGTGAAGAGCTGTCCGATGTCTTGTCGGGACGGAACGCTCCCGCTGCGGACCGAGTTCTCGGACATCTGGAAACCTGCCCCCGCTGTTCTGCGCTCGCAGAAGAGATCTCGCGCGAGGACGAACTGGCGCAAGTGATTCGCGCCCGGCCGCCGGTGACTCCGGACGATTCCGCCGAGATCAACGCGCTCATCGGACGAGTTCGCCAGGTGGTGGCTGAAAAGTCTGGCCGCGTTGAGGTCGAAGCTCTCAACTCTTGGGACAATCACAGCTTTCGCGTTTCAGCCTCGCGCAGCACGGCGTCGGCCGGAGCGAACGAAGTCGCCCGCTGGGAGAACTGGGTGCGAGCGACCTTCCCGCCGGCGGACGGTTCGAACGCAGTGCGAATCGCCAACTATCTCATTCGCCGCGTGCTGGGTGCGGGCGGCATGGGAGTTGTCTTCGAAGCGGAAGACACCGTGCTACGCCGTCCAGTGGCGATCAAGCTGCTGCGGCCCGAGCGTGCTACGGATGATGCTGCCCGGCAACGCTTCCTGCGCGAAGCTCGTGCCGCAGCGGGCATTCAGCATGACAATGTTGTTGCTCTGCATTCGGTCGGCGAAGAACGCGGCATTCCTTATCTGGTCATGCCACTGCTGCAGGGGCGGTCGCTCGCCGGTTGGCTCAGAGAACGACCCCGTCCGTCGTATGCAGAGGTGCTGCAGATCGGCGAAGAGATCGCCAGCGGGCTGGCTGAAGCTCACCGGCACGGTCTGATTCATCGCGACGTCAAACCGGCGAACGTGTTTCTGGAAGGGGCCGATCCGGGGAGTTCGGCTCCGCCAGGAATGCTCACCCGAGTCCCGGACGGAGCGACCATCGACGACGCTCGATCACATGACTCGGTGCTCGATTTGAACGGAGCCGACGATGACCCGAGCCTTTCTGCGGAAACCGCTTCACTGAAGCTGGACGACAGCGAGATCACCATTCGAGAACCCGAGCTGTCATCGAGTCGCGCGCCGGCTCGCGCGTCGGGACGACCCATTCGGTTTCGTGCCAAACTACTCGACTTCGGCCTCGCACGCGGTGAACCCGCTAATCGTTCCGATGACGATCCGTTGTCCGATCAGGGCATAGTGGTCGGAACTCCGGCCTACATGGCCCCCGAGCAGGCATCGGGCGACGACATCGACCAGCGAGCGGATCTTTTCAGCCTGGGTTGTGTGCTCTACCGCATGCTGACGGGCGAACTACCCTTCCCCGGTCGCACGACGACTCAGCAACTCGCAACATTGATGACGCGCGATCCCGTCACCGTGGCCTCGTTGGCTCCCGAAACACCGCCGGAGCTGGCGGCTCTGGTGATGCAGCTCTTGCAACGCGATCGCTCGAAGCGACCGCAGTCCGCCGATGAAGTGCGCGAGCGGCTGAGTGTCATTCGTTCGAAGCTGGGGCAGAGTTCTGTCCAACCGGCAACGACCTCGGGCGCAAAGGCTGCACGCTGGATTGCCGCCATCTGCCTGCTGGTGCTGGCTTGTGCGGGTGTGGTGATCATCATCACGCACCGCGACGGCACTCAGACGCGCGTGGAAGCGAACAATGTCGCCGGCGTGAACGTGAAGACGAATGATCCGAGCGTGGTGGTCTCCGTCGAAGCACCACCCGAGAAAGTCGAAGTTCCTGAGGGACTCGACCCGGCATGGTTCGAAGCGGCGTTGAAGTTGTCTGCGGCTGAGCGTTCGGAAGCGGTCAAAGCGGAACTGCAGCGTCGCAATCCGGGACTGGGCGACAGCATCACGTTCGTCGTCGCGGGCGATCGAGTTCGCAAGCTCACCATCGAGTCGCCAGTTCTGAAAGACATCACGCCTCTGGCCGTGCTGCGCGGCTTGCAGGCGGTGAGGTTTCTCAACACCAGTCAGGGAACTCCGCGCGAACTGACAGACTTGCGGCCGCTCAAAGGGCTGAAGCTGACAGAAGCTCTGATTGAACATTGTCCGCTGATTACGGACTTCAGTCCTCTCAACGGCATGCCGCTCACTCACTTCAGCGTTTATGCGTCTTCTCTGCCGAAGGCTGAATGGTTTGCCGGGCAGGATTCCATTGAAGTGCTCAACATCGGCGGACGCACCGAACCGATCGACTTGAGCATCTACAAGGACCTGCCCCTCACGACTCTGGCGATCAACGAAACTTCGGTGAGTGACCTGACGCCGATCAAGCATCATTCACTGGACTTCCTGCAGATCGCGGTGACCAAAGTCACCAGTCTGGAGTCCTTGCAAGGTATGCCACTGGTGCGACTGGATTTCCGCCATACTCCGATCGAGAACCTGGAGCCGCTGAAGTCGCTCGAACGTCTGGTATTCCTCTACTGCGACCAGTTGCCTCCCAAGCAATTGGAGTTACTGAAGTCACTGCCAAACCTCAAGTTCTACAACAACTACCCTATCGCTTCGCTCACTCCGACGCCTCCGCAACCAGCGCCACCGCCGGGACCCACGGTGGGGTCAGCTCAGCCAATTGATAAGTGGCTGCAGGAAGTCTCTGCCCTGCGAGGTAACGCGCTGGCCACAGCCGTCAGGCAGGAACTGCAACGGCGAAACCCCGGCCTGGGTGAGAAGCTGCGTTTCGAGATTCACGAAGACATCATTCATTCGTTGTTCATTCACTCGCCTCAACTGGATGACATCTCTCCAGTCGCAGCCCTGAAGGATCTGAGTGCGTTTCACATCAGCTATCCGGGCGCGCCGGCGCAACGAAAGTTGACCGATCTGCGACCGCTCAGTGGATTGAAGGATCTGAAGGCCGTGGCCTTGGAGTTCTGCCCCGAGGTCCGCGATTTCACGCCGCTGCATGACAAGCAACTGGAGTGGCTGAGCCTCTATGGCACGCCGCTGCCGGATCTGTCCTGGGTGCGCAAGTTGGCGCTGCGCCACATCAATCTGGGAGGTCGTGCGACTTCCGTGGACTTGTCGATTCTGCGCGGCCTGAAGCTGACATCGATCGACTTGAACGAGTCCGCAGTGAGCGATCTATCTCCATTGAAGGACATGCCGCTGCATACCGTGTCGGTGGCCAACACCAACGTGGAAAACATCACGCCGCTGCTCGACATGAACATCGAGGCGCTCAATATCCGCGATACGCTGGTTGATGACATCACGCCGCTCAAGCAGATGCCGAAGCTCAGCAGACTCAGTTGCAACATTCAGAACAACAGCGAACTGGAACTGCTGCGTTCATTCAAACATCTCGGTGAAGTGAATCAAGCTCCCATCGGCCAGATGAAGCTGCTGCCTCGAGCTCCCGTTCATCAGTCAATCGATGCGGTCGCGCAGTCCGGCGAGAACAAAGCGGCCTGGCAGCTTGCCAAGTCCGTACATGTCAAGCTGCAAGAGCTGAACCCCGGTTATGATGCTCAACTGCACGCCGTCATGCAGGACCAGAAAGTTCTGGGGTGGGAAATCAACTCCACCGTGCTGAACGACATTTCGCCGCTGAAAGACTTGCCGGATCTGGAGAGCCTGCGTCTGACAAGTACGCGTCTGGTGACTCGCAACTTAAAAGACCTCAGTCCGCTGCGCGGCAAGAAACTCAAACATCTCACGCTGCACTATCTGAAAGAGGTGACTGACTTCTCACCGCTGGAAGGCATGCCGCTGGAGACCTTGATCCTCTACCGATCCAGCCTGCCGGATTCGAAGTGGCTCTCAACGCTGAAGCTGACAGAACTCAGCGCAGGCGGTCGCGATACAGCGTTCGACTTGTCTGTATTGAAAGACATGCCGCTGAAGACGCTCAACATCAGCGACGCGCCGTTCGATAGCCTGTCTGCCTTGAGTGGTCTCAAACTGGAAACCTTACGCTGCAGCGGCACCAAGGTCCGTGATCTGTCCCCATTGCGCGGCATGCCGCTGATCGACCTGCAGTGTGGCGCATGCGACATCCCCGATCTGTCGCCAATCAAAGATCTGCCCAACCTGAAGCGCATCTCCTGTCGCGTCCGCGATCAAGCCGACAAGGACCTGCTGCTCTCCATCCCGACGCTGCAGGAAATCAACAACAAGCCGCGGTCCGAGTATGCGCGCGAGTAAGTTCGCACCGATTATTTGCGACGGCTCAGATTGCAGTGGCAAGCCGACCGATCATGATGGACGCCTATCAGTCGTGATCAAGTTCGCACGCATTCCTTGAATGCGTATCGTCGTCGGCAGACAACCATGACACAAATTGCCCCTGTGACTACCCGGATGGCGGAGATCCTTGTTCTGCTTGCACCCTTCAGTGTGCCAGCAATGACTTATGCAAGGCTGGGACAGCACGGTGTACCGTTTGAGAACCGATTCATCATTTGGCTAGCCGTGACACACGCCACATTCGGCGGAGTGAGAATCGCTCGCGACACGTCAGATTTCCTGGCTCTTTTCGTCATCCTGGGAATCACTCACTGGGGTATTGTGGAATATCCGCCGAGCAGAAAGTGGCTTGTCGAATCGAGAATTGCAGCATTGTTTCTGGTCCTTGGGTGCTCGTTTCTCACATTGGCTGCATTCACTTACTTCACGGGGCGCGGCCCTCACGAACGCTGGATATTGACTCTCGCGCTGGTTCCGTTGCTGTTGGCGGAGCGGTCGTTACACCCTCGATTTTGGAGACCAACTCCCGGATTAGGGATCAGGTCGCAACTGGTGGGCGGTCTGATCGCGATTGTCACCGCCGTTAGTATCGAGGAATACATTCGGTGGACGTTCCAGCATGCCAATCTTGAACCGAGCTGGAATCGCCCCGAGTGGCTCTTCTCCTGTCTGGTGTTCGTCGCGCTATTGGCGTTCGCCTTTCCGTCGCGGCGCGTGGTCCCCTATGTCGGAGCACTGATACCAACCTGGTTTGCTCTGGCATGCAGGCACGGGCTGCCAGATCCGGCCCAAATGGTGCTACTGGACTTGGTACCTTTGATTGTCGTCATTCTCGTGTGGGATCCAGGCTGCGCGCTGTGGGAGCAGCGGCAAGGTTTGTTCACGCAGCTTCGCCGCAGGTTCATGGCAACTGAGCACTAACAACGGCATCGAAGTTTATCCCCGTTGCTGCCAGCGATCCTTCGCTAAAGACCCATCAAGGGATCTTCGTGTCGGGAGTTGATTGTCGCAGAACGGGCGGTGCAACCGCGGCGATTATTTCAAAATCGCGCGACGAGAAGTTTCCACGCGGCGCATACGTGTGAGTCGGCTCTGAGGAAGTTGCCTCAGAGTTTTGCACTCAGACTCTCAGGTAGCCGAACATGAAACTTTTCTCCTGGCTGTCACCTTTCCTGACAAATCGGTCCCACGTTCGCTCTGGTCGCTCAGTATCGCGGCGGGGCCAAGCGTCTGGCCGGCGAGGGGGCTTGTTTGGGGCTGGGCTGCTGACTTCACGGATTGATGCTGGTTCCGCAGAACGGCTTACGGCGATTGAATCACTGGAAGACCGAGCCTTGCTGGCTACGTTCAACCTGACGGCGGGAGTGGCCGATGGTGTGGCTAACAGCTTGCGAGCCACAATTACGGCGACCAACTCCAATAGTGCCAACGACACCATCAACCTAGCCGCCGGTACCTATACGCTGACTTCTACCGGAGCCAACGAAGACAACAACGCCACCGGCGACCTGGACGTCAAAGAGGCGTCACGGACGCTGACCATCACCGGTGCAGGAGCAGACGTCACGATCATTGACGCTTCGGCTCTTACTGACCGGATCTTCGACGTGGCCGCGAATGTGACCTTGATCCTGTCCGGCGTAACGATCAAGGGCGGAACAGTCACGGGTGTGGGCGGCGGTATCCGGAATCTGGGTACGACAAACGTCACCAGCTCTGAAATAACAAACAACACGGCCCGCGGTGCAGATGGTGTGGCTGCCATCGCCGGAACAGTCTCTGGCCTGGGCGGCGGCATCTACAACGCGGGAACGCTGACGTTGCAGGCAACGACGCTCGCCAACAATCAGGTCATCGGCGGAGCTGGTGGTAGAGGTGGAACCGGCCCATCTGGCGGTGGCTCAACGAAAGGTGGTGGCGGTGGTGGCGGT
>JAKFWA010000048.1 GCA_021732995.1 Planctomycetaceae bacterium | reverse complement strand
CTCGTCGCAGCGCGGCGACGGGTTGTATGACTTCTCGCCGACTGTGAAGTCGGGTTGCTCGGGCTGTCCGCCAACGCAGAACGGCGCGTACTGCGCACCCAACCAACCGCCCACGAACAGAGGGTAGGGCGGGGGGCCGGGACGTGTGATTCCTGGCACTGCGATGTAGCCGGGCAGGCCGCGGCGCGGGCCGTAGAGGTGCGAAACGATCGAGCCGATATTGGGTTCAGTGAAGAGTTGCGTCGCATTCACCTTGCGACCGGACAGCGTGTAGACCTGACTCAGCAGGTGATCGTTGCTGTCGTGAGAGAAGGTGCGCACCACGGCGAGATCATCTGCGATACGCGCCAGGTTCGGGCAGGCTTCGGAGAAATAGGTGCCCGGCAACGCGGTGTCGATCGTGTCGAGCGTCCCGCGAATTCCTTCGGGAGCTTCCGGCTTTGGGTCCAATGAGTCGATGTGCGTGACGCCGCCGCCCATCCACAGATAAATAACGGACTTGGCTGGTCCCGGATGTTCGCGGCCTGGTCCCGTGGCTGCCTGGATACCCATCGACGACAGCATGCTGGTCGACAGCGTGATTGAACCGACTCGCAGCACATCGCGGCGGGTCAGCTTTCCAAGCACAGGACGGTTGAGTTTCTCGGTCACAGCAGGGCTCCGCAGTAACGACGTTCAACACTTCAGGCGGCTATCGCGCGAGTCAGCCAATGTCTCATCGGCCGAATGGCGAAAGCCACCGCAATCCGGTGCGTCAGAATGAAGTTCCACCACGCGACACGCAAGCCGACATTTACCACGTGACTCTCAATTTGGTCCGTCGCAACCGGTCATTCCACCGCATCTTCCGTCAGCAGTGCGCCGATCAGCTTGCGAAGCTCTTCGTCGGTATGGTGATGCCCTGTCACACCGAGATGCTGGTTGATGTCTTCTGAATTCAATTCGTTCAAGACCTTGCGGTATTCCTGCCGTTCGGCGCGAAGATCGCCGCGTGAATGTGCCAGCCGGGCAGCTCGCAAGGCCCGTTGATAGGGTTTGAGTTCGTCGCCTTCCTTACCGTAGAAATGGACGATGCTGTGCCGGGCCTCCTCTTTGGTCAGTGCCGACGAGGACGTCGAACCCGCATCCAGCAACATCAGGCCCAGCGAGAGCGAGAAGGACAGAGCCAGTACCGCATACAGCAGGTAGGGGTTGCTTTCTTTTGACTTCGCCGAGCGTTCGCGATTCGTGGCGGCATCGTCCAGGGACAGTTCCGGCAACTGACCATCGGCTCCGAGTTCCACCAGCATGTCGCCATGATCGGTGATGAACCGCGCGACCTGCTTCTTGCGTTTGGTCTTCTTCTCCGCCTTCTTGCGACTGCCGGTTTCAGCCTGACTGGCATCTTCAGAGACCACCACGGCTGACGGTGTTTTTGGTTGAGCAGCGGCTGCGGGTGCGAGCTCAGCTTCGCTGGCGACTTCCTCGTAGGAAAACTGGCAGGCTGTGCGGCGGCCGAATTGCAGTCGCGAATTGGTGGGCAGCCAGACCCATTTCTCGGACGGGATCTCGCCGCCGTCAACCTGCACGTCAGCGGTCTTCTGCCGATAGATTGCAAATCGGCCTTCACGCTGGAGGATGCTCGCGTGATGTTCGGACATGCCCGGATCATCAAAGACCACGTGGTTGTCGGCCGAGCGGCCAATGTGGGCGAGTTCTTCTTCGATCTCAAAGACTTTGCCGCGATCTGGACCGGTGGTGACAACGATTCGACAGGCGTGGCGCATTCTTGGCGAACCGGGCGTTGAAGGATGTGTTGGTGCTACGGCAGCCACTTTACGGGCTTCGGGGTATAAGTCGCCACCCTTTGTTTCACGCGCTCTGCAGGAGTTTTCCTATGCGTCGTTTTCTCCGCACGATTTTGTCTCTGATGCTATTGAACTGCATGGTGGCAACCTCGCGGGCTGAAGAACTGCAGCACGTGGTGCTGATCAGTGTCGATGGCTTAGCCGCGAGTTACTTTGACGACCCTAAGGCGGATCTGCCGACATTGCGCAAGCTGGCTCAGCAGGGGGCACGAGCCAAGGGGATGCTGACAACCTTTCCGAGTGTCACCTGGCCATCGCATACGTCGCTCATCACGGGCACCACAGCCCGAAGGCACGGTGTGATTGGGAACTCCGTGTTTGACCGCAAGGCTGGTCGCGAGCTGGTTTACATCGGTGATCCGGAACTGGAGAAAGCTCAGGCGATCAAGGTTCCGACGCTGTATGACGCGGCTCGTGCCAAGGGCTTGAAGACCGCTAGCGTGATCTGGCCGGCCTGTAATGGAGCGGATTCGTTGAACTGGGTGATTCCGGATTCCAACAAGCCCGCGCTGCATGCGAAGTACACCACTCCGGGTTTCGTGGATGAACTGAAAGCCGACGGGATTGATATCTCGCAACTGGGTGCGTGGGGTTGGGGCAAGCAGTACTCAACGCAACGCGACGACGTTTATACCCAGGTGACGCTGCACCTGCTGAAGAAACGCAAAGCGAATCTTGTGCTGCTGCATTTGATTACTCCGGACGGCGTGGAGCATGCTTACGGTCCGCATACGCCTGAGGCTTACAAGGCGGTGGCCGAGGCGGATGCCAACGTCAAACGCGTGTGGGACGCGCTGCAGGAGCCCGAGTTTGCCGGCAAGTCGGCTCTGTTCGTGGTATCCGATCATGGCTTCGCGCCGATTGCCAAGTTGATTCGTCCGAACGTGGTGCTGAAGCAGATGGGACTCATGGAGACCGACGACAAAGGCAAGCCGACGAAGCGGCAAGCCTGGTGCGTGGCTCAAGGCGGATCGGCTTTCATCTACCTGCTGGACGATGCTGCGAAGAGCCAGCAGGGGCGTATCAAGGAGTCGCTGGCGAAACTGGAAGGCGTGCAACGTGTCATCGAGCCAGCGGAGTACCATGATCTTGGACTGCCGCAACCGGATGAGAATCACGAGGCGCCGCACTTCATTCTGGCGACAGGGCAGGGCTTTTCGTTTAACGACGGCACGACGGGTGATGCCATCGGCCCCGTCACGGAAACCTACAAAGGCACTCACGGTCATCTGCCTCAGGGAGCCTTCATGCACGCCACGTTCGTCGCGGCCGGAACCGGAGTCAAATCGGGTGTCACGCTCGACACGATCAACAATATCGACGTCGCTCCGACCATCGCCAAGCTGATGAACGTAAAACTTCCGAGCGCCGAAGGTCGTGTGTTGACCGAGATCCTCAAGTGATTTGAGGGGAAGAGTTCCATCCGTGGCTGATTCACTCTTCTCTATTGCGTTACTTGGTCGCAGGTGAGCTACTCGCGGGCTTCGTGGTCGCCGGTGTACGCGATGGTTGAGTTTTGCTCGTGACGGGCGTTGGCTGCTTCGGTGATTCCGTGACCTGCTTGCTAAGCATTACATCGGTAAAACTCTTCAGGTCGGTCCAGAAGGTGCCTTCGCCGGCGTAGATCATGTCGAGCTGAATGCCATCCGGCAGGCCTTGAGCGAAGACCCAGCGGTTGTAGGCGTCGCCCGAGCCGAAGGCTTCCACGGCCATCTTGAATTTGCCAGCCTTGGCTTCCTCGGACAGCTTGCGTGATTCTGCCGTTGCCTGGCCAAGCACACGCGTGGCTTCAGCTTCCATCTCGGCGGTCTTCTTGTCGATCGCCGCGACCATCTTGGTGGTTTCCGCGATTGTCTCCTGAGCTTCCTTGTTGGCTTCAGCCTTACGCTTCGCGAGCAGCTTTTCGGTCTCGGCCGAGATCTTCACGGTGGCGAGCTTCACTTCCTCTTCGGCGGCTCCCAATGTGCCCTTGGTCTTGGCCGTGATCTGTTCCTGCTCGCGCGTCAGCTTCAGTTCGGTCGCGATATTGGTTTCTTGAATGGGCGTGCGCACCTGTTGCGGGATGTAGATGTTGCGCACCAGCCCGGTGAGCACTGTGAGATCTTTCTCCTGCAGGATCTCCTGGAACCGCTTCGACGTATCTTCCTGGAATGCCTGGCGCGAATCGCCGACCAGCAGCTCGACGGCCCCCAGATTGGAACCCATGTTGCGGCAGATGCTCTGGATTTGCGGATCGACCACCTTCTTTTCGACAGCTTCAATGCTGCCGAAGTTACGGACGACGTCTGCGGCCTGCTCAGGCCACACGCCCCAGATGGCGGTGAAGTCCATCGTGATGCGGAAGCCGTCACGTGAGGGGAAAGAGATGCCAGTTTCGTCGTCTTCGAGGATCGGTTCGCCGCTGGCCTCGAAAAGCTGTTCTCCGCCCGGCCCGGTCTTCACGTGCTTCTCAACAGTGAATTCCCGATAGCCAACGAAAATCACATCGACTCGCTGCTCTTCCGGATTCACAAGATAGAGCCCCGGTTGCAGCACATCTTTCTGAATACCGCTTTTGCCCTTGGTGAGTGGATTGTCGGTGAGGTTCGTCACCACTCCGACGTAACCGGTTGGGACGTTAACCCAGCCCGAGTATTTGATCTGGTCACCGCTCTGGATCTGCTCAGTCTTCAGCACTTTCACATTGTAGGCGTACTTGTTGATGCGGTAGCGGCCCGGTGGAAGCAGCTTGCGCAGCGTGCCCTTATACTCGGTTTTGCCGATGTCCCCATCGACGAGGTACTGCCCCTGCGGATGCTCTTTGCCCATGCTGCAGGTGACGAGACCAACTTCGCCCGCATTGATTTCGACGTCCGGCACGACGGTGCATTCCCACCACAGCGGGCAGTAGAAGTGACGACCGGGGCCAACCATCTGTTCGAGCACTCCCAGCTCCTGTGGTCCACCGCGGTCATCGACGTTGGCGAATCCGCCCTCCGTCGCCGGTGGTCGTGTTCCCAGTCCCGGGATGGGAAGTGGCGGTCCCTTGTACCGCAGCAGCATGCTGTTGCCGGGCGGAACCCAGTGATAGTTGACGGTCCATTGGACGAGTTCCCAACCGCCAATGGCCATCACCAGCGTGGTGACGCCGAGGCCGATCCAGACGCCTTGAGGAATGCGATTGAGTTTCATGATGAGCAGACTCTCGTATCGAGATAGATTTCAGGACGAGCGGCGGACAACACGGCGGTTACTTCGACGCGGTCGGTTCCGAAACGTCTTTGGCAAGCGATGGCACTGACGGCGGACGCGGACCATCGTGAGGTTGCGTGGCCCCGTCGAAGACTTTCATCAACGGGCTGTCTTGCGTGTTGATCATGATGCGGCGGTAAGCCGAGGCGAGCTTCTGGTAGAGCACGTACTGGGCATAAGCAGCGCCGTTACCGTCATAGGCTTTGACGGCCTGCTTCCAACCGGCCGCGTCGGCTTCGTTCTCAAAGGCGACGACTGCAGCTTCGGCCTTCCCGCGTGACACGATGGCTTCAGCTTCGTCTTTGGTGGCTTCGAGGCGTACCTTGGCCACGGCCATTCGTTCCTGCGCCTTGGTGACCGCGACTTCCTGCTCCTGCATGGCGGATGTCACAATGCGTGTGAGTTCTTGATCGACTTCGACCAGCGCCGCTTTCTGCAAGGCCAGAGCCCGCTCTTCAGCGACGTCGCGTTCCGATTCCTGCTGCTTGATCTGCTCCTGATACTTCTTCTCTTCCAGTCGGGATTCTTCGCGTTGCTGGATCGGCTTGGCGATCTTCTCAGGCGGACGCGTGCTGGTGATCAACGCTTCCTGCACTTCGATTCCCAGTGGTTCGCAGGCCATCTTCATGGCGTTGGCAAACCGCCGCTCGAACTCCATGCGCGTGGTACCATCGATGAAGTCCTTGCCGAGTTTGCTCGAACCTTCCAGCCGGCAGAAGCTGCGCGCGTTCGGCAGGATGACCTTGTGGATGATCTCATCCGACATTTCGTCGCCGTTCAGGCTTTCGTTGTAGATGACATACAACTCGGGCACCTTTTCTGGTCTCAGACGGAACTGAATGCGCCCATCGATCGAGACCCAGAAGCCGTCCTTGGAGGGAAAGCCGAACGCTTTGGATTCCGCGAGATTGAACCGCTGGCTGCGACAATCCACCGGGCTGATGCGCTTCTCGTACGGGTTGATCAGGTGCCGACCTTCTGCGAGCGCCTGCGGTTGAACGCCGCGTTCATCGGTTTTGACAAGCAGCTTGTTGGGGTCTTTGGCCAGCGGTCCTGCCAGGTTCGTGACGACTCCCTGGTACCCCGGATCGATGAGCACCGGATCGACCATCTCGACCTTGAAGAGATGTGGATTCACCGGGTAACGCCCAGGGACCAGCACTCCGGGAATAATGCCTTTCTTCTTCGGCACGTATTGTTTGCCGTCCAACTGAGCCATCTCGCCGAGGAATTCGCCATAGCCCAGGTCGTCTCCGACCAGCGCTGTCAGCACCGCGACCTTGCCTTCAGGCACGATGAGCTGGTCAACGACCTGCCAGTCCCATTCATAGGGGTTGTAGAAGTGCCGCCCGGATGGCAGCACCTGCATCTGGATGCCCTTGTGGTCGGCAGTGGGCGCCACTTCCTGATCGTTCGGCAGATCAATGCCGGTTTTGTGGATCAGGATCGCCATCTGGACGGTGCCAACGTCGATGCGGCAACTGGTGTAGCCAAACCACGCGGACAGCAGCAGGCCGGTAATACCGACGGCCAGCGACTTCAGTCCTGGCGTGCCGCCTTTGCGAGAGGGTCGGTCTGGAAGGGAACGCTCATCGTTAGACACGATTCAGCTCCGAAGTGAAAACAGGCAGAGCAAGCGCACGAAGAAGGCGTGCGCCAATTTGTCACATCAAACCTACGACGCAGTTCGCAAGATGCCGGTCAGAAGTGGCTGACATCTTCGATCAAACCTGCGGATTGTGCGGGATGTTTGGAATAAGCGACCGGCTGATGCGGGTGAGCCGGTCGCAGGTCATTTTTCGGGCTCGGATTACGATCCAACTAGAACCAGGCGCGAGCTGGTCCCTTCACCTGCCGCAACTGGCGGCAGTAGAGGATCAGCAGCGCGAGTGGCCCGGCGACCGTGCCGATCAGGCCCCAGATCAACTGGCGGACTTGGGAATAACCTAAGTCCATAGCCCACTTGGCGCACACGATGCCGCTGCCCAGTGCAAACGACACCAACCAGAAGCTGTTCATGTTGAACTCCGAGTCTGCTGGCGGTTCGATTCGACCGCCTCGCAAGGAGTTGAACGTGCCTTCGAACTTTCGGATCACTTCCAAATGGACGGCATTCGCGGGGAAATGGCGCCGGCTGCCAAAGAGCTGTGCAACAGCCCGAAGCTGGTTCGCAAGAAGTAGCCGTCCTACGCCTCACCCACCGTTGTGGCCGGAATCCTGACCGAGCCACACCTGCGACCGCTGGGGCCTTCACCGATCGAGTCATCATTCTGGCTTATGAGCGAGACGTCCAACCTCTCGAAGCACAGTCCGGACCACTGCAGCTCATCGTTTCCGGAAAGAAGAAGCACGCCCGCTGGGTCCGCATGGTGAAGCAGATTCGAGTCATGGACAGCTTGTGGATCAAAGAGTGATCTGCGTCAGGAGTGTGTCCGAGAACGTCGCCGATTACTGTGAAGGAGGTTGTGGCCGGCCTCCCGACAGAGCCACAGCCGGCGCGCCCAGCACCCGGCTGCGGTCGAAAAGTTATCCCCCACATGCTTGGCTTGAAGACTCAGAATCTGACGCCCGATTCCGGCTTCACGTGTGCGGGTTCAGGTTTATCACTCTGGAAGTTGCCGCGGATCGGTCATGTTCGCGGGGCTGAGAAGATCATCGAGCCTCGCCTTCGTCAACCAGCCTTTTTGCAGCACGAGGTCATAGACGCTGCCACCGGTCGCCAGCGCCTCTTTGGCGATCGCCGCGGATTTCTCATATCCAATCACCGGATTCAAGGCGGTGACCAGACCGATACTGTTCTGCACAAAGTAGCGACAGCGATCTTCATTCGCCGTGATGCCTGCAATGCACCGAGTTGCCAGAGTGACGCAGGCATTCTTGAGTATCATCAGGCCGTGCAGCAGGTCGTAGGCGATGATCGGTTCAGCCATGTTGAGTTCGAGTTCGCTGGCTTCCGATGCCATGGCGATCGTCACGTCATAGCCGATGATCTGGAAGCAGATTTGGCTGACAAGTTCGGGGATCACCGGGTTGACCTTACCCGGCATGATTGATGAGCCAGGCTGCATCGGGGGAAGGTTGATCTCGTTAAGTCCGCAGCGTGGACCCGATGAGAGCCAGCGCAAGTCATTACAGATTTTAGAGAGTTGCACAGCCGCGCGCTTCATCGTCCCAGCCATCTGCGTAAAGGCACCGGAATCCTGCGTAGCCTCCACCAGATTGAAGGCCTTCACGAGCGGCAAGCCGGTGGCCTCGGCCAGGCGACGCGTCACCAGATCAGCGTAGCCTGGCGGACTGTTGATACCCGTGCCGATGGCGGTCGCTCCCATATTGATTTCGTGCAGTTCTTCGACCGAGCGATTCAACGCCGCCATCCCAGAGGAGATCATGACTGCATAGGCGCCAAATTCCTGACCCAGCGTCATCGGCACTGCGTCCTGGTTCTCCGTGCGGCCCATTTTGAGCACGTGAGCGAACTCGGCAGACTTGCGTTCTAATTGCGTGCGAAGCTCTGCCATCGCGGCCAGCGTATCTTTGAGCGAATAAATCACGGCTAGTTTGATCGCCGTCGGGTACGCGTCATTGGTGGACTGCGAGCAGTTCACATGATCGTTGGGGTGCAGGTATTGATACTCACCCTTGGCATGCCCCATCAGCTCGAGGGCGCGGTTGGCGATCACCTCGTTCGCATTCATATTCGTGCTTGTGCCGGCGCCTCCCTGCATCATGTCGACGACAAAGTGGTCGTGCAGCTTGCCGGTCAGGATTTCGTCGCAAGCCTTCACGATCGCAGCAGCGATTTCAGGAGGCAGACATTTCAACTCCGTATTCGCCTGAGCGGCGGCCTTCTTCACATAGGCAAGGGCCTTGACGAAATGCGCAAAGTTTCGCAGGGGTACACCTGAGATCGCAAAGTTCTCCAGAGCCCGCACGGTCTGCACGCCGTAATAAGAGGTATTGGGAATTTCACGCTCACCCAGGGAATCGTGCTCAGCGCGATACGACGCAATCTGTGGGGCGCGGTCGCGTTGCCCCGCGATATACTCGGAAGCTGCTCGCAGACGGTCTCCCATCCTCTGCGCAACCCGCGCGACCAAGCGATAGTACAAGTCGGGCTTGTGGGCTTTTATGCCTATCAGAACAGCGCGGGGAATCTGCAGCACGCGCGTCCCGGCGCTCCGTGCGAAGGCACTGGACGAATGAGAAATCTCATCCAGCAACAGGCCTTCCGAGATCAGCGCACCTTCGGTCAGCGTCGCCAGGTGCGTCTCCCGACCGTGCAATCCACGAACGATCTCAACCTCTCCCGCAATGACGATTCCCATCCATTCACGAGGTGTCGATTCATGGAACAGGCACGTGCCACTGTCATATATGACGACGTTCCCTTGCTCCACAATTGCATTCAGATCGTCCACCGAGACACCCATCGCCTGTGCGGGAGCCTGCAGCGTTTGAATGATGTCCAGCATTGCGTCATTCCTAAAAGAAGAGCTTCCCGATGAGCAAGCCAGTCGATATGGCGACAACAGTGGAAATCAATCCGGGTAGCATGAAGGAGTGATTCAGCACATATTTACCGATGCGAGTTGTCCCGCTGCGGTCAAAATTCACTGCGGCGATCAGCGTGCCGTAAGTCGGGATAAAGAAATATCCATTGACTGCCGGAAACATCGCAGCCAGCGCCGCGGGCGCTATTCCTAGCGTCAACCCGAGCGGCATCAGCGTTTGTGTCGTTGCCGCTTGGCTGTAAAGCAGCATTGAAGTCACGAATAATCCGACGGAGAACAGTGACGGATACGCCTTGGCCATGCGGGACAGTCCACCAATAATCACTGTCTGATTGGCGTCGATGAACGTGTCACCCAGCCATGCCAGGCCGAGAATCCCGATCACCGCAGTCAGGCCTGCCTGACAGGTCTTCGTTTTCACGATTTGTTCGACCGGGGCTCGAGTAACAATCAGGATTGCCGCTGCCACGGTCAGCATGACGATGGCAATCGTCATGGGCATCGAAACGGTAACGCGATGTTCCAATGATCCAACGGTGCGCAATGCGGGAAACAGGCCGCAGCAAACGACCGCCGCCACGCCGACGAGAAACATTACAGCCGACAGGCCGGCACGCGGAGGCAGGGCCTTGGGCGTAGATTCACCCGTGGTATCAACTGCCGCTTCAACCTCGCCAGCCGCGAGTCGCCGTTGATACTCCGGATCCTGATCAAGCTCCACACCGACCCGAGTTTGCACCAGCGCAGCGACGAGCACTCCCAGCAGGGTAGACGGAACGCAGATCATCAGAATCTGCGGCAACCCAATTCCCTGCGGCCCCAGGATTGCAATCAGCGCGGCAGTGGCAGCCGACACGGGGCTGGCAGTGACTGCCTGCTGCGATGCAATCGTTGCTACGGCAATCGGCCGCTCCGGACGGATACGTCCCTTCATGGCCACTTCGTAGATCACAGGCAGCAACGGATAGAAAACGTGTCCGGTGCCCGCCAGGAATGTAAATACATAGGCGACCGCCGGAGCGATCAGTGTCACATGCCGCGGACTCTTGCGAATAATGTGAGCCGCAATCTGGACGAAGTAATCAATGCCACCGGCGGCTTCCATCGCCGATGCCGCCATAATCACCGTGAGGATAATCAGCAGCACATCGCCGGGAATATTTCCAGGCGCTTCGCCGAAACCAAACACGAGCACAGCCAGACCGACACCGCCCCACAGGCCCATACCCACGCCGCCCGCTCGAGCGCCAATCGCAATCGCGGCCAGCAGGACTATCAGCTCGAGAATCAAAGACATTCCGCTGACCTTGCGAAGAACGCACTAGAGCCGCACTGAGATGGGATTCGCCAGGCGGTGCGGAATGCCAAGCAAAGCAACAGAAGCTGAGGCATGGTACGCATGCTCATGTTGCCGCTGCAACGAGTCAGAGTGTCATTCGAGCGTCACGGAAAATTGTATTGTACGGAAACCTGCAGCCGGTTCGCCGAACCATACGCGTCGTCCTTGACCTCTTTCGTTCCAAAGAGGTATTCAATCCCGATCGTCGTCTTATCAATAGGCTCCCAGATCAGATTGACTGCGGTGTATGTCGCCAGTCGAGCGGTATCGGGAGGATCTGCATCAACGCCCCGTCGCACCGCAAAACTGTATGCAGCCGTGGTGCTCAGCTTTTTGTTCCAGGCATGGGTCAGGCTGAAGCAGCCACCAAAGTCGGTTATCGCTTCGACAGTGGTCGGGGTTCGCAATCCCAGATCAGATCCGCCGCGATATCTGCCCAGGCCACTGCCAAATATAAACTGTCCCGTGATCTTATCTGCGTCGGTGGGTTTCAGAACGCCGACGAGATTCGTGGCCCAGCCAAAGCGATCCTGGGTCGGGCCGTTATCGGGACGATAACTCAGTTCGCGAAACAATCCTGCGGCGAATAATTCAACGGTCTCACCTTTATACTTCACACGAGTTACAAAATCGGGCAGCGGCTGCGCGGTGGCGCCGGGAATTGTTGCCGTAATAATGTCGTCCACAGTTGTGGTTGGATTTTCAATCGAAATGGCCCACTTGACGTTATCGCCGACGGATTGCGTCCAGCGAAATTGTCCTTGCCGCGTTGTGATAAATGCGATCGGGCTTTCGAAGTCCAGCGTCCGGGGAATGCTGTCCGGATCGGTAAATCCAGACCACGTCTGACCGACCAGCAGCGAGCCGACTTCCGCATAAGCATGCCGAATTCGGAGTCTACTGTCGGAAGTAAAGAAGTCGGTTTCGACAAAACCGCGAGCGGTTCCCCAGTCGCTTGGCGCCCGAACATCAAGATTCAGGCGAGTCGCCTTGGCTTGCAGCAACGTGTTCTGGCCATCGCTGCCATCAGTGGGAATGGTCAGGGGAACGAAGCTGTCGGTGGCGCCAGCGGGCTGAAAGTCATGAATCAAATCTCCTTTGATATAACCGCCGAACTTCCACCAGTATTCAGTATTTGGGATCTGATAAGCGCCCGGAAACTGGACTGACTCAGGCTTGGGAGAAATCCACGGATCGCACTGTGAATCTCCCGTGTTCAATGATTCGAGAAGGCCCGTCAACTGCAGTGCATCGCGGCTCTCTGTTTGCGGAAGTTCCTCAGCGGGGCCTTCGCCAGTCGGACCATTGTCCGGCGAAGTTGCGTAGACAGATGGGTCGGCTTGCGCGGGAGGAGTAGCAACGACATCACGAGTCCAGAACGCCAAAAGGCATCCTGTGAAAATGGCGAGACTCAGAATTTGGCGTAATCGGGCCATTGCGACATGCGGCTCGCAATTGAGATGTGCCGGGAATGGGATGGCAGCGAGGAGAACTGACCCGTGATCACTCAGAGCAGGGAACGGGTTTCTACTGAGTGCCTCAAAAGCCAACAATCCCGATTCTCGTCAGCAGACCCTGCCGACAGCGCATCATTCCCGCAAATCGTTGTGCAGGACCCGGTACGGACTTCGACGCGGCCTTCACCGATCGAGTCGTCACGCTCGCACATGAGCAAGACGGCAAACCCCTCGACGCACAGTCCGGACCACTTCAGCTCATCGTTCCCGGAGAAAAGAGCACGCCCGCTGGGTCCGCATGGTCAAGCAGATCCGTGTCATGGACAGCTTGTGGATCAAAGAGTGCTCTGCGTTTTGTGATCTTGCTGTGGCCGGTCTCCCGACCGAGCCACAACTGTTGGAATCATCCACCTTGTAGGACGCACAATCCTGTCCGTCGAACCGTGACGGACAAGATTGTCCGTCCTACAGCGACACGCTGGGTGGCCCCGATTGCCCGCTTGCGGGCTACCGGGGTGGCGCAGCCACGAGAAGGTGTTAGCTTGGTTTTTTGTCGCTCTGCGACCCCGGTAGGCCGAGTACAGCCAACCGGGGCCACCGGCGGAACAGCTAAGCGTAAGCCTCGTCGAACTACCGATTGGCAGGAGCTACGATTCTGCGGAGAAGCGTTTGCCGTCACTTGTTCTTGTTCGCGGCCTCGACTTCCGCCAGCATCAGATCCAGCTCTCGGCGCGGCAGCAGCCGGCCGTTGGCGACGACAGCGGCGATCTTTTTGGTGTTATGGATGTCGGCCAAGGGGTCGGCGTCGAGCAGGACCAGGTCGGCGAGTTTGCCCGTCTCAACGGTGCCGAAGTCTTTCTCCCGGCCCAAAAACTGCGCCGGGTTGCGGGTGGCGGCCTGGAGCGCCTCCAGGGGCGTGAAGCCGCAGTCGACGACGAGCAGGGCCAGCTCGTCGTGCAGGCTGAAGCCGGGGAAGACGTACGGCACGCCGGGTGTGTCGGTGCCGGCCAGGAATGGCACACCGGCCTGGTGCATCGCCCGGACCAGACCTGTCACCCGCTTGTATGCGCGACTAACGTCGTCGGCCGTCTCCGGCGACAGCTTGATCAGCGGCCAGTAAGACCTTAAGGGCGGGGGCATGTATTTGACGCGCGGGTCAGCGGTGAATTTCGGGTCGTCGAGGCTGATGAAGGAGTGCAGGACGGTCAGGGTGGGGACATGCCAGGTGCCATTGCGGACGAAGCGAGCGTAGAGGGCGCGGGCCTTCGTGTCGCTGAAGCTGTCCGCGGCCCGGGCGCCGATGCGCCCCAGCAGCGCCATAGCCGACTGGTTGTCCATGGCCAGGACCGCGACCGCCTCGCGGCGCAGCTCGTCCTCCCTGTCCGAGCAGGCCAGCTCGACGCCGGTGAGGTGCTCGATGCTTTTCTGGCCCAGGTCGGACGCCTCGGCGGCGCTGACCGACTCGGGGAGGTGGCCGACGAAGGGGAGGCCCTGCTTCTTAGCCTCGTCGGCGATCGAGAGGTACGCGTCGCGGGGCAGTTTCGTGTAGACCTTGACGAAGTCCGCGCCCATGCTCTTCAGCTTGCGGACGGCCTCGCGCCCTTCCACAGCGTCGGCGGCGACGAGCGAGCCGGGCACGAGGGGATTGGGCCCGTCAACGAGCGGCCCTGCGACGACGACGCGCGGGCCGGGCTGTTTACCCTCCTGGACCTGCTTGCGCAGGCCGAAGGTGGCGTCGGGATCCATGGCATGCATGTCGCGGACGCCGGTGACGCCGTTGGCCAGGTAGAGCGGCAGGAAGGACGGGCTGATGGTGTGCACGTGCATATCCCACAAGCCGGGGATGAGGTACTTCCCCTTGCCGTCCACGACCTGGGCCCCCACAGGCACCCCGACCTCGCCGGATTTGCCCATGGCAGTGATCCGGTCGCCGGTGATGACGACCGTGATGTCCGGCTGGGCCGGCGCCCCAGTGGCGTCGATGACCGTGACGCCGGTGATGGCCAGCGACTTCGCCGGCGCGTCTTCGGCCCGGGCAGCGAGCGCCCCGACCAGGGCAACGACGGTCAAGCAAGCAATCACGTATCTCATCGGACCCTCCAGAGGCTGCGGGGGAAGTTGGTACGGACCATGACACGACTTCCGGAGGCGCTCCAACGATGAAAACCGGACGTGAACTACGTAACTCACTATTGATAAATTGGTTACGTCAGTTTGGCGCTCCGCGGAGTGGAACTCAACTCAGCCGGCCGTTTGGACCTGAGGGATGTGGTGCGGACGAATCACAAAGCCTTGGGTCAAAGCAGAAACAGCTCTCCGCAAAAGTTCAGCGAAGAGCTGTTGTCTCCGATGTCGAGTTATCGAGATCTGAACTTGCGGCCGACAGTCAGGTTGTCGGGAATTCCGTTCGGGTATTTCTGGTTCAGCCACGCCTCAATCTGCTCGGCGCGATTCTCTGGATGCGGGTGCGATGCGAGCCATTCGGGTTGGCGATTGCCCTTCGAGGATTCGGACAAAATTTTCATCACGCCCAGCATCTGTTGGGGATCGAAGCCAGCGGCGATCATTGCGTCCAGGCCGAATTGGTCGGATTCTGATTCGTCTTGCCGACCGTATCGCAGCTGCACGACGGAGTTCACCATCGCGGCGGCCGCCTGGTTTCCGTAGCCGGAGCCGCGCTCATCACTGCCAGCCACCCCCACGGCTGTCACCAGGGCTTGTCCAAGTTCACCCTTCGCCATGTGCTCCGCTCCGTGTCGATGAATGACGTGCCCGATTTCATGGCCGAGGACTCCGGCCAATTGCGCTTCATTCTGCAACCGATTGAGCAACCCGACTGTGATAAAAACTTGCCCACCTGGTAAGGCGAAGGCGTTGACGGTCTCGGGATCGCGCAGCAGGTGAAATTGAAACTTGTACGGACTTTTGTGGGCGATGCTGTGGGCCACTAACTGTTCGCCGATCCTGCGGACCTCTTGGGCGGCTGACGATTTCGGATCGACTTCGCCTCCCATTTGAGACGCCATCATCGGAGCCGAATGCAGGCCGAGCGCAATCTCCTGCGGAACCGACATGGCGACATGCTGCTTTTCCCCCGTCACCGGATTCTCCTGCGAACTGGTCAGGAATCGGAATAGTCCGAACAGCACGAGCATCCCTGCGAAGATCCACTGCGGTCGAATCCCACGACGATTGGAAGAATAACCGTAGGCCATGATCTTCAGCCTTTCATGACGATAAGAACTTAACCAGGTTCGCCCCGATTGATCGAAGCCGGGGGTATCCTCTGCGATGAGCTTAGCAAACGGCGGTCCTCTAGAATCGTATCTTCTCTTTACGCGGTTCGCGGGTGGCCCAACGCCCAAGTCAAATGGATCCTCGACATCGTCTGAATTCCCGGATGCCCTCAACGAGTTGTTCGGGCCATCCGCAAGACGGCCAACCTCTCGATGCACAGTCCGGACCACTTCAGCTCATCGTTTCCGGAGAAAAGAAGCACGGCCGCTGGGCCTGCATGGTCAAGCAGATACGCGTCACGGAGAGCTTGTGGATCAAAGAGTGATCTGCGTTTTGTGGCCTGTGGTGGCCAGTCTCCCCACCGAGCCACATGTACGACCGCTGATCTCCCGAATGAGACCACACAGAGAACGGAAGACATCCGGTCGGGGTAAGTGGCTCGGTCCGAAACCGGCCACAACGAGTCTCGCCCGCCGCTGCCTTGTCGACGCCGACTAGCTGGACTCGGCCAACCAAGGCGACCCGCACACATCTGCATGACCCCATCGGTCTAATGACATCTAATGGACCCACGCAGTACAAGATCCCAGAGAATCTTTGACATTTGCCGGGGGCTTATGCAGAGTGCCGCTAGCAACTGCCCGTTCACGTTAGGCAGAATGGTCCATTAGAGCAGTAGCTCGGCATCTTATTCACGCAGGAGTCTAGAATAATGGCGAAGTTGCACATCCGGCGGCACTTGTCCTCAGACTACCAAGAGTTACCGGACATTGATGCCTCACAAACAGGAACTCTCACTGGCGAAGACCGGCAATGCCTTGCAGCGATCGGAACATACTTCGGCAAGTCGCAAGCCGCGTCTCGATTTGGAATCTCGCTCCTCCATCAACATTTCCCAATTCACGACACCGAGATTCTTCTTCAAACAATTAGTTGCTCTACTCGATCAATTACGGTCGCGCCACATCCCATATCAACCGAAAACACAGTCCCCGTTAACATGAGATTCGCTCCATCCTCATCTACAGATGACATTAATCTCATCGGATTGGAGTACGTATCAGCTTTAGCATTGGGGGGGTGCCATCCGGTGGCGATCACTGACGTGCTCCACCTCGCCGCCATACGACGCATTCTCCAAGACCATAACCGAATTGATCGCTTTGGAGTGCGGCTGCGTACAAATCATTTTACAGTTTCAAGTGATGAAATTCTACTTGAAACCTGCAACAAAGCGGATCGCACTCTGTTTTGCAACGTCACTCCCCGAGATGCAAAACGCCCGTTCCGTACAATCGAAACCCTTTGGTATTGGCTCACAATTTCGGAGTCTTCACCTCATGGCTTTCAACAATGCACTTCTTATGGCGAGTGCGTCCAATCTTGTGCTCAGGAATGCACGAATTACACGCATGATGGCCACAACCGGGGCCACATCCCTGGACACAGTTATTCTGAGCGCGGCCATTATTAACTAGGTGCACTTGATGCCGAACAAAGCGATCAACCGACGCGGCGGTTGCCGTTTTGAATTCGAACTCTCCGGCCGCGACCCCGTTACTATTGGCTTAGGGAGATTCACCGACACGGCACGTCGAAACAACGCTACGTAGCGCCGGTTATCCGCACTCGGGCCACGGGAAGTTTTTAGTTTGACTTCTTGTAGCTGTACGACCCCGGTAGGCCGAGTACAGCCAGCCGGGGCCACCAACCGTGGCCCACTCTGTGATCGGAAGTAAGTACCACTCAAAGCTCTGAGGTCTCACCCTTCTTCGGGTGAATCCAGAATATACTGCGATCAATTGGCTCGAGTTTAAGTTCCTTGCGAATGTCATTGCGCAGAGACTCTAGCAGGGGATCTAGCGACGCTGGCTGATCACTGAGCATTTTTTCTAACACATCGTTCATCAGTCTTGCCTGATCGTCCGTACCGAGAAACTGAATGAGGATCGCCGCTTCGCGAAGCGCTGGAACGGCTTCATCCATATTCGGATTGTTGGAATTCATCATCAACGCTTTGAATGCCCCGATTAGGTACTCGGTGCGTTGTTTGCGACGATACTCTGCGAGTTGTCGGTATACAGCGAGCTGATGTGAGCCAAACGCGACGAATATTGCAACAAGCGAAGGGATGAAGATCTTCCAGAACTCCACGCGGACACTCCTCAGTAAGGGCGAAATCAACTTGCACTACCAGTGGCAAGTACGAGCGTGAAGCCTGCGGCAGCCTGATTTCGGTTAGATATTAGGGAGCAGGAAAGGACTGAATCGCTTTGGACTGGTCATGTTCTTGTTTCTCTTTGGTTTGAGAGATCAAAGAGTCCAAAGAACTGTGTCGCGGGTCACCCGTTCGAATTGCTTTCTTGGCCTCGGCAAACCACTCAAGGGCCCGACCGAAGTTGCCCTTCTTTGCATGCGATAACCCAAAATCGACCTGCTCGTCATACGATGTGAGCATCGTATTGTTGGCGGCGATAGTTGGGCCGTCTGGAAAAAAGGACAAAAAGAAGAACAACAGAAGGATTATGAATCCGGACACTGCAGATCCGATCTTGGACACTTCTTGTCGCCACTTTTCGTCGCGAATCCTCGTGCAGGCGGTAAAGCAAACGAACACAAGTAGCCCCGTTCCGCCAAACAACATCAATCCGACTATATTGCGAACTGTAATGTTAGGGGGCAGTAAGAGTTAGATTGGTAAAGGACGTAACACAGAGACCAGCGGTAAAGCCGCCAAATACCAATGTTACGCGCTCGTAGTACTTCCGATACTGCGGAAAAACGTCGCGCACTTGGAGCGCAAATGCTATCAATGATACTACTCCTGTAACGACGGCGAATGTGTTCATGTCGTCCTCCTGATAATGAGTCCCGTCGCACCCGAAAACGTAACAGCAAGCAGAGTCACAAACGGCGGCGATTGTTCGCGGATCAGCGGAGTTTTGTGATTTTGTCACGTCATTCAATTGGCTCAAGATGCGGAATCGGGCATGACTCAGACAACTCGTTGAGTCCCACCGCCAGGACGACGTGCGACAGCATGAAGCTCGCGCAACAAGTAGTCGTAGGCCAAGAGAATGTAGGACGGACAATCCTGTCCGTCGAAGTGTGGCGGACAAGATTGTCCGCCCTACAACCCTTCAGCGATTCCTGGTGCAATCTTGAACCCACAAAACAAATCATCCCCGCGACAACTGGTGTCGCGGGGATGAGGGCTTATCTAAGTCGGTCTATCTACAGCAATCGCCATTCTCTGTCGGCACACGGAGAGGTTGTGAGTTTTTGCCGCCAAAACGTGGGCACGTTTCCAACGTGCCTGAAAAGAAGCACGATGGAATCGTGCTCCACAAAAGAATCACAGCCTCGGAGAGTGCCGACCACAGGTTAGTAGACGTCTTCGTCGTGGCTGTGGCCCTTCTTGTCGTCCTTCGGCTTCTCGGCGATCAAGGCGTCGCTGGTCAGCAGGAGGACCGCGACGCTCGCGGCGTTCTGCAGAGCGGTGCGAGTGACCTTGGTCGGGTCGATGATACCGGTCTTCACCAGATCTTCGAACTTGCCGGTCGCGGCGTTGTAGCCCTTGTTGCCTTCTTGCTCGAGCACCTTCTCGCAAATCACCGCGCCATCGGCACCGGCGTTGTTCGCAATTTGAGTGATCGGGGCACGGCAAGCACGAACGATGATGTTGAAGCCAACTTCTTCGTCATGCTTCAGGCCTTTGACCTTCAGACCAGCGGAAGCTCGCAGGAGAGCGACGCCACCACCGGGCAGAATGCCTTCGGAAACGGCTGCGCGAGTCGCGTGCAGAGCGTCTTCCACGCGGGCCTTCTTCTCTTTCATTTCCGATTCGGTCGCACCACCGACGTTGACTTGAGCAACGCCGCCGGAGAGCTTCGCAACTCGTTCGTTGAGCTTCTCTTTGTCGTAGTCGCTACTGGACGCGTCGAGTTCCTTGCGGATCTGCTAGATGCGGGCCTTCAGATCTGACGTCTTGCCGTAGCCTTCGATCAGAGTGGTGTTGTCCTTGTCGATAATCGCCTTCTTGACTCGGCCGAGGTCGCTGAGCTGAACGTTCTCCAGCTTGATACCCAA
>JAKFWA010000126.1 GCA_021732995.1 Planctomycetaceae bacterium | reverse complement strand
CCCCCTGCCCCTCTCCCCGGAATCCGGGGCGAGGGGAGCGATGAAGATAGCGTGGATTGAGCGCAATTATTCTCTGTGGTCTTGCGTTACCCGGTGCGGCTGAGTTCCATCAGGAGGCCGAAGCGGTCGAGGACTTGTTGCTTCAGCGCGGCGAAGTGGGGGCCGTCGAATTCTCCGGAACGCACAAGTTCGAAGGCGACTTCGCGGGTTTCTTCGACGAGTTTCTGGTCGCGCAGCAGGTCAGCCACTTTGAGCGGCAGGGCTCCATGCTGGCGGACACCGAGCACGTCGCCTGGGCCGCGCAATTCGAAATCGGCTTCGGCGATCTGAAAACCGTCAGTATATTGTTCGAGTGCGGTGAGTCGTTTGACGACCTCGGGCGCGGACGCATCTGAGAATAGGAAACAATATCCTTGATACCTGCCGCGACCGACGCGACCGCGCAATTGGTGTAATTGTGAGAGCCCGAAGCGTTCCGCCTGTTGAATGACGATGACGGTCGCGTTCGGCACGTCCACGCCGACTTCGATGACGGTCGTGGAGACCAGTGCCTGCACTTCGCCCGAGCGGAAGGCTTCCATCACGTCAGCCTTCTGCTGCCGGTCCATGCGGCCGTGCACCAGTCCGACCTTGAAGTCCTTCAGTTCGCCGTCGCTGAGCTGACGAAAGACTTCTTCACTGGAGCCGAGTAACTCGTCAGCGCCAGTCGCTCCGCCAGTTGAGATTTCGTCATCGAACAGAGTCGGTGATTCATCAGCCGCTTCGCCGACGCGCGGGCAGACGATGTAGACTTGGCGCCCTTCGGTCAGTCGTTCGCGAATGAACTTCCAGTTGCGCTGCCGCAAAGGGGCGTTGTGAACTCGATACGTCTTCACCGGCTGTCGTCCCGGTGGCTGGTCCGAGACCACGGTCAGGTCGAGGTCTCCAAACTGCGTCAGGCACAGGCTGCGCGGAATGGGTGTCGCGGTCATGACCAGCACGTGAGGTTTGTGTTCGCCAGATGAAAAATGGGCTCGCTGTCCGACGCCGAATTTGTGCTGCTCATCAATGACAGCCAGACCGAGGTTCTTGAAGCGCACACCTTCCTGAATGATGGCCTGCGTGCCGACGATCAACTGGACCTCGCCGGACGCAATTTGCGCGAGCGTTTCCCGACGTTGCGCGGCGGTGAGATTGCCGGTCAGCAGCGCGCGTTTCACCCGGCTTTCCGAGAGGGCTCGTTCCACCGTCTGCCAGTGTTGCGAGGCCAGCAGTTCGGTCGGAGCCATCAGCACGGCCTGATGATCATTCGCCACCGCGACCAGCATGCCGTAGATCGCGATCGCCGTCTTGCCGGCGCCGACATCAGCCTGCAGCAGCCGGTGCATGGCTTGCCCGGAGCCGAGATCGCGGGCCAGATCCTGCACCGCCTGATTCTGCCCGGCAGTGAACTGAAACGGGAACAGGCGGCGGATGCGGGCATCGATCTTTTGAGTTGTCGGCAGCTTCGGAGCGGCTCGTTCGTCGCGCCAGATCCGACGTCTCAAAGCCACCGCGAGTTGAAACTCCAGCAGGTCTTCAAAGATGAGCCGCCGCCGCGCGAGTTCGTATTCCGCTCGCGATTCCGGGATGTGCAAGCCGCGCAGCGCGGCGGTCATCGTCGTGAGCTTCCACTTCTCGATGACGTCAGGCGGCAGGCAGTCCGGGATCAGGTGCCCGAAGTCTTCGACAGCCGCGCGCGTGATCCGTCGCAGCTCGGGCATCTTGAGACCTTCGGTCAGTCCGTAACGCGGCAGCACCACGCGCATGGCGGTCGCGTCTTCGTCCTCGGCATCGATGCTGAGCCATTGCGTGTGCGGGTTGCTGAACTCCCAGCGGGCTTCCTTGCGTTTGGGTTTACCCGAGAACAGCACCAACTGGCCGTGCTGAAACTTGCGGAACATCCAGTGCTGGTTGAACCACACTCCGCGCACGAAGTCGTTGCCGGATTGAATGAGCACCGCCGTCATCGTGCCGTTGCGAGTCGACTTGAAGCCGACATCCACCACCTTGCCGCGCACGGTTTGCAGCAGGTCCGCTTCGAGCGTTGTGGCGTCGCGCACGTCGCTGAAGTCGAGCACATCGCGCGGCGCGTAGAGCAGCAGGTCTTCAACGGTTTTGACGTTCAGCTTCGCCAGCAGTTCCGCGCGTTGAGGACCGACTCCGCGCATGAACTGGATCGGCATGGCCAGCGGGTTATCCGAGGCTTCCGGCTGCGGCGGCGGCGGCGGAGTTGATTCATCAGGCGAAGACATAGGCGGTGCGTCAGGGAGGGCGAGGCCGTCAATGCGGAGTCTGGCATCGTCGACCCGTAGCATGGACGCCCCGTTCATGCGATGGGCAGGGGCACGGACGGGGCGTCCATGCTACGAATGATTACATATCTGATACACGCTTCGAGCACGATGGAATCGTGCTCCACGTATTTTTCCCTCGGACTGCTAACCCTTATCCGCAGTCGAGCGACCCAGCGCGACGTCGAACTCGCTGACGGCCGGGATCAGCATGGCCAGCGTCGTGAAGCCGTAGGCCAGCATGATCGAGACGCACACACCCAGCGTGCCCTTCAGCAGGTACGTGGTGATGGCATAGAACGTCAGGAAGGGCAGGACGCTGCCAGCCAGACTCAGGGCGGGCGAGGGATTGCGATACGTCAGTGATTGTCGGAGCGCCAGACTGCCAGCGACGATGAACACCAGGAACGCCTGAATCTGAGTACCGAAGGAACCTTGAGCTTCGACCAGCAGCACCATCAGCACAAAGATGCCGACGAACAGAAAGAACATGGTCCCGAGGCTGCTGGCGATTGCTGATCGGGAACTACCGAAACCCATGCCGGAGTGAACGCCCAGCATCGCCGCGAAGCCCACCAGGGTCAGCAGTCCGACGATCAGGTAGATCGCGTCTTCCGCAGACAGGGTGCCGTTGGTGACGAACCAGATCGTCAGCAGCACCGGCACCAGCAGCAGTTCCTTCGTGTTCCACAGCACGCCGCCGAGTTTGCCGTACACGAATTCTTTGGACGTGATATCCGTCGCGATGATCAGGTCGAGCGTCTTCATGTCACGCTCGGTGGTGATCGACGTTACCGCCTGAGCGTTGATCAACATGAGGGCCAGAATGCCGAGGCCTCCAAACACAAACGCGGCGGGTGAGACGAAGCCCAGCAGGCGTTCGTCATCGCCCTGCAGGATCGACTGATAGAACGCGGCCGCCGCAATCAGCAGATAGATCAGCTTGATGAAGGCGATCTTGCGTCCGTAGGCGCGAGTCATGATCTCGCGCCAGATGACCGGGTTCTTCCAGATGCGACGATGCCGCACGACTTCGCGCGCCTGCGGAGATTCGTCACCGCTGGCTGGCAACTCTTTCTCGGCCGGTGGCCCGACATGGAAGGCTCGCGAGGGATTCCAGACTCGCAGTTGCCTGATGGCGACCGCGTTCAACGCGACGGCCAGCAGCACCAGCGCAGAGACGGAATTCAGCGCGGAAACGGTCGCTGTCCCCAGGCGCGTGGGATCCGCCAGCGGCGTCATGACATCAGCCAACGCTCGATAGGGGTTCAACAACGAAGCCGCTTGAGCCACAGCACTGCCCGCGGGACTGAAGGCCAGCACACCCTCCAGCACGGCCAGGTAGACCACAATGCCCAGGACGCCGAGAGCCAGGGTCTGAAAAGTCTTTTCGCGCCAGAATGCGACGAAGGCCCCCCAGCTTCCCGACAGCACGGACGCGGCCACGCAAATGCCAATCAGCCACGCGACTTGAGCAAAGTCCACTCCGCCCATCAACTGGATCAGCGCGAACACGGGTACGGATGCCAGAATCAACGTCCCGACTTGCAGCAGTCCGGCCAGCAGCTTGCCGAGCACGATCTCGTGATTGCTCAGGTCCGTCATCAGCAGCAGGATCAGCGTTTGACGATCTTTCTCCTGCGCGACGTTCCCGGCGGTGAACAGCAGGGAGAAGAACAGAATCAACGTCAGTTGCACGAACCCCAGGATCTGGAACACCAGACTCCCGAAGTTGGCTACTTCCGAGATGCCCTTCAGAAGCTGGAACCCGATTGTCGTCTGGTAGGCCGTGTAGATGAGGACGAAGAACAGACCGACGTAGCCCGACCGCACGGCATAGTGCCGGAATTGGCGGGGCAACGTGAGTGCTTCACGGCTGAAGATAGGACCGGCGAACAAGGTCGATTCCTGCAGAGGTTGAACACGGAAGAACACTCATCCGACAACTTGCCCGCAGGCAAGACGTTCCGGCGAGTGCCCGCGGATTATACGCTGCCAGCGCGCCGGGTCGATGCTGGGGACAGCGGAACCACTCGAACGCGGTCCGGGCCGACGCGGCAAACTCTTCTTGGTGGATCCGGCCTGCCGGACTATAAGGCGGCCCCTCCTTTGGCGGGTTCCGCCTGCGATTCGTGCTGCCAGAAGCAGACGGGTTTCCCCGACCCGCCACGTGAAAGTTTCACCTCACTGCTGATGCACAATTCCCCCTTCTCCAGTTTTACATGGAAGATTCCGGCCGCCTTCATCCGCGGGCGAGCCTGGGTGTTGCTGTGCGCTTGCCTGTTGAGCCTCACTGGCTGCGGCAAGGCGGTGCAAAATCTTGCAACAGAAGAACTTGTGCTGTCTGATGCGGTTGATCGCTCGCTCCGCAGCGTGGACTTTACGCCGCTGATCGGATCTCGTTGCTACATCGACAACACGTTCCTGCCGCAGTTCAAGCATCCTTATCCGGCGAACGTAAAACCCTCGGTTGTGTACGTAAGTTCTGAATACGTAACGAGTGCCCTGCGCAACCAGTTGCTCGCGGCGGGATGTCAGGTGGTCCCGACGAAGGCTGAGGCGGAAGTCATCATCGAACCGCGCTGCGGTGCGTTGGGAACCGACGAATTCGAGACGACGTTCGGCATTCCGGCCAGCACTGGACTCAGTCAGGCAGCCGCGCTGATGCCGACCGCGCCGCCGATTCCTGCCATCCCGGAAATGGCTGTCGCGAAGCGGCACGATGAAACGGCTTCGGCGAAACTGGCGATCTTCGCGTACGACGCCAAAAGCGGGGTCCCCATCTGGCAGTCTGGTATCTCGACCGCCCGCAGCGACGCGCGCTACGTCTGGTTCCTGGGTGTTGGTCCCTTCCAGACCGGCTCCATCTTCGAGCCGCCGCGTTACAGCAACTGGGGCTTGCGCCGCCCGCTGGTCGGCGACCGTGACGGCGATCCGCATCGCCAGCCGATCTCGCTGGACGAGGAATTCGTCTACCGCCAGCCGGGTTACACCAATCCGAACGCCGCGACCCCGGCGAATACCGCCAACGCGCAGGATGACCTGATCCGCATGCGGTGAGACGCGAGCGGGCGAGGCACCAGGAACACATACCATCGAGAACCCGTAGCATGGACGCCCGTCCATGCTACGGGTTGTTACCACAGGCCTCGGCAGCGCAGAGTTCCGGTTGGCAAACGTGCTTCATCTGACAATCGCGGCGTGAGGCGATCTTGTTTCCCGCCGATTTCCCGAGCGCGGCTGATTTCCCGCAAACCGGAGACTCAAACCGGGAATCGGAGAGGTACACTCCCACCGTGTTATGCTGGTCGGTACAACGTGCTCCCGCGCGCCTCGCCTGCACTCCCGTTTTCGCTCCCTCCTGCTTCGGATGTCGTTGATGTTTGGACAGACCATCGAACTGGCTGACTTGATTACCGTCGCTTTTCTGGTGGTGCTGGAAGGTGCGCTTTCGATCGACAACGCTCTCGTGCTGGGCATGCTGGCGCGACGCCTTCCGAAGCATCAACAAGCGAAGGCTTTGACCTACGGACTGGTCGGCGCACTGATTTTTCGCGTCACAGCCATCTGTTTCGTGAGCCTGCTGCTGCAGTGGTGGATCGTGAAGCTGCTGGGCGGCGGGTACCTCATCTATATCTCCCTGAAGCACTTCTTCTTTGAGTCACAGGACGAAGATGCCGATGTCGTGAAGCTGGACGACAAAGGGCATCCGATTCTGGTGCATGAGGAATCCGGCGTACCGCTCGCGCCCGGCGAGATGGCGACGGAGATTCAGTCCCGCACTGCGATTCCCCTGGATATTCAGGACGACCAGCCCGGTAAGCCGCGCAAGCTCGCCGGGTTCTGGGGCACCGTGGTCGTCATCGAGCTGACCGACATCGCCTTCGCGGTGGACTCCATCATGGCGGCGATTGGCTTCATTCCCAACGTCCCCAAGGACCAGACCAACCCGAAGCTGTGGGTGGTGATCCTCGGTGGCTTTGTCGGCGTCATCTTGATGCGTGTGGCGGCGAAGTTCTTCATCGGGATGCTCGAAAAGTTCCCGCGGTTTGAACTCGCGGCCTATCTGCTGGTGGTCGTGATCGGCATCAAGCTGGTCGTGGATTGGTACTTCAACTTTGAAGATCATCACAGGATCGACTTCCATAATCCCAAAGATCCGGCGTTTTGGGTCTTCTGGCTCAGCATGTTGGCCAGCTTCTGCGTCGGCTTCATTCCGCCCAAGAAGAAGGCCGAGCAAGTCTCGGGTTCATGAACTACTTCGCTCACGCGATTCGCTTTCTCGATCGGCCGGTGTTCGCTGTGGCCACCGGGCTGCCAGACATGCTGTCGGTGGTTGATCGATCCATGCGATTGCGATCGAAACGCGTTGAGCCGTTCATCGCCGACCCTGACCCGTTCCGAGCAGACGTCGCCGCAGGTGTCCTCCAGCATCTGCAGGACGATGACTGGTTTCACACCACCGAAGCCTTCCTGGTGACGAACAGCGATCTGACCCGTCTGTTCCGCCGCGCTATCGGCGAAAACGAAGGTGCCCGCTGCCCGTTCCTCGGCCATATCGTCACCGAGCTGCAACTCGATGCCGCGTTGGCCACTGAGTACCCAGGACATTTGAATCGCTACTACGAACTGGTGTCGGACATCGACGCCACCCGCGTCGAGGCGGACGTCAACGTGATGGCCACCAAGACCAGCGACCGGCTGGCCCGGCTGATGGCCGCGTTTGCCCGGGAACAGTTTCTGCGCGATTACTCACGACCGGCCTCGTTGAGATTTCGCCTGAACCAAGTCATGCTCCGTGTCGGTCTGGACCAGCTGCCTGAGCACTTCGAAGACGCTCTGGCGGCAAGCTGGGAGATCGTTCGGCAGCGGGTCGACGGTTTGTTACCAGCCGCGCATTTCACGATGCCTTGATTCGCGGATGCTTCCCCGAAGTGCCTGCGGACCGATCAGGGCGTCAGGTTGATTTCATTCAGGGAGTGCTCGCGATGGCGAAGTTCGGCATGAATCTGTTGTTGTGGACCGCTGACCTGCAGGAGTCGCAGTTCGGTCTGCTCGATGAACTCAATAGCATCGGTTACGACGGAGTCGAACTGCCAATCTTCAATCTGGACGTCAATCACTACAAGAAGATCGCCGCCCGGTGCGACGCGCTCGGACTCGGCCGCACGGCGGTCACCGTCAGCCCCGATGATGCCAATCCCATCGACCCCTCCGCTTCAGTTCGTGAGGCGGCCCTGACCCGACTGAAGCAAGTCATCGACTGCTGCGCGGCGGCGGGCGTGACACACCTTTGCGGTCCGTTCCATTCGGCTCTCGGTAAGTTCAGCGGCACTGGCCCGACCCCTGATGAATGGAGCCGCGCGAAGGACGTGCTGGCGAAAGTGGCCGACCATGCCAAGCAGTGCAACGTCACGATGGTGATGGAATACCTCAACCGCTTTGAGTGCTACTTCGTCACCTCGGCTGCTGACTGCTCGAAGTTCTGCCGCGAGGTCAATCATCCCAATCTGAAGATGATGTACGACACCTTCCATGCGAACATCGAAGAGAAGTCCATCGCTGAAGCCATCAAGTCCTGCGCGGACCAGATGGTGCACGTGCACATTTCCGAGAACGATCGCTCAACGCCGGGCGAGGGTCATGTGGACTTCGCGACCACGTTCAAGACGCTGAAGGAAATCAAGTACGACGGGTGGATGGTCGTGGAAGCCTTCGGTCTCGCCCTGCCCGACCTGGCCGCCGCCACCAAGATCTGGCGTAAGATGTTCACGACCGAAATGAGGCTCTGCACCGACGCGCTGGCCTTCATGAAGAAGAGCTGGGGCAGTTGATTGGCGGAAGCGAATAGGGGTTAGAGGGAGCAGGATCGCGGAGCAATCCTGGAGTGCTGAGGCCTAGCCTCAGCCCTCCATGGTTTGCGGAAGCCGGTCTGGCTACAGAGCACGTCAAGCCGTCTACCAACGTGCGGCTGAAGGGCATGTTCCATGACGCAACGCGTCACGCTCAACTGGTTGGTAATGCGCAGCCGTTGCGCCGCGAAGAATGGAGGGCTCCGTCAAGCCGGAGCACTCCAAGATCGGCGCGCATCGGGAAGTTGTGCGATCTTCAAGCAGCCACGCCGAACCCAACCTCAGTCTGACTGCTTCGCGTTCTTTATGATCTTCTGTTCAATGGTCCGATCTGAACCTTCCGCCCTTACGCTGCGCGGCGGATGAGTTTCGTCAGGCGCTCGAAATCATCGTTCGAGCCGAACTCGATGATGACCTGACCGGACTCTTTGGTCTTCAGCTTGATGCTGACCTTCAGGCCCAGCACGTCGCGGAACTGCTGTTCGAGCGACTTCACGTGCGGCGTCACTTCCGGAGCGGACTTCGCTTGCTTGGCGTCCATCGGGATCGTCGCCGGTGGTGCGTCGCCGCGCAGGATCTCTCGCGCGGCGGCTTCAGTGTCGCGGACGGAAAGCGTCTCCTTCTGAATCCGCTCGGACAGCGCGAGCTGATCGGCTGGCTCGAGCGGCAGAATCGCCTTCGCGTGCCCGGCCGAGATCTTTTCGCTCAACAGCAGCGCGCGAATGGCCTCGGGCAGTTCCAGCAGTCGCATCATGTTCGACACCGTCGAACGGTCGAGCGACAGGCGCTTGCCGAGTTCTTCGATCGAGCAGCCGAACCGCTGCGTGTAGTCCTTGAACGCCTGGGCCTTTTCCAGCACGTTGAGGTCGCGGCGCTTGAGGTTCTCTTCCAGCGCGGCTTCGGTGGCCTGCTGGTCTTCGAGCGTCAGGACTCGGCACGGCACTTCGCGCAGCCCCGCGCGTTGAGCCGCCAGCCAGCGTCGTTCGCCCGCGATGATCTGGTACCCGGTCGTCACTTTGCGGACGAGCACCGGCTGCAGGATGCCGTGCTGCTTGATGCTCTCAGCTAGTTCGTTGAGGGCGACTTCATCGAAGTCCGTGCGCGGCTGAAACGGATTGCGATGCAGAGACTCGACGGACAGCAGCGGGCTGTCATGCGGAGCGGCAGGGGCGGGGGCAGGAGCGGTGATCGTCGCATCGGGGTTCGAGATCGCGGTGGACACCATCTTCGCGGTGCCGTCGTCTGCCGACTGCGACCCAAAGCCGCCCAGCAGTGCGTCCAGACCTCGACCCAGTCGGCGCTTCATCTCGCCTTCGTTTGCCATGACGATCCATCCTTGGATGTTTGAACTCGTGGAGTGTCCCGGCTGACGACGACTCCTGCCGCGCCACGCTGCCGGGTCACGGATTCTATCCCCGCCCCCCAGTCCGGCAATAGGGGTTTGCGCCCGCCCAGCGGGCAGGGGTTAGTGGTTGGGGAATAGGGGTTAGAGGCTCGCGCTCGTAACCCGCGTGTCGAGCAAGATACCAACCTCCAACAAAACTGCTCCCCTCGCCCCGCTTGCGGGGAGAGGTGCTGGGGGTGAGGGGCAATGCCAGCCGAGTCCGCGATCAATGAATGTCTTTGACTGTTCTGCAATCAGAACGACAGGCAGACGGACGCGAGACGCGTCCGCCACGTCCTGGAGTGCTGAGGCCCAGCCGGAGCACTCCAGGGTTGCACGCGGTTTCGATTCGCGCCGCCAAGTGCGAACTGCGATTGCTCTCCCCTAATCATTTCCCCCGCCGAGCCGGAAGACGCGCACGGCTTCCCCGACATGCTGTCGAGTCTTGCCAGGGGGAACGTCGTCGAGCAGCACGAACTCGCTGGGCCGGAACGGGGCGACGGTCAGCAGCGTCAGCCGCTCCTTCACTCGGGCGAACTCCAGCGCGAAGGTTGGGCTGGCGTCCGCGTGATGGCTGTAGGCCAGGTACGTCGGCAGCCCCGCTGGCTTCGCATCCGGTTTGGCGAAGGCCAGATCGCCGACCGGTTGCACGGCCAGGTCCGGCTGAGCCATGTGGAAGAAGACCGCCGGCTCGCCGTACACATAGACCACCGCGCTCACGCCGTTGATGGGCGACGTTGAGTGCTTCGCATGCTGCTGCCCGGCATCGCGACGGATCTCTGTGAGCACCTGCCTCGTCGCGTCCGCGAGTTCCGTCCGCAGCTCCCAGATGGTGACTCCGTGACGACTCGCGCGGAGCGTGCTCACGGACAGCACGAAGCCCAGGCAACCGATCGTCACCCAGCGCCGCGCGGGGCGCGAGGTCTCAGAGGTCAGTCGCGCGACGTGGCCGGTCATCAGACGGATGATGGCCGAGCCCGTGCCGATCCATCCCGCCGCCATCAGCAGCAGGGCCAGTCGCGGGTAGGGTCGATACAGCGGCATCGATACCAGCAGCCCGATGATCCACGCCAGGCACATCCAGTTGGCGAACCAGCGCGCCGGTCGGCGGTTGAAGGATCGATTTCGACGCAGCTCCACGACCGATGCCGCCCAGTCGGTGATCGACCAGACCACCAGCACAAGCAGCGGACTCAACACCACGGCTCCAGCGAACGCGGCCGTCGCCACAACGGTCATCATGGAGAGCTCGCCGTTCCACGTGGAACGTTTTGCCTGTTCCACGCCGTTTACTGTCCCTGCGTCTGCGGCAAGGACAGCCCCGTTTATCTCCTCGTTCCACGTGGAACGGTTCGACCGCAGCAGCGCGGCGGCCGCGACGACGGCCAGAATCGCCCCGAGGAACGTCCACCAACCCGCGTAGTGAGTCTGCAAGGCGATGTGTCGAGTGAGGCTCGACCACCAGCCGCTCAGCCCGACGATGTACTGTCGATGGTTCGCCGCGACAGCCGCATACCCGCCGCGCGGTTGCAGGTCGTTCCACACCGGCAACCAGATGACAGCCGCGACCAGGATCATCAGACCGCACACAAACCCCACGTCGCGCACCAGTCGATAGGACATGCCGGTCGATTGACGGCGAAGACTCAGCCAGCCGACGAACCAACCGGCGAGTGTTCCCGACACCACGATGGCCAGGGCCAGCCAGCCGTTGTACTTCGTGATCCACGCCAGCCCCGCGACCAACCCGGCCAGTGCCGCGATCCGCAGATCCAGGCGCGTCAGGGCCGAGTGTCCGAGTCCGACCGCGGCCAGGAGGAAGAACAGCAGCGGCGCGTCGGTCAGCGTCGAGCGACTGAGCCCGATATGGAACTCGTTGCTCGCGATGAGACTCGCCACCGCGACTGCTGCCGCCGGACCAAACCAGCCGCGCACGATCCACCACATCAGGGGCACGGTCAGAGTTCCCAACACCAGCCCCGGCAGGCACGGCACCCAGCCAGTCGAACCAAAGAACAACTGCGACCACTCGCTCAACGCCGGCACCAGCGGCGGGGCGTAGTAGTGTCGCTCGGGGTATTCAAACCCGCTGTCCGGAAACAGCAGGTTCGAGGCATACACGCCCTCGTCAAAGTGCTCGACCGCGACTCGCGACAACGCCCCGAACCGCAGCACCACAGCCAGCAGCAGGATGCCCGCGATCAGCGCGGCTTCCAGCTTAGAGACCGCTACCGGACCAAGTGGTTCAGCCGAGATGGTCGGATCCGCATTGGGTCGAAGTTTCGGCGATGAGGGATCAGCGGGCACGAAGAGGTCTCGGGAAGCCAGGCAGAGGACTCGCGCAATCGCGAATCAAAAGCTCTCGTTGTGGCCGGTCTCCTGACCGAGCCACAACGGACATCACCTGATCGTAGCGGCTGCCCGAATCCTTCTCCCCTTCGCAAGGGGGAGAAGGTGGTCGCAGGCCGGCAGAGGGGGACCGCAGTCAGAGACTGTTGCCACCTTCGTTGTGGCGGGCCTGCCACAACAAAGTAGCAGGCACACTCCGTGTGCCGTCCGCCCAGCGAGCAACCCCGAGGTTACGGCACATGGAATGTGCCTACTACTTTGCTCAAGCTGGCAGCTCAACTCTGATGACCCGCTAGAACCCGAGCACGTCGTTCATCGTGTAGCGGCCGGGTTTCTGACCGACCAGGAACTTCGCGGCGGCGGCGGCTCCGAAGGCGTAGCTGTCGCGCGAATGGCCACGCACGGTCAGGTCGATCGTTTCGCCCATCATGCCGAACACAATGGTGTGCTCGCCGACATTGTCGCCGGTGCGAATGGCGTGATACCCGATTTCATTGCGCGGCCGTTGACCCACGCGGCCTTCGCGGCCATGCACATGATCCGTCTGACCCATCTCTTCAGCGACGATCTCGCCGAACCGCAACGCCGTGCCGCTCGGAGCATCTTCCTTGAAGCGGTGATGCCGTTCGAGGATTTCTACGTCCACCCCACTCGACAGTCCCTTCAGCGCGGCGGCCGCTTCGCGAACCAGCTTCATGGTCAGGTTCACAGCCATGCTCATGCTCGGCGCCCACAGAACGGCTGTGTGCCGAGCTGCCTCTTCGAGCGCGTGCTTCTGTTCGGTATTGAGTCCCGTCGATGCCGCCACCAGCGGGATCTTGCGCTTCGCACACAGGGTGGCGAGCGCGGCCGTCGCTTCGGGAGTCGAGAAGTCAATGATGACATCCGGATTCGTCGCCGGCAGTTCCGCCGTGATGGCCACGCCAATCTTGCCGATGCCCGCGATCTCGCCCGCATCGTCGCCGATCCGCGGACTGCCGGGAGCATCCACCGCCGCAATGACCATCAGGCTGGGATCGCTGTTAACCGCGAAGGTGACTCGTTGCCCCATGCGACCACCAGCGCCATGAACCAGGACTTTTAGTTTGTCTGCCATCTCTATTTCCAATGAATCAGTATAAGCGCAAAGAAGAGGGTAGGAATTGGGGGTTAGGGGTTAGAGTTAGAAAAAGGCGAGCGACCCTGTGCGGCTCTCCCCCTTCACAAGGGGGAGAAGGAGGCCGCAGGCCGGAAGAGGGGGTGCTGCCCTCACGCAGGCGGACGGCACTCGGAGAGTGCCTGCGACAGTCCACAGCGTGAGTGATAATTATTATAACGAATTACTTCAGCCAGCCGTTCTGACGGAACCAGTACAACAAATCTTTGCCCCAGTAGTGGACGTCATCAGCCGGGATGCCGTTCCTGCCCTGGCTCAAGCCAATGCCGTGCGGACCCTTCTGATACACGTGAAAGTCGTACACCACGCCGGCGTTCTGCATCGAGCGGATGAACCGCAGCGAGTTCTCCACCGGCACGGCCTTGTCGTCACCGGTACTCCACACGAAGCACGGCGGGGTGTCTTTCGTGACCTGCTTGTCGTTGGACAGGAACTCAACCAGCTTCGGATCGGGATCCTTGCCGAGCAGGTTGTTCTTGGAACCGCCGTGCGTCACGCCGTCTTCCATCGAGATCACGGCATAGCACAGGATGCCGAAGTCGGGCCGTGAGCTGACCTTCTCAATCGGGTCTTCCGCATCGGGCTTACCAGCGTCGAAGTGAGTGACCATCGTGGAAGCCAGATGCCCGCCCGCGCTGCTGCCCATCACGCCAATCCGCTTAGGATCGATCTTCCATTCGGCCGCGTTGGCTCGCACCGTGCGCATCGCGCGCGAGACATCCTGCCACATGACGGGATGCCGGTAGCTCTTCGAGCCAAGTCGATACTTCAGCACATAGGCCGAGATGCCGTTGTCGGCGAGCCACTTGGCATAGCCCTCGCCTTCATGCGGAGCCAGTCCGCCGTAGCCGCCGCCGGGGCAGACGACAATCGCCATGCCGCTGGCTTTGCCTTCGGCGGGCAGGTAGGGCGTCAGCGTGGGGATATCGTGATCGGCTTGTCCCAGCGCACCGGGGGCATCGCCCTTCCAGAGACGCAGGGCAGCCGGGGCTTGAGCATTCGCTGCCGAGCTGAACCCGATGCAGGCTCCAGCGGCAGCCAACAGACAGAACATGCGGCGCGACAAATTCATGAGGTCAACCTTTCTGAGTCAGTGCGTCAAAGCGGAGGCTTTCGTGAGAGCAAACTCATCGCCGCGAAGTCTGACAAATGGGCCGCCATTTTCACAGAAGGTGGCGATGGCCACTCCAGCAGGCGGTTCGAAGGCGAGCCCCAGCAGGCTGAATGTATTCTGATGTACATTCGAGCGACTGTAGCCACACGGGACTATCCGACTCTGATTCGCGGCCAGTCTCAGTCGGGTGCAGACCTATCCTGGAGTGCTGGGGCTTGACCCAGCCCTCCATGGTTTGCGGTAGTCAGTCTGGCCTCAGAACAGAAGATGACCGTTCACTTACCTGCGGATGAAGGTCTTCGAGCACGTCCGTTTCACGGCCGAGGTCTTTGGCTATTCGCAGTCGATCCGCCGCGAAGAATGGAGGGCTCCGTCAAGCCGGAGCACTCCAGGATCATCAGCCTGCATCCGGAAGCAGACGCCCTCAACCTGCGAAGACGTCCGGCACTCCCGCGTTGAGGACTTCTACGCCAGCAGTTCTTGAACCACGTGGCCGTGCACGTCGGTCAGGCGGAAGTCGCGGCCGGCGTAGTGGTAGGTGAACTTCTCGTGATCGAAGCCCATCAGCTTCAGGATCGTCGCCTGCAGATCATGGACGTGGACGGGGTTCTCGACAGCCTTGAAACCGAACTCGTCAGTCGCGCCGTGCACGTAGCCGCCACGCACGCCGCCGCCCGCCATCCAGGTGGTATAGCCCCAGTGGTTGTGATCGCGGCCGTTGATCTTGCCCGCATTGGAGCCCTGCTTCGGCAATTCCACCACCGGCGTCCGACCGAATTCGCCACCCCAGATCACCAGCGTCTCTTCCAGCAGTCCGCGCGCCTTGAGGTCTTTCAACAGAGCACCAATCGCCTGGTCGCATTGCTGAGCCAGGCGGCGGTGATTGACCTCAATATCATCGTGGTTGTCCCACGGCTGACCTTCGCCGTGCCAGACCTGCACGAACCGCACACCACGTTCGATCAGGCGGCGGGCAATCAGGATCTGCCGAGCCTGTGTGCCGGGGCCGTACATATCCAGAATGTGCTTCGGCTCGCGGCTGACATCGAACGCGTCTTCCGCTTCCTGCTGCATGCGGAAGGACAGCTCGAACGATTCAATCCGCGATTCCAGTTGAGGATCGAAGCCGCGCTTCTCCAAATGCTTCTCGTTGAGCTTGCGCAACAGATCCAGTTGCCGCCGCTGATTCGCCATCGAAAGCGAATCGTTACGAATGTTCTCAATGAGCTTATCAATTTCAGTATGTTTAGTATCAAGGTATGTCCCTTGATACACACCCGGTAGAAAACCGGCCTGCCAGTTCTGCGACTCCTGAATCGGATACCCACCGGGACACATCGCGATGAAGCCGGGCAGATTCTGGTTCTCGCTGCCGAGGCCATACGTCAGCCACGATCCCATGCTCGGCCGCACCTGGCGCGGATCGCCGCAGTTGAGCAGCAGCAACGACGGTTCATGATTCGGAACGTCCGCGTGCATCGAACGGATGATGCACAGGTCGTCCACGCACTGAGCCACGTTCGGGAACAGATCGCTGACCGGAATGCCGCTGTCGCCATACTGGCGGAAGCGGTACGGCGAGCCGAACGCGGCACCGGTTGGACGTTCGGTACGCAGGTTCTGAGTCGGCAGTGGTTTGCCGTGCCATTCGTTGAGTTTGGGTTTTGGATCGAACGTGTCTACGTGCGATGGGCCACCGTTGGCGAACAGATGAATCACCCGCTTCGCGCGCGGTTCGAAGTGCGGAAACTTCGGGGAAAGAGGGTTAATCGGCGCGTTCGCGGCCTGGACTCCCGGCGTCAGCAAGCCCGCCTGATCCATGACTCCCATGAGGCCGAGCGCCCCCATGCCAATGCCGCTGCGCTGCAAAACTTCTCTTCGACTCAACATTGCGAATGACTCACAGAAAGCTGAAAACGAACGCTCTTCATGTCGTCCGGTCCGGAAGAACACCGTTGGCCAGCGACGTCTCCACAAACCGCTCGTTCACGGTTCCGGTAGAACCGTCTGACCCTGACTTTAATCGAACCAAAACACGAGTCGACTCCGCGTCGGATCTCCGGCGTTCAAAATCTCCATTGCGGCAATCGTCGCCCGCAGTACCACTTCAGTGGTTTCAGGCAGCGGTGCCGCGACCTCCGCGTAAAATGGTCCAGGAGCACGCGCGGCTCACCGACTCCAAGCCACGAAGGTGAGTACGCATCCGAGTTGTCTCGAAAGTCCTCGGCCAGTATCCGGCAGGCATCGTTGGGGAACCCGCGAGCTTCATAGAGTTTCTGCTGGCCGTGAACTCCGGCAAGCAACCCGAAGAGACAAGAGTCACGGCCGAATACGACCTGCCCGTAGAGATCGTATTCCTGCAGACCGGATTCCCGCTCGCGTCTGTATTCGACGTTTGCGTTGAGATACACGCCCATGCTGTTCCTGAACCCCGTACGTCCGAACCAGGCGTGGCCGCAGGTCTTCTGCCCGCACATGGAGAGTGCGAGCCACTCGATTACGAAGGTCTGTCCTGGTTTCAATTGGCCGGTGCCGAAGCCTCGCTCGGGGTTACTCCACAAGTCTCTACCCGAAGCGCTAGACCCACCTCGATCGTCATCAAATTGCCAACCGGGGGCTACCCTGCGAATCCTGGTGCCTTCCGAGGAAAACTACTTATCAGCCCTTCGATGGTGACTCACTGCGATCAGCACTGCACTCAGACCCATGAAACTTGCTGGTACACCGAGTCGAAGCTTTTCCCCGTACGTCGCCCGACCATGCAGTTGGACGGCGATCATCAGGAGGGCGCACAAAAACACGAATATGCCAGCCCCAAACTGGATCTTATTGAATTTGCGATCACCCATCTGCGACTCCGATTCAAGTTCAGGTGCTGCGACGAACCACACAGAACGTAACGGGCCTAACGGTGAAACTCAGCAGTTGGATCACCCGAGAGGGAGACACGAATTGCGGTGTAACGTCTTGTGGCTGCGCAACCCGCGATCATCAGGACGGGAATCCTGGAAACTCGCTGAACGGGACGCCATTTCGGATACCAAAGCTGAAGCGCGAGCCAAATATAACGCCATAGTCTTCGTAGTTGCTCAGGCTGCTATCGGCCAACAGTAAATCAACGAAGGCCTGCGTCATTGAGCCGAGCATGCTGTGGTATTTGTCGGCATTCCTCTCCAAAACTGCGCCGTGAATCAGAACTGTCTCCGCAAAGCTCTCAGTGCAGATAAACGGAAAGCAAATTAAGGTTCCGTGCTCAACCGTCTGTGCTGCGAATGAAGCGTTCAGCATCAGTCGATCGTTGAAAGATCTATCATCAACCTGTGACGTTGTTTCCAAATCACCTTGGGTTCCAGCGACTCCGAACAGGTGTTGAAGTCTCCCGCGGACCCAATGTGCATTCTGACGATCTGCGAGCGGGGAATGCTCAGCCTGCCGCATCGCAATAGTTGCCAAGGGGGAAGACCAGGTGCGACCTTGAAGCTCAATCGCGGCGGGTGAGAAGCGAAAACGCCCGCTTTCGACTTCTGGCAGCAATAATCTCTTGATGTTGCCAAACAAGGTAGCACCGACGTCCATGTTTACCCTAGTCGTGAGATAAATGGCAGTATCTGTGAAGGTCTTGGCGGGTTGCGTAGCCAGAGGAAGTTGAGTCTCCACGTCTTGTCGCGGCGTCTCCCGGCGGTCGGATTGAGCGTCTTGTCAGACTCCGCCCCGATAATAGTCGCGAACATATGGCGGCAAGTCACCCAGAGATTTCCACGGGTATGCCAGCAGAGCGCACAGATGGTGCCCGCACACGGAGAGTGCGGGCCACTTCCCGAGTATCAATGCGCCGCGGCGGCTGTTCGGGCGGTGTCAATCGAGGCCGCGGCTTGCGTTGTGGAGTTCTGTGACGACTGGCCGCGGACAGAGACCATCGCGGTGGGGCCGGTGCCGAAACCTCGCAGGGGGTTATTCCACAGTTCCTTACCTGTTGCCGGGTCCAGGCAATACATGTAGCCGCTCGATGACACCATCAGGCGATCTCCATCCAGCATCAGGCTTATGTAGCCGCGCGGGATCTTGGAGTTTCTCCACACCACGGTACCGTCGATGCGATTCATCCCCAGCACGTGATGGTTGAATGCCACGAAGATCAGATCGTCGATGCTCGTGCTCATACTGGATTACTCCTCTTCGTTGTGGACGGCCTCTTGGCAGCAGGCGAAGCTCGGGTGGCACGCTCAGAGCGAAGCGATGGGCGTGGGTATGAATAACCACGCCCTTCCCGCTGGTCAGGGCGTGCCACCCGTCCCGAAGCTCGTGCTCATGCCAGATTACTCCGCTAACTCCGTTGTGGCCGGTCCCCAGGCTGTGGCTCGGTCGGAGACCGGCCACAACGGTGATTGTTACTCCGCCAGTGAAACTTTCTGTTGCCAGTAGGCGATCTGTTCCGCGACCGGGGCTTGGCCGCCGGAGCCGTAGCTTTGCAGCACGGCCACGGCGTTGCGTGTTCCCAGCACAGACGACACGTCCGCTTCAATAACGGCACAAACTTCCTTCAGATCAGGCAAAGGCAGGTCAGACAGTCGGCAATTTCGAGAATCCGCCAGGGCGACCAGCTTGCCGACGGTTTCATGCCCGGTCCGCATCGGGACGCCGCGCTTGATGAGGTACTCCATCAATGCGGTGGCATCGAGGAACCCGTCGTCCAGCTTCTCGTTGATACGGTCAACTCGCAGCTCCGCTCCAATGACGACCGCCGGGGCCAGTTCCAGGCATGCGACGACGGTGTCATAGGCGTCGAACATCGCCAGCTTGTCTTCCTGCAGGTCGCGGTTGTAGGCCATCGGCAGACCCTTCAGCAGAATGAGGATCTGCGAAACGTCGGCCATCACGCGGGCGGACTTGCCGCGAATGAGTTCCAGCACGTCGGGGTTCCGCTTCTGCGGCATAATCGACGAGCCGGTGGTGAACTTGTCGGGCAGCTTCAGGAAACCGAATTCCGTTGTGAACCAGATAATCCATTCTTCGGCCCACGTGCTGAGGTGCGCACTTACCAGAGACAGCGCGAAGACGAACTCAGCGAGGTAATCGCGGTCGCTCGACACGTCGATGCTGTTGCGCGCGACATCCGCAAAGCCGAGCAACTTCGCGGTTTCATGCCGGTCGATCGGTAGAGACGTTCCGGCCAGCGCGGCGGCTCCCAGCGGCGAGATGTTTACTCGCTTCAGACAATCGGCGAGCCGCTGACGGTCGCGGTCAAACTTCTCGGCGTAGGCCAGCCAGTAGTGCGACGCCAGCACGGGCATGGCGCGCTGCAGGTGCGTATAACCGGGCAGCACGATCTCGACATCGCGCACCGCGCGGTCGACGAACGCTCGCTGCAGTTCCAACAACAATTCATCGACATGCTCAATCGCGCCGCGCACGTAGAGTTTGATGTCCGTCGAAACCTGATCGTTGCGGCTGCGTCCGGTGTGCAGCTTGCGTCCCACATCGCCCAGCCGTTGAGTCAACCGGCTTTCGATGTGCATGTGGATGTCTTCCAGCTCGGTGCGGAAAGGCATCTCACCCCGCGCGATCTCGCCGCGAATGACTTCGAGTTCGCTGACGATCTGGTCGCGTTCGGCGTCCGTGATCAGTCCAACCTTCGCTAGCATGCGTGCATGAGCTTGCGAACCCGTGATGTCGCAGTCAGCCAGCCGCGCGTCGAAGCTGATGGACTCGGTGAATTTCTCAACGCGGGCATCCGTCGCTTCCTGAAATCGCCCGCCCCATGCTTTTGCCACTTGAAGTTGTCCTGTTGTGAAGATGCAAGTTGGTTGGAGGGAGGTTGAAACACAGAGGCACTGAGGTCACGGAGAAGACCAGACCAGGAGACAATCAGGTCCAACGATCAACAATTCTATTCTCCCCTCGCCCCGGTATTGCCGGGGAGAGGGGTCGGGGGTGAGG
>JAKFWA010000115.1 GCA_021732995.1 Planctomycetaceae bacterium | reverse complement strand
TGCCCCTCTCCCCGGAATACCGGGGCGAGGGGAGCATTGATCAAAGTTGTTACTCATGACTCATGAATTGGTTCCACTTCATCCGACCTGTGGACGTACTCGCCGCGAGTTCTTGTGGGAGATGGGGGCGGGGTTCTCGGGTATCGCGCTGGCGAGCACGTTGGCGAAAGACGGCTTCTTCGCAGCACCGGCTGAAGCCGCTCCAACGAACCTGATGGCTCCGAAAGTCCAGCAGGCGATGGCGAAGGCCAAGCACTGCATCTTCCTGTTTATGTATGGAGGTCCGTCGCAGATGGACCTCTTCGATTACCGTCCCGAGTTGCAAAAACGCGACGGCCAGACGGTTCAGATGGAGATCCGTCGCCGCAGCGTACAGCAACAAAAATTGCTGGCCAGCAAACGGAAGTTCGCGCAGCACGGGCAATCGGGACAGTGGTGTTCCGATGCCCTGCCCTTGATCTCGAAGCACATGGACAAGTTGGCTGTCATCAAGTCGCTGTATGCGGATTCGTTCGCGCACGGCTCGGCGATGATCCAGATGAATACGGGCCGCATCATTCAGGGTTACCCATCCGTCGGCACGTGGCTGAACTACGGACTCGGTAACGGCAACGACAATCTGCCGGGCTATGTGGTGATGCTCGACCAGCGCGGCGGACCGATCAGTGGGACGGCCAACTGGTCCAGCGGCTTCATGCCGGCGGCTTATCAAGGCACAGTCTTCCGTTCGAGCGGCCAGCCGATCCTGAATTTGTCACCCAGCAATGACGTCACGCCTGCCATGCAGCGCGATCTGATTTCGACCGCGAATCAGCTCAACGCCGAGCACATGGCATCGCGACCGGGTTACTCAGAATTGCAGGCCCGTATCGCCAGTTATGAACTTGCCTTCCAACTGCAAACAGCAGCACCAGAGGCATTGGACCTCAGCGAAGAAACCGCCGAGACACACGAACTCTATGGCATGAATGACGGTCCGAGCGGCCATCCACTCTCGGTGGGTGCGGCTCCGTTCGGACGACAATGCCTCGTAGCCCGGCGACTGATCGAACGCGGTGTCCGCTTCGTGCAGATCTATCACGGCGGCGGACATCAGCAGCAGAACTGGGACGCTCACAACGGCGTCGAGGAGAACATGTCCATCCACTGCCCCGAGGTCGATAAGCCGATTGCGGGCTTGCTGCAGGATCTCGAACAGCGCGGGATGCTCGAAGAAACCCTCATCGTTTGGGGCGGTGAATTCGGTCGGCAGCCGGTGTCACAAGGTTCAAACGGTGGCCGCGACCACAACCCAAAAGGTTTTACCTATTGGCTTGCCGGTGGCGGCGTGAAGGCAGGCACCAGCTACGGCGAGACCGATGAATTCGGCCACGAAGCGGTCGTCAACCGCCATCACATCCGCGATCTGCACGCGACGGTCATGCACTTGATGGGACTCGACCACAACCTGCTGACGTACTTCTACGGCGGTCTGCATCACAAAATCACCGGGCCGTTCGAATCCGAGATCATTCACGGCGTGATTGCCTGAAACGCAATTTCTGAAATCAGACCATGAGCCCTCAGATCTGCCCTTCGCGGATACGACGGTCCTGACATAACGTGCCCGCATTCAACACTGTTCTGGCGTCGGCTGGTTCACGGATAAGGAGCACGGTGGCTATGGCTGATCTCTATGCAGGCATTGATTTGGGTGGCACTGGTATCAAGGCCGTGATGGGAACGGCTGATGGCTTGATTGCCGTGGAAGACCACATTCCCACTCAGTCTCATGATGGACCAGACGCCGTGCTGCGACGCATTGCCGAGTGCGTGGAGAAAATGTCGGCGAAAGCGGGCTCGAAGCCGATCGCCTTGGGCATGGGAGTCCCCGGTCTGGTGGATGTTCATAACGGCGTCACAAAATTTCTGCCGAACATGCCGACACATTGGCCAGACGTTCCGGCAGCCAAGATCCTCGGTGATCGACTGGGGTGCCCGGTGCGACTGCTCAACGACGTCCGCACGGCAACGCTTGGGGAATTGAAATTCGGGCACGGGCGAGAACATCCCACACTCACGATGATCTTCTTCGCGTTAGGTACTGGCATCGGCGGCGGCGTCGTCATTGATGGTAAGCTGCGACTAGGACCGTTGGGTGCCGCGGGCGAGCTTGGGCATCAGACAATTTTGCCGGACGGGCCGTTATGCGGATGTGGCAATCATGGATGCCTGGAGACACTGTGCAGTGGACCAGCGCTGTCGTTTGAAGGGGCGCGATTGATGCGAATCGGCCAGGCGCCGCGATTGCGGGAACTCACTGATGGCGACACCGAGCAAGTCAACACGAAGATGATGGTGATGGCCGTAGAACGCGGAGATGAAGCACTTCGCGACACCATTCAGCGCGCGGCGGGCTACTTGGGACTTGCGGTAGCGAACATCATTACCACGATTCATCCTGAACTGATTGTGTTGGGCGGTGGTGTGGCCGAGATCGGTCCGATGCTCTTCGACAAGGTTCGCGAGGTCGTGAAGAACCGCGTCCGCATGTTCGACACCGACAGCGTCCGCATCGAACGTTCCATGCTGGGCGAACGCGCGGGTGAACTAGGCGCTCTCGCCCTGGCTGTGTCGGGCCTGGCGGGGTAATCCGCTAGCCGCCACCGTTGCGGCTGCAGGCTGCTCAATTCTTGACAGATGTTCGCGCAGGAACGGCGGTCGATCGCTCCGGCCGCCGCGCCGATAGTCGTTCCATAAAGCCTGAGCGGCAACAAGCGGATCGCAGCCGGCTTGCTCGATCAGGTAATTGAAAACCAATTCGGCCAAGCGTGTCAGCGAAATGCCATGCGTGCGGTTCGACGCCACGAACAGCCACTCACTGAAGGCGAAGAAGCAGTGGAATGGCGAACGCTCGCGCCACAGCAGCGGCGTGGACTCCAGAAAGTTGCCGCTGTTCGCCACGAGGTCCCAGTAGCGAGCGAACCGCTTCATGCGCTGCATGGCATTGAAGTCGATCAGCTTCGTTTGCAGGACTTCATAAGGCGAGCTGGGGCTGTAGACCATCTCCCATTCCGCATCGTGCCGGATGATCGGAGTGCCGCGCAGCCGCTTCAGAATGCCGACTTGAATCTCCTGCGGCTTCAGGGTGACCAGCCGATCAAAGCCCTCGCCAAAGCTTTCGATGGACTCGCCCGGCAGACCGACGATCAAGTCCGCATGCACATGCACGCCACTCTCATCGCGCAGCATGCGAAGGTTGCGTTCAACAGCGTCGTTGTCCTGTCGGCGGCTGATGAGTTCGCAGACCTCAGGGTTAAACGTCTGAATGCCGACCTCGAACTGCAACGCGCCCGCAGGGAACTTCTGAATGAGCTCTTTCAATGCATCCGGAAAGCGATCGGGAATCATTTCAAAATGCAAGAAGAGCCCAGGCTCGTAGCGTTCCAGAAAGAACTCCAGAATCGCGCGACTCACCTTCAAATTCAAATTGAAGGTGCGATCCACGAACTTAAACATCCGCAGACCGCGATCGAACAGGGTCTGCATTGAGGCCAGGAACTCCGACAGCTCTGCCTGACGAACAGGAATCTCCAGCGCCGAGAGGCAGAACTCGCACGTGAACGGACAGCCGCGCGACGCTTCGACATACACGACGCGGCGCGAGATGTCGGCGTCGTCATAGAGGTCGTAAGGTAACTTCAGCTGACCAAACTGCGGCAATATCGCCGGGATGAGTTTGAAACTGGTTGGCGAGGCTGAATCGGATGCGACTGCCAACGGCAAGGCGAACTGGATGTCAGCGCCGTTCAGCAGATGGTCACACAACTGAGCAAAGCTCAGATCTGCTTCGCCCGAGATGACGTAATCAGCCAGTCGAGCGACTTCGAGTTCGTCGGTCTCATAACTCACTTCAGGACCGCCGAGCACCACAATCACATCCGGCCGCAAGCGCTTTAGGTCGGCCACCAGCTTGGTCGCGATGTCCACGTTCCAGATGTAGACGCCGAGACCGACAATCTTCGGATTCGTCGCCAGGATCGCTTCCAGCATGTCGGTTGAGCGTTGACTGATCTCAAATTCCAACAACTGCGCACGAGCCTGCAAAGCACCCAGATTCGCGAGCAAATACCGCAACCCGAACGACGCGTGAGCATACTTAGCATTGATGGTGGTCAGCAGAATATCAGCCATGCGGCAAGTTTATCGGCGGACCATGCGGCGAGCGACTGCAGGAAAACTCGAATCTACAGCCGCAAAGGCGACACTATTGGCAATTGACGAGCCCACCCGGCCAATTCGAGGATGAGTCATCAACGCCGTGACCCGATCCCGCTCAAGCCTTCTTTGTTCGCTTCGCAATTGCAACGGACACCGCTGGCCCCGAACAGTTCAAAGCGACGGCAGCACAGATGAGAGCCTTCAGGGCCTTGTCGTTGATCTTTTCGCCTTCACGCATGTCGATCGCGCGGCGGGCGTTACCTTCAAGACTGGAGTTGAACAACCCCGCAGGGTCTTCCAATGACGCCCCCTTGGGAAAAGTGAGCTTCACGACGCTCTTATAGGTCTCGCCGGTGCAGATGATGCCATCGTGCTCCCATACCGGAACACCTGCCATTCCGTTGGACGGCTTTCGCCACTTCACTTCCTCAACCACTTCCGGATCAGCCTGCTTGATGAGCTTGCGAACCCGAGCCAGCGTCTCACCACGCCAATCAGTCAACTCATGGATTCTCGCATCGATCTCCTGAGAGGGAGAGATTTCTGCTGTTAATTCTTCCGTGCGGCTCTTGGCCTTCTTCATGCCAGCCTCTCTGTCTTCGAACGGCTTCTTGGCGACCGAGGTCGCGTGCACGACTGGAGCACCCGTCAACAGCTCGAGTTTGCCTTTTCGCTTCACAATGTTCTTGTAGTCCCACTGGATCTCAATGGCCTTCTTGAGCCACCGCTTGAGATCCTTAGCAACGATCTGATCGTCCGAGGTATACCGCGCTTCGGCGGCTTTGAAGCTGCCCTCGGGCGCAAGACCAGGCTCGTCGAAAGATTGGCCGCTCCAGAACAAGAGGCGGATGCAATCTTTAAGCTTGCTGTAGCCGACAATCGGATTTCCGCCCAAGAACCACACCGGATGCCGATGCCAGATTTTGTTCTCCGCACCCGGCAAGTGCTGATCGATGACCTTGGCGAGGGCGTCACAGATGCGCTGGTCGTCGGGCGATTGCGACTGGTTGTAGGCGTGGACGTCACTATGAATCGGCATGGGATCATTCCTCGGGTAGCAACTGAAGGGAGAGCACACTCTCTCGCGCCTTACATTTTCTCCCCAGGTAGTTGACTGGCTTGCTTGACCCAAGCGATGAACTGAGCTTCGTCAAGGGGGTCATCCTCGTGAATGTCGAGGTAGCGCACTCTTTCTTGCTTGGACTTGCCGGGCGGGACAGGACGGAGCGAAGCGCCATCGAAGAAAGCCACCTTGATGTATTTCGTAAAGCAGTGGACGCCGAGGAACCAGACGCCTTGCTCAACTCCATAGAACGGTGAGTTCCATTTCACAGCCTTACTGACATTCGGGACGGTCTGCTCAATGAGTTTGTCGAGACGACGGCCCAGGTCGCTTTTCCAGCCCGGCATGGCAGCAATGTAGGCTTGCACGGGAGCATCGCCGTAACCCTTCGCGATCTGAGGATTGCCGCCTGAAAGAAGCTTCGGCTCGGCAGCCTTGCTAGAAGACTTCTTGGCCGCGGCTTTCTTCGGTTTGGCGGTCTTTGCAGCGGCCCTCTTGATCGCAGCTTTCTTGGCAACTTTCGCGGATTTCTTCGGCTTCTCACCGGGCATTGCGTCCCCTCTCGATGAATCGGTTTCGATAGTCTCAGACCAGATGGAGTATCACTGCAACCTAGCCATGCTCAAAGTGCCCCAAGATCAGCAGAGTGAATGTCACCCTTCCGATGCAAGCGATGACTCTTTTGAAATCAGGCGGCGGAAGACATGGCCCTTCCACATCCAAAGCCCTGAAATGATGAGGGTCGGCAGAAAGACATAACGAGTCGCGGGGGCGTAATTGGGTATTTCGTCAAATGGGCTGTAAATATAACCAATAATCGGAATGCTGAAGATGAGATGAATCCAGCGGAGAATCGAACGTTTGGTAGCAGGGCTCATGATACTGTACTGACCGTATAAAAACTCAGAAGATATTTAACGCGTTGACTGGTCGTGTTCACCGCTTCGCAATCTCTCTTGTCGTGCCCAGCGAGTCGGCTTGTAGGACTGGTCGCGGATGACAACCGTCTCAGGGCTAAACCTCACCATCCTCACGCCCGCTTCTTCGCCAGTCGTCGCGTCGTCGAAACGCGAATCCCAGTCGGCCTCGTCAGGACCGAAGTACCTGCGAAAGATGGTCTTAACCATCGCTCCATCAAACGGGAGCACCTCGGCCTTGCCCCGCATCCCGACATGATGGCTCAAGCCTGTCACCAGATCCCAATCCACGATGCCGAGGGCACAGCGCGGATCGCGCTCCAAGTTGGCCGGGAACGACGTGCCACCAATGATCCAGATCGCCTCGCCATCCCAGTGAAACCAGACGGGAGATTCGCGTAGCCCCTGATCGGAGTTATGAGCCAAGTGGGCGTACAAAGGCCGGGCTAGAATCTCGTCCAAGTCAAAAATGGCGCGACCGCCGCTGGAGACTCTGCTTTCGACGATCTTCATACGCGCCCTCGTTGTTAAACGTCGGCTATCAAACTCGTAACAACAGTAGGAAGCTGGCCGAGCATCTTCGCCCAGCCGAACTCGGCACCCCGCAAGGCCTGACTGCCGAAGGGATGAGCGACATCGAAGCCCGTGTGCTCAAACAGCAGCTTGGTGCCCTTGCCGTCCGGCTCGAGCAAGAAGCTCACTCGCGTGTCTTCCACGGGCGCGCCGGCCGACCACGAGAACACGAGCCGGCTCGGCGATTCGCATTCCAGAACCTCACAGCGCACGGTTAACCCGTCAAAGTTCGCCTTAGGATTCGGCGGTACCTGAAATGTGAAGCGATGGCCGACGCGCGGCTCGAAGTCGTTGGGAAACATCCACTCGGCCAGCGCCGTGCTCGTCGTTAGTGCCCGCCAGACCCGCTCGCGCGGCTGCGGGAGAAGCACTTCTCTGCGGATACCTTCAGTCATGGCTGTTCGTCTTTCAGAAGATGCTGCTGCAGTCGCTGGAGACGGTCGTCCCAGAATCGTTCGTATTGTGCGATCCAATCTCGCACAGGACCAAAGCACCCGGGGACGAGGTGATAGTGGCGTTCTCGCCCCTGCCGTTGCTCACTCACTAGCCCGGCATCCAGCAAGATCTTCAAGTGCTGCGAGACCGCCGGGCGGCTCATCTGGAAGTCTTCCGCCAGCGCGTTCACTGAGCGGTCGGCTTCGACGAGCAGATCCAGCATCCGGCGCCGCGCTGGATGACTGATTGCTCCGAAGATGGCTTGTTCGCGATCTGCAGTTCTTACCATGTCGCAAATATACGTAAGAAAAATCTTACCAGTCAAGCCAACGAGGACCTCGCGTCGTAGACTCGTCAACGCGGCGGTTATGATCTGGGGACTTGGCGGCGGATGAACGTTGTTGACTTCAGGAAAGAAAAATGTCTGAGGCGGATCGGCCAATTGCGAAGGGGCGCGGTAGCCAGTTCGATCCGGCGAACCGGTTTGGGCAAACCTACAACGTGCCGGATCTCGAACACGTCGAGCACGATGAGGAATACCTCGAAGATCTCCGTCATCGGAAAACGGAGTACCTGCCGGATAACTCGAAAAGCATCATCAGCGAGAACGACAGCCCCGACATTCCGTTTCGCTACAGCCTCAATCCGTATCGTGGTTGCCTGCACGGCTGCAGTTACTGCTATGCCCGTCCGACGCATGAGTTCTTGGGCCTGAGTGCCGGGCTCGACTTTGAAACGAAGATCTTCTTCAAGCCCGATGCACCGAAGCTGTTTCGCGACTGGCTCAATCGACCGAACTGGCAGCCGGAAACCGTGGTCATGTCGGGAGTGACCGATTGCTATCAACCGATTGAGCGTGAGCATCGCCTGACGCGCGGCTGCCTCGAAGTCGCACTGGAAGCTCGTCTGCCGATGGGTGTCGTCACCAAGAACGCATTGGTGACTCGCGATATCGATGTGCTCGGTGAGATGGCCAAACTCGGCCTGGTGCGCGTCGCGATCAGCGTCACGTCGCTGGATCAGGAACTTACAAAAGTGTTGGAGCCGCGAACGAGCAGCCCTCAAGCTCGACTGCGCGCCATCCGGGAACTTTCAGCAGCAGGCGTTCCGGCGGTGGTGATGACATCGCCCATGATCCCCGGCTTGAACGACTCTGAAATGCCGGCATTGCTGGAGGCCGCAGCAGAAGCCGGGGCGAGCCATGCCAGCTATACTTTGTTGCGGCTGCCAATGGCTGTGAAGCCACTCTTTCTGGATTGGCTGGAGCGATGTGCTCCCAACAAACGGGAGATGGTTGAGGCTCGCATTCGAGCGACTCGCGAAGGTGAATTGTCAGCTTCCGAATTCGGACAACGCATGCGCGGGAAGGGGCCGATCGCTGAGCAGATCGATCAGACGTTCAAAGTGTTCACGAAACGGTATGGCCTGAACCGCAAGTACGAACCGCTGGATGCCTCGCAGTTCCGACCGCCGAAGACGTCGAGCGGGCAGATGCGATTGTTTTAACTCGCTTGGACGCCCACGTCCGAGCGAGTACCACCAACGAGAGCTTCTCGACAGCTCGTGTGCTGTTGGCCAAGAAAGCAGCTTGGCCGAGGGCGTCCACGCTACGACGTGAAGCAAGTCCCTACCTGCAGAGAGCAACGGACGGACGCGAGACGCGTCCGCCACGGTTACGCGAGGATGTCTTTCACGACCTCGCCGTGCACGTCGGTCAGGCGGTAGTCGCGACCGGTGTGACGATACGTGAGTTGCTCGTGATTGAGCCCCAGTTGATGCAGGATCGTCGCGTGCAGGTCGGGAACGGAAACTCGGCCTTGAATCGCGTTGTAGCCAAATTCGTCGGTCGATCCGTAAGTCAGACCGCCCTTGATGCCGCCACCGGCCAGCCACATGGAGAAACCGCGCGGATGGTGGTCTCGCCCTTTGCCATTCTCCGCCACAGGTGAGCGACCGAACTCACCGCCCCACACGACCAACGTAGTGTCCAGCAGACCGCGTGCCTTAAGGTCTTTCAACAAGGCCGCAATCGGGCGATCGGTTTCGGCGCAATGCAGATCGTGATTCTTCTTCAGGTCGTCATGTGCGTCCCAAGCTTTCGGGCCTTCGTTGCCGCCGCTGTAGAGCTGCACGAAGCGCACACCGCGTTCAACCAAGCGGCGTGCCAACAAACAATTGCGACCGAAGTGCTGCGTGACTTTGTCATCAAGTCCATACGCCGCGCGGGTCGCCGCAGTCTCGCGACTCAAGTCAACGCATTCCGTCGCATGACTCTGCATGCGGAAGGCCAGTTCATACGACGCAATACGCGCCGAGAGAGCCGTCTCAGCCGGATGCGCCGCAGCGAACTCAGAGTTCCATTGATTCAATAGATCCAGCCGGGCGCGTTGTTGTTCGGTCGAGACACCTTTCGGCGGAGTGAGATACGCAATCGGTTCTCCAGACGATCGGAACGGAACCCCTTGAAACGCAGCAGGCATGAAGCCGTTCGACCAGTTCAATGCGCCGTTGACCGGCGCTCCCTGATGGTCCATCAGCACGACAAAGCCGGGCAGGTTCTCACTCTCTGAGCCCAAGCCATATGTCACCCAAGAACCCATGCAGGGACGCCCGGCCTGCAGAAAACCTGAGTTCATCTGAAACAGCGCCGGTGCGTGATTGTTGCTCTCACAGTACATCGACCGAATCACACAGATGTCATCCGCGCACGTCGCGAGTTCGGGATAGGTCTCGGCAATCTGCAGACCAGAGTCACCATGCCGCTTGAACCGATACGGGCTTTTCATCGCCACGTTCTTCGTCTTGCCCGTCATGAAGGCGTCTTCCTGGCGAAAAACGGGAATCGCTTTGCCGTCCCACTTGGCGAGTTCCGGCTTTTCATCCAGCAGGTCGACCTGCGAGGGTCCTCCGTACATAAACAGAAAGATGACGGACGTCGCCTTCGCCGCGAAGTGCGGCTGCCGGTTCGCCAACGGGTTCAAGCTGGCCGTCTTTGATTCAGCAGCCGTTGCGGAACCACGTTGCAACAGGTCGCGCAGGGCCAGTGCGGCAAAGCCGCCACCAGCAGCTTCTAACAGGTGGCGTCGAGAAAATGGGTGCGTCATTTGAAGACGGAAACCTCACGCAAGAACAAGAGCAGCGACTGTTCGACGCGTTGCAGTTTAGAGCACCAAGGCGCGGTCCGCACGAGAGAAACTTCGCGTCCGGAATGGTCAGAAACAGACCGAAATGGCAGCTCAATGCAAAGGTTCTCTTGGCGGAAGTCGCAATCGCGGCGACTATGGCTTTACTCAATCTGCGGAGGATTGGGCGAAATGGATCTCGCTTGCTTGAGGCCCTCTGATGACCAATGGACACGCACGTGCGTTGCGACCGATCTTTGTCCGTGTAGCGATGGCCTGCGCAAGCTGGCTGTTGATCGGCGACGTCCTGTTGGCCCAACGGTCGTTGCTGCGTCCAGAATCCAACAGACTCTCAAGCCCCAAGCCAGCCGCGACTCAGAACGCTCCCAATCGATCCACGACGTCGGGGGGCCTCGACCAGCGAAACTTGCAGCAGCAGATCGCCGTCGATCGCCAGGCGGCACAGTCGTTGAATCGACTCAAGCAGTTCCTGACGGATCGCAACTTCAGCGCCGCGGCTAAGCTCTATCGCGAAGCTTTCGTCGGCACTGCGGGCGATGAAGACCCCGCCGCTCTGCGAGCGGACAGTATCCTCTGGTCAGCAGATGGCAGATTGATGAGCGTGCGAACGGAGGCTCGAAATGCCATCGAGCAAGGCGGCACAGAAGCCGTTCAGGTTTTTGAGGAGTTGTTCGGGGCCGAGGCCAACGCTGCTTTTACAGAGGCGGTGAAGGATCAAGATCCCGTCGCACTGAGTGAAGTAGCTCGCCAGCACTTTTTCACGAGCGCAGGCTTTCGCGCTCTGGAGCGATTGGGAAGCTGGCAGTTCGATTCGGGCCAGTTCGATTCGGCGGCGGCAGTCTGGATCGACTTGCTGAGTGCGCCAGCCCACGCGCGAAGGGTCACGTTGCCGTTCGTCCGCAAAGCGGCGCTCGCGATGAAGCTCGCCGAACGATACTCAGAACTGGACGAGTTGCTTCAAGGCGCAACGTCGCAGTTTGCACTGGGAACCAAAGACCGCGACGCATTGCTGAAACTGAAGTCAGAAAAGACACCACCTCGAATCGCCAACGGTCGTGATTGGATGACGCCATTCGGTGATGCTGAAAACAATCGACAGATCAGCGGTACGGCCCCGTACCTCAAGCCGCGCTGGAGTCGCTCGCTCATCACCTCACAGCAAGCCGGTGAGGACGCGTTCTACGCCGAACAAATCGCCAGCTTCGAGCAGGAGGCCGCGACGGCTGAATTCGCGCCGGTGGGTGCCGCTCACTTGCCGATCGTCATGGCCGGGCAACTCGTCGTCCGCGATTCACATGGCCTGACCGGCATGGAATTGGAATCAGGCCGCACGCTCTGGCGTTATGTCGCTCCGGCATCCGCGGGCGCGGCATTGTGGAGCCTGCAGAGTCGTTTCCAATTGATGGAACACAGCTTTGATCTGGCGCACGTCGGCAACGCAACAATTGGTATGCCCAGTTCGCTGGGTGACCGCATCTTCTCGGTGGAAGTGCTCGGTTACGAACAACCAGAGACTGATCGTGAACGCCGGGTCCGGTTCGCTCCACCAGATCGCCGACGCGGCCTGACCGCATTCCCCTGTGACATCGTTAATCGATTGGTCTGCGTCCGACTGCCGCATCGCTCGGCAGATAACGGACAGGAATCACGCGTCACCCCCGAGTGGGTCGTGGCAACTCGTGAGCTGGATGACGACAACCCGCTCGCGGGCTGCACGTTCCTGAGCCCTCCCCTGCCCTCGAACGGAGCGGTGTTCGTTCTGGGTGAAACCGACCGCACGATCTCGCTGCTGAAGTTCGACGCGCGCACCGGGCAACTGCTCATGATGCAGCCGCTGTGCATCGTCGAAGCATCGATCCTGAGTCCGACAGAAACCTTTCGACTACCAACGTCCAACCTGCTGGCCTTTGCGAATGGCCTGATCATCTGCCCGACAGAAACCGGGCTGTTGATGGCTGTGGACCCGCTGTTCGGTGAGATTCGCTGGGTGCAGAGTTATGCCAACCCGCAGCGCAACAATGTGGACCGCAATCACCGCGACCAACTCGGCTGGCCAGACCCGCCTCACGTCAGCGGCAACAACATTTACCACCTACCACGCTTGTCGGACGATTTGCTGAGTCTCAACGCGCAGACGGGCGAGCGACAATGGCAGGTCTCTCGCAACGAAGCCAAGTACATCGCGACCGTGACCGCGTCCGAGTTGATTGTTGTCGGCGAGCGCTGGGTGCGCGGGATCTCACGTGACAACGGCAAGACCCTGTGGACCTCGGACGTCGGTGTCGTCAGCGGACGAGCGGCAGTGCTCCACGACGCAATCGTGGTCCCGTTGAAGAACGGCACGGTGACGACAGTCGATATCAAGACAGGTCAGACTCGCGGCATCAGTGCAACGGCGCTCACAAGGTTACCGTCAGCCGAACCGCAGGCCATCTCTCGCGCGAGAGCTGACGCCTGGCGACATTACGGCCGCTCCCCCGAAGACTTCCTCAGCGTGCATCCGGTTGGCAACCTGATTGCACTGCGTGAGCATGTCATCTCGGTCGGACTGCGCGACGTCACGATTTTCGCGCAGGCTGGCACCTTGCGGGATGAACTGGCCGCGAAGCCACGACGAACACCGGACGAAGAATTGACCGAGATTGGCGCTCAACTCGCCCTCGGAGGGATTGATGACGTCTCTTCCCGACTGAACCAGTTGCTCAACAGCAACGAGCCAGCAACTCGAGAACTCGCGCGGTCGGCGTCGCGTGATATCGAGCAGCACCGTTTCTTTGAGTTGATGGCCGCGAATCGTGGCAACGAAGCGCGCGATTCCGCCAGCCGCCTGCTGACTCTCTCGCAATCGCCGGAAGAGCAGTTGGAGGCACGAGCCCAACTGCTGATCGTTGAAGAACGCAATCGCAACTGGAGTCAGGTCACTCAGGCTGCTCGCAAGCTGCACGAGCTGCCCTCGGACGACCTTGTGCCGGTCGCGCCGCGTTCCGAGCATGCCGTCGCTCCACACAGCCTTGCTCAACGCGCCTTCGCCCGGTCTCTACGAAGGGTTCCCAGCCAGGAACGGGAAGTGTTGATGAGTCAGATGCGACCCGATTTCAGCGCCGCGGTCCGCAACGGATCAATGCCGGACCTCGAACGGTTCCTCGACCTGTATGGCGAGCTACCGGAAGCGGCCAGCGTGCGACTGCAACTTGCGGATCGGCTGATCCGCGCGGAACGCTTTCATGAAGCCGAGCACTGGCTGCGAATCACTCTGCGCACCGGCCAGCGAGCCGAACGTGCGGCTGCGCAGCTCATGCGAGTTGCCCTGTTGGCGACCGCAGAGCTTCCGGGAGAGGCGGCACGGACGCTGCAATCTCTGCAGACCGAGTTTGCTGATGTCGAGCTTCAGGATGTTTTGAAACGTGATTACGACGCCCTCAAGCCCTTCTTCGATCTGTCATCGTTACAGCGGAAAGGCGAGGCGATCACAGCTCAGCAAATCGGAACTGCAATCCGACCGGGTACTGAACTGGCACGAATCGCCGCCGACCTGCAGCCGCTCGACTGGAATGTCACACAGGTTCGCGTCGTGAATCGCGGTGTCACTGAGGCTCGCACGTTGCTCGCCGATTTGTTTGCCGGACAGCGACGCCTCGAAACCGGCAGCCATCAGGATGTCGACATTCAGCCGAGTTCTTCGGACGGAGGACAGCGCTGGGCATTCATCGACCGCACGTCGGGAACGGAGCGTGGAGCGGTAAAGCTCTCATCCAGCGTGGACGTCGATTTCAACGAGGTGCGCCGCGGACGGTCCCACCTGATCCCGTTGGGAACCACGGGCGGTGCGCTGGCCGTTTCGCTCCTCACCCCGCGAATTTCCGAACCTTTATGGGAACTCAGCTTTCCGCTCGGGAATGGAGAAACTGAAGACGTTGAAGTCACAACGATTTCACCCAGCGTGTGTCTGCTGCGAACCGCAAATCATCTGGTTGCGGTCAATGCAGCTAATGGCGGCCTGCTCTGGCGACGCTCGGACCTGACCATCGCTCACGGCATCTTCAGCGATCTGTCGGCTTACCTCTTCGGAGATGACGACATCATCGTCGCGTTCCAGCGGGACGGACGAAATTATGTCATGCTGGATACCCGCACTGGCGAAACTCTGCGAACCGGCCAGCAATTGGTGGATCGCCAAGGCAACCTCGTAATCGGTATGGGTCGCCGGCTGCTGTACGTCACGCGAGGCCTCGACGGGCACCAGCCGATGACTCTGCAAATCTGGGATCCGCTGCTGGATCGCATCGAATTGCAAGTCCCCTTCAATCCCGTGACGTTCCCGCCCGTGGTCCTCCGCGACAATCACGTCGCGCTGTTTCAGGTCGAAAACGACTCTGCCAAAACCGGCCGCTTCCTTCTACTTTCGCCCGAACAGGGACAGCCAGTTCTGGACATCACGTTGCCGCTGCCAGCAGAGGTGCGTCGCATGGACGCCCCGCATGCCTTCATCGACGGCGACTATGTCTTCATTAATCTACGTCGAAATGATCAAAGTCCGCGGGCGGGCGAACGACTCGTGCAGATCATGGACTCCATGATTCCGACGGAATCCCTGCACAATGGCGACCTGATCGCAGTCCGGCGCAGTACTGGCAAGATCTTGTGGCACCGAGTTTGCCGTACTCAGGCGGCGTTGCGTCTGAATCGATGCAATCTGCCATTTTTGGTAACAGCCGTGCTCGTGCAGCCTAGCGGTGGAACGGACACGCAAAGTCTGGCGATTCAAGTGATCGACAAGGCATCAGGCGTTTCCCTCACCCTGGACCGGGAATCGCGCGAGCGGGAGTCGTCCAGGCTCATCGGATCCGGCCAGCACTTTATCCCACAGCGATTCGCCCATTACGAATTCGACCGGACGGCTGGACGCCTTTCACTATACGGCCTGACGCGACGCAATGCGGACTTCTCAGCCGACACTCAGCGAACACTCGGGATGGTTGGCCGCATCGATCTTGAGTTCAGTCCGGGGTTACAACGATTTCTGTTGGAGACTTCGCCATAAGAATGACGTAAGAGAATAAGTAAGAGTGAGACGAAGGAGTCGAGAACGATTCCTCAGCCTCACCCGACAGTTGGTCTTGGCCCCTGTGAGGTGTGTCATGGCTTACGCGGAGACGAGCATCTCGGCACATGATGGCACGCAACTGTTCGCGAGGGTGTATTCGCCACACGAATCTCAAGCGTGCGACCGGACGATGGTCGTGGTGCATGGCACTAGCGAACACGGTGGGCGGTACGACCATGTGGCGAAAACTCTGGTCGACAATGGCTGGAAGGCCATTGTGCTGGATCTCCGCGGCCACGGTCATTCCGCAGGCACGCCGGTCCACGTCGACTGCTTCGAGCGTTATCTGCTCGACCTGGAAACAGTCTGGCGCTACTTCGAACTGAATCCGAAGCGCACCGCTCTTCTGGGGCACAGTTTCGGCGGCCTGATTTCTCTGAGATTCGCCCAAACTCGCAGCCAAATGCTGTCGGCTTTGACCCTCATTTCGCCATTGCTGCGATTGGGCGTCCAAGTTGACCGCTTCACATTGTGCCTGGGCAAGCTGATGTCCTGGATCGCGCCACGGACTCGGTTCAAGAGCCGCGTGCCGTCTGAGTCCACGACGCGCAATCCCGAGGTGCTCGCGCGCCGCGAACAGGACTCGCTGATTCATCGCAGCATCACCGCAGCCTGGTTCTTCCAGATGCAATCGGCGCTGCGGGCGGCTTGGCGTGACGCTCCACGCCTGCAAACACCGCTGCTACTGATGCAAGCCGGCGCCGATCGAATCGTCGATCCAAGTGCCGCCGAGCCGTGGTTTAATTCCACGGCCAGCGGTGATCGCACCTTCGAATTCCTGCGCGAGCACTATCACGAGCTGCTGAACGAGCCCGACTGGCCCGAGACGCTCAACTTCGTGATGCGCTGGATGGACGTGCGACTGCCCTGCACGGGCAAGGCGGAACTGCCAGCGCACTGAAGCGGCAGGGTTCACTGGCTACGACGGTTACTTGAGATGAAACGGGAGCTCATGCCCCGGCATTCTCGTTGGACGAAACGGCGAAATGAGCGAGTTCGTTCTGCTGCAAGTCACGAATCGTTTTCAGAAGTGCCCCGCATTCGTGAGCCAATGCGGCCGCATCAGTCGTTGAAACGTGCGCGCCGAATCGCAACTCAACGTACCGTTGGTACCAGTTCGCGACGGCCTGCAGTGCCGGATGCCGGGATTCGTTGGTGAGCGCAGCCGCGAACTGCAGTACCGTTTCGTTCGGACGGCGTTCGCGAAAGGCACGTTCGATCACCCGATCGAGTCGAGTACGCAGCGTTTCGAGTTCGTGAACAAGGTAGTCGAACGACCTCTGCTCAACGGGCGCAACGCGTTTCCGGAATACGAACCTGAAGCCGACAACAAAAATCACCAACAGCGGAATCACCCAACCCAACGGGGTCGACAGATAGCCCATCAGCTTGCGCAATCCGCCGATGAAACCGAACTGCTGCCAACTGACACGAAGTTGCAGCAGACATTCCGTCGCGTACTCCCAGAGATCACTGGAAAGCGAAGTCTCTGTTGGCTGAGGCAACCCGTCGGAGGGAGTCGACTCCACCGTGAACCACTGTCCGGATTCGTCCTGCGCTTCGGCCCACGCATGCGCATCGCGCTGGCGGGCCACCCAGTTCTTGCTGAAGCGACTTTGCTCGTGGATAACATACCCGGAAGCATAACGCGCAGGCACATCCGCCAGCCTCAGCATTAACACGGTGGCAGACGCGAAGAACTCGCAATGAGCCGCCCCACGCTGTTCGATGAACCACCGCAATGGCTCATTCCCGACCGGTACGTTCACCCTCAATGAATAGCGAAAGTTCTGATGAAAGAATCGCTGAATAGCGTCCGCTTTGCCTCGAGCGGTGGTTTGCCCCTGACAAATCTCATCCACAATCGGCTTCAACTGCGAATCGCGGAACACCCACCGCGGCAACTGCAGCAACGAGCGGGCGCGCTGCGATGGCGCTTCAATCGTTGGCGTCTGATCGAGTTGACTGACAAACACGGAGTATGGTGCGTAGGCAGGCAGGTCGGGAGCTCGCAGGACCTCATACCTGTCGCGAGTGATATGCGGCACTGGTGCCTGGAGACAGAACGCATGCATGGGAGCAAACAACTTCCCGGCCAAGGGAGAACTCGACCAGACCTCGAATCGAGAGTAACGCTCTGGCTCAGGCGATTCGGTAACCTCCGTCGGCACAGACACGTCTTCTGAACTCCCCGGTTCGCCATCATCCGTATCCGTTGGACGTTGCAACTCAAAGAAGTTGCCGGGATGGTCAGCCGGCTGAACTCCCCGAACGGGAATCGGACGCCCTGCAATTGGGCGACCATCGGAAATCGATACACCCCAACGAGCCTGATTGTAGACGTCGTAGACCTTGCCGCGGAAATACCCCGGTTCAAAGTCAGAGATCACGCGCAATGCGATCTCCTGAGACCGCAAGCTCTTGGTTAAATTGACTGATCCCAGCGACGCCGTGTCGCCAAAACCGACGTCGTGAGCGGTGTCGCGCGTACTCAGCAGCTTCACCAGGTAGTGCTCTACTTGACCTTCAAAGCGATGCAAGCCTGCCGCCGCTCCCCATCCCAGGCCTCCTACCAACAGGAAGACGATCAGCGAAGCCGCCATACGACCGGTGCGGCCGCGCGATCCAACATCCAGAAAACGGCGGGAGACATCGCAGTACTTCGCAGCCAGCAATGCAAAGCAGATACAGAAGCCTTGAAAGATGATGCGTTCTGGGCCGTTCTCAATCCGCACGATCGACGCACACACCAGCGCGTTCACGCCCATGCCGGGAAACAGGATCGGGAGTCGACCGTCGCGTCGCTTGCCGAAAAAACAGGTCGCCTGCAGGCACAACACGAATTGCGACACCGACAACGCAATCTGCTGATTCGGAAACAAGGTCGAATAGCGCACGTTCTCGGCCGAGAACATGTACTTCAAGGTAAAAATGACGCCGAGCACCGCCACAATGTCGTACACCCGCGACCGGGTGATCTCAAACCGGAACTTGCTGAACGCTCCGAAGATCGCGACTAGCGCAATGACGATCGGAAACGTCTTCGTGTGCGAAATGAAACCGATCGCGAGGCATTCCAACAGAAACATCGCCAATGCGATGCCACGCTGCAGCTCAATTCTTAAGCGAGGCCGGATCGAGTTCATAGTCGATCAATGCCTCCACGTTCGATCTGCTCGCACGTCAGCACGGTGATATCCATTGCCTCTGTCGGCAGGGGACGAGTCGGCGGTGTATCACGCACCAGGATCAGCTTGATTTCACAACCAGCCTCCACGGCCTCGCGCGTCAGCTTCTCACGGGACTCATCCCAATCCAGCAGCACCAGCACCGTTGTTGTGATGGAAGTCAACTCATCGGAGATCGCAGGGCCGATGCTTTCAAACGGGTTGCGCGGCGACCAGTCCACGCTCGCCAGGATCTCCAGTACGTTGTCGAAGTGCGCGACATTGCGACCCGCCCGGAACACATAGAGTTCCGGGCCGGCAGCGAAGATATCGATCACGTGCTCCGACGTTGAAAGCCCATCCGCGATGGAGGCCGCGAGGCTGATAGCGGCTTCCAGTTGCCTGAAGCCATCCGATGGCTGACGCCGAGCCGGAATGTGTGTGTCGAGGATCAGCGCGATGCGGCAGTAATACTCTTCCTGATACTCACGCACGACCGGCTTCGCGAGCCGTGCCCACGAACGAAAATCCAACCGTCGAGCGGGTTCGCCCGGCACGTACTCGCGATTGCCGATGTACTCGGGCGATTCACCAACATGGGAACTCAGCGCAATACCACCGGGCTGATAGCGCAAGCCGACCGGCACCACCACATCGCGAATGCGATGAAAGTTGGGAACGACCAGCACGGGGCTCAGCGGTACTCGTAACGATCCGCTACGCATCAAGTTGAAGGGGAACGTCGAATGCGGACGCAAATCGGGGAGTTGATAAATCCCTCGTCGTTGCACCTGAACCAATAGCGGCAGCTTACCTCGTTCGCCGGGACCGAGTCGCGGAATGACCAGGTCGGCCGACAGGATCTTGCATTGGGGCGGCAATCCCACAATCCACAGCATCAGGTCGTAGGCTGGTCGCCAACTGAGATTCTTGAGTTCGAACTCCGCTTCAATCGTCTGCCCCGCAGTAATGCGACGTGGCAGAGAACCAGTACAGCTCAACTTCGGTCGATAGACGGCGTTCGCCACCCAGACCACAACATACGCCGCGAACAGCACGCAGAAGATCTGGTAGATCGGCATGATCACTGTGGCGGTTCCGGTCGACGTGAACAGCACGCTCCAGAACAGAAATCGCCCTGCCGGCGTCAGTTCATACTGCCACAAGTAGCGGGCATAGCGAACCGTGAAAGGCACGTAACGCGGCATGCAGTTGCCCGATAGAAATGAAGTGATTGCAGAACGAAAACTCACCGACATCCGCAGGATGACTGGTCTATTCAAACACTCGCAAGTCCACTGATGAAGAAGAATTCAAAGTCGTCGTGTGACACGCGGGAATTCTCCAGCAACCGGTTTTAGACTCCGGGCCTGAGCATGCAGCCGAAGCTGCACGCGCTCGGCTTGCCTGTCGCTGTTTATGGCGATAGTCGCTGATCGCTCCGCGATCAGAACGGCATTTCTTCTGGGCTAGGAATCAATCTGCGGAGTCCCCATTGAATCACGGAATCTTTGTCACAGGAACAGATACCGGCGTCGGGAAGACTTATGTCAGCAGTTTGATCCTGCGTGAACTGCGTCAATCCGGTGTGCCGGTGGGTGCTTACAAACCCGCGTGCAGCGGCGCTGAGTTCCACCAGGATGGTTCTCCGTTCTGGCCGGATCTGGAAGCTCTTCAACAGGCCGCAGAGATTGATGACCTCAGACAAATCAGTCCCTATCGGCTGATCGCGCCGCTCGCGCCGCCAGTTGCAGCGCGGCAGGCCGGTCTAAAGCTTGATCTGGAAGTCATGCAGGACGGCTTCACCGCCTGGCGGAATGCGGCACCCTTTACGGTCGTCGAAGGTGTTGGCGGCTTGCTCTGCCCATTGACGGAAACGGAAACGATCGCAGACTTTGCTCATTGGACGGGCCTACCCCTGCTGGTGGTGGCGCGCCTGGGGCTGGGCACGATCAATCACACTCTGCTCACGTTAGAGGTTGCCGCGTCGCGCGGACTACGAGTCTCCGGAATCGTGCTGAATGACGTCCTGAACGAGCGGGAAACGCTGGCGGCGCAGACCAATGTGTCCGAAGTGAGTTCTCGAACCTCCGTTCCAATCCTCGGCGTTCTGCCGCATTCGGGGACTTCGCTCTGCTTGTGGCCCGATATGCGGCCCGCAAGAATAGCTTGGCAGTCTTGGGGCGCGCTCTCCGAAGAAATCTGAAACTCAGGATTCTGACTCAATGTTCGAAGTCGCTTGTGGCAATTGCCAGGGTCGCCTGCTGGTCCAGCAGACCGGCATCGTCGTCGCGTGTCCTCATTGCGGAACTCATCTGACGATCGGCGGGCCAGCTCCCGCCCCCACCCCGCAGCCGCCAGCATTCGTCCCACAACCAGCGCCAACACCGCCCCCTCAA
>JAKFWA010000034.1 GCA_021732995.1 Planctomycetaceae bacterium | reverse complement strand
CCCCCTGCCCCTCTCCCCGCACGCGGGGCGAGGGGAGCGATGAAGTGTACGCGGGATAGCACGGACGAATCGCGTCGAGTATGATATATATACGGGGTAGCAACTTGGGTTGTGATGCGCGATTGGATGTGCCATGCGAGGCCTCTTTCTAGATATCCGCTGGGATGAATTGCTGATACCTGAAGGTGTTTCGTCATTCGCCCTTTTCTTCAAGCCTGTTCTCCCGAGCTTGGCCGATTTCACCTGGATCATAATCCCATCTTATGGGTTGCCGCTGTGTGAGAATTTTTTCTTTGATCCTGACTGTGAGCGGGAAGTCGACAACCTGCCAGAGGATCACGGTCTCATTCCTGCTAACACACTGCTGCCGAAGTTTGCTCGCTACATAAAGGACGATTGGCTCGACCTCTACGGATTCCGTGAGCCCGTCAAGGACTCGACGCCTTTCCTGCGGGAGTTCTCAGAGGCGTGTAGAGAAGTGAACGCGGAGTATGCAGATTTCCGGAAGAGTACGCCTGAGGCACGGTACCTGGCGGCTACGGTCGATATCTATATTCGGAACGTCGAGGCAGCCTACTGGACAGTGTACGCTCGCGACGAACAACTCCTCGACTCGATCAGTCGATATGTCAGTGGGATTCCAAGTGTCACGTGTTTTGAAATCTCTCTACTGGAGGGGGTCCGCTAGCGTTGTATCACAGTTCGATCTGGAGTGCCGCGGGCTTCGCCCGTGCAAGAATGGCGTGGCCGTTGAGTCCGTCAAGGACGACCCAGCCGAGTGCGGCTCTGGTCCTGGAGCACTCCGGCTTGACGGAGCCCTCCATCGTTTGCGGCGCGGTAGTAACGGATATCAAAGTAACCTGTGCCGTCAAGAATCAGTGCAGGAGAACAGTGCTGCCTCCGAACGCAGTTGAACGGCGGCGGCGTGCTCTGCAACCGCATCGAATCCCGCAAACAGTGGAGGGCTGAGTCAAGCCTCAGCACTCCAGGATCGGACTGCGGACGGCACATGGAATGTGCCTGCTACTGGGCTGGCTTTGTGGTCGGCAGTCTCCGTGTGCCGACATGCCCGCACACGGAGAGTGCGGGCCACAACGGAATGCTCCCGTCCTGGAGTGCTCCGGCTTGACGGAGCCCTCCATCGTTTGCGGCGCGGCAGTAACGGATGCCAAAGTAACCTGTGCCGTCCGAATCAGTGCGGGAAAACCGTGCAAGCTCCGAACGCAGTTGAACGGTGGCGGCGGACTCTTCAACCACATCGAATCCCGCAAACGATGGAGGGCTGAGTCAAGCCTCAGCACTCCAGGATCGGACTGCGGACGGCACATGGAATGTGCCTGCTACGGCTTTGTGGTCGGCACTCTCCGTGTGCCGACGGACCCATGCAACCCGCACACGGAGAGTGCGGGCCACAACGGAGTGCTGAGGCTAGGGCCTCAGCACTCCAGGACTGTCGCTGAATCCCCCTCTACCGGCCTGCGGCCACCTTCTCCCCCTTGCGAAGGTGGAGCAGGAAATTGCGGGCACAACTGCTTGCTAATCCCCAATCCCTAACCCCTCTACCGGCACCATTCAGCGGACCTATTCCGGTGAGTCTTTCACCACGGGGTTGGTGAGTACGCCGATGCCGGCGATGCTGATCGAGACGGTGTCGCCGTGCTCCAGCGTGAAATTGTCGGGCGGAACGATGCCGGTGCCGGTCAGCAGCATGGCTCCGTGCGGGAATTCGTTTTCTTTACCCAGCCAGGTAATGAGTTCTTCCAGAGTTCGCGCGAGCTGGCCGAGGTTCGTTTCGCCGCGGAAGGCGACCTCGTTCTTACGCTCGATCACCAGATTGATCTTGGTGCCGACGCGGTCGAGCGAGCCGTCATTCAGCAGGATGCTCGGACCCATGCCGCAGCATTGCTTGTAGACCTTCGCCTGCGGCAGGTAGAGCGGGTTCTCGCCTTCGATGTCGCGAGCGGACATATCGTTGCCGATCGTGAAGCCAACCAGTTTTAGTTGGGGCGAGATCACCAGCGTGAACTCGGGTTCGGGCACAGACCAGTTGCTGTCGTAACGCACGCGGACCGGCTGACCGGGTCCGGAGACTCGACTGGCGCTGCCCTTGAAGAAGATCTCGGGGCGCGGCGCGGTATAGACCTTGTCGTAGTGACTGGCCCCGGCTTCCGACTCTTCCATGCGGGCGATCTGGCTGCGCTTGTACGTCACGCCCGCGGCCCAGACTTCCTGCGAGTCGATCGGGGCATGAAAGCGGACCTGATTCAGCGGCACCGGATCGGCCTTGCGGTCGATGAGGAAGCCAGCCAGCCCACTCGGGTCCGGCGAGTGCAAAATGTCCGCCAGCCGATGCACGTTATTGACCTGGCTGAGATCGAGCAGTTGCACTTCAGAGTCATTAACAGCGGCCAGATGCTGTTGGCCGTTGAAGGTGATCTTTGCCAGACGCATGGTGAATCGGTCCTTAACTGTAAGGGGAGCGCAGGAAGTTTAGAGTCCGTTGCATGTCTTCCGGCAATGGTGCTTCAAACTGCATCGGCTTGCCACTCTGCGGGTGGGCAAAAGACAGCCGATAGGCGTGCAGGGCCTGTCGACTGATCAGCGGGAGGTTGGGATCCGGCGGCGCCTTGGCGGCGCGGTCGACCATCATGCCCGCCGTCACCGGGCAGATGCTGCCGTAGAGCGAGTCCGCCAGCATCGTGTGTCCGAGATGCTGGAAGTGCACACGCAACTGATGCGTGCGTCCCGTGCGCGGCAACAGCCGCACCAGGGTGGCTCGCGGAAAGCGTTCCAGAACTTCATAGAACGTCACGGCCTCGCGCGAGTTCCCCTGCGGTTCGCACACCTGCATACGTTCGCGGTTGCGCTGAGAGACTCGCAGGTGCGTCTCGATGAAGTCCGAATCGAACTGCACCTGACCCCAGACGATGCCGAGGTACTCTTTGCGTACCGAGCGGTCTTCGAACTGGGCACTCAGTTTGCCGTGACACTGGTTGTCTTTGGCGACGACCATGACGCCCGTGGTATCACGATCCAGCCGATGCACAATGCCGGGACGGAACTTGCCCGCGACGTCGCTCAGGCGGTCGAAATGGAACTGCAAAGCACCGGCCAGCGTGCCGCGATAGTTCCCCTTGCCAGGGTGCACAATGATGTCCGCAGCCTTGTTGATGACCGCAATCCACTCGTCCTCATAGAGCACGTCGAGCGGAATATCTTCCGGCGGAATCGTTTCATCAGGCAGCTCGGGCAGACGCACGCTGAGCGCGTCGTTCACGCGCAGCCGACGACCACTCTTAACCGGCAGGCCGTTGAGCAGAATCGTTTCCGCATCGATCGCCTTCTGAAAGGCAGCGCGGCTGTAGTTGGGATACAGCCGCGTGAGATAATGATCGACGCGCCAGCCGTGTGCTCGGGCTTCAACCACGAGAGAGATCGGCTCAGCAGACGACGGTTCGAGAGGAGGCAGTTCGGAGTCTGGCAATTCGGCAGCGGGCGGTTCGGTCATTGTTACTTCGCCGGAGCGTCCGTTTTGGCTGCGTCCGGCTTCTTCTCGTCGGCAGCTTTGTCAGCAGGCTTGTCCTCAGCCTTGGTGTCGTCGGGCTTCTTGTCTTCAGCCTTTTTCTCTTCGGGCTTCTTGGCGTCGGTGCCTTCGGGCTTGGCGTCAGCCGGCTTCTCGGCGGTTGGCTTCGCATCGGCCGGTTTGTCAGTAGCTGGTTTGTCAGTGGACGCTGCGGGCTGCTTGGCCTCGTCAGCGCCTTCCTGCAGCTCGCTCCAGTTGGCCGGATAGAGTTCTTCCGGAATCTGCGGCAACGTGATTGGCGCGTTGATATCCGGATGGCCCATCGGCAGGCCGTCACGCGGATTGGGGCGGTCTTCCGGCTTCGGATTCAGCTTGGAGAACCACGCATAGAACTCCTTGGCTTCGGGCTTCTCCAGATCCTTGATGCGGCTTTCGATCAGCGACTTGTAGATGGAATTGGGATACTTCTGAGCGAACGATTGATACGCCGCGACCGCGTCGTCCAGCTTGCCGTCGGACGTGGCTTCGAGGTAGCGGGCCTTCCCGAGGTAAGCTCGTTCCAGCGCGATGGCCGGAGCGGTGCCGCTCTTGATCACGGCATCAAAGGCTTCGGCCGACTTCTTCAACTCGGCATCAGCGGACTTGCGGTCAGTAAACTGCAGGCGGATGCCTTCATTCAACTCGGCTTCGCCTTCCGCGAGCCGCGCCCAGATCCCGACTTCCGACGTACCATATTCCTTGGCAACTTCGCCGAAATCGGCCGCCGAGCGGGCGTTGCTGAACTTGCTCCACGACGCCACAGCCGCTTCCTGAGCACGTTCCTGCATCACCGTGTAGCCCAGGTAGCCGCCCGCCACGACCAGCACCAGCAGCACGACGAACTTCAGGTTCGTGAGAATGCCGTCACAGACGCGCATCACCCAGATCTGGATGAGCGGCGCTTCCTCCTGCTGACTGACCGGCTGTTGAGTACTCATGAAAAGGGCTCCTCGACCGCCGGATTGAACGCTGTGGAACCCTGTCAGCGGGTTCTGTCGAGTCGCTCATCAACACGCGCAAGTCATTATTCGGGAGAGTTTTAAGTAGATTTGTCCGGGAATTCCCCGCAAAGCTCGCGAGTATAAGCCAGGCGGCAGGTGCGTCAAGCTGGCCCTATTTCTTTGACGGACCCCAGTTTCCGGCCAAAAGCTCGTAACCGGGCGATTCAGGCGGTTGTCTGCCTGTGCTGCAGTTTGGTGAGGAAGATTTTGCGGCATCGCGGGTTAGAGAAGATAGCACCTCTGTGGATCGACGATCTGCTGTGGAAGAGGGCAGGCGCGAGATCAACGCTGGTAACGAACCTTGCCCGAGGGGTTTGCCAGTCTCCCCTGCCTCCTTCCCGGCAGGCGTTCCACAGAGGTGCATCTTTTTCACGCCCCTGCGACGCGCCACGGTCCGATCCTGGAGTGCTGAGGCCCTAGGAGTGTGTCCGAGTAGTCGTAGGTTGCGATTCCAATCGCGACCTGTTGGTTGCGACTCTGTCGCGACGGCAACTGTCATTCAATATGGATCCTCTGTTTGGGCGAAACCAACTGAGGATGCCGAAGTCTTGACTGCGTTTGAGGCTTAGTCTCTTCAGGCGCCGTCGCGACAGAGTCGCAACCTACTTCTCGGACACACTCCTAGCCTCAGCCCTCCATTGTTCGCGGGACTCCGGGTCGGGTGGCACGCCCAGAGCGAAGCGATGGGCGTGGATCTGAACGCGCCACGGCCACTCGTCGCTGACTGGGGTGCAACGGCAGGTCTGGTTCGACTGGTGAAGTCGATCACAATTCGTACGAAGGCCATGTCATGCGAATGCGAGACCCCGGCACCAACGACACTTACTTTTGCAAGCTGCGACGTTCACCGAAAGCAGACGAGGTGGAGTTGGGTCACGCATGCGAGTTGACGTTTTCGTGCTATCACCGATTTCAATTTCTCAGCCGTGATCGAACTCGGCAGTGGTTCGTCGACGCGCTCGCGGATGCTCGTCAAGAATTGCCGTTTGATCTTTGGGCTTATGTGATCATGCCCGACCACGTTCATGTCTTTGTCTATCCCCGATCGAAGGCTGCGACTATCAGCCGCATTCGGTCAAGCATCAAAGGCCCGGTCGCGAGAAAAGCAATTGCCTTCCTGGAGGAGAACGCTCCGGAATGGCTTCCCAGAATCACGGTTCGCGAGGGACAACGCATACGTCGCCGATTCTGGCAGCCGGGCGGTGGGTACGACCGAACGGCTATCAAGATTGAGACCGTTCACTCGATGATCGATTACATCCACTTGAATCCCGTACGGCGCAACTTCGTTGGTCGCGCGACCGAGTGGGAGTGGTCCAGTGCGCGCTGGTATGCAGGCATAAGTCCTGTGCTCATCGACATCGATCAAACGTTGCCCACGAAGTATGAACTATGACCTCAAATGAGCGGATCAGAACGCGCAACGGCCACGCCCTTCCCGATGTTCAGGGCGTGCCACCCGTCCGTTGTGGCCCGCACTCTCCGTGTGCGGGCATGTCGGCACACGGAGAGTGCCGACCACAAGGCTTGTCACCCGGCTAAGTTGAGACCGGTCAAGCCTCGCTCGAAACACTTGGGCTGACAGACCATCAGTGATACACCTTCTTCCGCCCGGTTCAGCAGAAGGCCTGCTACGCCGTTTCGGACACCAGGTTGAGGCCACCCTGCATCATATCGACAGGTGATCATCCAATGACTCAGGTATTTGTAATTGCAAAGAGCGAGGACTCACTGGATCGACTCTCGAGCGGCGCGTTTAACCCCGCAATCTCAGTGGAACTACAGAAGCAGGCGGCGCTCCGCAAGAACTTCGATCCGTCGCTGGCCGCCGGTGAGTTCGACAACATCAAACAGGTTCTCAGCAGCAGTTTCGGGGTCGAATTTCACAACAGCACGTGCGGTATTTCGACGGAGCGCGGCGCGTTTGACATTGTGTTTGATCTCTATGAAAGAGATGGTCGGACTTACGCGCTGTCAGCATCCGCGTATCCAACCGGCCCGATGGAGGCCGATGGAGTGGACGTGCTGCTCGCAGTCGCGGCGGCGATCGGTTGCGTCGTTATTGATATGGCGAGTGGCGAAGTGGTAGCAAACAGCGCTGAATATGAGTTATTGTCGCGCGAAGCTCGCGAGTATGCCGCTCACGTTCGGAATTCGAAGAGGTAATAGCGAATAATACGGATCACACAAAATAATTGCGCAACGCTGAACCGCATAGCTCGCCGCGACTGGCCACTACGCGCAAGTAATTACCGGGATCCGTATCATTCATAATTTCTGATCGCCGACAGGGAAGACTCCGGCGGGATAATGGATGCCCGACGCTCCGACGGACGAACCCGTTCCTTGATCTCATACCACACCTCGTCATCGTCGCAGGCTGGGTCGAGGCGTAGCAATTCCATGACTCCGATGAACTCGAAGTGCACGGGGTTGCCATCACCACTTTTATAGCGGTGCTGTGCGGTGCGACCTCGCCGTTTGGCCTCCTGGAGCGCGGCCTGACCGTGTGTGGCTGAGATCGTGATGATGCGCTCCTCGCAGAGCCGTCGAGCGCCCGGCGAACCGTCCACCATGACGCGATACTGAAACAAGAGCTTCGCGGCGTAGCGACCGCTCGGTACCGTCTGCTGACTGTCACGACGTTTCGACTTCACGGGATATTTCCTAATCGAGTCATCGCCCAAGGTAGCCGGGTGCGGAGTGCGGCAAGTTAGTAGCAGGCACATTCGATGTGCCGTCCGCAGAGGGCCACGGCACATGGAATGTGCCTGCTACTTTGTTGGTGACCCACGGTCGCGGCCTGAAATCCACCTTCGGGACGCTGATCTCAGTCACGGTACCCGTCCGCTACCAGCAACGCCTTGCCGCACGGGCCTTAGCAATCAATTCCTCGGTCCTTTCGGGCTCTTCCGGGAAGAGAGAATTGATCCAATCAAGATCTTCTTGAGAAAGATCCCTGCACGCGCGGGCCAGGTCGATTGGCTGGCGGGTAATATCCATGCGACATAACTGCTTCACATCATCCAGCAGATAGTCATGCTCGGCAAACTCGGACGCCCGCAGTGTGCCGACGGCCTCGAAAACACCCACCCTGTCCCACATTTCTGGTGGTATGTTTAGCGGCCCACCAACCGGTCCGGCGGGGAGCGCATAGACGGCACCCGGTGCTTTGATGACAACACTGTTTACGACCTTGCGTATCACGCTGCCGCACCACATCGGGCCGTCAGCACTGAAAGCCAGCCGACCCTTGCGCCCGTAAACATTTCCCCACAGCCGAACCGTGGAACCAAGATGTTTCTGATCAATGGAATCCGGGGTTAAAGTAATCACTGGTTTGGGAGGAATCATCCGTCGTTCCAATCGCCTCGGCAAGCAGTCGCCAATTCAATCGAGGTCTATGAGACCACGCTCTTGAGCCCCTGTGAATATCCCCGAAAATCGGGCGTGATCTAATTGACCCTGCGCGGCTCATCGGGTTCGCGCGGCGACAAGACATCGCGATCGGGTGGCACGCCCAGAGCGAAGCGATGGGCGTGGTCCTTGACGCACGACAGCCACGCCCTTCCCGATGGTCAGGGCGTGTCACTCGTTCGATCAGTCTCCGAATTTCTCCCAGATTCGCGGCAGTTTCTGAGCGCACAGGTCTTCGTCGTCGAAGTCCCAATTCTCACCTGCTGGTTCCGCCGGATGGTGGACATCATTGTCGGGAATGCGCGTGCCGACCTATTTCTGGTAGACACGTTGCGCGACATAGCCGAAGTCTTCGTTCGGTATAAAACCGTCTGTAGTGTCGTCAGCGACATCAGCTAACGAGTCTGGGTCAGCCAGCGCTCGCTCAAAAACCGAACGACCTCGGGAAATCAGCCCGTACCGAAAATCCATGAATCCGTCGTCCGAGCAACCACCTTCGATGATGTAGGCCGCGGCCCACAACAGCCACTGATACGCGGCGGCGAACGCACGATCGAAATGCGTCGGTAATCCGCAATTTCGGCGGGTTGAAGCTGCATCAAGCGTTGCTCCAGCGTTCGTGCCGCGTTCTCGCGCGAGAGCCCTTCGTTCAATGCCCAAAACTGCTTGACGTCCATATTGATGCCTCAGTGAAGTCACAGCGACGGACGGCAGGTCCGCCCGCATTGATTATACCCATCTCCGGTCACCGCGAAATCCGATCGCAGGGCAGAACAGCACGCCGAACATCGCGAGCAGCCAGCCCCCGATCGAGAGCACGGGATGAAACGAGTCCTCCATCATGTTCGTTTCCGGGTCAAGCACTTTGACACGCAGCGACGGATGCCACGACGCGATGAAACACGCGACTCCCATCACGGAGAGCAGCAAGACTAACCAACCCAGTCGACGCCAGTGCTTCCACACGCCGGTAATAAGCAATGGACTGCCGATGATACACAACGCCAGCAGCCCCAGAACGGTTGCAACCGACCCGACAATCGGCTGAAAAACAAGCGACAAAATCCCGTCATAGACGGTCATCGCCATGGCGATCATATAGATCATCCAACCGACAGCGAAAGCAAGTGGAAGTCGAACTGCCATCAGTAGCTCTAACTGCGATTCTAGAGAACGATCTGCCGAACTTAAATTGGTAGATATTAACAGCAGTCTGCGGAATGATCGGGTATCTGTCAACAAGCCTCAGCAGGGCAGCTCGAACAACGATTCCAGGCTAGCTCTGCGACCAGTCACTGAGTATCACTTCTTTCCTTTGACCTCGCGATAAGGCTTACCTTCTTCGTAGAGTTTCAGCCGCTCGCGTGCACGGTCCATTTTTGACTTTGGAAAGTCTGGTGACGCCACGGCCCTCTTGTGCCATTCGATCGCCCGTTCAAAGTTGCCCGCTTCAGCGTAGGCAGCAGCCAGAGCGGACATATGAAACGGGCTCTTCCACTTCGTAAGCTCACACGCCCTGGTCGCGAACTCAATCGCCTGCTTACCGTCGCGGAGGTCGGACTGAGGGGCTGTCGCCATGGCCCATGCGAGACCATTGTAAGCGCTGTCGTTCTTCGGGTTCAGCTTGATGGCAAGCTGAAAATCAGTCAGCGCTTTCTTCGATTCACCGACTTCCCAGTAAGCCAGCCCGCGGTCGAAAACAGCCACGTCGTTCTTCGGCTCCAGGCGGATGACCTCGGCATAGCTGGCGATTGCCTTGTCATACTGCCCCTTCTGGAAGAAGGCGACACCGCGCCCGTGATACGGGCGGGCAAACTTCGCATCAAGCTGGATCGCCTTGTCATAGTGAGCAATTGCCGCATCCAGATCACCCTTGGCGAGAGACTGGTCCGCAAGTTTCAGGGCGTCGGCTGAATCCGCAAACGAGATCAGGAATGTGCAAAGAATGCTTCGCACCGCGGCAAATGCAAAGAGAGCGTTCATAGTCTCCCCAGTGAAAGATCACCGAATTCATAGCAACACGACGACGCAGCCCGAATCATATGGTTGACGGCATCCAGGGCCACCCTGCGGATTATCTGCAGCTCTTTTAGCGACCTCATCAGGCGGCGTTCTAGGGTAGAAACATGGAGAGGCGCCCGTGCAGGCGACGGCCATTTTTATCCTTCTCAAAGTTGTAGCGAAAGCATTTGTTGGGACAAGCAGCGTGGAAATAGTCCGGCGTGCTCGTGAGTGAGACGTTGGCAAAACAGACTGGGCAAACTGCGGTTGAGGGCTCATGCTGCAGGACTGAGTCGACTATCCTCTGAATCGCTGCCTTTTGCGATAGACGTTCTTCTCGCCGGGATGGAGTCCACACATAGAGCGACGATCTGGTAGCAACCTGAAACGTGCCTGAATCGGGTCGATACCAGAGCTCCGCTTTGAGTTCAGAGTAGTCAGTGGCGTTCTGTCCGAAAAAGCGAATGTCGAGCTTGAAGCAGTTCTTGACGGCACTGTTCGGCCCGCAGTTCAGGTCGTCGGTCACGCGCGGTGTCAGTGTGCCGTCAATCTCGATGATGTCGTGATCAACCTGTGGAAGGATTTTGGTTGCTACGAATCGGCGCGCAGACTCCTTGAACGCGTCAGTAACGAGTTGCTCGTGATACACCGTAGAAAACGGCCCAAACTTCAGCGCATGAAGTGCGGTCATATGTCTCCGATTCAGAACACGCCATTCACTTGCTGCGGGGCCACGATTCGTTCGGCCAATTTGGTCAAAACGGCTTGCCAGTGAAGGGATTGATGGCGCTTTTAGGCGGTGGTCCCGTCGTCACCTTCACGCTCGGGTGAGCGTTCTGATACTCGTTGAGAGCCTTTTCGCTGATTCCCGAATTGGCAACAATCAACACCTTGAGCGCCGGCAATTGATCCAAATGCGCGAGACCTTCGTCAGTAATCTTTGTATCACTCAGGTCGAGTATCTGCACGAAGGGGAAGTCGCGAAAGAGAATCAGGTCCCCGTCAGTGATCTTCGTGTTACTGAAGGACACGACCACGTCTTCGCGTTCCCACACACCCTCACCCCCCAGCGCTTGGATGCGATCCCACGCCGCTTGAGCCTTCTCGCGATTGTCAGAGCCATGCATATTCTCGGAATCTCCTTTAACTAAGCGTTCGGGTAGAACGCAGCGCCGTGCAGAAACTGGGTGATGTTGTCCAAGGTGGCCCGCACTCTCCGTGTGCGGGTTCTCTGGGTCCGTCGGCACACGGAGAGTGCCGACCACAAGACTTGCCACACTCCGAGGACCGAAGATCTCCAACAACCGTCAAGATGGCAGGCAGGCACGCCTAATGCGTTGCTCCTATCGCCAGAACTGCCACCATTTGCGAGGCTTCGGCCCGGGAGTGGCTTCGTCTTCGATGGATACAGCGTTCTTGTCCTCAACGCCCTGAACCCCACCGCAAAGGCCGCAGAATGACGTGAACATCTCCATGGATGCATCCGCGGGAAGGTGTGGGAAAATAACGCGCATCAGATCCGACGGCGCATCGAACAATGCATCGAAACCACATTTGCTGCAACCGTGAATATTCCAGCGGCCGCGTTCCGCCAGGTACTTTTCTGTCACCATCACGAGATGCTCGCCCTCGGGTGCGACGAACTTGATAACCGTCCCCTGAGCCACCGATTTCAGTTGCCGCGGCTGATTGAGCACCTTGCCACTGAATAGATCAGGCCCCTCGGCCGCCATAACCGTTACCCACACGAGTTCCGGCGAGGCGCTCGACAGTCGTGGTCCGCCGTCATGCACGATGACTTGCAGATCATCCGGCGCATCCGGATGAAACCGCCCTTGAAGCTTCGGATGTTGTCGCCATTCGTGTGACATGAAACGTCCTTGAGTATCAACCGATGAATATCACCCGGGCGTGGTCCTCGACGCCCGACGGCCACGCCCTTCCCGATGGTCAGGGCGTGCCACCCGCCCGGTTGCGGATAAACTCCGCTAGAATTTCACCCACGACAGTCGCGGCGGCTTCACCCCGGGCATCTTGCGTTTTCCCGCCCCACTTCAATTCTTGCCCCTCCTGGTACCAACCCGGATTTGGCGAAGCTTTGTCTCCCCGGCTACGAATTCGAAAGTGATCTCCCCGCAATCGCTCGATCATGACAATTGTGTCGGAGCCTGTGTCGTCGGATTCGGAGTAGCTCGGAACTGTACCGATAAAAAACAAGTCATGACTCCAACTCCCAAAGACCTGATCAGCCTCAGGAAGCTTAGCGAGACGCAACAGCAGTTCGGCGTAGGGGCGCAGGCTGCTGCTACGCCTCTTGAAATACTCCGAATGAGCATCTGAACTCAATGGTTTCCACGACATTCTGGACTCGTTCAAAAGTTGATTGGCCCCGCGCCTCCGGTGCAACGGATGTTATGGGTCTTGTTGAGCTGTAATACCCTGCGGTCGGGTGCATTTTGTTCGTCCGTATCTTTATTCTATTGTTTCCCAGCAGGCCTGTCAGGTGCCACGCGTGCCCACAGCTCGTTTGCCGCCCTTTCGGTCGGGTGGCACGTCCAGAGCGGAGCGATGGGCGTGAGTCCTCGCATCCAACTGCCACGCCCTTCCCGATGGTCAGGGCGTGCCACCCATCGCATTGTTCGTGACTCTCGGGAACCGACTCATATGCGTTTACCAGGGACGTCCTGAGGATATTGGGCAATCCTGCAAGCCGCTAATCTGGTATCAACCTAGAGAACTGCATCAATCTCAGGCAGCAGGTGATCTTGGCCCTGCCAGCAGCCGTGCTCCGAGATCGGGCGGAAACGCATGGTGGTGAATTCATAATGAAAGTCTTTGCGGTTGCGTTCCCGCATGGCTTTGGCGTGCCGATCGGCTCCAGGCGCGGCGGAGCGACCGTGAACCATGTCGGTCAGCGCCTGCTGAGTCCGCCAGATGCTGAACGTTGCCAGCGTGCCCACCGGGCGCATCGCTGCGAGCGCGATCGTCGTCGCCGGGTCATCGCGCACCTGGTCTTCCACGGGCCGGCCCCAGCGAATGAACCGCATCGCCTGCGAAGCTCGAAGGCGGGCCAGTGTTACGGAGACGACGGGCTGCTGATCGTCGAGAACGAGTGCCGTTTGCGGCAGTTGGTCGAGTTCGCGGACATGACCCCAGCGGCGCACGAACTCCATCCGGACGTGCCACCCGGCCGCGAGCGAGCGCCCCAATCGCGAGGATTGCAGGAAGGCATCAATCGCAGCCTCACTTTGCCACGCCGCAAAGACCGCGATCTGATGCGGCCGATAACGCCACGGAAGAGCCACCGGGCGACCGAGGGTCATCGGCACCATGCACTCGGCATGCACAAGTCCGGGCGTGGACGTCGACCTGGGCGGCCGCGTGAGTGCCAGCATCGTTTCAGCGATGCCGCACTGAGCCAGGTGGAAAGAGAAGACGTTCATCATACCCATTGAACCGCACAGGCGACTTTTCGGTTAACACAAGAAACGCGGGTGGCCTAACCATCATTGACTGCGATCCGATCAAAGCGGTGTTGCGGGAGGTCGTCCTCAGGGATGCTGTAGTAGAGTTGGTGGCCGTCACTCCAGCACATTTCGCATGCACGTTCCGAAGCGACGGTGAGCAGGTTCCGAAAACCTTCGGAGACAGGATCGTCTGCGGAAACATTCGGATGCGACCAACCCAGCAGGTGGGAACGCTCTTCGCGGTTCGGCATGAGGACTTCGCGGGCCTCCTCGTAGGCGTCATCGTGAGTTTTGATCAGCCCGATTTGCTTGGCTCGGCGACATCCCAAAAACTGATCGGCATAGTTGCTATCGAGGTCGTATAGCGAGGCATAAGGCAGATCGAGCGTCTCCTCGAACTCGAGCGCGCACTCAGGCACGAGGCGGTTACATTCACCGAAGGGCTTGTCAGGTTGCCGTCGCTGCACGGTTGAGGTCTCTGGTGTGAAGATCATTTTCCAATCCACCGCGACGAGTCCCGAATTGGCGGAGTCATCAAAGACGAAGAACGACAGCAGACCCGCGGTTGGTAGTTCTCGTGAAACTTGCGTCGCTGCAATTTCAGCCAGGTTGATCTGCCCCACGAAGGTATGCAGCTCGCCCTTGAAGTCGGGCCACGGTGTCCCTGCAGGAAGATCAGGCAGTCCACCAAACTTGCTCACGCCGACGGGAAGCTCAGCCTCGGCAACGGTCGGGTTGACCATCAACGCCGGGCGGACATAGCGAAAGAGCGTGGTTATGGAATCCAGAGGTCCGCTGCGCATCGTCTGCAGCAGCGTGATCCCACAGGTTCGTTGCCAGACCTGGCTGTAGGACTTGTTCTTCGGCAGATCACCGGTCCCTGTATCCCACTGATCCAATACCTCATTGAGGAACTGTCCTCGCGGGTCACCTTGCTGAACGAGCCAGTCGGCGTATCGTCGCTTGCGGGACTGGTCCGATATATCCGCAATCACATCCGCAAGCTGAGCTTGCTCTCCCGGTAATACCGACGCGAGGACCAGCTTCGTTGTCATTCAGGTTCCTTTGACAAGGTACAGGTGCTTGATCGTCTGTTCTGCACGTGGAGTCGTTAACCTGTTCTATAAATGTCTTTTTGTCAATCAACAAGCTTGCCGCAGGTTGGTTCGTCGCGGCGCTTGTTGGAGAGTCTGGAAACGATCAGGAACGCCAGGGCGGCTCCGAGGATGGGGATTGCGCCGGCGGTGGAGACGGTGGCCCAGAACGGTAACGACACCCACACAGTACCGAACCCGTAGCAGACGATGGTGAGCGGCTCGGAAGTGCTCGGATCCCGCGATCCGACAGTGAGACCGCTCAAGTCGATAAAGCCCACTCGGTGCCGATCGCTCCCGATCGTCCAGTCTCTGGCAGCAGCCGAAGTCGCGAGCTCAACACTGACCACCGCCGTGAGAACAAGTATCCTGAGCGATGAAGACATGGCTGCCATCCTGGAAATCGGGCCTTGACCGCAGCGGAACCCGGAAACGAACGCAGCCGCGATTGTTCACGTGCCAGACGCGGCAAGCAAGGGGCAGATTGGCCCTCAGCGGTCCGGTGGCACGCTCAGTGCGAAGCCATGAGCGTGAGTCCTCGCACGCAACGGCCACGCGCGTCCGCATTCGTCTTAAGGGTCCGGATCCGGCTCCGAGGGTCCGGACTGCAGGCGAGCTGTGTATTCTTTGTACGCCTCGATGACGCGTGCCAGGTCCGGGTTCGGAAATTGGTAGTAGGTAGCTCGAAGTTCATGAGACAGCCGCTTACGCATTTGTGGTGTAATCCGAATCGGGTCACCATCCGACTGAAAGAACTCAATCAGCCAATCGAAGCCTCCATATTCCAACAGATCGGACGGCGACAGCTCGACAAGTAACTCGATGACAGCCTGACCGATGTCGGTATATGTTCGGGTGATGTCCTCGAATCGAGGGTAATAGTCATCGCCCGCGACAAAAAATCGATCGCCAATCCAGCTTCCAACGAGTGGGTGTGGTTCCACTCCAGTGAAGTAAGGATCATTTTCGAGAATCAAGTAGCTCAGTGCACGCGAGCCAATGTTGCGCCCCAGGGCGTAATTCTTAATGTGACGGTGCGTCGGATCGATGCAGAAGTATTGCTGCTTCGTGTCATTGACGTAGAAATAATAGACACCCATCCGGGTCCAGCTTTCGTAGATTGCTCAATCGCTGCATGGTCATGTCACCCGTCCGCTACTTTGTTTGTGACGAACGCTCCAGGATCTGCGTACCATCCATTGTGGAGTAGATCAACTTTCCGCCGTTCTCGGCGACATTGTGGAGATACTCGCTATCCGAATACACAAAGTCGTCAATCAGCGTATAGGCCCCGCCGCGGCCACGGAAAAGGAAGTAGCGATACTTCCCCGCCCTGGGGATCTCGATTTGATAGAGCTCCAGGACCGACCCGTCTGGCTGCGGCCTTTCGCCAGACGAACTCAGTTCATACCCTGGAAACTTCACATCAAACACGGCGCTGACCATTTGCGATCGACTGGAGAAGTGCGGGCCGATCGGCGTAAACTGGACGAGCCGCTGCACCTTGTCGATTTCTCCGGGGGCAATATTCTCAGGGTCGTTCTTGTAGTCGTCGTAGTCTCCGTACTGCTTGCTTAATCCGATCCGCTGGTCCTGGTATTCGATTGAACCGCCGCCGGATTTCTGGCCCCTCGAACTCAGCCCCAAAATAAACATCAGCGCGAGTAACGCGAGCAATAATAAGACTGGCCGCATACCACCCTGCTCTGTCCACACAATGACTACGTTCAACTTCCCACCCCGGAAGTTGGAGCGGCGTTGAAATTGATTGTGTACACTCCCAAAGCTGGACGTCAACACGCGCCGGCAGCCAGCACGCGGGTAGTCCGATCCTGGAGTGCTGAGGCTTGACTCAGCCCTCCATCGTTTGCGGAAGATCGCTGGGCTGAAAAGTAGCACGTGGCCGTCCACCAGCCCCCGGATGAAGGTTCTTCACAGGGCATCTTTCACGGCTCACGTTCTGCGTCGCGTGTAAATTCAGCGCCGCAAACGATGGAGGGCTCCGTCAAGCCGGAGCACTCCAGGACCGGAGCCACACTCGATGAGTTGTGTCGATATCAATGGCTAAACCGGCCCAGGTGGCACGCCCAGAGCGAAGCGATGGGCGTGGTCCTTAACGCACGACGTCCGCGCCATCGCGTGAACCCGCCACGGCTGTGAGTTTGCTGGATCATTCCAGCCATCGTTGCCCGGTAGTATCCGTAAGGATGGCCCTTATTGTGTCTGATGTAGCTCGTGATAGCTCATCGGACGGAAGTAGCAGTGTAATTAATAATGCCCTGTGAGGCGTCGGGCATGCTTCGAAGCGACCAATCAACCAGGAGAGTTCATCTGCGGTAAATGGTGTCGAGCTCTTATCCAGAAAGTGCCTAACTGTGATGTCGCGAAGGAAATTCGTTTGCGTGGCTGTAAGTAACTGCCGCGCCGCGAAAAGTCGGTCGTCAACTCGGGGAAGGATCTGCTGCAGCCTGGCTTTGGTATTCCCGTGAATCCCCGCGAATAGTTGGTCCATCGCATAGGACGACCACCGTGGCTCCACGGGATCGGCGAAAAATGAGTCTAAAGTCGCCAGCTCCGTGTCGTGCATTGAGTTCATCCGTTGAATTCGTAGGGCGGCACCGATCGGCTGTACTCGGCCAACCGGGGTCGCACTGTAACAAGACGTTGATACCCCAACTTCCTCTGACTGTGCCACCCCGCTCACCCAATTTCGACGCATTCGTAGCCAAGTACCTCCGCCAGCCTGAGTGCTATCGACTCCTCTGTACAGTATAGCTGAATGCCTTCACCTGGCATAAGCATAAACGGCGTCGATGATGGCTCATTGAGCGCCACCATCACCGCATCATTGGCCCCCCTGATGTAGGCCTCTTGGACCACCGCGGGCGCATCCAGAGAACGCAGTCGATCGAGAATCTGCCGCGCTTTTGTCCGGCCTTGCTCGGTGTCCATGACAGCGAGCGGAAATGAAGCACGGATCGCGGTAGTGGCATCCGCAACCGAAAGCTCGTTGGACCAATCCTGTGGGCAGATCGAAAACGTGCGCATTGTGCTTCTCGCCTGTGGAACACCCATGGTAACTTGCCCGCCCTGAACGACGGGCTTCCAATTAACACTCCAACCTGTGAACCACGAGCGACGGCGGGGTGAACCTGGGAATTGATAATCCGCCCGCACCGCCGCTCCGGTTGAACCGCTTGTTCGGCGGTTGCGCTGCTACTTTTCCAGGGGACGTTTGAAGACCGCCACGACGTCGCGAGTGCTTCCGTGGCCCTGGTTGGTATCAAATGCGGAAACCAGTTCCCAGCGGTCGCGAACGAGGTCGTTCAGCATCGTCGTAAATTCCGTGACATCAAGATCTCCGCCCAGCCAGCCCTTCGCTCCCAGCTTTACGGTCTTGTACTCCCATTGCATGTGCGCTTCTCCCGTCAAATTGAGGCACCACGGTGTAGTTACGACTCTGCTTGCGGCCCGTCAGCTAGAAATTTGTGATACTCTTCAAGTCTTCGCACCGCAAGCATGCCGGGCAGTGTCAACACGGGAAAGAAGACTCCGGACGCAATGACTGCTGACCATCGAGCCCTGCGGTAGACTTGCTCAAAACTGTTCTCGAAGCTGGCGGCTGTCCATTCTAAATACGCAAAGAACAATAGCCACAAAGCGGGTGCGAGCCTGGCAGGGTCGAACGGTTGTGGGCCCTTCGAAATTTGAATCAGAGTATTCACAAGCAAGGCGAATCCGCAAAACGCGATCCCCACCTCGACGATGACCCAATACGCGCGTCTCGCCTCGCGAAGCAGACGACTCGCCAATTCATCAACGCCGGTCGCTTCCGGGAATGCGTCAGGATTGCTGACTGTGCTGGTTGGCTCCATACGATTTTCTCGCTTCAGCCGACAAACGCTCAAGCTAACCCGCCAGGTGGCACCGATTGGCTATAGTCAACCTACTCGAAGTCGCATCCGGTGTGTCAAGTTTTGGCGAGCGACATCGAATGGTAGGGTGGGACCAGCGCAGCGCCGGCCCACCATCGCATTCTTCCAACGGCCGGTCTAACGTTCAAGATCATTCGGCGGAGAGTTGACCATCCACTTCGCGAGATGTCTTCCCGCTCGAGAGCAGCGCTGGGTTCACCGATTTCAGGCGTTGAACTTCGATTGACGAAAGAGGAGCATAGAACCCCTTGGCAACGAGGAAATCGACCAACTTCTGACTCCCAACAACGATCTCGTCCAGCAAGGTCTTGCTCGTGAATCGAATCACATCTGAGCGGCCTGCAATGCGTTGCCGATGTCGTTCAATGACCTGCAGGGGCTCGGTGCCGGGTGCCAGACGTTCGATGTCTTGATCGGGTGGGACCAGCTCTGGAATCCAATCCTCCGGTGCCATGGTCGACGTATGCAGCTCGACACCGGAACTCAGCTTCGAATGGCAGGCGAATATCGTCTTCGAGTTATAGAATTCTCCATGTCGCAATTCGACCTGAGTGATATTGCAGTACACCTCTCCACTCGGTTGCAGCCAGATGGAGAACATGCCTGCTTTGTTGCCAATCCAAGGGGGCCGGAACCAGGAGATTTGTTCCATTCCGCAACCATGACAGGCAGCCTCAAATGCCGCCAAAGCAGCGCGAGTGCACTCGGGTATGTCGTCGTTGCTGATTGGAGTGAGTTGAACCACGCGGCACGTCGCGTGGTTCGCCGGGTATCGCATCCCAAGGAACTTTCGCGCGACGAGCATTAGAAACAGCATCAACCATCCCGTCACACCCTGGCGACGACAAATTCGCCAGATCGCCGTGACAGGCAGCAGTGTAATGTCGTCTGTGAAATACCGGTTCTGCACATCGTTTGGCGGCGGATTCACGGTCATGGCATGTGGATACAATTCATTGATTCGGCCAACACAGACACTAACTCCGCTGGGTGGCACGCTCAGAGCGAAGCGATGGGCGTGGGCCTTCGCACGCAACGGCCACGCCCTTTCCGATGGTCAGGGCGTGCCACCCGGCCGCACTTGGTTCGGCGCGATTTTACATCAATAGCCCATGGTGTAGTAGGCGCCGCTGACTCGACCGTCTTTGAGCCACACGCAGAAGGTATCTCTTCCCCCGGAGACAAATGCACGCTCGGGATTATTCCCAAGCGGACCAAAGATCTCTTCGACCTCCGTTCTCTGCATTCCTACGATACGTTGCTTGCTGAACCAGAAATGGTCGAGAAGCCTCAACAGGTATTCTTGACGCTTCTCAAAGTCCTCGGACCCTTCGGCGATGCGCTTTCCATTTTTCTCAACGACTCGAAGCGCTTTCGTCTCGCGAAATCGTCTGCCAAGCTCTTTCAACACGCGCGGATCCTTGATTTCCTCTGCGACCATTTTGTCTCCGCGATGACTCTTCCCGTCGGGCTCTGTCAGCGCGGGGTGCTTCTTCCAACTGTCGTCATCTTTGGCATCTTGCCCCTGGAGGCCGTGTTGGCAAATGAGCAAACCGGCGGCGACAAGCAACAACGCCGCTGGGCCATGACGTTTCGAAGGCATTGGGACATCCTTGTGTTTTGCGGCCGAACAGTTCGTTGAGTAGAGCTGGATGGCATCGATTGGCTGTACTCGGCCTACCGAGGTCACCCGGGTAGTTATTTGATTGAGTTCTTTGAAATTGTAAGGCTAAAAGATGACGTACGTAGCAATCGGGGCTCGTCATCAGGATAAACGTGGGTGTGGTCTTCCTCCTCGGCGTCGGCAATACGCCGAATCATCTCAGCAAGTTGCAGCAATCCAAGGCGATTGCCTGAGATTTCGACATCCTGAAACGGCTCGGGGACTTCGGCGCTGCTATCGGAGATACGCACAGGGCGAGTGACTGCGATTCCGATACTAGGAGGTCTCATCCAGTTGCGCCTAATGCCAAGGTTAACCCGCGCGTGCCCGTAGGTCGAAATGATATACCAAACCCGTACCGTGGCACGCGTCGGGTTGATCGGCTTGCTATCCGCGATTCGGCTCGATCCACTTCGGCGGTTCTTTCTCGGCCCATTTCCTGAGCCAGTCCATCACAGAGTCGGATTCCTTTGTAAGCCAATCTTCCATGTTTCTTGAACCACAGGTTGGGTCTACGCGGAAAACCGGCGCCGTGGCAATGGTGACGTCGACTCCGTAGTACATATTACAACCGATTTCGCAGAACCGAATCAGGTCGTCAGGCCACGGATGTTCGGGATCATCATGTTTCGCGTTCTGGACAATGCGATCCCAATGAGCGATCGATAGGTCATCGTCACCGGTAAGCGGGTTGATGCCCCAGTCAGGGCCGAATCCTCCATTTGCGACTTCAGTGTAAACGCGCCGTAAAAAGGCCGGCAGCCTCAACCCTGAGTCGTACTCGAAGGCGTCAAACTCCGATTGCGTGACCGGTGAAGGAGGCTTGCAAGTCAAGTTGGATTGGCAATCCGTAGGCGGAAGAATCTGGATGCGATCCACCAACAGTTCGATTATATCTCGCACTTCATCCTCAGCGGATAACAACCATTATGTTATATAGAATCATTCTGCCTGACGTGAACTGGCAGATGCTTCTGGCACTCTGCATAAATGGCTGGTGAATGTCAAATATTTTCAGATGTTTCGAGCGACGTTAATGCCGTAGACAGTCACAGGCCGCCGGAGCCACCAGTTGTGGGCCGCACTCTCCGTGTGCGGGTTTCCTGGGCATGTCGGAACACGGAGAGTGCCGACCACAAAGGTCGGCCTCTGGTCCTGGAGTGCTCCGGCTTGACTGAGCCCTCCATTGTTTGCGGCGCTGCATCGGCGAGTGGCCAACAACCGGGGACGTGCAGTAGTCGCTCGACACCCTGCCTCCGCACGTCAGTGAACGGCCACGTTCTTCCCAATGACCAAACTCAATTCCGCAAATGATGGAGGGCTGAGTCAAGCCTCAGCACTCCAGGACCAGCGCGTGGAAGACCGCCACGCCAGTGCGTTATTATTTCAACACCTTGTCACCGAGCCGCAGAACGCTTCTTGCCGATCA
>JAKFWA010000032.1 GCA_021732995.1 Planctomycetaceae bacterium | reverse complement strand
GGCTCAGCAGGTGCTTGACGGTAACTGCCTTCTTGCCTTCCGGGGCAGCGTACGGAATGTACTTGCCGACGGTGTGATCCAGAGCCAGCTTGCCATCCGCAATGGCCAGGCCGGTTGCCATGCTCGAGAGCGACTTGGATGTCGAGTATGCGGCGAACTTTGATTTCGGACTGGCGTCACCGAAATACCACTCGGCGACAATCCGCCCGTGACGAATGACCAGACCGGACTTGCTGTTGTGCGATTCTAGCCAGGCTTTCGCTTTCTCAAGGCCATCAGCATTTATTCCCTGACTGGCGGGGGTAGCTGTTTCCCAGTCATCGCCGGGGAAGACGGTTTGAGCCGCCGCTCCACGCGCACACAGGACAACAGCAAGCAACGACCAAGCGATGCGGCGCAACATTCAAAGTCTCCCGGCAATGGTCTGAAATCAAAGTTGTTCGATTCGCCCGCAGACGGACCAGAGGTAGCCATCAGCGATTGCGTTTGATGGTAGTGAGCACGATTCAGAAACGCTCGCAGATGACGTCCATCCGACGGTGGTTGAGGCAGCTTCCTTCCAACTCAGTGATTTCTTCGCGGCTCCGCGCCTTCGCGTGAGAATCCTTGCCCACGATACCACGTTCTTCACCCGGGCCCTCAATCGCTGCTGCACAGACATTCGCTCTTTGGTTTCACGCGAAGGCGCGGAGCCGCGAAGAAAAAGGGGCAAGATCTCAAAAGCAAACGGCTGCCTGACTGGGGTCATCCTTACGGACGAACCTCAGCCAGACAGCCGTTGTGGTGTCTCACATCATCGACCTGACTCCAGTCAGGCAGTTGTGCTACTTCTTCTCAAACTCGGCGTCGATCACGTCGTCACCGCCTTGTTGCTGCGGGCCGGCACCGGCCGCTGCTCCTTCAGGTCCGGGTTGAGCACCCGGCTGGCCGTACATGTGCTTGGCCAACGCGTGGCTGGCTTGCTCCAGGTCGTTGATCGCCGACTTGAGCTGATCCAGGTTCTCGGCACCAATCGCGTCGTTGACCTTCTTGATGGCTGCTTCGAGACCGCTCTTCGAACCAGCGTCCAGTTTGTCCGAGTGCTCCTTCATGAGTTTCTCGGTCTCGTAGACCATCGTCTGGCCCTTGTTCTTCTGCTCGGCCAGTTCACGACGAGCTTTGTCCTCGGCCGAGTGAGCGTCCGCATCACGCTTGATGCGTTCGATCTCGTCCTTGGACAGACCGCTGGAGTTCTCAATCCGAACCTGATGCTCCTTGCCAGTCGCCTTGTCCTTGGCCGTGACCTTCAGGATGCCGTTCACGTCGATGTCGAAACCCACCTCGATTTGAGGCACACCGCGCGGAGCCGGTGGAATGCCGCTGAGGTCGAACTGGTCCAGCAAGCGGTTGTCCTTCGCCATCGGGCGTTCGCCCTGGAAGACTCGGACGGTGACCGCACTCTGATTGTCTGCGGCTGTCGAGAACACCTGAGACTTCGTCGTCGGAATCGTCGTGTTGCGTTCGATGAGCGCCGTCATGATGCCGCCTTCGGTTTCAATACCGAGCGACAACGGAGTCACGTCCATCAGCACCACGTCCTTAACGTCGCCGGAGATAATACCGCCTTGAATGGCCGCACCGATCGCCACGACTTCGTCAGGATTCACGCCCTTGTGAGGTTCCTTATTGAAGATCTTCTTGACGATCTCCTGAACCTTCGGCACGCGGGTTGAACCACCAACGAGCACGACTTCGTGAATCTCCGACGGATTCAGCTTGGCATCCTTCAACGCCTTCTCAACGGGGATACGGCAACGCTCGATGAGCTGATCGGCCATGCGCTCAAACTCAGCTCGCGAGATCGTTACCTGCAAGTGCTTCGCACCCGATGCGTCGGCCGTGATGAACGGCAGATTCACGTCGGTCGATTGCTGAGTGGAGAGTTCCTTCTTGGCCTTTTCCGCCGCTTCACGCAGACGCTGCAACGCCATCGGGTCCTTGCGGAGATCGATGCCGTTGTCTTTCTGGAATTGCGTCGCCAGATGATTGATGAGGACTTCGTCGAAGTCGTCACCACCGAGGTGCGTGTCACCATTGGTGCTCAACACCTCGACCAGTTCATCGCTGACTTCTAGCACGGACACGTCGAACGTACCGCCACCGAGGTCGAAGACGCAGATCTTCTCGTCCTTCTTCTTCTGCAGGCCGTAGGCCAGAGCTGCGGCTGTTGGCTCGTTGATGATGCGGCAGACTTCCAAGCCGGCGATCTGGCCAGCGTCCTTCGTGGCCTGACGCTGAGCGTCGTTAAAGTACGCCGGAACCGTTACGACGGCCTTGTTGACCTTGTGACCGAGGTAGCTCTCCGCCGCCTCTTTGAGCTTCCGCAGAATGAGCGCAGAGATTTCTGGTGGCGTGTACTGCTTGCCGTGGACGTCCACCTTCACGTACTCGCCCGACCCGCCGATGACCTTGTAAGGAACCATCTTCTCTTCGGACTCGACTTCGCTGTGCCGACGGCCCATGAAACGCTTGATCGAGTAGATCGTATTCGTCGGATTGGTGACGGCCTGCCGCTTCGCAGGGTCGCCTACGAGCGTCTCGCCCTTGTCCGTGTAGGCCACGACGCTGGGGGTCAAGCGGTTGCCGTCGAGGTTCGCAATCACCTTGGCCTCGGAACCTTCCATGACCGCCACCACCGAGTTCGTGGTACCCAAGTCGATACCAATAATCTTTTCACCGCTTGCCATGAGAGTGCTCCAGGTTTGCTCTGTTAGTTGAACAGCGGCTCAAGGGCCGCGAAGTTTTGAATAAGGCGACGGAAGCTGCCCTCGGTGCACTTTGGGCAGTCTTCCGTCCATGCCCCGAAGGAAAGCAAGCTGAATGCCAAGAATGCATCGATCTGGATAAATTGCCGCAAGGCCAATTTTTGAAGCAGCTTGCGGAAATCTAGTGATGTTCGCGTTCGGCTGCCAGAATGCCAAAATGACAACTTGGCCCAGTCTACTGGCTCGAATTGTGGTGTGCCAAATTGGCAGGGTATGCCCTCAAACGCTCTTCGTTGAATCCGTTTGTGAAGGGACTTACTTTGTGCTGATGTCGCGTCCCGAATTTGGGGTGTCCGGTCCTCTGTGGCAGGTCGGCGAACTGCCTTCGCAAAGAGAGCGGCGTCAATGATTCTCACCGGCAGCGAGATCAAAGCTCGGCTCAGCAAAGACATTGTGATTGAGCCCTACGACGAGAACTTGCTGAACCCCAATAGCTACAACCTTCGCCTGCACAACGAACTGCTGGTCTACGAGGAAATCGTCCTCGACATGCGGCGGCCCAATCGACTGCGGCGGTACACGATTCCTGACGAGGGCTTCGTCCTCAATCCCAATCAGTTGTACTTGGCGCGAACAGTCGAGCGTACTGAAACGCACAATCTCGTACCGATGATCGAAGGCCGCTCATCCATCGGGCGCTTGGGATTGTTCGTGCACATCACTGCGGGCTTTGGCGACATCGGCTTCAAGGGCTTCTGGACGCTGGAGATGTATGCCATCCAGCCGGTGCGAATTTATCCCGGCGTGCCGATCTGCCAGATCTTCTATCACACGATCCAGGGCGAGGTCGTCGACTACGACAGCGACAAGTACCAGAACAATCAGGACATACAGCCGAGTCTGCTCTACAAAGAGTGGCAGTCCAAGAAGGACCCGCAACTCCGACTTTCGTTTGGTCAGGAGATTGGCTGAGGTCTGCTAACGGCTCGCTGCAAATGCTTCGGAAGCTTCCAGATCACGCCTGCTGTGCTGCTACTGAAGGACATCGACATGAAGTGCGTTTGGGTTTGTCTGTTCTGGTTGGTGGCGTCACCCGTGTTCGCTGCCGGTAAGAGCTACAGCGTCAACTATCCGCCTTCGACGGAACCAGGCGAACTCACCGTTGAAGCCAATTACTACCTGTGGATACCGGACGCCGCCAAAACCGTGCGCGGAGTGATTGTGCATCAGCACGGGTGCGGCGATGGGGCAGAGAAGGGCGGTCGTACCGCGGCCGACGATCTGCACTGGCAGGCACTCGCGAAGAAGTGGGATTGCGCGTTACTCGGCTCGATGTATCAGGCGAAGGGGGCCAACTGCCGCCTGTGGTGTGATTCACGAAATGGATCGGACAAGGTCTTTCTGAAGGCACTGGCGGACTTCGCCCGTCAATCCGGTCATCCCGAAATCGAGCGGGTGCCGTGGTGTCTGTGGGGGCATTCCGGAGGCGCGTTCTGGGCCAGCCTGATGACCATCAAGCATCCTGAGCGTGTGGTGGCCGTCTGGCTGCGATCAGGCACCGCCTACAGTTACTGGGAGAAAGGTGAGATCCCCAAACCGGATATCCCGGAAGCCACCTATCAAGTGCCGATGGTCTGCAATCCCGGTGCTAAGGAGAAAGACAACGAGCGTTTCAACGTCGCCTGGACTGGTGGCTTTGACATGTTCAAGGCGTACCGAGCCAAAGGCTCGCCCGCATGTTTCGCGCCTGATCCTCGAACTGCCCATGAGTGCGGCGACTCTCGCTACTTCGCCATTCCATATTTCAATGCGATGCTCGCGTTGAGATTGCCCGAAGCTGGCTCGAAAGGCACCGATTTGCGACCGGTTGAGGTAAAGGCCGGATGGCTGGCGGATGCGTTGGGAACTGCTGCGCTGCCACCTGAGAAGTACTCGGGCGACGCGCTCGCTGCGAACTGGTTTCCGAACGAGCGAATTGCCAAAGCGTGGTCGGAGTATGTGCAGATGGGAGCGACTTCTGACGCGACTCCGCCGACTGCACCCACGAACCTCAAAGCCGTTCGCATGAGCGACGGTCAATTGGAAATCACGTGGACGGCCGACGCCGATTTTGAAAGCGGACTGCAGGGATTCGTCATTTTGCGAGGGGGTCAGGATTCGGGACGCGTGCCTGAGAAGTCCCTCGGAAAGTTCGGTCGCCCGCTGTTTCAGGTGATGTCGTATCACGATACACCTGAAGCGCCGTTACCTGAGATGAAGTTCGTCGTAAAAGCATCTGATGCGGGAGCGGGCACAGAGTTCCGGGTCGTTTCCGTGAACAGTGTCGGCCTGAAGTCCGAGCCTAGCGATAAGGTGCTGGCACCGTGAGACGCCCGTTGCCGATTTTTGCGCAGCCGTGGGTGACGCATGCGACTTCTGACATACAACATTCACAAGGGCATCGGCGGTCGCGATCGTCTGTACCGACTGGAACGCATCATCGAGGTCATTGAGTCGCAGAATCCAGATTTGATCTGTCTGCAGGAAGTCGATCGCGATGTGCTGCGTTCGCGACACGACGATCAACCCAAGTTGCTGGCTGAGCTACTGGGCGTCGCGGACTCGTTCTTTCAGATGAACGTGAAGCTGAAGTCTGGCGGCTATGGCAATCTGATCCTGTCACGCTGGCCGATTGTTGAACGTCACAGCATTTCGTTGCGGCTCTGGGTCAAGAAGCCGCGCGGAGCGCAGCTCGTTCGCGTTGAGACGCCCGAGGGACAGTTACAACTCGTCAACTGGCATCTGGGTCTGGCCGAACTGGAGCGCGGTTGGCAGACGCGGCACCTGCTGAATCACCACTTGTTTCGGGAGTATCCGGACCTGCCCACGTTGCTCGTGGGAGATACCAACGACTGGCGTAACGCGCTGATTCGGAGTGTCATGACTCCGGCCGGGTTTGAGCAGATCACTCATCCGGCCTCGCGATTCCGTTCCTTTCCGGCGTGGTTTCCGATGGGGTCGCTCGACAAGGTTTTTCATCGCGGGCTGACGGATATTCGAGCGGCGCATGTGATCAGAACAGCTCAAAGTCGAGTCGCGTCAGATCATCTGCCGCTGGTGATCGACTTTCATCTGGGCAGTGACCGACCTGAGGTCTGAGTTCAACTCGCGGGCTACAAAAACCTGCGCCCGAAGGCCGGCCTGTGTTCGAGGGCACAGGACGTCTTCGGGCGCATCGGTTTCTGTATCGATTAACGATCGAGTTATTTCTCGATGTTGATTTCGCAAGGTTCGGCGACTTTGCGGTAGCCGAGGCTGCGGACGACTTCCAGAACTTCGCTCCACGTCGGGAACATCCGGCCGCTGTTGCGCTTGTACTGATCCATCGCGCTCATGAACTCAACTTCGTCCTCGTTGTAGTCACGCTCGCAGGTCGTCGGATCGATCTGACGACGACGCTCGACCTTCGCGCGGCGTTCCGGCATGACGTCACGGCGCTCCGTGCCCGTGAATTCGGCAACCGGCGTCTTGCGACGCTGCTTGCCGATGCGCCGGTCGTTTGAGCGGCGATCTACAATCAGTTCAGCAGTTCCATGAGCAGCATCAAAAGTCATCATCAGCGTCCTCAAACAAAGTGCGGTCAACCAAGGGGATTGGGGCCAGCCACCGGCCACGCCGCTGTCGTCACGAAATCCAATCACTTTCCATGCTGGATTTCGCGTCTGCGACGAGGTCAGTTCTGCTCGCAACTCGATCGCTTGAGGGCCGCAGCGGTTGTGTCCACACACCATCCCGGCCAATCCTTCAAACGATGCCCGGAATCCATGAGGCTATTAAGCCGTTTCGCCACGGAATTTCAGGCTTGAGATGCGAATCAGTGTGCTCTCACTGAGAACCTACACCGAAACTGAAGCCTTTCCACAAAACGGAAGAGATTCCGGTCTGACAAACTCTGCCGAAGTTCCACTTGTTCCGGCTTGGCGAATCGCCACCGATTGTGCCGATAATGAGCATTGGCCGGATCATTCGGGGAGGCTGGCGTTCCCGCCGTGCTTGAGTGCCATGCCCGCCCGAATATCATCCGCCCGTCTGACGTCTCGAACGAGCGCTCCCGCTCCTGGAGATCGCCACTCTTGCGGCCCATGCCGCGTTAGGAATTTCACGTTTCATGTCCCTATCATCTGCCTCGCCCTCTCCCGGCGGCCCTCGTCCAATCGCCATCCAGCCCCCTTGGGGAGATCTCGCGATTCTCCCCGGCTCGGGAAATCCGAAGCTCGCAAAGTCCATTGCTGATCGTCTCGGCGTGCCGCTTGTTCCCAGCCAGGCCCGCACGTTCAGCGAAGGCAATGTGTTCGTGCAGATCAAAGAGAACGTGCGTGGTCGCGACGTATTCGTGATTCAAGGCGTGCAGCACCCCGTGAACGACAACTTCATGGAACTGTTGTTCTGGATCGACGCTCTGAAACGCGCCAGTGCTCAGCAGGTCACGGCGGTGATTCCGTACTTCAGTTACGCCAAAGGTGACAAGAAGGACGAGCCGCGAGTGTCCATCCGGGCTCGCGTCTGTGCGGATGCGCTGGAAGCGGCGGGCTGCGATCGCGTGCTCACCATGGATCTTCACAGCCCGCAGATTCAGGGTTTTTTCAGTATCCCCGTGGATCACCTGTACGGTCGACGCGTCTTCTGCGACCACATTCGGTCACTCAACATTCCTGATCTGGTGGTCTGCAGTCCCGACGTCGGCTTTGCCAAGTCGGCCGTTGAGTTCGGCAAGGTGCTGAATGCACCGGTCGTCATCGGGTCGAAGATTCGCGCCGACCATACGGAGACCGTCGAGATTCATTCGGTCATCGGCGATGTGGCCGGCAAGAACGTCGTACTGGTGGACGACTTCACGATCACCGGCCGCACGCTCGTCAGCATGGCCGAAGCCCTCAAAGAGCGCGGCGCGAAGGATATTTACGCCGCGGTGACTCACGGCGTGCTGGCTAAGGATGCCCCCCAGCGCATCGGCGATAGCCTGATCCGCAAGATGTTTGTCACGGACACGATTGAACTTCTCTCCGACCCTCTGCCGCCGAACATGGAAGTGATCACCGTTGCGCAGCTCTTCGCCGACGCCATCCAGTCCATCCACTACCGTACCAGCGTGAGTTCGTTGTTTTAGCCACCGAGTGGGTCTGATAGCGTCGAGTTTATTCATCGCGGGGTGCTGGGCAGCATCTCTCAACGAACGAATACCACTCAGCTTCGCGGTCAGCCAGGTCCCAGATCTCCAGCACATTCCCTGGATACTCTATGGTGGGGATGCAGGCCGGTGGCTTCCATGGTTTGAAGGCGAGGGAGCGTCTACTTTCTCTGCCAGACGTACTTAGCCGCAGTCAAGCCTGAGGCCACCGTGCTAGAGGGCGCTGACGTGCACATGATGGCGTGTGAGATGGAGTCAAAACCCAGATCGGTGTTGAGGCACCACGTTAGCGTCGAAAAAAAGCCGAGGATGCATAGGCCTATCACAACGTACAGCCAGATGACGGATACCTTGCCTCTCGGAACAAGCCTTCCGGCGATGGATCCCGACACCACGACCACCAGCGCGGGACAAGCATAGTTGATTGCGAAGTAGCGAAGTTTGAGATCCAGCGAGACCGTCTCTCGCCACGCAGGATGGACTAACAACGCCAGACAAATCGCAACGGGAACAATCAACGACGTCACAAGGCCACGAACTGCACCGGACGCACACAGCGAAACGTCACGTCGCAGCGACAATGGTGTAGTCATGGCTGCCGCTTCGTATTCAGGTTTTGACCGTTTGATTGACGGCTTCAAAGGTCGAAAACGTCGGATCAGGCCAGCAATCCCGGAATCAACTGGCCAGCGCCGACGATTGGCACCGGGCGGCCGAGTGGGTCGGGGTATTCTTTGTTGGAATCGATACCCATCAACGTGTAGATCGTATGCAGCAGGTCGTTGATGTTGACCGGGTCCTTCGTCGGAGCAGCGGCTTGCTTGTCTGTGGCACCGATGATCTGGCCGGGAACAGTACCGCCGCCCGCGAACAAGATACTCTGAGCCATCGACCAGTGATCTCGACCAGCCTGCGCGTTGACGCGCGGCGTGCGGCCCATTTCACCCATCATGATGACCAGCGTGTTCTCCAGCAGGCCGCGCTGTTCCATGTCGTTGATCAAGGCTGCAAAGGCTCGATCAGCGGGAGGAATCAGGTCGCCCTTCAAACTCGGGAAGCAGTTGAAGTGCACGTCCCAACCGGGAGCATCGATACCGACGAATCGGCAACCGGCTTCAATCAAGCGACGTCCCAGCAACGCGCACTGGCCGATTTGAGTCATCCCATACGACTCGCGCAGGGCGACGGGTTCTGAATTGATATCGAACGCCTTCCGCGCGGCGGGTGACGTGATCAGGTCGTAGGCTTTGCCGTAGTAGGTCGACATCGCCTGAGCGGGGCCGATCTTCTGCTTCTGGCGTTGCTGCTCGAGTCCCGCCAGCAGCTTCTGCCGACGATCGAAGCGCGGCTTCGACAGACCTTCGACCTGACCAAGGTCTTTCACTTCGAAGTCTGGCTGACTTGGGTCGGCTTCGATGACGAACGGAGCGAACTCAGCTCCATAGAAGCCCGGCCCACCGGCGGACATCGGGTGCGGCATGTTGATGTAAGCGGGCACGGTGCCGCGTGAACCCAGCTCGCGCGCGACGACTGATCCCAGCGAGGGATAGAGGTCGTTCGTCGGAATGGGGTACTCGCCATCCGGGAACGGCGGCCGACGTCCGGTCATCACGTAGTGGTAGCCGGTCGCGTGACCGTTGTCGGTGTGCGTGTGGCTGCGCACGACGGTGAACTTGTGAGCGATCTTAGCGCACTCAGCGCAATACTCGCTGAAGATGGTGCCGGGCACAGACGTCGCAATCGGCGCGAACGGACCCCGAATTTCGATCGGTGAGTCCGTCTTGGGATCCCACATGTCCTGCTGCGGAGGTCCACCTTCCAGAAAGATGAACAGGCACGATTTCGCTTTGGCGTTCGATCCGCCCTTGGCCTGATCTTCGCTCGCCAGCAACTGCGGCAGAGTCAAACCGCCGAGCAGACTGGTGGCTCCCAGTCGCAGAGTTTGCCGACGTGTAATGCCATTGCAGAGCCTGCGGCCCAAACCGGGTAGTTCGAAGTTCAACATGAGTCTGGTCTCTCAATGTTCTCAGCAGCCTTCAGTGACACATGGGGCGCTGTTGATGAATTTCGTCTATCGGCCGACCGAGTCCAAGGTCGAAAGTCGAAAAGTTGCGGCGACAGTCCTGGAGTGCTGAGGCTTGACTCAGGCCTCCATCATTTGCGGCAGTCAGTTTGGCGGCAGATCAAGCGTGGCCGTCCACCTGCCTGCGGATCAAGGTTTTCGAGAACGCGCGCTTCACGGCTCGGGTCATTGACCATGTGCAGCCGCAGTGCCGCAAAGAATGGAGGGCTCCGTCAAGCCGGAGCACTCCAGGGCCTGGGCTACCACGTGCGGTCGGGCAGGATCTTTTGGATCTGTTGGGCTCGCGCCTGCTGATCGGTTCGCAGGATGGTTACGAAGTCAAAGGGCATCTTGAGAATCTGATACTGGGCCCAGGCTTGCAGGATCCATCCACACCCCAGCAAACCCGCCGCTGCGGCCAGCGACCACAGTTCTGAATCGCCCGCGACGAACAGTCCCACCAGGCAGCCCAGCCAGGAGAGCGCCAGTATCACGATGCCTGCGATGTCGATGATGATGTGCCACCACGCGCGGGTGCTCGACGTCGGCAGGAAGGCGACCGGCCACCACTGGTGCATGGCGATCAGAATCAGGCCGGTCTTCAGGGCGTACATGCCGCCGTTGGACAGATTCCATTTGCCGGTGATGCCCCAGATCGCGAGCAGTGCCATGCCCAGAATCATCGGCATCAGCACGGTCACGCGAGCGACTCCCAAGACCATCGACAGCCGGCCCAGCTCCTTCACACTGACGGGCAGCAAGCCGGTCATCGAGCACACGTTACCTGTCTTGTTGCGCCAGACGGCTCCCGGCCAGGCACCACGCATGATGCCCGTAATCGCCGCCAGTGCCAGATGTCCGCAGATTGCGAACAAGCCGCGACCGAACGTGAGCGACAGCACATAGAGAATCAGCAACCCGGCCAACACCTGGACGCAGATCACCGACAAGCGATAGGACCAGCGCGGCTTGCCGCCCGTCAGCAGTTCCACGAGGAAATGCTCACGTTCATCAAAGACCCGGTTACTCGCGCGTTCGATCCACCCGGCGCGTTCCCATTCGTTGCGCTGCAGGAAGTCGCGCGAGCGAATCACTTCGCGGGCTTCGTCGGCCGAGACCTCAGCGGCTTCGCGTTCTTCATTTGCCAGAGTCAACCAGTTGACGATGCGGCGGATCAGCGGGATCTCGGCTCCCAACGCGGGCTCATCGACCGCGTCGTCATCTTCCGGTTCTTCCAACAGGTCCTGCGTGAACAGCTCCTCGGCCGCTTCCGCTTCTTCCAGAAATTCTTGCTTCAGCACGGCAATCGCAAAGGTGCCTTCGGTGAATGAGACCTCCGCAACCGAGTACTTGTTCCGCAGACGAATGATCGAGGCCCAGGTGAGCCCAATCAGAGCGATGACTCCGATCAACAGCCACCAGACATGACGTTCTTGATTTAGGACGCCGAACTGCAACATCACGAGCGGCCAGCCGGTTGGGACGATTAGCAGGATCAGCGTCATTACCTTTTCGAGGTTGATGACGTTGCGCGCGAGCAGACCTGCGGCAAAGGTGAGTCCGCCCCAGCCGGCAAACTTGGCGATGGTGTTCGGCGACGCCACGCGCGGAAAGTAAGCGGCGATTATGAATGTCAGTGCGCTGATGATCAGCCATTCGAGCCCCGCCAGTCCCAGCACCGCCAGCGTGCGTGTCGTCCAGAACTGACCGAGGCCGGTAATGACGCCTACAAAGAACGACAGCACCACAATTGAAAAAATCGTCAGCGCCCAGGCCAGACGGCGCATGCGTTGCCGTAAGAACTGCTCGTCGCTTAGTGGGAGATGGCTGACGATGGCCAGCGAACGCGAACACAGCAGTTCTTGAATGAGCCACGCGGCATGGCCCGTCGCTGTGGCCAAGGCGATGCCGGCCACAAGACAACCCGTGCCGGGCTGCCACTGGCCGCGATCGATTACGCCCATCCCGGCACTGAAGGGCAGCGCGACGAAGATGATGAAGATGCCCAACGGCGACAGGATCAGCGCGATCCCGATCAGCAGCCAGTACCACCACGCCGGCTTCTGCTTCTGAAAGATGCGCCACAACCGGGGCGATGCCTTCAAGCGAACTAAGGCCAGCTCCCGCGCCTGCTTCTCGAAAACCTTCGAGCGAATCATTCCTGAACCTCGCGCAGGCGTTCGAAGAGTTCTTCCAGAACCTGCCCGTCGGCCACATCAGACTGATTGCGCAAGTGGCTCATGGGATCAAACGCATGCACCTTGCCATCCGAGATAATGCACACGCGATCCGAGAACGATTCAGCCAGTTCCAGCAGTTGAGTCGAATACAACACGGTGCGTCCGCGTTTCGCCGCGTCGCGCGTGTGTCGACGGAACGCGGCGATGCCGTGCGGGTCCATGCCGGACGCAAAAGGCTCGTCCAGAATCCAGACCTCCGGGTCCGCGGCCATCAAAGCGACCAGCGCCGCTTTGTAAGTCTGCCCGCGCGACAGCTTGCCGATCGTGACTTCAATGTGCGTCAGGATCTCAAAGTCTTCCAGCAGTTCGATCACCCGTTCTTCAATGCCCGGCTCGTCGGCGCCGTAGGTTCGCAGCACCATCCCGATGTGCTGCAGGATGGTCCACTCGGGCACCGCGAAGGGAAAGTCCGGCACGAAGTGATAGCGCGTGCGCAGATCCAGCCGGTCGCGCGCGAACACTTCGTTGTCGAACAGAATGCGGCCGGAGTTCGCCTGACTCATCCCCGACAGGCAGCGCAGTAGAGTCGTCTTGCCCGCACCGTTCGGACCGAGCACCGCCACAATCTGGCCGGGATCGATCGTCAGCGTGATCTCATCGAGCGCCCGTTTACGTCCATACTGCTTGGTGAGCTGCTCGGTTTGGATCAGCATGAGTGTTGGTCGCTTTGCTCCGAACTTGTTCCGACTTGCGATCAGGGTGGCACGCCCTGACCGTCAGGAAGGGCGTGGCTGCCACGTTCCGATGCCCACGCCCATAGCTTCACTCTGGGCGTGCCACCCCCCGTGTGTCCGGGATATAGTGGTTTCGTTCGCCCTTAAGCATATTGACCGGGCTGCGCTTCGCGAATCTCCGCCGAAGTTTCCTGACGTGGAAATTGTTGGTGGAACGCACGACCCGGTTTTCGGTTCACAGTAAGCGCTCGCATACCTGGCATCTGGAGACTGGACCTCAACAATGACTGACGCCGATGACACCAGTCGGCATCCCGTCGACGCACTCGCGGACGAATTCGGTTCGCGCATCCGTGCGGGCGAAACGCCGTCCATTGATGAGTACATCCAGCGAGCCCCCGAGCATGCCGAGATGATCCGCGGCATGTTTCCGTCCATCGCCATAATGGAACGAGTGACAAAGCGGCAGGATTCCGAACGCCATTTCGCGCGGCGTTCACGACGCATGACAGCCACCTGCGGCGAAAAGCTGGGCGACTTCAAGCTGCTGCGCGAGATCGGTCGCGGCGGTATGGGCATCGTCTACGAAGCCGTGCAGCGATCTCTGAAACGCCGCGTCGCGGTGAAGGTTCTCGGCCCCGGTATCGCGGATTCACCCCGGCAGCTCGAACGCTTCCGTCGTGAAGCCGAAGCCGCCGCGCGGTTGCATCATACGAACATCGTGCCGGTGTTCGGCATCGGCGAAGAAGACGGACTCAACTTCTACGCGATGCAGTTCATCAAGGGCGTGCCGCTCGACAACGTCATCAGCACGCTGCGCAACGCCACCGAACAGCCCACCGATTCGCAGAGCAACCCGCCGCAAAGCCCGACCGAAACGATCGCCGGCCCGCTGGCGCAAACTCCGCCAACGCTGCCGCAATCGCCGGACTCGCACACGTACTTCCCGTTCAATCCCAGCGGAGATTCAGGTGCCGCGCCGGCAATGCCTGCTGCGCGGCCGCCGTATCCGCGTCCCGTTGACGATCCTGATTCCGGGCAATCGGATTCGGGGCTACTCCCCGTTACGGACGAGCCCATCGTCCGCGTGGGACTGTCGAATTTCAGTTCGCCCGAGTTCTTCCGCAACGTGGCGCGCATGGGAGCTCAAGTCGCGGACGCGTTGAGTTACGCGCATCAGCACGGCGTGCTGCATCGCGACATCAAGCCATCCAACCTGATGCTGGACGAAGCCGGCGATGTCTGGGTGATGGATTTTGGTCTGGTCAAGTTTCTGGAGCAGAACGATCTCACACGCACCGGCGATCTGATCGGAACGCTGCGTTACATGGCGCCCGAGCAACTGGAAGGCCATGCCGAAGTCACTACTGATATCTTCAGCCTCGGCCTGACGCTGTATGAACTGCTCACGTTGACGCCCGGCTTTTCGGGAGAGCAGTCCATTACGCTGGCGATGCGTCTGAAGCAGACCGAGATCCGGCGACCGCGCGCCATCAATCCGCTGATCCCGCGCGATCTGGAAACGATCGTGATCAAGGCCACCGCGCGAGACCCGTCCGCTCGATATCAGACGGCCGGTGAGTTCGCCGCTGATTTGCAGCGCTTCCTCGACGATCAACCGATCCGCGCGCGGCGTGCCAGCGTGCGTGAACGGCTCTGGCGCTGGACACGTCGCAACCCCGCACTAGCCGCCGCGACCAGTTCCGCGATGGCCCTGCTGCTACTGGTGGCCGGTGTCGCCACTTACAGTCGCTGGCGCGTGGAAGAAGCGCGCACTCGAGCGGAATCCAATCTCGATCTCGCCGTGCGCGGCTTCGACAGCATTCTGGATAACGTCACTTCGCGCGGCATGCCGCGTTCGCTGTCGCTGGATCTTCCACCCGCCGAAGCCGGTGTCATGCAGACGCCGCTGTCGGCTGCTGACGCTCAACTGCTCAACGGCCTCCTGGAGTTCTACCGGCAGTTCGCCAAAGAGAACGCGACCAACGTGCATCTGCGTGAGAAGCTCGCCGAAGCTCATCGTCGAGCTGGGGCGATCCGCGTGCGGCTCGGCCAGCTCTCAGAAGCCGAAGATGAATACCACTCCGCGCGGCAACTCGTGCAGACGATGCTCAAGGACGATCCGCAGAACGCGCGGTTGATCGTCACGGTTTCCCAGATCACGAATGACGTCGCGGAAGTATTTCTCCGTCGCGGCCAGTTCGAAGAGACCGTTCGCTCGCACCTCGAAGCGCGGGTGTTTCTGCTGGAACAACCGCCTGAGCTGCGTTCCGAACCTGCTGTTCGCTACGAACTGGCCCGCACGTCCGACCTCTTTGCCTCGATCACGATTCGCAGCGGCATCCGGGATGTTTCGTTCGAAGCGCCCCAGCGGGCCGATGTTCGCGACCCACGGCGCCCGACTGAGAACCGTGAGGCGGGGACTTCCGATCCGCGACCGCTGCGTCCCGTTCCGACGGACATGTCGTTGCAATTCGACCGCCGGTTGATGTCAGCCATCCCCGGCCGCATGCGCGAACCCGGTCGCGACTTCATGCGGGTGCTGGATGACATGCTGCACGAAGCCAGCGAGGAATTACGCAAGCTCACGCGCGAATTTCCGGACAACGCGCAGTATCAACTGAGTCTCGCACAATGCTTGCGGCATCGGCTGGTGCATTCAGCGCGACAGGGCCAACGCTCGGTCGCCAGCGAATCGTTCATTGAAGCCGTGCGGATTCTGGAACGGCTCGTGAAGAACTCGCCAAACGAACCGTCTTATCTCTTTGAGCTCGCCGACACGCTCACGCACGCCAGCGATGCCCGCACCGAACTGGATGCCGAAGAGCATCTCAATCGAGCGATCGGCTATGCCGTGCAGCTCTCCAGTCGGTTCCCGTCGGTCCCGGAGTATCAACTGCTGCGCGGCACGGCTCTCGCTCGACGAGCGTCGGTACAGGAAGCTCTCGGTGTGACGCGTGATGCTGAAGCGAGCTTGCTCGAAGCCGTCAGCATTCTGGAACGAGTCGCCGGGCCGTATCCGAATCAGGGGATCTTTCAGATCCCGCTGGCTCTTGCGCGACGGCACTATGCCGACCTGCTGTGGCAGAGCGATGACGGCACCGCCGAATCGCTGGTTCGTCTGAAAGACGCCTGGAACCTGCTGGACACAGCCACGCGTGACTTCGACCGCTACATGTCGACGGCTGAACGAACTCAGTTCCACGAACAGATCCGCCAGCAGCTTTACGCCAGCCTGGCCGAAACCTTCCGCCGTCTCCAGGGTGATTCGCCCGCCGCAACGAACGAGCCGACGACTGCACCGTCCACCGACATCCCTTGAACGCTCCGGGCGGGTTTCGATCAACTTACACCGGAGCCGTTTAAGTCACACGCGGCTAAGACAGCAGCTTGTCGACGGGTTTGCCTTCGTTGCCGATCTTGAAGGGGCGGCCGTCAGGCGAGTAAATCTCGGCGTTCCAGTCGAGGCCCATGGCCTTCGCGATGGTCGCGTTGAGGTCGCCCGACTGCAGGCCGTTGTCATCGACGTAGAACGCGTCTTCGTCGCTCTTACCGTAGGCTTGCCCGACCTTGATCGCGCCGCCCGCCATCGCGCCCGAGAACGCCGCCGGGTGATGGTCACGGCCAGCACTGGAACTGATGCGCGGCGTGCGACCGAACTCGGTGCCAATCACGACGATGGTGGAAGCCAGCAAACCGCGTTTGTCGAGATCCTTGATCAGCGCGGACGCGGCCATGTCGAGTTCACCCGCCCGCGTCGGCATGTTGTTGGTTTCAAAGATGTCGTTGTGATGGTCCCAACTGCCGTGCGAGACCTGCACGAAACGCGTCCCGGCTTCGATCAGGCGGCGAGCCAGCAAGGCTCCCTGCCCCAGTCGATTGCGACCGTACGCATCGCGGACCTCAGCCGTTTCCTGAGCCAGATCAAAGACCTTCAAGTCTTCACTGCGCAGCAGAGAAATCGCTTCGCGGTACAGGTCGTCGTAGCCATCGACCTTGGAGTTCTTGGCCTTCGACCGGAAACCTGAATCGAACGACGCGGACAACTTCATGCGCTTGTCGAACTGGTCGTTGCTGAGGTACTTCGGCGACGCCGTGTTCTGCAGACCCTTGTCCGGATCGCCGATCGGCACGGGAGCGTAAGCGGCTCCGAGATAGCCCGGTCCTTCGCCGCCGCCAACATGCACCACGGCGGGCAGTTGCTTATGAATGCGGCCCAGTTGTTTCTGCGTCCACGAGCCCAGTCCCGGATGCTTCGTCGTAGCGATCGGCTTGTAGCTGGTCTCCAGCAGGTAGCGGGCCTGCTGATGGTCGGCGGTGGTTGTGTTGAGCGAGCGGATGATCGCCAGCTTGTCCGTGATGGTCGCCAGATTCTTGAAGTGCTCGCTGATCTGAATGCCGCTGACCTTCGTCGAGATCGCCTTGGTCTCGCCCTGATGCTTGCTCTTCGGCTTCGGATCGAACGTGTCGATCTGCGACATAGCGCCGGTCATCATCAGATAGATAATCTGCTTGGCCTTGCCTTTGCCCTTGCTGGTCGAGGCTGCCGACTTGCTGTCTGCCGCGAGTCCGAGAGGCGTCAAAACCGAGAACACGCTCACGCCCAAGAAGCAGCGAGCGGCGTCCAGCGCGAACTGACGACGAGTGACTTCATCCAACTTCTGAACGGCATCCTGATCGAACTGCATGACGAAGACCTCTGAAATCGCCCCGCGAAGAAATGAGTCGGCAGACGTGGCCTGACGTCAAAACTCTAAGCGATGGTGCGAGGCCTCGTGAATTGACGCTCGCACCATCTGGCGGAATTCCCGCTAAAAGACAGACAACAGAAGTATTTGTGACGTGTGGATCAGCGCCCGCCGTTCCTGCGGCGTCACGGTGCCGCGAGCCAGGATGTTGCGGGTCGTTGTTTCCGCCTGTTTCACGAGGAACCGCTGAATGTCTGTCAGCGGCTTTTCGTCCTCGCTGGCCAGCAGGGCTTTGCAGATGCGATGCAGCGAGGCCACTTCTTCCAAACGTGGGGGCAAGTCGTCCGTCCAGGCCGCGACTTGCGGAGCGTTGGCAGTGTGCTCAGTGATCTTCAGCACCAGGCTGGCCACGGAAGCGACCTGGTCGTAGTCGATGCGTTCCGGGACATCGTTCGGTGTGTGGTAGTCAGGATGCTCGCCCGACGAGAAGAACAGGAACGGCACCTTCTGATCGCGGAACGGACCGTAGTCGCTGCGCGTGCCGATCAGATCGATCCCCAGCCGTGCGACGCTCAACTGATTCGGTTCACCAACTGTTGTGAGCATGTCGCTCAAGCCAACGCCGTGTTCGCTGCCCATCACGAAGACGGTCTTCAGATTCAGATTGCCCAGCGAGCGACCGATCATGTCGGCCGTCATGAAGAGTTTGACCTGCTCGATCGGCCACGGCGGATGAGCCACGAACCAGCGCGAGCCCCACAGCAGATGTTCTTCGAGGTCAAACCCCAGGAACACAATGCTGCGTTTAGGCTTCTCCTTCAGAGCCACGCACTGCCGGGAAACTTCCAGCAGCATCGACGTGCCGCTGGCGTTGTCGTCGGCCCCGCGAAAGATTTTACCGTCGCGCGTGCCCAGGTGGTCATAGTGGGCACTGACGATGATGAATTCGTTCTGCAGTGATTCATCAGACCCCGGCAGCCACGCTCCGACGTTACGGCCATACATCGTCGGCGAACCATCGGGAGCCTTCGGGCCGGGAATGTTCTGATAGTAGTCGTCACCAAACAGCGGCTTCAGACCGAGCTTGCGGAAGTGAGCCCGCAGGTAATTGCTGGCAGCCAGAGCGTCCTCGCCGCTGCGTCCCTTCAGAGGTTCACCGGCGAGGAACTCAATGTGCGGCTTGACGTCTTCCGGAGTGATCTGAGGCTTGAACCGCTGCGGTTGGTCTTCGCAGAAGGCTGCGGGAGTGATCCACCACAACACCACAACCAGAAACAGGTATCGAGACATTCCATGTCCTCTCTTCCCTGGCAATCAACACGACCTTCGATGCAGTCTTAAGTTTCCCGCAGAGGCGCAGAGCTCACAGAGATTCGGAACGTCAGGAGAGTAGCAGTACCGCGACCGTGAGGGAGCGGTACTGTTTTCTGCTCTCCTATTCTCTGCGAACACTGCGCCTCTGCGGGAAATCATCTGCTCTTCATACAACGACCGGCTGCTCTGTGAATACTCCGGTTGAAGACTCTTGAGATTCTAATTCAGCAACCGCTCCACCAACCGCACCCAATAGGTTGCTCCGATCGGAATGACCGCATCGTTGAAGTCGTACTTGGGCGAATGCAAGACCCGACCGCCTTCGCTGGTTCCGTTCCCCATCCAGATATAACAGCCGGGGCATTCCTGCAGCATGAACGCGAAGTCTTCCGAGCCCATGCACGGCTGAGGTTCCAGTTCCACATGCTCCTGCCCGACGGTGGCACCGGCCGCGTCCGCTGCCCATTTGCTCTGCAGCGGAGTATTGACCGTCGCCGGATATCGCCGCTGATAGTCGATGGTGGCGGTCGCTCCGAAGGACGCCGCCACGCCCGTCGCAATGCGTTTCAGCGAGGCTTCCGCCATATCCTGCACATGCGGCCGGAATGTCCGCACGGTGCCGCGCAACATCACTTCCTGCGGGATGACGTTCCACGTATCGCCCGCGTGAATTTGAGTAATACTGACCACAATCTGATCGAGCGGATTCGTCTGCCGACTGGCGATCGTCTGCAAAGCGGTCACCACATGCGACGCGACCACGATCGAATCGATGCCAATGTGCGGCATGGCTGCGTGACAGCCGCGCCCTTGAATGCGAATGTCGAAGACATCAAACGCCGCCATCGCCGGACCTTCGCAGACGGCGAACTCACCCACCGGCAAGCCCGGCCAGTTGTGCATCCCGAAGACGGCATCGCAGCGGCACTTTTCGAAGAGCCCTTCTTCCACCATCACGCGGCCGCCGCCTTCGTTCTCTTCAGCCGGCTGAAAGATGAAGTGCACGGTGCCCGCAAAGTTCCGCGTCGCCGCCAGGTGCTTGGCCGCCGCCAGCAACATGGTCGTGTGCCCGTCGTGACCGCAGGCGTGCATCTTGCCGGGAAACTGCGAGCGATACGGCACGTCGTTCTGCTCGGTGATGTCGAGTGCGTCAATGTCCGCCCTGAGTCCGACTGCGGTCACTCCGTCCTTCGGAGCCAGTCGACCTTGCAGAGTGCCCACCACACCGGTCGTCGCCATGCCGCGTTGCACCGGGATACCAAACTCCGTCAGCTTCGCGGCCACAAAGTCGGACGCGTAAGTCTCTTCAAACGCCGTCTGCGGATGAGCATGCAGGTCGCGGCGCCAGGCTGTGAACTCCGCATTGCTGGTGGCAAGGTCTTCAATGATCGGCATGAGTTGAATTCACCTGACTGAAGGACGGCGGGCCTGTGGTTCGATCCCTGCGACGGCGCAGACGAATTGGAACAGAAGCCCGCGAAGGACGCGAAGGAGATTTTTGAGACCTGCCAATCTGGCTCTTTGCACCAATAAGTCCGATCCCCCGGCAATACCCATTGGTATCTACACATCTCGTGTCCGAAAACCGTCGGAGAAACGAGTTCCTCTGGCTGGCCACCAGCTTCTGGAAAGGATTTAGTTTCCCGCAGAGGCGCAGAGGTCAGGAGAGCGAAACTCCGTAGCAGTACCACGACCGTGAGGGAGTGGCCTCAAGAATCGCGACGGGGGCCGCTCGCTCACAGTCGCGGTACTGCCTTCTGGTTTTCTCTGCGACCTCTGCGCCTCTGCGGGAAATTCAACCGTCTGCCGGAGGATGTGCGGATACCAATGTCAGAAAGACCGGGGCAGGGCAGTAGCGTTACGACGTAAGCAAGCGGAGTTCCAACTCTTCTGTGGCTGAGCAAAGTATTCTCGTTGTGAGCCAGAGCTCGAACTTTCTTGTCCGGGAACGGGAAGCTGTTTTCGGACCTCGCAGGTCCATAACATTCGCCCCGCATTGCTTCGGCTGAATTGTAGTCTCGACTTTTAATTTGAACGAAACCAAACATGCCTCGTTACGACGCGCAGCGAATTGAACCCAAGTGGCAGCAATACTGGGACACTCATCAAACCTTTGCCACCGGCCCCTTTGATGCCAGCAAAGAGAAGCTCTACGTCCTGGATATGTTCCCATACCCGTCCGGAGCGGGCCTGCACGTCGGACACCCGGAAGGTTACACCGCGACCGATATCGTCTGCCGTTTCAATCGCATGCGCGGCAAGCAGGTCATGCACCCGATGGGTTGGGACGCGTTCGGCCTGCCCGCTGAAGATTACGCCATCAAGACGGGTACTCATCCGGCCATCACGACCGCCAAGAACATTGAAACCTTCAAGCGGCAGTTGAAGTCGCTGGGCTTCAGCTACGACTGGAACCGCGAACTCGCCACCACCGACGAAGACTACTACCGCTGGACGCAGTGGATCTTCCTCAAGCTGTTCGACACCTGGTACGACCCGGCCTGCGAATGGACCGGCCCCGATGGCAAGCAGCGAGTCGGCCGCGGCCGCCCGATCTCTGAGTTGCCGATCCCGGCTGATGTGAAAGCTCAAGGCGCGGAAGCCGTGCGTCGCTATCAGGATTCGCAGCGGCTGGCCTATCAGCAACATGCACCGGTCAACTGGTGCCCGGCTTTGGGCACGGTGCTCGCCAATGAAGAAGTCATCGACGGCAAGAGCGAACGCGGCGGCCACCCGGTTGAACGCTTCCCGCTGCGCCAGTGGATGCTCCGTATCACCGCTTATGCTGAGCGTTTGATCGACGAACTCGAAGACCTGACCTGGCCCGAGTCCATTAAAGAAATGCAGCGCAACTGGATCGGTCGCAGCACCGGCGCTGAGGTTGATTTCTACATCGGCGCTATTTCATCTGCTCCCCTCGCCCCTCAGGGG
>JAKFWA010000096.1 GCA_021732995.1 Planctomycetaceae bacterium | reverse complement strand
GATTACGACCGTGGACGAAGCTCAGAACCGCCTGCAGACCCGCGTTTACCCGGTGGGTGACCTGGTCATCAACCTGAACGCTCAGTCGCTCGGTGGTACTGGCGGTGGTGCTCTGGGTGGTGCGTTCGGTGGCGGTCTCGGTGGCGGCGGTGCGGTGGGTGGTGGCGGTGGCATGATGGGCGGTGGCGGTGGCGGTGGTTTCTTCAACGTCCCTGCCGCAGCGATGCCTCAAGTCGCGCAACGCAAGGCGCCGCAAGCTGCGGTTAAGAAGGCCGTTCCCGTGGCTCCGAAGGCTCTGCCTGCGGCCGCTCCGCGGAACAACGCACCAGCAGCTCCTAAGGCTGAGAACGCCGATCCGGAATTGAACAACATCCTGGATGGCATCCTGAAGGAAGAGGCTGCCGTACGTCCGACGAAGCCGTTCGCCGGGTTTGCTCAAGTGAAGGACGATGCCGCGACGGGCAAAAAAAAACCGTAGTCGCTGAATCGACTAAGCAAGTGCGCGAAGGCAGTGAAACTCAACGAGGACCGCTGACGAAATCATCGTCACGGTCCTCGTCTGTTTTAACGGCTCAGAAAGAGCCAGCGGCGCAGAAGACACCGGCCAAATCAGCCGAGCAACCAGCACCGAAAGCTCAGCCCGCTCAGCAGCCGCGCGCGGGTGATCCGGACGAGGAATGGTTCCAGTACTTCAGCGCGAAGGAACGCGACCCAAAGGCTGTGCGCACTGCGGTGGAAAAACTCTTCAAGGCGAAGAAGTACGGTGAGGTCATCAGCCTGACCGAAGCCGCGTTGGCCACGGGGCAATCGCAAGTCTGGATGTACGACGTGCTTGCGTACTCGATGAAGCTCGACCGTCGGGATGAGAAGGACATCGACCGCGTGATGCTGTCCGCGATCGACCTGCGCGGCAACGACGTGTTGAACCTGCTGCTGACGGCGGCTTATCTGGCCGACATCGGTGGAACAGCGCCCGCTCTGAAGCTGTACCGTCAGGCATCCGTGCTGGAACCCAGTCGTCCCGAACCTTACGTCATGGGCCTGAAGCTGGCTCAACAGTTGAAGGATTACGAAGCGGTGGAATGGGCCGCGGCGGGCATCCTGACGAACGCCTGGACCCGTGACCGCGAGAAGCGTCATCGCGATGCAGAAGACGCCGCGAACGACGCCATTGCCGAGCTGAAGAAAGCTGGCCGCAACGAGCAAGCTCTGAAGCTGCAGGCGGCGATCGTCGAAGCCAAACGCCGCGACTTGATCATCCGACTGGAATGGTCGGGCACGGGCGACCTGGACCTCTATGTCGACGAGCCCTTCAAGACCACGTGCTCCGTGGAAAACCCGCTGTCGCAGGGCGGCGGCGTGCTGGTGCACGACGGCCTGGGCGGCAAGAACAAGGATACTTACGACGAATATGTCTGCGTCCGCGGCGGCTCGGGTGAGTATCAAGTGCGGATCAAGGTGGGTGATGGCAACATCGTCGGCAAGCAGGGTCGGCTGATTATCACTCGGCACGCGGGCAGTCCTCAAGAAAAGGTTGAGAAGCTGACCGTGTCGCTCGACAAAGAAACCAGGCCCGTCGTCGTGCGTCTCGATAAGGGACGTCGCGAAATGCCGCTGGTGGCACCTGTGGCTGAAGAGCAAGCCGCGCGACAGACACCTCAGCATGAAGTGATGGCAAGGCTTTTTCGCGGCGCTCACTCGGCTCAGCGGCACGTGGCCTATCAATTTGCGAACAATCAGGGAGCGTTCGGCAATGTGCGGTCCGTGGCGGCTCAAACCGGTTTCGGGGTCGGCTATCAACCCGTCATCAGCGTGATCAATGACGGCGTCACGCTGTCAGTAGCGGCGGTGGTCTCGGCCGATCGCCGCTACGTGAAGATGGCAATCTCGCCCGCGTTCAACTCACTTGTCGAACTGTCGACGTTTGCTTTTCAAACGTTCTGAACCAGAGTTCGGGATCAGGAACGACGTTTGAAGGCTTCATTGGAAGCGGAATGCTCGGACAATGGAGGCGATGTTGATATTCCACTCGTCACCTGGAGACTGACGACTACATCATGAGCACTCTCAGTGTGTTATACGACTCAGAGTCGCCCGCGCAACTATTTTCCGCGATCCGTATTATTGTCAGTTTAACGACCACAGGAACAGCAAATGTTGTGGTGCTGGTGGAAAACTGCCGCTGAGATGGCCGAGGACTTCGCGCGGAAGCGAGAACCTTACCCGGATGATGATTTTGTCCGGGACTGCGAGTTGCCGGATACTCCTGAGGCGCAACGGGTGTGCCTGGCGGTACGACGATCGGTTGCGAGTTACGGGATGGTTGATCCTCTATTCATTCGGGCTTCTGATCGGTTCCCCGAAGACTTGCGCGAACTATCCGGCTGGGACAGCATTGACTTGTTGGCGTGGGTGTTCGAGCTGGAACGCGAACTCGGCAAGAAGCCGATAGTGACCCGCGCTGTGCTTGACGACATCGGCGTGACTTTCACGGTTCGCGACCTTGTCTGGGAAGTCTATCGCTCTCACGAAGAATGGCATGCTAATACGGGTTCCAGAAATTAGGGGCGCGTAACGGGTACAGTCGCGGCGAGTAATGTAGTTGACGGAACCGCACGGTGCGTCTGGGAGGGCGAGGCTCCTGCCGAGCCGCACCTACCACTTGAAGCGGCTCGGCAGGAGCCTCGCCCTCCCGAACTGCGTTTCAGCGTCGTGCGCCTATTTTCTAAGATCCGGATAATACCGTCTGCGGCGGCGAGTAGAACGGGTTACTGCACCGTGAAGGAAGTATGAAAGAGATCCCTCGGATCGGTATAATTCTTGATTTCCTTGAGCCGCGCGTATTCGGAACGGGAGTCGTAGTAGAGGTCCTGAACTTCCTGGCGGCGCATGTCGAGTTGATCACCGACTGCATCGGCGTCTTCGAAGGTGCCCCAGGCCATACGAATATCCGCACCGCCACTGTAATCCTGCAGCAACGCTTTCATGCGTTTCTGGAACTGCACGGCGGCGGCCTGATCTCCGGGCTGCTCGTAGAACACGTCAAAGACGAGTTGTGCCAGCCCGTTGCGCCGCTGCATATGCGTGGCCATCGTCTGCGAGTTTGCAGCGAACTCGCCGCCGCCGACTACAGCCTGGACGACAACCTTCATGCCGCTGCTTCGGTAAACGTTATCAACCAGATCGACGAAGCGGTCGACGAAGTTCGGCGAGAATTGAGTCGTCGTAATATGCAACGATTTCTTATACGGCAGATCGAACTCACGACCGCTCGGAGGCAGGCCGAACACTCCAATCTCTCGAACGCCCTTATGAGCGATGCGCGACATCGGCGCCGCGCCTTTGATGGGACTCGCGAGTTCCGCGGCGGTGAAGCTCAGTAACGAAACGTTACTGTCGACCGCAGTGACGACCTCTTTGATTCTGGCTGACCCGGAACTGTCCCGGCTCATCGTTTCGACAAGCAACGCGCCGGGACGGGTTTGTTCAAAGTCACCGGAGACGACACTGATAAACAGGTCGACCCCATTCGGCAGGCTGCCCTGCGCCTGCTTTCCGACCCATTTCTGCATCTGCTGCATGGCGGCTTTGAAACCGTCTTTCTCATACAAGTATGTGCGCGAATACCCTCGCGATGCGGGGTATTTACTATCACTGACCAGGTCGAAAGTCACTTCCGTCAAGACACCCCAACTGCTCGGTCCGCCACCGAGCACGGCGCGGAACACATCCCTGTCATCCGGCGGTCCGCTGTTTGCCCCCGCTGTCGGGCGTGTGAATTGACGCTCGACATACAGGTCTCCCGCTGCGTTCGGATCGCGCGTAACCATCTTGAAGGAACTCACCCAGTCCAACGCGGCACCAAGGCTGCGAAGCTGATGGCCGATGCCGCCCGACTGCACGTGGCCGCCAAGTCGCACCAGCGGACACTCACCGTGCGGGATGACCACGCCCTTGCTGTAGAGTTTCTGCGAGAGGTCCCTGAGTGCCACGCTCGGACCAACTGTGACCCTGGTTGGCGTACCTGTGGCAGGAGAGAAGACCACTTTGTTAAAGCGATTCATCTCCAGCAGCAGGGTATTATTTCCGCCCGACGACAGGCCGCAGTATTGATGGCCGCCGGACCTGGTCACAACCTTGAGCCCATTGGCGGCGGCATAGGTCACGGCAGTCGCCACGTCCGCCGCGTCCAGTGGCGCTGCGACGTATCTGGGTGTCATACGGGCTGCTACAACCGCAGGTGAGTATGATGTTACTGCATATTGCCTGATCGCCCGTTGATACTGTAATCCGCTGGTAGCCTGGTAGAGATCTCCTCGAAAACCGGGCATAAGAGCCGGATCAGCCAGGCTGCTGACTGGCAGCTCGAAGTTCAACGTGGGCGTGACCGTCGGCAACACCTCGGCATCACGCATGATCGCTCGGGCAGGCGAACGTCGAACGACGGCTCGGCTGGACACCGGAGCTGTCGGCGAGGCCTTATCAGCGGGAATGGCTGCGGCGATGATCCGTCGAGCTTCTTGAGCCACTTTAGGATCGGCGTTCTCGTCGGAAAGTTCCGCGCGGGCCACCACCTGACCGCTCGCCGCGAGCTGCAGTTCAGCCCAACCTCGCACGTCTGTTGCGTGCTTGCGGCCGGTGCGAGTGTTCGTGCCGATGGTGAACTCGACGGCGGCGAGGAACTTCTCACGAACCTTCTCGTAAGAGCGCGGAGCCGCGTTGCTGCCATATCGTCGCAGCACCTCGTCAGCGGCGGCGAGATTCGGTCCGGTGGCCACCCACGCGGCGACACTGGAACCCGGTCCGCTCGCCGCAGCGGGAGTGAGTCCGCTGAGTTTGGCTCGCTGCAGGGCCGCTTCGATGACTGTCTGCACCGTTCGATTGTCAGCGTCTCCATGTCCGGTGGCGCGGACAATGATGAGCTTCATCGCGAAAGCAGCCGACGTCGCGCGGACGCTCAAATCGACACCTGCCGGAATGGAACCTTCACGGGGAGCCGGGCTGAACAACGAGTCGCACAGTTTGGCGAACGCCTTCCGCTCGTAAGGAACCATCCAAGACAGCGTCCAGCGGTCAGGCTCGCTGGTGTTGTCGATCCCGGCATCAAAAATCAGCCGGGTGATCACAGCCGAGCGGTCGCCAGCCAGCAGCTCACGCAGGGCATTCTTCTGGAGCATCTTCGGCTTACCTGCTCCGGGCCCCATCGTCGGAATGACCTCGGCCTCTAGTACAGAGTCTGCAAGCGCACCAAGCCCCGCGCCACTGCGTAGAAAGGGCGACGCGTCCATGCTCAGCGCCGCAGACACGATACTCTGCGTCGGGTTGTCGCCCAGCGGCAGGAACAATTGCTGTTCGAATAATTTTTCGGCGACGTCGGCCGTCGTCGCGGCGGCTCCGACGATCACTCGGCTGTTTTTGATGTCCACATGCCGGAACTCCTCCATGCTCACGATGGCCGCATCTGCCGCGGGCGTCTTGCCGACATCCGTGGCTGACACGTTGCGTCCACTGCGCACGAAGACACGCCGCCCGGCGGCTCGCGCCAAACGTAATGCCCGCCCGACGTCTTCAGCCGACTCGGGAATCAGCACCGAAGGCTGGCCGCGAAACTCGGCATGCGCTTCATGCCACGACGTGATACGCCCCTTGAAAGACGCTTCAAGCTCGCGGGCAGCTTTCAAAGACAGAATCGGCATGGCGTCACTTTCGCTGCTGAGGTGCGATCAAACGATGAACCCGGCGAGCCAGCCACTCTTGCGGGCGCAGAACTATCTGTCAACTACGCCGTGTTTGAATACTGCGCACGAATGTCTCAACTCGGAGCCTCACACGGGATTGCCACAAGCAACTGCGACCCGCCCCGTGCCTCATCGTTTCTCAGACCGAAGTTATCCGACAGAGCTTCGATCTGGTACGCGCCGAAAATCATTATATGAATTGATCGATTCGTATAATGCGCAGGATGGCGCAGCCGGATCGCATTGATACTCAACAGGAGCCGCGCAGAGGAAGTGGCCCGCACTCTCCGTGTGCGGGCATGTCGGCACACGGAGAGTGCCGACCACAAAACTGACCGTGCCTCGGGGATCGCAAGTCTCCAACAGCCGTCGATACAGCAACCGCAGCCACCCACGAACATCTGCATAATTCCGGCGGTCAAGAGCTGTCTAATACACACACTCAGCGGAACATTCCCGAGAATAGTTGACATGCGAGAGGCAGCCAGGGCTACGGCTCCATCATGTGGGTCAGATCCGGACAAGTCGTCGCGATGGTTGATAACGCTCGCGCGGCCGGCGCTGATAAGTTGGTCTCCTGGACTCGGCCCCTGATGAACGCGGCGCAGTGAGCGATCGCCGCAGGTCACCTGGCGCGTGTGAGAGGCGCCCGCGCGGTCAGTAATTAAGAATTATGAGTCCTGCTGGTTCGCTGGAACGCTCGATGGCGAACTCCGAGTCAATTGATCGGCAAGTTTGATCATCGTTGGAATGCAGTACAGACCAGACATGGATGTCACCCAACCTGCTGCTCCGCAGTGCTGGTTAGCACACAGTTCACTGACAGCCAATGCAGTGCTACGGTTCGGCAATCATGAGCATCCAGATCGTCGTTACTCCCCACGGTCGCCTGTTGACCGAGGCCGTCTCCGCCGAAGACACATCGCCAACTGCCGGAAATTCGCTGAGCGAGGCCGATCGCGCGTCGCTGCAGGCAGCGTTTGCCAAGTCGCCCGCCGAGGGACTGCTGCTGCTCGCGAAGCCGGTTTTCAAGAACTCACTGCCGGCCGGGTTCCTGTTCTGGAGAGAATGGGCGCGGAGATTCTTTCAAGCATTGGGCCAGCTCGATGAAACGGGACTCGCGGCGTTTGGCGGGTCGTCAAAGGCTGATCCGAAGTTACCGGACGACCTCCAGTTAGCCATCGTCATTGCGGATGCTCCACCCATGCGTGGCCTGGAGTATCTGACTGCTGACGTTCTTAAGACGTTGTGGGCAGAACTGGCCGAGTTGGTGCGTGAACTGGCTGCCGAAACGCAGGGGGGATTATCAGCCTTGCTGCGCGAGGTGAATCCGCATTGGCATCTGCTGGGGCGAGTCACCTTTCATCTGGCGGAGAACAAGCGGGATCCGAATCATCCATTTGCATTCCTGGCGACTTATACTCATCAATTATCTGCAACCGGAAAGGTACAACATTTACCACTCGCACAAGCTTTGAAACAGTATGCGAGCGAACACGATCAAGCGAAGCTGGTGGAACTGCTGACTCCAGTTCGTACGGCGAGCGAGACAAGTCCGCTCATCCAGGAACTTCTCAGCACCAGGCAATTGTTTCAGCCACAGGCATGGACAATCTCGCAAGCGTATCGCTTTCTGCGCGACGTTCCTGTGATGGAGCAAAGCGGGTTGGTGGTGCGAGTTCCGGACTGGTGGCGTGCTCGCAAGCCGCCGCGGCCGCAAGTGCAGGTTCGCATCGGCCAGCAGAAGGACCCCGCATTTGGCAGCCTGCTGGATTTCGAAGTCGACTTAGCCCTCGACGGCGCCGAACTAACGGACGCTGAACGCAAACAATTACTCGCCGCGACCGAAGGCCTCACTTTGCTCCGGGGCAAGTGGGTGGAAGTCGATCAGGGCAAGTTGCAAGCGGCTCTCCACCAATGGGAACAACTGCAGGACAACCACGCGGGTGGTATCGACTTCCTGGAGGGCATGCGGCTACTGGCCGGTGCGCAACTCGCCAGTGATAAGGATGAACTGGACCTGTCACCGGACTGGACCACTGTCGTTGCGGGTAGCGGATTGGAAGCCGCGCTCCAGCAGCTTCGCGACCCCAGCGGTGTAGTGGGTTGTTCGCCGGGCGAGGGGCTGCGCGCATCGCTGAGACCCTATCAGTCGGACGGCGTGCGCTGGCTGTGGTTCCTGACGCAACTCGGTTTCGGCGCGTGCCTGGCGGATGACATGGGCCTCGGCAAAACCATTCAAGTGATCGATTTGTTGTTACGACTCAAGACGGATTCGCCTGAACCGAGTTTACTGGTTGTGCCCGCGTCGCTGATCGGTAACTGGAAGCAGGAATTGGCAAAGTTCGCTCCGCAACTCAATGTGTTTTATGCACATCGCTCGGAGTGTCCGGCCGAAACGCTCGACAAGGTGGCAAATAATCCGCAAGCGGAACTGGCCGATTATCATGTAGTTATTACGACTTATACCTTGATCCGGCGTGCGGAATGGTTAAGTCGATGCCGTTGGAAACTGGTGGTGCTCGATGAAGCACAGGCCATCAAGAACGCTTCGTCAGCGCAGACCAAATCAATCAAGAAGCTGCAGGCATCGGCTCGCATCGTCATGACGGGTACTCCGGTCGAGAACCAGTTGGGAGACCTCTGGTCGCTGTTCGATTTCTGCTGCCCCGGCTTGCTGGGCAATGCAAAGCAATTCAAAGACTTCGTGAAACGACTCAATCAGCAGCAGGACTCACTGGCCTACGGTTCATTGCGCCGGCTGGTGCAGCCTTATATTCTGCGGCGTATGAAGACCGATCCGCGAATCGTTCCCGACTTGCCTGACAAGACTGAAATGAAGGTTGAATGCGGCCTCTCCAGGAAGCAGGCCGTGCTGTATGAAAAGATCGTGAATGAGCTGGAACAACAACTGGAAGCAGTGGATGGGATGCAACGGCGCGGGGTCGTACTGGCGACGTTGATGAAGCTCAAGCAGATCTGCAATCACCCGTCGCAGTTCCTGGCGCAGCCGGACTATACCGATGCCGACAGCGCGAAATTCCTGCGTCTGGCTCAGATCTGCGAGCAGATCCGTGAGCGGCAGGAAAAGGTGCTGGTCTTCACTCAGTTTCAAGCGCTGTGTGAACCGCTCGCACAATTTCTTGAAGGTGTCTTCCAGCAACCGGGCCTGGTGCTGCACGGCGGAGTCGCAGTGGCTAAACGCAAGGAACTGGTGCGGCGCTTTCAGGAAGAAGACGGCCTGCCGTTCTTTGTGATTTCAGTAAAGGCCGGCGGCACGGGTCTGAATCTCACGGCGGCTTCGCACGTCATTCATTTCGATCGCTGGTGGAATCCAGCCGTCGAAAATCAGGCGACCGATCGAGCCTTCCGGATCGGCCAGAAGCGCAACGTGCTGGTGCACAAGTTCGTCTGCAAGGGCACGCTGGAAGAACGCATCGACACTATGCTTCGCGACAAGCAGGTTCTGGCCGATGAGATCCTCGGCAAGGGCAGCGAAGGCGAAGTGATGCTGACCGAGATGAGCGACAAGGAGTTGTTGAAGTTTGTGTCTCTGGACATTACTCGAGCATCAGACGAGGCGTAGTACGAGAACTTGGTAGGGCGAGGCTCCTGCCGAGCCGTAACGGATCGGAAATTCGGCTCGGCAGGAGCCTCGCCCTCCCGAATTCGGCCTGTAAGCTGGCAGCTATTCTCAGTGGTTTGACGGTCTCTAAGATTGATACGCTGATTGGTTGATAAATCATTTTCATTCATGATTGATATTTGAACGGAGTTCAGGATGGGCTGGGATGACTACGGGTATCAAGAGTACGTACCGGTCGCGCAGAGACTCGCCAACGGTGCCGCCGAAGCTCGTCACCGTGCGGAAAAGCAGGGTCGTGAGCCGGCGCCCGTGAAGCTGCCGAGTCGCAAGATCGCGACGACGTTCTGGGGCAAATCGTGGTGCGACAACCTGGAGTCCTATCGCGACTATGCGAATCGTCTGCCTCGCGGCGCGACGTATGTGCGCAATGGCTCCGTCGTCGATCTGGTGATCAAGCCGAAGCTCATTGAAGCCCTCGTTGCCGGCTCAGAAACCTATTCTGTTGAAATCAAAATTACGGCCCTGCCAGAAGCGCAGTGGACGACCATCAAACGCGAGTGCTCGGCGTCGATTGATTCGTTGCTGGATCTGCTCTCCGGAAAGTTCTCCGATGGCGTGATGAAACGGCTGACGCGACAGAAGAAGGGTCTGTTTCCCGCGCCCAGTGAGATCAAGCTGAAGTGCAGTTGCCCGGATGGCGCGTACTGTTGCAAACATGTCGCGGCGGTGATGTACGGAGTCGGTGCGCGACTCGATCATCAGCCCGAGTTACTCTTTAAATTGCGCGGAGTTGATCATCATGAACTGGTGTCGCAAGCCGTCGCGGCAGACAACCTGAATCAGGAACTAGGCTCCAGTGAGGGCGGCCTGGACGACGTCGATCTCGGTGCCATGTTTGGTATTGAGCTCGGTGGCACGGCGCCCGAGCCAGCCACCTCGATCAAGCCGCAGCCAACCAAAGCTGCAAAGAAGGCTACGAAGAAAGCTGTCAGCAGTGCTGCAAGCAAGAAGACGACCAGCAAGAAAGCGGCGACACGCAAGAAGGTCGCCAAGCCACGTTCTTGAAACCTGAGTTCGGGATCAGCGTCTGCTCTTGAGGATCACCTCTCCTCGCCCGTACCCGCGAAACTGGCTGAGCAGCTCAGAGTCTCGTCTCAGCCGTTCAGCCTTATACGCAATATCTTTTTGTGCGATCCGTATAAGCGAGTACAGGAAACGTGCGGTAGTATTCGAGCAGGGACGGTAATTCAGTCGCCGGGTTCCAGTCGAACGCCACTTTCAATGGCGGTCCAGGGTACTTGCATGATCGGCCCGACGGGACCGGGAAGGGCGGCATAGGCCGCTCGCACGTTTTCTCCAGTGTAACAGTCGGCGAGCTTCAACTCGGCGTCAAACAGGTATAATTCATATCCCTCGCTGAACTCCTGCGGCACCAGCCGACGTCGATTTTCTGTGTAGCTGTCGTCACGCAGCAGGCGCACGAGACGCTTCGTCCCTGCATCCTCCCGTTCGCCAGTGTAGATGTTACCGAAGTCTTCCGAGAGGCGCTCCAAAACGTCTGCGGGAGCCGCGGCAAAAGACCCCAGTACCAGTCCACAATGCACGCCCGCGCTGCGTTCCGGGCCAACGATAATGGGATATCCAATCAGACCAACAACCTCGTCCCGCCGCTTCTGATACTTGGGTCCCGTTTGGCTGCGGTAGTCGCTGAAGGTGACGGCCGACCATGCCAGGCGGACGCCCGTGAACAGGAAACGGATCGTGGCCATGCACACAATCGCTCCCACTCCCTTGAGTCCTGCAATGCCGACGCCCAATATCAGTGACAGGGTCTGGCCTTCAATCAGCTTCTGGCCTTCGGGCGTTGTCAAATAGTTTCGGACGCTCTGATTGACTTCGGACTGGTCGACTTTCACGAGAGTGGCCCCTTTCATGAGTAGTAGCATCCGCAGGTAGATTGCTCGCGTGCCTGAGCAGAGTAGCAAGCGAACTCAATGCCACCACTGAATGTCCGCAGCGACCAACGCGAAAGCGTGACGGCTGAGCGGTGGGAGGCTGGCAGAGTGAAGTTTCTGGCCAGACAGCATCGAATCTGCAGAACTGCGGTTACTGGCATCAAGGCAACTCAGTGCGGTCAGGACAGGCCCGCACCGTGGCTGAAAGCGTCCGCCAGTGGCTACATTCACCCCAGCGCCGACCACGTGCGTTGGCGACTTCTCGCAATACGATGGGAGATAGACCATGCGATTTCTTAAAGGGCTCCTGCTGGGAGCTGGTGTCGTGCTGGGCCTGAGTTCGGCGGCGATGGCTGCGGAGCTGAAGGTGGGCGACGACGCTCCGAACTTCGAACTCAAGGGCAGCGATGGCAAGACCTACAAGCTGTCTGACTTCAAGGGCAAGCAGACCGTGGTGGTCGCCTGGTTCCCGAAGGCCTTCACCGGCGGCTGCACCAAAGAGTGCAAGTCGCTGAAGGAAACCGGCAAGGCGCTGCGTGAGTTCAACGTCGCCTACTTCACAGCCAGTTGCGACACCGTGGAAGACAACACGAAGTTCGCGAAGGACCTGGATCTGGATTACCCGATCCTCAGCGATCCAGATCGCAAGACCGCTCTGGACTACGGTCTGGTCGCGGACAAGAAGAGCAACGCCAAGCGCTGGACCTATGTCATCGGCGAGGATGGCAAGATCAAGCACATCTTCGGCGACAAGCAGGTCAACACCGCCGAGCACGGCCCACAGCTCGTGAAAGCGTTGACGGAACTGAAGGTCGACAAGAAGAAGTCGTAGACACGTTGCACGACTTCTGATTGACGAACTGACACACAGGCAGAGCTGGACTGCGGGATGAGTTCATCCTCAGCCCGGCTCTTGCTGTTTCGATTTCTATTCTTTGTCGGCCTCGACGGCGTGTCTTTGTCCGTGGCGCGGGATTGATAGCAAGAACACCGCCAGCGACACGCAGAAGATCAGCAGTGGTACAACGACTTGGGCAATGCTCACGAAGACAATGATCCCGTCGTACGCGCTGCCGCTGCTGCTGTGAAAATAAATGTGGAGTTCCGTGCCCTCGACGCCCATTGAGTACGGCAGCCGTCCCGAGGCGACGATGCCCCCGAACAGCGGCAAACAGGCTGCGAGGAATGACAGAGTCATGACCACAGCAGCGATCGCTCGTACGACCACAGCTTGCTCCTGATGAGAGGGTTTCTCGCAGCAGACCTGTGCTTGAGAAGTGCCGCCCTGCATCGGCTGCGCTTCCGGGCGATGCAAAACACACGGACGTATCAACGCTGCTGCAAATACTCTTCAATGTGTTCCGCCTTCCGTAGCAGATACGGAATGTGTTCCGTGTTCGCTTCGATGAACCGAGCCATCAGCCGCAGGTGCTGCTCGAACTGCTCGCAGAATTTCTTGTTCTCCTGGTCGCGCCAGGTATTGCTGAGCGTCGCCAGTTGACCGGCCAGCGAGGTCGTTTTCTCCAACAGGTCTTCATTGAACTGCTTCAGGGTTTGAGCGAACTGCCGAAGCTGCACGGGATCAACAATCGCCTGCGACATGATGCGGTCTCGCTTTCCATGGAGAGAGGTACCGCCATTCTTCTGACGTGTGAGCCACAGGACAATGGCCTTCCGCAGAATTGATCGGCGCGGGCCGGAGTTCGGGACAAGAACGACGACGCTGAAAGCCGAAGCGCCGCCCAAGTCTTTCTCCCCCTTCGGAAGGGGGGAGAAGGAGGCCGTCAGGCCGGAAGAGGGGGACAAAGCCAACGCCGCCCCTCACCCCCAGCCCTCTCACCGCATCGCGGGGCGAGGGGAGCGAGTGGCTATTGAGCTGGCATTGAATCATTGGATTCGGCGAGAACACCGCTCCCGATCCCGAACTCAGGTTACAAATCGGTCAGCTCTTCCTCATCAACCGCCGGTTGGCTTGTGCCGGCTGTGAGGATTGTGCCGTTCTGGTCCGCGTTAAGGACGCGTCGATTCGCGAAACTCCGGGCGAGGATTCCGCCTGCGGGAAGATTGTGACTTAGGTTGAATTTAACCGGAAAGTTTTTGTCACTTCCCCTCGCCGAATCTCTGGAGATCGAGCATGAACGCCATGACCTTGCCACAGCCTACCGAAACCGTGGGTGGTTTCACCGATCGTCGGCAGAATGGTGCAACTCGATCGGACGGACCGGAACGCCGTCAGTTCCGTGATACCCGCGATTCCTATCATCCGGACGCTCGTGAGTTGGCGAACGCGATCGATAGCTACAAACTGACGCATCGCCGTCGTTTCATCACTTACGAAGAACTCTTCGACGTCATCTCGTCGCTCGGCTACCACAAAGGCGAATAGTTGGTCGCGTGACGTTGACGTTCCAAGGCTAGCTCATGCCTGAACTGCATCGTCGCGAATTCCTGCAAGCGTGCGGCACTCTGGCTGTCGCCGCACCATTGGCCGCGTTGAACGCCCAGGAAGCCGATCGCCCGCGCGTCTGTGACGTCTTCGTCTACGGTTCAACGCCCGGTGGCATTGCCGCCGCGATTGAAGCCGCGCGCCGCGGAGCCAAAGTCATTCTGGCCTGCCCCAAAGGTCATGCGGGTGGCATGGCCGCCAGCGGTCTGTGCACCACCGACGCCGTGCGCCGCCATCTGTTCGGCGGCTTCGTGATGGAATTCGTTGACGAAGTCCGCAGGCTGTATGAAGACAAGATCGGCCGCGCTTCCAAAGAATGGACGCTGATCAAGGATGGCTGGTTCTACGAACCTTCCGTCGCCGAGCAGGCTTTCACGAATCTGTTGATGTCTGCCTCGGATCGGCTCGACTGGTGGAAACGCACCACCATCGTCAGTGCCGCGATCAATGGAGATGCCCCCCTGCCCGGCCAGGCTGCAGCCGGTCGACGTATCCGGGAAGTCACCGTCGAAGACGCTAACGGCAAACGCTATCGCATCGTTGCGCACACGTTTATTGATGGCACCTACGAAGGTGATCTTGCCGCCGCCGCGAAAGTACCTTGCCGAGTTGGTCGCGAAGGCCGTGATGAATTCGGCGAGTCGCTCGCGGGAATTCATTATATGAATTTCAGAACCGGCAAGCAGATTCAGACGCGCGATACCGGTGAACCATCTCCCGCGATTCAAGCCTTCTGTGCGCGAGCGGTCTTGACTGCAGACCCTCAACGTCGCCGTCCCATCGAGAAACCCGCCACCTACGAGCAGCACATCGTCGATATCGAACCGCTGCTGATGGACTTCAAAGCCGGTCGCGTGAAAAGCATCTTCAGCGGCGTCGTGTTGCCCGGACTGAAACGTGAATTCAACGGGCATATCGAGTGGCTCACCAGTCTCAACTGCCCCGGAGTCAGTTGGTCCTGGCCGGAAGCCAACCGCGAACATCGCGCTCGTCTGGAACAATTTCATGTGGAGCACGCTGCGACGTTTTTCTGGTTCCTGCAGAACGACCCGCGAGTACCGGATGATATTCGCCTGCAGGTAAAAGAGCTGAGTATCTGCACTGACGAATTCACCGACAACGGCGGTTGGCCCTGGCAGATCTATGTGCGGCAAGGCCGACGAATTGAAGGTCGCGCAATTGTCACTCAAAATAATTTTATACCGGATATGAAAACCGGCCGCACACCGGTCGTTGAACATGCGATCGCAATGGGCGAACACAGCTTCGACGTGCACCCCTGTCACGATCGCCGCTTCGCCGTCGAAGGCTTTATGGAAGGCGTGCTGTGGTATCCCTCGAAAGCCACTGGCCCCGCTCAACCCGGCCAGATCCCGTGGGGAGCGATGCTACCGAAATCGCTCGATAACCTGCTGGTTCCCGTGGCGATGTCATCCACTCACCTCGCCATGAGCGTCCTGCGCATGGAGCCCGTCTGGATGACCACCGGCCAAATCGCCGGTCTCGCCGCCGCAGCCGCCAAGCTAAACAACGTCAACGTCGCCGACCTCGACCCCGCCCCGCTGCCCAAAGTGCTCGGCATCAAAACCGAAGCCTGAGTTGCACCCCGCGAGCATCGAAGCCAATTAAAGTAGCAGGCACATTCCATGTGCCGTCCGCCTTTTCGCGAAGCACGATCTCATCGTGCTCGTTTTCAGGCACGTTGGAAACTTGCCCCACATTCTGCGGGCAGAGGGTCACGGCACATGGAATGTGCCTACTACTTTCAGCGCTCCCCTCGCCCAGGTCCACCGGGGAGAGGGGCTGGAGGAGAGGGGCTGGAGGAGAGGGGCTGGAGGTGAGGGGTGGTCGCGATTCTTCGTCTCCGATTCCAGACAGATTCGCTCGGCCGTCATTCCCGGCATCATGCGTAGATAATTTCCGGAGCCCGAATGTTACGACGCAGCTAGCAATTCTGTTTCGCACGCCACACGTTGTTATTGTTTCTTGGGCGATTCAAACTGGGGCTGCGGTCGCGGGTCATCATACAAATATCCCGACGTTTCGCGGTAGATAAATAGCTTAGGACTGGTTCTGGCCGCTCCCACGACTTTCAAGTCATCGATTAAATCCTCCAATCCAGCAATCACTTTCGCTCTTAATTCCCCCTCTGCTTTCCCCTCTCCACTGCGCATTCGCTTCAAGACGTCCTCAACGTGTTCAATTTGTAGCTGTACGACCGGAACACCCCGCCGAGTCTCCAACCACGCCAGAAGCTTCTCTCTGTCTATGAACGCAGGATTACGATTGATCGGAAGTTCCAGATCAGTGAACTTGTACGAATCAAATACCTGTTCGTACTGCGCTACCAACGTGTCTCTGATAATCCGCTCGCAGACGTCACCAACGGTCAACCAGGTCGCCCCCGCGCCGACCTCAATTGTCATTGAGTATCCAGGAGTTGAGACATTACGAACGAGTTCGCTCCATGCGTCCTCGGTGCAGGTCAGAAGCACATGCACTGTTTTGTCGATACGCCGTTGCTCCGCATAACTATAGCCCGGAGGAAACTTGGGATTGGGTCCTCGGATTTGCGGCGCCGTATTGGAACTCCGTAGAGACTTCACCAGCACAGCCCAGTCGATCGGGATCTTTTGAGTCGCGGGAGACTCGACCTTCGACGGCTTCTTCCCATCTTGCCCAACTGCTTCTGCATCGAGCAGCAAGCCGGAAAACACCAGCAGGCAAGCACCCCAACCGATGATGGCAAACCATATCTTCATACAATGCCTTGCATAGTTGCGCGAAAGGGCGCTGCGCGAGGATCGCCGGTTGGAATCTAGCCCAAATTGATCGTAGTCCGGGAACTCAATAGATTCTATTTGACCGTGAGGGCGAACGCCTTCGGACAAATTGGCCGGGATGAGCTGCGCATTTTCGGGAGCACAACGATGCCGGAAGAGCGAGTTGAACTGGCACGCACGACGTGGTGGCAGTGGGTAGCTGTCGCGTTCCTGGTGGCGGCTGTGATCTATCCGGGGGCGTATTCTAAGTACTATTGTGGGCGTGTAGAAGCCGCTGTTTCGAAGAAGGACTATGCGCAGTTGCTCGAAGTACTGGGTACTGCGAAGCTGAGCGATTTTTCCTACCGCCCTTGGATGATCAGGACCGCGACCGTGATTGGCCGGGGCGATGATTGCTGCAAGCTCATTGAGCTGTGCATTGAACAGATCGCGCGGTGCCCGGTCGAGAATCTCAGGTCCATGCAGACGACAGCAGAGTTTGCGATTGTGCTTTATGATCTCCAGCCAACGTGTCAGGTGCTTGATCCGACTGAACTGCGGCAGCGATTTGCGCATTTCAAGCGAGTAGATTCAACGGAACTACATGAGATGTGCGAGCGGCTTATTCACCGCGCGCAGCAAGCGCTGAAGAAGCAGGGGCGAGATTCGAATCCGTCCTAGATCACTTCGTGGATCGGCTGAATGCCGTCTTCGACCATGTATTGAGGGACTCCGGCGGTATCGAAGATACGGACCTGGCGAGTATCAATTCCGGCGTTCTTGTAGAGCGTCGCAAAGACTTCCTGGAACTTGACGGGGCGTTCGACGGCGTACTCGGCATAGCGGTTGGTCTTGCCGATGACCTGACCGGTTCGCATACCGCCGCCGGCGAGCATCGCGCAGGACACCTGCGGCCAGTGGTCGCGGCTGTTCATATTGTTGATTTTTGGCGTGCGGCCGAATTCACCCCACACCACGACCGACACATCTTTATCCATGCCGCGTTCGTGGAGATCGGTAACCAGTGCCGACAGAGCTTGATCGAGCAGCGGAAATTCCTCACGCGACATGGGGAAGTTCATACCGTCGCCGCCGTGCCAGTCCCAGCGGCTGTAGTTCAGCGAGACATACCGCGCACCCGCTTCGACCAGTCGGCGAGCCACGCACAGGTTCTCCACCATGCGTGGAGCACCGTCGCGTTGGAACTTTTCGTCACTCTTGCCGTAACGAGCGAGAATGCGCGGATCTTCTTTGGAGAGATCGAGCGCCTCAGCCAGCTTCGAGGTGGTGAGAATACCAATCGCCTGCTGGGTATAAATATCCATACTGTCCATGACACCCCTCGAATCCGCCGAGCGACGGAAGCCATCGAAGGATTTCATGAGTTGATCACGGTCGCGCAGGCGGTCGAGCGTGATGCCCTGCAGAACCATGCCTTCCGACGAACTGCGAGCCTTGCTGCCCAGCAGATTGAACGGTGTCTGTGAGACACCCAGGAAGCCGCCATCAGCGGGCTCGCCCCAGGTACGGTTGCCGACGGTGTACATCAACGCGACGTTCGGCGGGACGGCTCCATTGACGTTGCCCTGCAGCTTTGACACCCAGGAACCTGCGGCTGGCCAGCCTCCCGGCGGACGACGGTCGGACTTCTTGCGACCGGTCATGCACTGATAACCGTCGTGCAGGCCGTCGGCGTCGGCGATGGACCGCACCGGAATGAACTTGTCCATCATCTGCGCCATGCGCGGGAACAGTTCACAGATCTCAATGCCCGGCACGTTGGTGGAGATCGGACGGAACTCGCCGCGCACTTCGGCGGGCGCGTCCGGCTTCAGGTCCCAGAGATCGATGTGGGAAGGCCCGCCGGGCATGTAGACGTTAATAATGGCTTTGTGCGACGAACCGCTGCGAGTTTCCGCTTCCGCCCGCAGGACTTCCGGCAGAGCCAGACCGCCCAGAGCGAAGCCGCCGATGGTGAGGAAGTCCCGGCGTGAAATACCGTCGCAATATCCCTGCTGGCTGCGTGGAGATCGGCCCAAAATCGTCAGCATGAATCGTTCCTCGAAGCGGTTGATCAAATTGCTGGCAAGGTGCACGTCATCGAAAGCATCGACGAGAACCCTCGAACTTCTCAGGGAAATTCTGCAGTCCGCACGGCCCGAGTCAAGATTGGACGCGGATCGCCAGCACGACGCAACCCCACTCGCGAGCGGCTAATGGGATTTGCAGGAGCTACTGGCTGCGGTACTTCCGATGATCCGGCCGCGATTCAATCATCCGAGGCTCCGGAACGCAGCACGGTGACCCCGGCCGCGCCCAACTGTTCCTGCAACACCCGGACGATGCGGTTGCCTTCGATCTGAGGCACCGGCCCCACGAGTTTGACGGCCACGTCCTCCAGTTCACTGTCGTCATCGTCATCTAACGGCCGACCGCTCATCCAGATACTGACTTGCCCGGCTGGTTGCAGGTAACAATGAAACTCGACCACCACCCACACAACTGGCTGCGGCATGATACGGACCCTCAAGAGCCCGCGAGCGCGACAAACACTTCAGCGTCATAGAGCCGCTGATCACGGGCTGGTACTTACGGTAGCACTCCACTGCTGTTATCAAAGAAGACGACGCCGTCCGTGCCCCAGCGCACACTCTGAAACCGATTCACATCCCAAAAGCGGATTGGCCGAATCGTATCTGGTAGTGGCCAGACGCCAATGTCTGGCTTGGTGAAGAATTCGTGGATGAGATAATCCCTGAGGTCTACTCCGAAGTGGATGATGTCCGTCTGATGGACTGAGAAGACCGGGTTTCCGGCCTGATGCGGCTCGCACGGTATCATCCGATGCGCAAAAATCGGCACCAGTTTTGGCGCGGCCGAGACCAGTTCGGCGACACGCTGCTCAGTTTCAGCTTCCGTAGCCGGCCGCGTGCCCCACTCTTCCAGCCAGAAGCCATTGCGCGTGACGTCAAACAGAATGCCGCGTCTGGGAATGTCCAACCACTCTCGCAACGAGGCTTCATCGCCGTCTCGCCAATCCGGAAAGCTTCGGCCGCACGGCAAGCCCGTATGCAAGAACTGCCGCAAGTCTGGCGGAAAGCGAAAACAGTAAGTCAATTCGGCTGCTGCAACCTCAGCGTCAGTGAGTCCGGGGCCGAATTCGATGCCGGTACAATCGCGGATCTCTGAGATGAAGTTCGTCCAGTATTCTGACGCCATTTCGGCTGATCTTTCTGAAGGCGGCCCGTTGGATGCGACAATAACCTGCTCGTCTCAACTGAACGGCGTTGGATATTCGCGAGCGTTGATATCAGTATCAATACTGCTCGTCGTACGCGTAGCCCAAGGGTTTCTCTTGGCCGGTGCTGTCAACGTGCCAGAGTCTGCTGAATCAAGTGGCCCTATTTGCAGCCAGCCTCGCGCAGCAGTGCAATCTGCTTGGGTTCCACGGCTGAGCATGGACGTGGTTTTCTTTCGGCCCACAGGGATTTCTCGAGGTGTCGCAACTGATAGGCTCCCGCCAATACGCCGAATTCACAGATACCGAACAGCACCAGCAGGAAAGGCTGATTCTCGACGTGCCAGGGAACGATCACCGTGACGAACCAGGTGACGAATCCCGTGTCCGACGACGAAGTTTCAGGGTTTGAAGTTGACGTGCCTGATTTGTGCTCTCCAACTTCCCAGAGCCAATGATGGACAGGACCTCCACACGAGCCGATTTCCCCAACCAAAGGGCCGTCCCAGGAATCGCTGAGTCGCGGGGTATGAGCTGCACGATATGAGGCAGTAAGTCCGCCAACCCCCAACAGGAATAAGAAGAGTGTCAGCGCCGCAGCGAGTTGCCAGACTGATAAGCCGCGATTGGAAGTTGGAGTCATCTGATTCTCCGGAAACATCGCCTATCTGCGCTCGTTGATAACTGACATCTGCTCCGCGCTTTATCCCAGAGCCCCGCGATCATTCTTTCCAACGTTCCTCGATCTGTTCTCGAAAGCCAAAGGGAGACCAGCGGCCCAGGGAGATCCAGCCTTTCTTCACTCTGTCTTGTTGATCCACAACGGTGACGTAAAAGACGACTTTGGAGCTGCCCCGAAAAAACGGGCCTTGAATCAGCGGGCGTGCGTCGCTGTGGATAATGCGGAAGCCCCGTTGCATGGCCCAGCGTGGCAGCGCGTCATCGATCTCGAAGGTGACCCGACACACATTCCAGGTGAAGAACACCATTCCCACTGATGCACAGGTCAGTATGAAGACTTCAAAGAGCCTCATCGCCGAATTCCCACAGGCATGGGTCGAGGAGTTCAAGTAGGTAATTTCCGAAAGTGAATGTTAACCAGCGTGTGTCGCGAACGTGAAGAAGCTTTCCATCTGAATATGGTCTGGTGCCCATCGTTGGCGGCGGCACAAGTCTGAATCGGTTTCCATCGAACCGCTCGTCGTACCTCGGCGCTCGTTGTGGGGTGTCGTCGAGATGGAAGGTCTCGCTCGTCCAGTACCTTTGAGTCGGAGGTGCGAGATCGGTTTCCGCGTCGGATTTGAGCAATCTGGCCTGCGTTGGCTTCATGTGCGGACGCGGCTGCGGCATGATGCCGAGGGTGGGTTGAGCGAACTCGTGGTCGAGTCGCACATGGCGAAGTTGCCTCGTTTCGTCAGGAGTGCTGCAATGGTTTTCGGGTTATTCAGCAAGCGGTCGCAAACCACGTTCAAACAGCGGGTGCAGGACTTCTGGAAGTGGTATCCGACCGTCGCGGACCGCTTTTTCAAGACCATAGAAGACGGCCGGTGCGCCGACCTGGGCGACGAAGTGGGACAGTTCGTCGATCGCACCTTGCCGGGTTTGCACTGGGTTTTCGGGCCCGGCGTTGATGGCGGCCACTCGTTCACGCTGACCGGCGAAGGAGCGAAACCGCTGCAACTGTTGACGCAGTACTGGCTCAGTCAGGCTCCCCGCATCAAGCACTGGACGTTCCACGCATCGCGGCAGGCGTCGCCACCGGAGTCGCTGAAAGAAATTGCCATTCGTCTGAATGAAGAGAGCGAGGCCGATGCCGAGAACATGCTGCTGAAGACTCGGCTGGACGAAGAGGAGCAGGTGATTCACGTTGTGGCCTGGCACCCGGCGTTTGAAGACCTGCCGGATGAAGCTCGCGAGCAGATTGTGTTTCTGCTGTTGGACGAAGCCCTGGGAGAATTCGGCACCGAACAGTGGATTGGATCGATCGACGTGGCGCCGGTCAGTGCGGGCCCGAAGATTATCAAGCTCACTCAACTGCAGAAATTCATTGATGATTTAGTAGCAAATAAGCAGTGGGAGAAACCGGAGCCGCTCGATTCCTATGCGTGCTACCGGATCGAGGAGCAGAGTCGGCATCGTCGCGGTGATACCATCGCAGGAACGACTCGACTACCGGAAGTGGTGTTCAGTCTGCTGGAGAACAGAGGGCGTCTGAAGCCGGACCCGCTGAAAGATACTGGTGCGGAACTGGTCTACATCTCGCTGGATCTGGCTACGGCAAACTTCCCGAGCGGCGAGGAAGCGGACGCTCGAGGCGCCTTGGAAGATCAGTTGCAAGAAGCTCTGGAATCGCAAGCCAGCGGAACCGTGCTGGGCGGAGCACACGGCACGGGGCATGCCTATATTGATATCCTGTTGTTCGATGGTGAAGACGGTCGGCGTATTATCAAGGAAACTCTGGCTGGCACAGGCTTGCGCGGCGGGTGGACTGTGGAGACGTTTGTGTGAGTTTTTTGCAGGGGTAGCTGAAGGCGATGCGATAACGCGAACGTCATTCGACGAATCGATCTCTATTTAGCAGTCAGCGGGGGCTATTCGAAGAGGTGCCGAGCGTGGCTGCCAATGTGGCCATCATGCTCCGCATGATGAGCGGAGCGCTTTACAGCGGTTGTGACCGCACATCTATTCGCGAGAGATGTAACGTGCCTCGGGCTTATCCTCCACGCGGGAGGCGATAGTAGATATGATCCATATTACGCAAAACTAGGCATCGTCAGCATGAAAACGCGAATAGTCAAATGGATTGCGCCGGCAGGCGCGCTGTTGATTCTTTGCTTTTATTTCTTATGGCCGTGGATGCAGATGCAGTATGTGCTGAGTAGAGCAGAGTTTGCCGTCGTGCGATGTCCCGATATGGACAACCAATACTTTCGTGCGTCGCCTAATGATACGCGCACTTTGATGGCCGCTGTTGCGTCATCCACATCACGGGGAGACGGGGATTACAGAAATGCCAGATTGCGGATGGCGATCCATGTGTTCGACAGGAAGAATCGTTGCCTCTGTATAATATTGCTTAGGCCCGCAGATGAGCACTCAGACCGGACATTAATAAATCGTATTTGCGAGTTGAGCTCAAAAAAGGGGGGCTCGATTGATGAATATGAATTACCTAGCTGTGAAAGCGATCCAGTCCATATAAAGAGGCTATACTGATATACGACAGGGGGCGGACCTCACAATGCTCGAAAGGCAATCGTGCCGCGCCTAATGAAAGTCATGTCGACTTGCTTATGGCTTGCGCGGTGGGTGGACTGTGGAGACGTTTGTGTGAGAGAGGTTGGGGGATTGGGGGTTCGGGGGAAGTCCGGCCTGTGACAACCTGCTGCGTTCCAGCCATCTGCGACGGCGCGGAGATCGCTTTTATCGTAGGGTGGTGTCGAGCAGAGCGAGACCCACCAATTTGCGGCAGACCAACACGTTCTCCATATCAACACGTTCAGCGCGGTGGGTCGCCCTGCGGTTGACCCACCCTACGGGGACTTGAGGGAATTGCCTGTAACGCTGGTCCTCTGGTCGCTCAGCTTCAGGAACGGAGCGCTTGATCCAGGTATTCTTGCCAGGCCTTCGCTCCCTTATCTAATTGTACCTGCAATTCCTCGGCGGAACTGAGGACTATCGCGTTCGGCCACCGCTGCTTGAATCTCTTCAGTTGTCTCTCTGAGGTAATACGGATCGCAGAAATTAACCGCGCCTCAGATGTGGCACCTTGCTGCAACTAGACACTGTCGCCTTTCGCTCCGCGAAAGGGCGCGTTCTTTCGCGGAGCGAAAGACGACAATCTGCGAGGCGCAGTCGCGAAGAGTGCTGCAGCGTGACGGAACCGGATGGTGAGCAAGGGAGGGCGAGGCTGCTGCCGAGCCGTGCCAGCTACTCGAAGCGGCTCGGCAGGAGCCTCGCCCTCCCGAATTGTGTTGCAGCGCCGCGTAGTCGTTTTCTGCGATCAGTATTATTACCGAGGTTGCACGTGTGGTAGAGAACTTCAATGCTCATCGTCTTGATCCTCGGACCGACGTTACTACGGGATAAGTGA
>JAKFWA010000058.1 GCA_021732995.1 Planctomycetaceae bacterium | reverse complement strand
GGCTGGCGAATGTGACTTCAATCCGCCGACAGGCTCCGCAGTCGGTGCACTTAACACGCGGCACGGACATGTGGACCCAGGTGGGCTTGAGGCCGATGGGCACGTTTCGCCAGGACCGCTGATGCCACTCATGCAGCGTGACGCGCCGCGAGCAACAGTTAGAACAACACCACTTCTCGCGCGGCCACTCGACCACCACCGAGATGTCGTGCGCTGTCTCCCAACAATCGACGAGATCGTAGCCTTTCAACCCCAACGCTCGATACAACACCTTTGTGGACATTCTGCGCGCTCTGCAAAGTCAAGACTTGGTAACTCAAGACCTGCAGAGAACCAGAATGTCCGCTTTCTTACCACCCACCCCCGGGTGTTGCGAAGAGCCGAAACAGTAACCGCTCGTGGCTGGGCCACCCTGCGATGTCGCTCACCTGCTCAGACCGAAAGCCAAGGCCCTCGATTCGCCTGACCGCCGTATCAGCTTCGTTAAAGTGGAAGCCCGCCATGTCGATCAGTTGCTGCCCCAGTCGTTTCGCCGGGTTCCGGACATCAGCAGCCAATTCCAGTATCAACCAGCACCAGGCGGCCTCCATCCTCCAGCAACAGGCAGTGGCAAACGACCATCGGATACCCCGAAACCAGAAGTGGCCCGCAATTGATGTGGTGAATTGTGACCATCGCTTCGTCTGTTCTGTTCCTGCTCGTTCTGTTCTAAACGTCACTCGGCCGTGCCTCAGTGGTGCAGTCAGAGCAAGTTACAGGTTCAGCCCGCTTGTCGCTGCGCGATCGCGGCAGGACGTCGGTCTTGATTCGTCTATTTCGATTGTGTCGCACGCAGGCGCAAGTACGACTTCCATGCGTCGGTCGCGGCTTTCTTGGCGAGCACCGTGGCGTCGACTTTCTGCGAGTCGGATTGCACGTGCGGCATCAGTGGGCCGCCTCTGCCGAACAGATTGGTCCTCAACGTTTCGCGGTGACATCTGACGCAGACGTCGAAGGCCCGCGGCATGTCCTGAACTCTGCTGTACTTGCCGGTGATGAAGGTCTCACCGTCAACGTCCTTCTTGCGCGGTTCATTCGGATGGCCCCACAAGAAGGCGTCTCCGAAGCTGGAAAAGTCGGCCGGATCGTCGTTGCCCAGCGCCTTCAGGCCAAAGTTTCCCGCGAGCAAGCCCCTGCGATCGAGCATGAACTTGAAGCGGTGGTCGTTTGGCGGAGTAACAACAATCATCTGCAACGATTCGACCAGCGGCGAGACGAGCAGCTTCCCCGAACGCGTAGGGACGATTGCCCGATTGAGAAGGGCAAGCGTTGATCTCGGCGGAATGTCCAGTCGCCTGTCGGCTTTGATGTAGTCCTGAAAGAACTTCAGGCCGCCGTCGCGGCCATCAGGCGTTCGCAGGTGCAGCGTGAAAACGGACCGATGCTGGATGAAAGCCATGTGTGCCTCACCGCCAGCATGCGGCTGCTGCTGGTCAGAATAGGTCAGCCAGGGGCCGCTCTCATCCAGCAGGTCGGATGGGAAAAATTGCTTACTCGCCATCTCCGAATCAAAAGACGTGGGGTAGAGCTTCCGGTCGACGATGACCTGGAACGCATTCGGCAGCGCGCGGACTTCTTCCTCGGTCAGCTCCAGCCGCTTCATGACTCGAGCCAACCGATATAGCAATTCATCGCGGCGGGCGACTCCTCTTCTCAAGGCGCCGTTAACGTCCGGACGCCTCTCCCAATGGTTGTGCAACTGGTGGAGCCCATCGAACGCGGCCCACAAATCGCGGAGCAAGATCACGCGTCGGACCGCAGGCTGTTCCTCCATCTGCGCCGCTGGAAGTTCTTCCACAGCGTCCAGACGCGAAAGTACGTTGGCATGAAACGCAGGGTCGAAGTTGAACTGAGAATACTCGTTCCAAGGGGGCGCGACGGCGTGCGGATGATCGAAGACTTCGCCGGTCGAGAAGCGGCGAACGTAGAAAGCGTTGCGAGCCTCGTCCCAGGGATGACCGCGCTCAGTATCAAACAGCGGCTCGCCAGCCACTGCGGCTGCCGGCAACAGGAGCAAGAGACCAAGTGCCCAGACATTTGATCGGCGCAGCATGAGCGAGCTCTCCCGTGGTCAGACAATGTGACCATGATCCCACACAGGGTACCGAACTAGGCTGCCCGCCAGAACAGCCAGTTCGGCAAATCAAGGGGCCAACGAATGAGCTGCATCTCCTAGTAATAATTGAGTCTGTCAGTTCGATTCTTGCCTGAAACATCGTTGTTGATGGCCCGATCGCAACAAATCGAAGGACGACTGGTTGTTACAAATTGTTACAATTCCCTTCAACTTGTTACAATTCCCTTCAACGGCGGGGGAGCCTAGCCAGAGGCAGTCACTCATCCAGCCACGTGACGTCGTGCGATCTCGGCAAGTCGAGTAGATCCAATCGAGTTCAACCCGGCTATGCGTTGTGATCCGTATTACTTCTCTCCGAAGCAATACAGATAGCCCTTCGTCCGCAGGTAGATCTTGCCGTTGACGATGGCTGGAGTCGCGTAGACCTCTTCCTTGAAGTCTACTTCGTGCAGCACCGCCCATTCGGCGTAGGACGACAGCACGGTCAGAACGCCTGTGTCGTCGACCGCGTAGACCTTGTTGTCACCAGCGACCGGTGAAGCGTAGTACTCGCCCTTACCGGGCAGACGGCCGGTCTTGAGGATCTCGCCCGTGCGGGCATTCAGCGACGAACAGATGCCGCCGTCCTTGATCGTGAAGAGGTAGCCTTCCACATACAGCGGCGACGAACAGAACGGCAGGAACTTGCGGTGTTCCCAGGCGACGTTCGAGTTCGTCAAATCGCCCACTCCACCCGGGTTGATCGCCATGAGCAGATTGCGACCGCTCGTGAACAGGCCGCGATAATACACATATTCTTTCTCAGTAATGGTGCCGGTCTTGTCGCGATCGAACTGACTGAAGCGCTGATGCACCGCGCCGATGTTGCCCTTGGTCTCGGCTTCTTCCAGGACCGAGTTCTTATTGGCGTCGAACTTGATCGCGTCCGGCCATTCCGGCAGAGCGATGGGTTCACCGGGATCGCCGCCTGCGGCCCAGCCGGCTACGAAGAGTCGGTTGGTGGGAGCGACCACGGGCGTCATCTGCACGGCGCGCGAGATGCCGCGCACGGTCCAGATTTCCTTGCCGGTTTCGAAGTCGTAACCGATCACCCGCAGCGTGGCCGCGACGACGATCTGCTTCCGGCCTTCCACTTCCCAGATCACCGGTGAGCAGTAATTGCGCGGAAATTCGGAACGATCCGTCTTCCAGATCTCGCTGCCAGTGCGCTTATCCAGAGCGATCAGGAACGAATCCGTATCATGATCCTGCACCATGATGACGCGATCCCCGACGATCAGCGGAGACGAGCCAGCGCCAAAATCGTTATTAAACGGCCCCATACGTTTTCGCCACAGTTCTTTACCGTCGCGGTCATACGCAATCAGGCCCGACGAACCAAAGAAGCTCACGACGATCTCGCCGTCGGTGGTGGGGCTCGACTGAGCGTGACTGCCGATACTGTGAATCTTCTCAAGCGTGTCATGCGGTGCGATCTGCTCCCACAGGATCTTCCCGGTGGCGCGGTCGAGACCAATCGTCACCAGTTTTTCATTGCGCACTCCGGCCACAAAGATGCGATCACCGAACACAACGGGCGATGAGTGCCCCGGCGGCAGCTCGGTCTTCCAGACCACGTTCGTTTCAGGATCAATTTTCGTCGGCAGCGGGTCTGCGGACGCAGCCAGGCCGCTGGAATTGCGGCCTCGAAACTGCGGCCACGCGGAAGCCACATCCGCCGCGCCGGGCTTGAGCTTCTTGATGGCCACATCGCGGAACGCCACGGCATCACCATGCCCGGCAAAGCCGAAGAAGCCGCTCGTGCGATCCTTACCCGGATGCTTTTCGTTGTCCTTGAATTCAGTCACCTTGCTGACGTCGCCGTCGAGGATGACGAAGCCGTTCAGCTCGACCTTGATCTTCGAACCCTGCACGGTCACTTCTTGATAATTCCATTGGCCCGTCGGGCGCAGGAAGCCGCGCTGAGCGGGAATCATCCCGTAAACCGAACCGTGATACTGACGCGGGTCGAGCTTGGCATATTTCTCATGCTCGCTGTCGAGCACCTGCAATTCGCACATGGCGGTTAGATGTGGCTGGCCTTCGCCGGGGTAGCGAATCGCCAGCCCGTTATTACCCGCGGGCGGAAGTTGGAATTTCAACCGTACGACGAAATCCTGATACTCATCTTTCGTATAAAGATTTCCGCCTTTGCCCGGCTTGCAGACCAAGGCTCCATCCACGACCTCGTAGCTGGCGACATCGCCTTGCCAGCCCTTCAGATCGGAACCATCGAAGATCCATTCAAAGTCGAGCGGGTCTCGTTCCGCCAGCACTTTGTTGGCTTCGTCCGCACCGATCTCGCGGATGAACAAGTCCCGCCAGCGGATCTCACCGCCGTGCGTCTGCAACTGGAATGGTCCCTTCGCCACGTGCGGCTTCGACCGGTCCCAGAAGTTCTCCATGATCGCATTATCAACCACGAGGTGACCGTTCAGCCACACGTCAGTCCGCGCGCCGATCTGGCGAATACGGAACGAATTCCATTCGCCGAAGGGTTTGTCGGCCAGCACCAGCGGCTCCTGACCGGGAGCCCGCTTTGCGTTGTTGAACAGTCCGCCCGAACCCTTGTCCGCGCCGCGATTCCACTTGCCGCCCGCCTTGGTCCAGTCCCAGATCTGCACCTGCGGATTCCAGCGTAGATAGATGCCGCTGTCGGCCTGAGCGACCGTCTTGTATTCCAGCAGCAGTTCGAAATCGCCGAACTCACGCTCGGTGGTGAGGTACGGCCCCTTGCCGTCGTTGACGATCTCGCCATTGTCGAGCGTCCAATGCTCAAGCGTGTCTTTCATCCAGGCGTCGATCTGCTTCTTGCGATCAACCTCATTCATGGCGGCGAGCTTGCGGGGGTCGTAATGCGGAACGCCATACCAGCCCGCGAAGTCCTTGCCGTTGCACAGCGGCTGAAAGCCCTCGGGAGCTTTCGATTCCGCCCGCGCCAGGCTCACAAAACCACTCAACACCACCAACGCAGACCAGAGAAATGACAGACGCAAGATGCTTCTCCCGGATGAGACTTCGGTCTGAGCTTCAACGATCAGCAGCACACTCCATGGTTTGTAGCCGATGTGCTTCGTCGCAGCACGAATAACGCCCGGATGGAGCGCTGTTCGGGCTGGAGGCAACCGGCAGGATTGCCCCGCGTGAAAGTCGACGATGCAGTCTCAGGACCGAGGAAAACTCCCCGTCGCGGGCGGAAAATCGTCCGAAACCGGGTACTGAGTGACGTTGGCAGCCTGAACCCTTAAATTATTCGCCGGTCTGTACTGCCCAGGCGGCGTGAATGGTTCGTTCCAACCTCGACCCTCCAATCTTCCAACCCAGGACATCATGACTCAGCTCAACAAGACCAGCGCTAACATTACCCAGCCCCGTTCGCAAGGTGCTTCGCAGGCAATGCTTTACGCCACGGGCATGACCGAAGAGGACATGAACAAGGCTCAGGTCGGCATTGCGAGCGTGTGGTACGACGGCAACCCCTGCAACATGCACCTGAACGAACTGGGCAGCAAGGTCAAAGAGGGCGTCAAAGCGACCGGCCTGGTCGGCATGCGGTTCAACACGATCGGTGTCAGCGACGGCATCTCGATGGGTACCGACGGCATGTCGTTCTCGCTGCAGTCACGCGACCTGATCGCGGACTCCATTGAGACCGTCATGGGCGCTCAGTGGTACGACGGTCTGATCACCATCCCAGGATGCGACAAGAACATGCCGGGCTGCATCATGGCCATGGCCCGAGTCAACCGGCCCGCTCTGATGATCTACGGCGGCACCATCCGCGCCGGTTGCACCAGCTTCCACCCGAAGCTCGACATCGTCTCGGCCTTCCAGTCTTACGGGCAGTATCTGGCGGGCACGGTCACTGACGAAGAACGCCAGGCGATCGTCCGCAATTCGTGTCCCGGCCAGGGTGCCTGCGGCGGCATGTACACCGCGAACACAATGGCGTCGGCGATCGAAGCGATGGGTATGTCGCTGCCGTATAGCTCGTCGATCCCCGCTGAAGACCCGCTCAAGCTGGGCGAATGCATGGAAGCCGGTAAGGCGATCCTGAAACTGCTGGAACTGGACCTCAAGCCGCGCGACATCATGACCCGTGCTGCGTTCGAAAACGCGATGGTCCTCATCATGGTGACCGGTGGATCAACCAATGCGGTCCTGCACCTGATCGCGATGGCCCGCGCCGTCGGAGTGGAACTGACGATTGACGATTTCCAGTCGGTCAGCGATCGCATTCCGTATCTGGCCGACCTGAAGCCGTCCGGCAAATACGTGATGGAAGATTTGCATTATATCGGTGGCATTCCCGCCGTACTAAAATATCTGCTCGAGAAGGGTCTGATCGACGGCAGTTGCATGACCGTCACCGGCAAGACGATGGCCGAGAATCTGTCGTCTCTGAACGGTCTGGCCGAAGGCCAACGAATCATCATGCCGCTGGAAACACCCATCAAAGAGTCCGGCCATATTCGCATCATGCGCGGCAATTTCTGCCCGGACGGCGCCGTCGCCAAGATCACCGGCAAAGAAGGCCTCGTCTTTACCGGACCAGCTCGCTGCTACGACTCGGAAGAGCTGATGCTGCGCGGCTTGGAAAATAAAGAAATTCAAAAGGGTGATGTGATTATTATTCGGTATGAAGGCCCCAAGGGCGGCCCTGGCATGCCGGAGATGCTCACGCCCACTTCCGCCATCATGGGTGCCGGTCTGGGTAACGACGTGGCCCTCATCACCGACGGCCGCTTCAGCGGTGGCTCGCACGGTTTCATCGTCGGCCACGTGACCCCCGAAGCCCAAGAAGGCGGCCCCATCGCCCTCGTCCGCAACGGCGACAAGATCACCGTGGACGCAGAGAAAAACCGCATCGACGTCGCCCTCTCCGACGCCGAACTCGCGTCTCGAAAAGCCGCCTTCAAAGCCCCGCCGTACAAATTCACGCGAGGCACGCTCTACAAGTACATCAAAAACGTAAAGAGCGCCAGCGAAGGCTGCGTGACCGACGAGTAAACTTCGTGCTCACTCAGCAGTCGATCGTCGTGCTCAACAACGACGACCGACTGCTGAGCCTTGAATTCAAGAGGTTGCCATCATGACCGCATTGCAAGAATTGGATCAGTTTACCCGATTCGCCGAATCCAAATTGCGAGCGAGCAAGGATGGCATGTCTTTGGAAGAATGCCTGAAGCTCTGGCGGCGACAACTCGAAGAAGATGAGACCGTCGCCGATATCCAGCAGAGCTTGGCCGATTGCCAGGCGGGACGAGTCAAGCCGATTGGAGAGGCGTTCGACAATGTGCGGAGCCGGCTTGAGAATTCGCAATGAACTATCGTGTTCAACTGACGGATCGAGCCGAAGCGCAGCTCTATGAAGCTGCGTACTGGTGGGCGAAACATCATTCGCTCAAAGAGGCATTGCGTTGGCTCGCTGGCTTTCAGTCGGAACTGGGACGTCCCAATACCGACCCCGAGCGATTCCCGCTGGCCTCGGAAGCCGCCCGAGTTGGCATTCAACTTCGCCAGCTCAACTATGGAGTTCGAGGCAGGAAGAACCACCGGGCTCTCTTCGAAGTTCGCGACAATGATGTCCTCGTGCACACAATCCGTCACCTCGCTCAGGACGACGTCAGCTCACACGATATCTCGTAGTATCACGAGACTTATTTATCGCTGAGGGTGTTGTATGAATCTGAACCGTCGCAACATTGTCGCGATTCTGATCTTCACTATTTTCGTGTCCTGCGCGGTTCCCCTTGCGTTGATTCACGGCCCTAAGCTGTTCAAGCCGGAATCGCCATTCGCCGTTGACTGGGATGACGCCACTCTTCGCAAGAAAACGTATCAGTACGTCTTTCGCGAACGAGGTGAGCGGGCTCAGAAGCTGCATTCGCAGCTATGGGAGATCGATGAAAAAGCTGCTCCCTTTGCGATCGAGATACTCGCTGACGACGGCAATGCCAGAAAGCTGCTGGCACCGATTGTGGAGCGAGATGGAACGCAGGAACTGCCCCTGCGCAGGGCCTGCAGAATGATTCTTCGCCCCGAGACGCGATTGAAGGTCGCCCCGGCACTCGTGAAGTACGCCGACGTGGCAGATGAGAAGGCTCGCGGCGAGGTTTGCAAGATCCTGGCGTCTACCGGCGATGACACCTATCTGCCGATTGTTCTCAAGGCCCTGGAATCAACCGAGGATGTCTGGGATGCGACAACCGATGGTCTGGCGTTCGCCATAGACGCGAAGCGATTGTCGCCAGGTGGCCAAGCCAGTCTCTACCCGGTTTTGGAACGCGTTGCGCTGCAGGAATCTCGCTTGCACACATGTATCATGTACATGTCTGCGATGGATGAAGAACGGGCCATTGCGTGGGCCTCCAAGCAAGGATTATTGCAAGCCAGCAACCCATCGCTGCCGTCGGTCCTGGAAGCGATGAGTTATGCAGGCATCCTTCCTGAGCGTTCAGAAATGCATCGTATTATTGACGATGCACGCAGAGATACTTCGCTTCCCCGGCGCGCTTATGTGCTCGAGAGATGTTACCACTACCTAGCCTACTTCCATGATCTCGATGATGAGTTACTTTTTACGGGTTGTACAGAAGACGCCGACGTATCTGTGGCGATCGCTGCGGCTGAGGGCTTGATGGTTTGGCATCACCTGGATACGGCAACCACAAACCTGCTGCTCCATCGAGGTCGGTATGAATCTCTCCCGTTGCAGGTGCGGATCCATGACGAATTGCACACAATCAATTGGACGGTCGCCGATGGCGGTTTCGTCGATTATTTCGACCGCTGGAGCAGCGAATGGAAGCTGGCGAGGCAGGGTTTAATTGAGATTGGCGCCGTCAAAAGCTTGAAGTTGCTGGACGAAGCGGTGGGTGTCGTGGGCGAGAAGACGATGTCCCTGGAAGAATGGGACCGAAAAACACGGATCGCGGAATTGTCCAGAGCCCAACTCCAAGAGCTTGAACACCTATCGGCCCAATGGCGTTCCGACGAGGAACGGCGAGCAGTGCGCATCCCGCTGTACGCAGTCGCAAATGCTCAATATTTTTCGATCCTGCTCGAATCGAAATAACAGTATCGGCGGAACACGTCTCATTAAGGCTTCAGTTCGAGTTTGCTCAGAGAGTTCTCGATCTCTGCCGCTACTTTCTTGGCGAGGAACTCGGAGCCTTCGCGGGTGTAGTGGAGGTCTTTGGGGGTGTGGAGGCGGTCGAACTCGGGGGTGATGTGGGCGTTGAGGTCGTTCGTGCGGACTCCGTTGTCGGACATCACCTTCGCGGCGATGTCGTTGTATTCTTTGACATTGCCAAAGCGACGCGGCGGATTCAGGTCACCGTTGGGGATGGGTGTGGTTGACGCCCAGATCAGCTTCGCTCCGGTCGCCTTCAGTTTGGTGACGAGGGTTCGCAGGTTCTTCTCGTAGTCTTCGGGCTCGACCTGTCGCTTGGTGTCAGGCATGTACTTCAAGTCGTGAATACCCCAGTTGAAGTGGATCACGTCCCACTTGCCGTTGCCCAGCCACTTGTCGATGTTGGCGACGCCGTTCTTCGTCGGGCCGCCGTTGACGGGGATGCGGTGTACGTTGGCCTTGCCTTCCAACAGCTTGCGAACGGGCAGCGTGTAGCCCATCGAGATCGAATCGCCGATCAGCAGAACTCGCGGCAGTCCCGGCACGTCTTGAATCGGAGCCAGCACCGGGTTGGGTTCGCTCCTTTTGGCGGCCTTCGGTTGCGCGGCTTGCTTTGCGGCGGGGTCTGGTTTTGAGCCTGCCTTGTCTTCAGCGACGGCGGCCAACGGGTATTGGAGCAAGACGGTCATGACCAGCAGAGCAAGAATCGGCTTCATGGTGGCTCCTTCGGAGGAAGGTCTGTGCGTTGATGATTGAGGTGCTCATGCCGGAGTGTCTCCGGCGAGACTGTTTCAACAACAAGGATTTCCCGCAGAGGCGCAGAGTTCGCGGAGAGCAGGAAAGGCCTGGAGAGCGCGTAGAGTAGCAGTACCGCGACCGTGAGGGAGTGATTCCTCAAGGCTCAGCATTTGGCCGCTCCCTCACGGTCGCGATGCTGAGCAGTGTATCATGAGGCTTGGCCAGGGTGCTTCCGCGACAAAGGACTGTGCTCGCCCCTCACCCCCAGCCCCTCTCCCCGCAAGCGGGGCGAGGGGAGCTGTAATAGTCGTACGTAGGTCGAGCGCAGCCACTTGTTTGATCCGTCTCAATCGAGCCGGAGTCTCGAGTACGTCCGCTAACCCGCTGAATATTCGACGCTCAATTCATAAGGACATCTCATGAAGCTGTTCCTCTCCAGTGTGCTGGCGGTGCTGTTGATTGGTTCCATGCCTCAGGCGCGGGCGGCTGAGCCCTCGAAGTTGCCGCCCATTCCGCAGCAGTCGATTGCCGTGAAGAAAGAACTGCTCTTTGCTGACGATTTCAAAGGCACCGAGCGTGACAAACGCTGGCATCGAGTTGTTGATACCTTCGCTTTTGAGAACGGTGCGTTGAAGGGAACTCAGACGCGTGATAAGACCATCCCGGCTGCGAATGGCAAGCCGGAGATCCGGGCTCACGCTGCGGTGTATGGTCTGGAAGTTCCGACGAAGGACAGCGTTATTGAAGCGAAGATTCGCTTTGACGGCGCGACAATGATCGATATCGAGTTTGATGATCGCCAATACAAGGGTGCCCACTATGGGCATCTCTGCCGCGCTCAAATCTATCTGGACCGCGTGACGATCCTGGATGAGCGCGAGGGCACTCAGAACAACAAGGTGGTTGAGCTGAGGAAAGATCCCGAGAAGAACCAGGCCGAAATCAAGCAGATCATCGCGGCACATACGGTGAGGTATCCCGCGAAGCTTGAACCCGGCAAGACCTACACGATCGGCGTCGAGACCGTGGGCGAAGAAATGCGCGTGACGATTGATGGTGCTCCCGCGGCGTACTTCAAGTCGCCCGGGATTGGCCATCCGACGAAGTCCAAGATCGAACTCGGAGTCGCCGGGAAGAGCGGCTGGTTCGAGGACATCAAAGTCTGGAACGCCGAACCGGCGAAGTAGTGCGAGGCAGAACGACTCAGATGGAGTTCTTCGCGGTGTTATTGTAGGGCGGCAACTTCTCGTCTGGTCGAGCGAGATTACTTTCTGTAGCCGGTATTAAAACTTCACGCCGCCGCCGACGAGCAGGCCCGTGAAGAAACCGTCGAGGTCGGTGAAGGCACCGATGCGGAAGAATTCCGAATCGTTCGGTGAGAAAATCAGTTGGCCGGTGAACGTCGATTCGTCGGACTCTTCGCCGTCGATTTCCAGGTCAGCCCGCAGGACAAACCTCTGTGAGAGGTCAAACTCGGTACCCACTCTCAGCAGCCCGCTGTCGTCGTCCTCTCTGAAGTTGGCCGAGCCGCCTGGTCCCTGCAGACTCAGCTTGCTGTAGCTGCCGTGGTAACCCAACTGCACGAATGGACGCAGCCTCGAAATGGACTCGGTGTAAAACGTGAGTCCAACTTCAAAGACACCGGTATCCATGCTGCCCGTGAGTTGGCCCATGGGAACGTTCTGCTTGTCGCGACCGAAGGCGTGCGAGTACCCCACAAAGGCGTCCACGGCGAGTTGCCGCGTCCCGTCGCCCGGACTGAGCGGCGAGTTCAACGAGATTGCAAATCCATGAAACTGGTCCAGAAAGTCGTTGGGAAACATGGTGCCGTCGGTCTGGCCATACATGTAGTCGGCACTGAAGAAGCGTTTGCCGAGCAAGCCTCCGTGCGGCGACTGCTGCGGATGCAAAACGAAATCTTCCCACGTCGACTCTTCGACATGCACAGACGACGAACCACTCCCATCGAACTGCGGGGCTTCATCCGGAAGAGCTGACATCAGCATCACCGGCAGTTGTTTCTCACTGACCTGCTTCGGTTCTGGCTTGTTGAGTTGCAGCAGTTGGCTCGGCTCTTCGGCGAGCACCGTGAATGGCACGCAAAGCAACGCGTAGCAGAGCGATGTCAGCGCTCGTCGGAGGCCCGTCATGTTCTCAATCCCTTGAGCAGCACTACTTGAGTTGGAGGAAATTCCCCCTACTTCGGCAGAAAGCGGCGGGCTTTTATGTTCAGATGCAATGAGGGGTCAATGTGTTTTCAGGGCCGACGACCCTGTGGTCAGAACGCGGACCTATTTCGCTTCGAGATACCCGAGACTCTTCATCCATTCGGCGCAGCGTTGCGGCCAGTCGTTGATAGGTTTGCCGTCCTTCCGCATGCCGAAACCGTGACCACCTTTGGCGCAGATATGCAGTTCGGCTGACAGGTCTCGTTTCTTGTATTCCAGATACAGCAGTGCTGCCTCAACGGGATTCGATTTGTCGTCGTGAGCGACCAGTAAGAACACCGGCGGCGCATCGGCGGGAACGCTGAAGCCGGGCCGGAATTTCGACTTGTCGTCCTGATCCAGAAACCCGCCGCCGTAAATGAAGACCAAAAAGTTCGGGCCGCGCGGGTCGTCTCTACCAGACTGTTGAGGATAGGTCCGAGCACCTCGATCCCACGCTGCGTGTCCGGCGAGATTGGCTCCTGCCGAGAAGCCCAGCAGGCCGACTCGCTGCGGGTCAAGCTGCCACTCAGCAGCGTGATAGCGCACCAGTCCCATCGCCCGTTGAGCGTCCTGCACCGGGAGTTCGTACATCACTTTCTCATCGCGCGTCGGCGTGCGGTACTTGAGCAGCACCGCCGTAACGCCGAGCGAGTTCAACCACTCGCAGACCTGAGTGCCCTCATGGGCATACGACAGGAACATAAATCCGCCGCCCGGTGCCACGATGACCGAAGTGCCGTTGGGCTTCTGGGGCCGGTAGATCGTGATGGTCGGATCAGTGACATCCGAGACGCGATTCGGACCAATGCCGCCGTAGGACTGAATCAGCTTGATCGTCGCCTCGGACTTCGGAGCCATCGCGGTGGGCGTTCCGTCCGGCCAGAGTCTGAGCGTGATCGGCTCGGCGGACAGCGCGCTGGTTGCGCCCAGGCAGAGAAAGCAGAAGCTCAAAAGCGTGTGTCTCATTTGATGATGGATCCTGAATGGAGTGCAGCCCGGCATTCACGAGACCGCTGGCGAGCGAATGATACCGATGCAACGCGTCCCTTCCCTCACGGTCGGGAGTTGCTGTCGCTAATTTGAATGTCATCACAAGACGCGAAGCGAACGCAACGCGTGGCTCCAGATCTCGCGCGAGTCTCCGCATCGGAAAGGCACGTTTATGGATCGGACACTGAAGTTTTTGGGGGTTCTGACCTGTTGTCTGATCTTGTCGCTGCACTCGATTGCTGACGAGACCGCACCAGCCAAGCGGAAGCCGGGGCAAGTTCCCGAACGCGTCTCTCCCGAGGGTGCGGCGTACCTCGAACGCCTGATGAAGAACACTCCCTTCGGCACCAAGCAGTTCGATTTCGAAGGTTTGCGCCGAGGCATGGGCACGCGCCGCAAGATCACCGTCGCCGACGTGAAGACCAAGGCCGTCAAAGTTGGCGAGATTCCTGCCGAGTGGGTGCTGGCTCCCGGAGCAGATCCGTCCGTGCGACTGCTCTACATTCATGGCGGCGGGTTTGTGTCCGGTTCAGGTGGATTCTACCTGCCGTTGGCGGCGCACATCTCATCGTCCGCCAAATGCTCTGTTCTGTTGATTGATTACCGCCTGGCTCCTGAGCACCGTTTTCCGGCGGGGCTGGATGACTGCGTGCAGGCTCATGACTGGCTGCGTTCGCACGGTCCTGACGAGGACACACCCGCACGGGCAACTTTCGTGGCGGGTGATTCAGCAGGAGGCAACCTGACGCTGGCGACCTTGCTGGCGCTGCGAGACCGCAAGCTCAAACTGCCGCAAGGCGCGATCTCCATCTCACCGGCCGCTGATCTCACGCTGGCCAGCCCCTCGTTGCAGTCCGTGCATGACCCCATCATCAGCTCCAAGACGATGCCGGTGTTTCGTGACCACTACCTCGGCGGACAAGATCCGGCTCAGCCATTGGCGTCGCCGGTCTTCGGTGATTACCGGGGCCTGCCGCCCATCCTGATTCAGGCGGGAGAACATGAAATGCTGCGCGATGACAGCATGCGCGTGGCGCAGAAGGCGAAGGCCGATGGTCATGATGTGAAGCTGGAAATCTGGCTCGGCATGTTCCATGTCTTTCAGTCCCACGACCCCTTGCTGCCCGAAGGCCGTGAGGCGGTTGATCACATCGCTCAGTTCATGCAGGCGCTGACGCCTCAGAAGTGAAGCGGCCTGTAGAGCCAGCGGAATTGCCGGGTGCGTGGAATGCGGATCGTGGCGGGGATATGGTCTGCACAGAACCCGTGGCATCTTTGCATGTGTTGATGCGTTGGTGGTTCGTCGGTCAATTCGATTCGGAGAGCACTCATGTCGAATCAGGAAGCGCAAGTTTCTCGACGTCGGTTTTTGAAAACCGCATCGTCTGCCGCGGCGGCTGCCTTCGCAGCTCCGACCATTATTCCAAGTTCCGCTTTGGGACTGGATGACTCCGTGCCGCCGAGCGAGCGAGTCGTCGTGGGTGGCATTGGTATTGGCAATCGAGGTGCCTATGACCTCGGCTGCTTCCTCGAACAGAAGGATGTGCAGTTCGCCGCCGTCTGCGACGTGAAGGAAGCTCGTCGCACGACCGTGAAACGCATCGCCGACACCAAGTACGGCAACGTCGCCTGTGCGACCTATCGCGACTTCCGCGAACTGCTCGACCGCCAGGACATCGACGCCGTCCTGATTGCGACCGGCCCGAACTGGCACGCGACGATGGCCATGAACGCCGCCAAAGCCGGCAAGGACATCTACTGCGAAAAGCCCGTCACGAAGAACATTGAACAGAGCTTGATCCTCGCTGACACGATGCGCCGCACGGCTCGCGTGTTCCAGGCGGGAACACAACGCCGCAACCTGCCGCACTTCGCGTTTGCCTGCGAACTGGCTCGCACCGGCAAGCTCGGCAAGCTCAAGAAGGTTTACGCGCATCCGGCTGGCATGCAGGCCATGATGAGCGGCTGGCTGCCTGCTCAACCCGATCCCGATCCGGCCGTCGTCGACTGGAACATGTACCTGGGCCCGGCAGCCTGGCGGCCGTTCAATCCGAAGCTGCTCGATGGTTTCAACTTCGAAAAAGGCGGCGGACTGGTCGGCGGTGGCGTGCTGGAATGGGGCTCGCACTGCGTCGATCTGTGTCAGTGGGCCGTCAACGACTGCCCGCCTCCGGTTGAGTACAACGCTCCGAAAGATGGCGAGCTGGTCGCTCGCTACGAGAACGGTTGCGAGTTGATCTTCCGCGAGAAGGGTTGGATTCCGCTGGGCTCATGCCCGGTGCGGTTTGAAGGTGAGACGGGTTGGGTCGAAGCCGGTGACAGCGGCAAGATGGTGCTGAGCAGCCCGACGCTGCTGGCGGGCCGGACGGTTGCCGAGATCGGTGGCTACCCCGCGACGTTCCATGTGCGCGACTTCCTGGACTGTGTGAAGACGCGCAGCCAGCCGAAGGGTAATGCTCAAGCGGCGTGCAACGCGCACATCGCCTGCCATGCCGCGAACGTGGCGCTGTTCCTGGGTCGGCAAGTGAAGTTCGACAACCAGACGCACATGTTCGTTGATGACGATCAGGCCAATCGGCTGCGATCGGAGGCGCTGCGCGAGCCGTGGCGCTTGTAGGCACTGGTTGCCTCCACGCTGGATGTCATGGGACTGCTGGGACCGATGGGACGAATGAAACTGCATTGTCCGGCATTGGTCCCACTAGTCGCATGAGTCCCACCTGTCCCATTTCTGGCTGTCTTACGCCGGTCACTTTCGTCTTACTTCAAACCTCATCGTCCTCAAACACAGGACCGAAATTATGCGTCTCACGCGTCCCTTTACGCGCTCTGCTTTAATTGCCGCTTTAATGCTGGCAAGCGTTGCGTCGTCCGCTCAGGCACAGAAGCTGTCTGCGGACAAAGAAAAAGAACTCATCGCCGTTCTGCGTTCCGAAGCGCCGTCGGCTGATAAGGCCATTGCCTGCAAACGACTCGCCGTCGATGGCAGCATCGCCGCCGTTGAAGATCTCGCCAAGCTGCTGACTGATCCGCAGTTGTCTTCGTGGGCACGCATCGCCCTCGAAAACATTCCTGGTGCCGAGTCCGCTGACGCTTTGAAAAAAGCCACCGAATCACTCAAGGGTCAATTGCTCGTCGGTACGATCAACTCGATTGGCGTCCGCCGCGACGCGACGGCGGTCGATGTGCTGACCGCGAAACTGCAGGACAAGGATGCTGACGTCGCTTCGGCAGCGGCCGTGGCTCTCGGCCGCGTTGGCAACGCCGATGCCGAAAAGGCCCTGCGGGCCGCGTTGACAGCCGCTCCGGACAATGTCCGTTCGGCTGTTGCGGAAGGCTGCGTGCTGTGTGCCGAGCGTCTGAACGCCGGTGGCAAGACAAAAGAAGCGATCGCTCTGTACGACGACGTCCGCAAGGCCGAAGTGCCGAAGCAACGAGTCATTGAAGCCACTCGCGGAGCGATCCTGGCTCGCGGCGAGGAAGGCTTGCCGTTGCTCGTTGAGCAGCTCGCATCGACCGATCGCAAGATGTTTCAACTGGCCCTCGGCACGGCTCGTGAGTTCCCAGGCAAGGAAGTCGACAAGGCGTTGGCAGCCGAGCTGAGCAAGACGATTCCGCAGCGAGCAGCACTCATCATTCAAGCAATGGCCGATCGTCCGGAGACGGTGGATCTGGCTGTGGTCCTTAAGGCGGCCGGCAGCGGGGCGAAGGAAGTTCGGATCTCCGCCGTCGGCGCGCTGGCACGCATCGGTAATGAAACCTGCCTGCAAACTCTCTTCGACGCGGCGGTCGATGATGATGCGGAACTGTCTCAGGCCGCGAAAGCGACGTTGGCCGATCTGTCTGGTGAGAAGATCAACGCCCAGATCGCGGCGCTGCTGCCGAAGGCTCAGGGCAAGAGCTATCAGATGCTCATCGAACTCGTCGGTCAGCGACGCATCTCGGCGACGCCTGCGTTGCTGAAGGCACTCGACAGTTCGGACAAGGGTGTTCGCAGTGCCGCGTTGGTGGCGCTCGGTGAGACCGTTGACCTGAAGGGGCTCTCGATCCTGATCTCGCAGGTGATGGCTGCCAAATCGGAAGAGGATGGAGCGACCGCTCAGCAGGCGCTGAAGTCTGCCAGCGTCCGCATGCCCGATCAGGATGCCTGCGTCACCGAACTGGCCGCGGCGATGGAGAAAGCACCCGCCGCTACCAAGGTCACGCTGCTGGAGATCATTGCTGACGTCGGCGGTGCGAAGGCGCTGAAAACGCTGGGTTCGTCGGCAAAGAGCAACGATCCCGTGCAGCAGGATGCTTCCAGCCGCGTGCTCGGCAAGTGGAACAACGTGGACGCGGCGCCGGTCCTGATCGACCTCGCCAAGACCGGACCTGCTCAGTATCGAGTTCGCAGCTTGCGAGGTTACATCGGTCTGGTCCGTAAGTTCGCGATGCCCGACAAGCAACGCGCCGAGATGGCTCAGACAGCGTTTGACCTCTCAACGCAAGCCGCCGAGCAGAAGTTAGTATTGGACGTCTGCAAGCTGCACGCGAATCCCGAGACGTTGAAGGTTGTCATCAAGGCCCGGCAGGTGCCCGAGCTGAAAGACGACGCGACGACCACCGCCGTTGCGATGGCCAAAGCCATGAGCGCGAAGGGCGTCGACGTGAAGGACCAGATGACGAAAGCCGGCATCGAAGTAAAATAATTCGACCAGCCTGACTCTCGTAACGTTTCCCTGTCGGTCCTGTTTCTGTCGCGCCGGCGACTGCAGCAGGACCGATTTTTATTGCACTGGCTTGATAGTTTTCCCGTCGGAACGAACGAGATCACCACGACTAACACATATCGTGGGGCACGTTTCCAACGTGCCTGAAAAGAAACACGATGAAATCGCGCTCCACGAAGAATCACAACCTCAGAGCGAAAGACGACAATCAGAGATGCGTGCGTGGCCCCGATTGATCGCCTGCGATCTATCGGGGTTGCGAAGCACCAAGAAGCTCGTGCTTGTGTGAGGGTATCAGGTTAATACTACGTCTTGAGGCTCTCGCCGCCCCGGTAGTCAACCGGGGCCAGCCGCGCTCAGATAATTCGTCTTGTCAGCTCTGAAAACCTGCCAAAAAAGACGGAGCAGGAACGGTGATGCCCCATGCACATCCTGACAAGGGTTGTATTGCAATGCTATTCTTCCACCACACTTGATGACGCTGCTCGAACCCAAGATCCATCAGCTTATCTAGGAGAAGAGGTTGGCCTCAGTCTCGTGCTTGTATGTGGATCCTCGGCCTATCGCCAGTAGAGCGTCCACATGATATATGCTCTATGGTCCAACACCCGGCAGATAACTCTGCCACTTCGGCCAATGGCGAAGCTTTAATGAGTGACTCATAGTCCGGCAGAGGATGGTCAACCTCGGTAACTCCAATTGTCGGCAAGCCTTCTGGTGACGTTGCCACATCAATGATACAAGAGCTGCCGTCGCACGCCCACTTTGTCGCCAGTTCTTCCTCGCCGTAAGATTCCGTGTAGGATCCTCCGAGGGTATGCAGCTGGCGACGCACCTCTTTGCGCAGTTCGTCAAGAAACGACTCTCTACAAACTTCCCATTTGACCTGCGTGGAATTCGAGAGCCAACTTGCTTGGACGCGATGTAGATACGATCCTTCCGATGTTGTGGCATAAAGCTCGTACAGGCTGACGGGGATCTTGCTTGAATCGAACAGGGCATTGAAGGCTGGCCGCCGTGGCAGCCAGTCTCTGGGAATGCCATTCCCAAGCAACTCCTCGTTTTCGGTTGGATTACAATTCGTGGCGAGCCATGTGATCACAATCAGCCCCAACTTAGCATGCACAACGGCTCAACGGTTAAGTGAGCACCGGTATCACATCTTCAGTCGTAATAAAGAAACTCATCATTCCATTAGCTGAGGCCCGCGGGTGGCCCCGATTGCCGTCTTGATGGCTACCGGGGCGGCGAAGCCGCACGAAATTTCAGCATCACACCGTGATGATCGATAGGGGTAGGGAGAGCTCATTGGATTGAGTCCCCCTCCCTCCGAACCGGACAGGCGGGTTTCCCGCATCCGGCTCTCCGGTTGATGGTTCACCTCAGTGAGGATTGACAGGCTGCGGCATAGGCTGTTGCCAGACTGAAGAGCCCATGAGCAGCGAAGAAGCGGTTCGGCCAAGTGAAGCTGGCGGTCTCATCACGAGCCACCCCACAGCCACCTTGGCGACGGCGCAGCAGACTTCGCAGACGCATGCGCAGCCAACTATCAAGGTCTTTGTAGACCGATGCCCGAGTGCTGTGCTGGAAGTACGCGAACCAGCCACGCAGCGTCCGATTCACGTCCACGATCGTCCGTTCCAACGAACGACCCGAGTTCCGACGAGTCTTCGTGCGCAACGTATCTCGCAGTTTCTGAACGCTCTTCACGCGCGGCCAGTGTTGGTCTCGCTCGAAGTGATAGCCCAGGAACTCGAAGGCTGCCTCACGCACATCAACCAGTCGCGTCTTCGTGGGATGTAGAGTCAGACCGTTTTCAGCCACCCAGTTCTGGATCAACTCCAGAGCCTCAGTCGCTTGCTCAGCAGACCGGCACAGAACCACGAAGTCATCGGCGTAGCGCACCATTTGATAGCCCTTCTCGGCCAGCAAGTGGTCCAGCGGATTGAGGTACACGTTGCTCAACAGCGGACTCAGAACTGCTCCTTGCGGAGCTCCCGCCGTGGGCGTCCACTCTTCCAGGCCGTCCAGAATGTTCGCTCGCAGGAACGATTCGATCAAAGACAGCACAGAGCCGTCAGCGATCTTCTCCCGCAAGCGTGCCATCAGCCGGTCATGGGGAATCGTGTCGAAGTACCCCTTCAGGTCGGCATCCACCACGTGGACATGGCCGGCCTTCAGTAACTCAGTCACTCGACGCAATGCGTCTTTACAGCCACGTCCCGGACGGAACCCATAGCTCTGTTCCGCGAAGTCACGCTCGAAAATGGGCTCGATGACATTCACCACCGCCGCCTGCACCACGCGGTCCCGCACCGTGGGAATCCCCAGCGGGCGAGTCTCGTTCGTGCCAGGCTTCGGAATGTGAACGCGCCGAATGCACTGTGGCTGGAAGGTCCCCGACTGGAGTCGATCCGACAGTTCCCAGATCGAGTCCGGTAACTGCCGTGCAAACTCCGAGGTCGTCACCTGATCCACTCCCGGTGCGCCATCGTTCTGCGCCACCTGCTGAAACGCGGCCCATAAATTCCGCTCCGAAAACACCTTATCAAATAGCCGAAACCAACGTTCTCCTTCCACCCCTTGAATCAGGGTCGTCAACATGCGCACGCTCCAGACACACGGTTTAGCCCACCTCCACAACGGATGATCCGCAGGGGGGCGGTCCGCTCCAGCTTGTTGAGCCGACGGCACTATCGCTGGTTGATATTCCGGTTGTCTGGTCATCACGCATCCATCTTCCTGGACCCCTTCGCTCCCCCGGAGTTACCCGGCTTCATCGCTACTATGAGTCCTCTGACTCCTGCCGAGTCATTGTCTGACACCCGGCAGGTCTCTTTGCTTCACGAATACGGACTTCCGACCATTCCGCCTCCAACCACCTGGTTGCTCCGACGATCGCTTTATCACGTTACCCTTCAGCGTCGTCGGCTTTCGAATCTCTTCGATCTGGGCTTCACCATAAGAAGGCAGGCTCGCCAGACAACCCGGCCGCGACCAACCTGCGGTCGGTGCCCGGTTCACTTCCGTTGCGGACTGGCCATTCGCTTCCCGATGCTCTCCACCCCGCCTCACGGCGACGCAGTTTCGGTCAGCTACAGGCCGGAGAACGTCTACCTGAAGAGGACTTCCACCTCTCCGTACATATTCGCTCGCAAACGCACCTTCTTGTCGCTGCGCGACCCCGCGAAGCAGTGTCACCACGACCGTAAATGCTCCATCAGTAGTGTTCCCAACTTGGTTGTCGATACTGATAAGGGAATTCGGGCGCTATCGCCATGTTCTTCACATGCAGCATGTTTTGATCGAATCACCTGCACCAACTGTCGGGACTTCCAGCCCTCGCGTTCCGTAATCTGCGCAACAGCAAACGTCCGATGATGTGTACCCGGTCCCTTGCCGATTGCTGGGAACTGACGCGAAACGTCGTCCCAGTTCGATTGCATTCCAAATCCAGGGAGCAGTTCCTCATTGGAGACATCTTCCCCTCGCCACTTTCGCTGAAGCGCTTCTGTTCGACGTTGGGCGAGTGGCTCGACTTGTGCGTGGCGGCACACATCGAGCATCTTAGACACTACGCCCCCGAGCAGTGACTCGTCGTTCCCAGCAAGAATGGCCGCATTGCCAAATCCTGCGCTCATTCCAGCCGTGTAGCAAACATATGGAAACAAGAGAACGGCTTCTGATTTCCGATGGTAGAGGATTCTGACGTATCGATCTCGCTTTTCCAATTGTGTCACCAGGGAAGAGTTAATTGCGCAGGGCGGTGAAGCCGCAACAGGTCAGCTTGGGCCACATAGCGAACTGGTCAGGCCCTCGTCGACTCATCAACTCGCTCTTCAACATTAGCGAGAACCTCGCAATCGCAGTAACCGCCCTGTGTGTTGAGCCATACAAACACAGACTCTACATCGTGGCCACGGCTGCGTAGCCATGCCTCAGTAAGACGACGAGTGTGATCGCAACCCTTCTGCGGAATCTCAACGTCCAGCATGTCGAACATGGCCTTTAACTCGGCAAGCTCTAACGGCAAAGCTGCCAGGGCGGCCTTTCGCTGCTGATCACGCCACTGCGTCTTGAGGTTCTTCTTTCGAGCTGCGTCCATACGAGGCCTATTTGCAAGTGACTTGGACTTGTAGCCATCTTGATGGCTACCGGGGCGGCGAAGCCGCAAGAAGTTTTAGCATCACACCGTGATGACTGCCTCTTGTCGCTGGGTGGCCCCGGTAGACCGCACGCGGTCAACCGGGGCCACCCAGCGTGAGCGTCATGTGCAGATCCGGCATGATAGATCACTCGATTCATCCCGGTGCGGACTTGGAATCAACTCGCGGGTGTAGAGTCAGGTTTTGCCCACGCATCTTTGAATGCAGCCCATGATGGGTATAGAACGGTCATGGGGCACACTGGCACGCGCTCAGCTTGCCAAGTCAAGTGGACGAAGGCCACGGCTGCATCAGGTAAGTCGGTCACGAACAGGAACTCATCGCCGTGAGCTCGCGACCAAGCCACCGCGACGCAGTTTGCTCCAAAGAGCGGGTGTCCAACACACACCTCTCGGCGTAATTCGTCCTGCAGCCCAGCTTCGATCGACATCCCCTCGAACGCTACACCCACAACAAAGAAGCGTTGCTGCGCATAATCTAGATCGGCTGCACGAGGGAGCGGCTCCCAAGGTGAAGGCCACTCAAAATCCGCAGGAGGTAACTTCAATTACGTTGCTCCTCTCGTCGAACCCAAATCAACTTTTGGCCCTGCTCAGCAGGGTGCCGCTTCGCCGTGAGGGTACCGATAATCCGCATTGGCGCGGGTGGAGACGCGGATCGTCGATTCTTCCTCCACGTCGTAGACGTAGAGCTGACCCTCGCCGGAGTTATCCAGGTGATACACCACTGCCGCATCACCATCGATCCAGCGCGGGTAGGCATACCAGTTTTGCTTGCCTTCCTGATTCGCGATCGGCTGCAGGTTGGCGATCGTGTGTTTCTCGGCGTCGAAGTCGGCGATGTAGAGCGTGTGGCCGGGTTCGGTGAATTTGAACCCAGGCATGAACTCGAAACAGATCTTTTTCTCGCTGGGAGAAATACTGGCGCGATGCAGCTCGCCCTTGGCTGACAGCTCGCAGTCGATGCGCTGATAGTGGCTCTTGCCATTAGACCTGGACAGCAGGAAGACGCCCCGTCCGAGTGTGGGATGAACGCAGTTGACCAGCATGCGGCCGTCGGCGAGGCAGGAATGAACCCAGGTATGAATGCGCTCGTCGGTGAGGGCCGTCTCCTGACCCGGCTTTCCGCCGACATTGCCTCGCATCACGAAGTAACCACCGGTCGCATCGTTCTTCCGATTCCAGATGGGTGTATTCTTGCCGTCTCGAGCCCAGGTCGGATTGAAATCCGTGCGCGTGCCATCGCTGAGCAGATGAAAGTCGGCGCCGTCGGCCTTGATAATAAAGATCGCGTTTTTCCACTTGAGCGTATCCGGATCGTCCTTGGTGCGGCGAAAGCAAACGAGCAAATCTTCGGTCTGAGACCAGGACGGCTTGAAATCCATATGCCCTGTGGTCAGCGGCTTGCCCTCTGGTTGGCCGATTTGCGTGACATAGATTTCACCGTTGCGGAAATAAGAAATCCGCTTGCGAAGCTTCGTCTCTGCCGCCAGTGCCGGACTGCACGCAGTCCCTCCCACCAGAGCCGTCGATAATAAGGCAGCACTTCTGACAAAGTCCCGCCGGCTGAGCGAATCCGCGTTCTGTTCGACTTGATTCTGCATGACATCTGCTCCCGTTGGCGCGTGGTGCTTCGGGGATGTTACGGTGGCAATTCAATGAACGAAAAGCGTTGTAGCCAATGTTATGGCCGGTCTTCAAAGCCGAACGTGATCTCATGCGGGAGACCTGCGGTCCCGAAGTGTGGCGCGAAAGGCGACAATATCAAGCTGCGACCGGGGCAACATAGCGACATGATGAACATTATCTAAAACACCACCCAGTAAAATCCCAGAGCCAGAAACGCAACCACCGCGAACGTCATCGCCACCACGACGAGACACCCGATCCACTCGCCTCCCTCTATTGGCGCCGACTTTCCAACTATAGCAAGGGAAATCTCATCATTCTGGATAACACACTGAGTCAGCGGCACATTGATTCGCTCTACCGGCGCAAGGGTGCCATCAGTTGTCTTAAAGGTGCCGATAATGTTTGTGACGGCTGTGATATAGCGATCTCGCTCGTCTGGGGTCAGGACAACAGCATAATACATCACCTGATTCCGCAGACTCGCCAGTTCCCTGATAAGCTCAATGATATCAGCGTGTAGTAGGGTCTCGCAGCGATCTAGCAGCTGAATCAGTCCCGCGCCACCTTCGCCTTCGTCGTGCCCATAATCGTAATATGAAGATGTCTGGAAACACCGACTCAGGTGCCACTCGATCGCTTTTGTCGCGTCGATCACCAGCGTAAAGTCCGCATACTGATCCTTATTAATCTCAACTGCGGCCCGGCAGAAATCGAATACCGTCCAGTCCTTCTCATCGTTCGGGTATCCATTCTCGATACTCAAAGAGGGATCGTCCTTGCGGCATTGACTGACGTCAAACGACATGTACCGATTTTGGCCCTTGGATACTCGTAATGCCTCGGCGATCAAGTGGGTCTTGAGTTGGGAACAGGCGTCGCGAAATGATTGAATATTATCAACGTGCGTGTAGTCCCACTCATGACACAGGCGGTTGCGAATCGTCGCCATCATTCGGGCGGCCTTTTCCAGCGACTCAGGCAGTGGTCGCCGTGGTGGTGCGGGCTTAGTGGGTTCTGGAATCGAGTAATCTCTGATTCTATCGATTCGCGCTTCACGGGACGGCAGGTCCTGCTCGTCAAGCCACTTGTTCAGTCCATCATACCAGGTTTTCCATTTCTTCCCGTATCGCACAGTGGTGTCTTCATAACGTTCCTTTTCTTCTTCGAACCATTCGTTCATTTCATTAATGACATTGTGTAGCCCCTGCTTTTGCTCGCTCGCAACGGCTTCGCAGACAGACTGTATGAAGTCGTCATCGTCGATGCTTTGGTGCTTGATTGTACGCCACAGAGACAGTCGAGCCCTGTGAGAGTTGAATACATCAGCTTCCGTCTTGTGCGGATCACGAATTGACTTCAAAAGCAGGCCCGTGATCCAGCATGATTCGAGAACTTCGATCAGATGGCTCTGGTTTGTCCTTGGGGCGAATCGATCTGCCATGAAGCGTACCTGCTGAGACCAAATGGTGCTTACGTACGGTTTGCGTGAGCGGCCCCGGTTGACCGCAGTCGGCCTGCAGGGTCGCGGAGTGACAGGATGATACTATAACTTTCTGCGGCTGCGCCACCCCGAACAGTCCGCGAACAGTCAGCCGGAGTCGCTCGCGTTTCAGTTGGTCTTCAGTTTGCCACGGATGAAACACGGATAACGAATAGGTATTCGTTAAATTGATTTTATCCGTGTTTCATCTGTGTTTGATCCGTCGCGAAAAGATTGATCGCCCCTCACCCCCGGCCCCTCTCACCGC
>JAKFWA010000043.1 GCA_021732995.1 Planctomycetaceae bacterium | reverse complement strand
GCCGCCACCCATTCCACCACCACCGAGGCCGCCGCCGCCCAATCCGCCACCACCGAGGCCGCCCAACTGATTCAAAACCTGCTGTCCAACAAACGCTTCGGGCAGTTTGACAGTGATCGGTTCCTTCGTCTTGTTCTCGACGATCAGGTTTCCGACCTTCGAGTTGCGGTGGACCAGCTTGACTTCGATCAGGCCTTCTTCCATGCCCTTGAAGAGATCGACTTGGCGGGCTGACGAGTCATAACTCGGATTCGTGATGTGAGGCTTGCTGTCCGCAGCGATCAACGAAGCCGACACGAGGGCGAGTGAAGTCAGGCACACCGCCACGAACTTGCGGGAGCGGAGCAGCATAATACGAATCCTTATGCACACATGAGGTGAAGTGGGTTCGGCAATCGGGCCAGTGACGTCAACCGACACTCCCTCGACGGCGTGACATGGAAAGCTGCGGAGATCCTACCCCTCGGAAAAACAAGGCTTCAACAACAAGTTAGGTCTTCGCTGTGAAATTATGCATCTCCTGGGGCGGCACAGATCAGGTTATGCCAATTGGCTGTGAGTCTGACGGCTGGCCACCGGTTGACGCAAGCTGGAAGAGGCACGCTAAGAACCAAGGCCACCGATGCAAACCCCTTGATCGACAAACTTTGCGAATTGTCACGCAGTTCGGGTTGTACCGCCCCTGACGCTCGGGGCAGCCTCATCCGTTATCCGCACGATCCTGCCCGGCTGCCGGGCGGAAGGATCCGAACTGCGAGCCTGCCAGTTGACTTATCGTCCACCAACAGGATGTGTCCCTCGAGATTCCTCGATGTTCCGGTTTGTCAGGTGGCGGCACGTTGCGGCGATTCAACCGCGCCGCAGGAACGCACACCCACCACCCGCCGGATTGTGAAACCGCTCGTTCTCTGACTGAACGAATTTGCGACGCGCCAATCGCGAGCCAAGTTGCAGGCGCGACTTAACTGCCAGTCATCCCGCAGGAGTTCCGTTGCCGTGTGCTCGGCAACCGTCTGCGCGTGGCAATGTTCATATCGAGACGAGGGCTACATCGTGCATCTGACTTCCTGGTTGTCCGCGGTTACTTCCCGGTTCACTCGGTTCAACCTGCGCAAGCTGTCAAAGGCGAAGCTGTCCAAGACCGATCGCACGAACACGGCTGAGCAGTTGGAAACTCGCGAATTGCTGACCGTCACGGCCAGCGTGGTGCAGAGCGAACTCATCGTTTCCGCCGGTGTGGGCGATTCGGTGGCGATTCGCCCCGGCACAGGCAACCCGGCTCGCGTGGATGTATTCGGCAACGGTGTGCGACTGACGACTCTGGGAAATGTCCCGGCGAATAGCCTGACCACGATTCGTATCACCGGCGGCGATGGCAATAACACCATTGACCTGAGTGCGGTCACGACAACGAATTTCAGTCCTACCGTGCGTCTGATCGTCGATGGCGGCAATGGCAATGATACCATTACCAGCAGCACCGATATCGCCACATCGCTCCTGGGCGGTGACGGAGCTGACACCATCAGCGGCGGCACTCGCAATGATACTCTTGATGGCGGCAACGGCGACGACTCACTCCTGGGTACTTCCGGTGACGACGTCCTGCGCGGCGGTGACGGTCGCGATCTGCTGGACGGCGGGTTGGGTAACGACTCCGTTGACGGCGGCGATGGCAAAGATTCCGTGCTGGGCGGAATCGGCAACGACACGCTCAATGGCGGTTCTGATACGGACGACGTCCGCGGTGGCGTCGGCAACGACGTGATCAGCGGCGGTTCCGGTAATGATACGCTGCTCGGCGAAGACGGTAATGATACCGTGCTCGGCGGCTCGAATGATGACTCGATCCTGGGCGGAACGGGTAATGACTCCTTAGGCGGCGAATCCGGCAATGATACCGTCCTCGGTGAAGCGGGTGACGATTCGATTGAAGGCGGGACCGATCGCAACTCACTGCTCGGCGGCACTGGCAACGACCTGATTACTGGTGGCACCGGCGCTGATACCGCTCTGGGCAACGATGGCAACGACTCGATCTACGGCGGTGGTGGCAACGACAGTCTGTTCGGCGATGGCAATACTCCGACGGTGGTGGGCAACGGTAACGACCTGATCAAGGGCAACGGCGGAAATGATACTCTGAACGGCGGTGGCGGTCGGGATACTCTTCGCGGCGATGAGGGTGACGATCTCGTTCAATCAGGCGATTTCAATTCCGACGGTACGCCCGTCTTCAGCGTTTCCGACGCGAATATCACCGAAGGCGACTCTGGCCAGCAATTGATGGTATTTACTGTCTCACTGCTGCGCAGCCTGACGTTCCCGGTCACAGTGCAGTACAGCACGATCGAATTCACGGCCACAGCCGGGCAGGACTTCACCAGCGTGGCCGGCTTCCTGCCGTTCGCCGCGGGTGTAACCACTCAGACGTTCTCAGTGCCAGTGCTCGGCGATACCGCCGTTGAGCAGAACGAAGCCTTCTACGTGCAATTGTCGAATCCAAGTTCTGGCCTGATCGAAGATTCGCTCGGCTTGGGCACAATCGTCGAGAATCAGGATAATCCTACGCAACTCGTGTTCGTGGACTTTGATAGTCAGACAGCCGGTGCCGACCACATTTATACTCCGACCGAACGATCTCAGATTCTGGCGGGGCTGACGGCAGACTACGCCGCGTTCTTCACGACATTCACCGACGTTCAACCGAATTCCGGGACCTTCACGACACTGTTTATCAATCAACCACCGACAGGGGGCCTCGCTGAGGAAATCGACTTCCGCAATCTGAACCTGGGGCTGACGGCGACGGTTGATATCAACGGGATCCTGGGCTCTCCGGGTGCTCCTGCGACGAGCCAGAACTTTATCAATCTCACCACCAAAGTCGCGGCCCACGAACTTGGTCACCTGATGGGGTTGCGGCATGGTGACTCGTTCGGCCCCATCGGTTCCGGACTGGCTCCATCGGTGCCTGGTTTCTTCTACAACCCGACGTACCCTGGTCCGTCGAACGCGACGGAGTCTGTGCACCACATCATGGCGACGCCCGCACTGGGCATCGAAACCATCATTGATGCGCTCAATGACGAGTGGTTCGGTGCTCGCGAAGCCGTGAAACTCGCGATGTGGGCCTATCGAGGTCAGGTGCTTCCCGAGCAGGCGGGGGCACACGGCACGGTGGGTACGGCACAACCCGCGACGCTTGCTCCTTTGACGGTCCCCAATACCGAACTGTCCGGTCCGTTCGTGGGCCAGGTCTTCGATGTCGATGCGATCGCCGTGACTGGCAATATCTCCGCCGGCGGCCAGCGCGACGTGTATGCAATTACTGCGACCGCAGGGCAAATTCTGAATATCGAGGTGATGTCCGACGTGCTTGCCGGTTCCCCGCAACCGCGGTTCGTGAACAGCATCGACTCTCGCGTGCGAGTGCTGGACTCGAACGGCACGGTCATTCCGTACTTCACGGGAGTGGCCGACAACGATGACGAACTGGAATCGACCGACTCGATTATTATTGATCTGACAATTCCATCGACTGGCACCTACTACATCGAAGTCAGCGCGTTCGGAGCAGCGGACACCGGCAACTACGAACTCTTCGCGTATACGTTCTCCGCTGTAGCACCTCCCACGCTGACGCCACCAACGAACGCCGGTATCAATGTCAATGCGATGGGTGACGATCTGCAGGGTGGTATTGGCAATGATACTCTGGCCGGTGCCGACGGACAGGACACGCTGGCGGGTGGTGACGGCAATGACAGCCTGCTGGGCGGAGCCAATGATGATACGCTGACGACTGGCAGTGGTAATGATACGACGGACGGTGGATCGGGCGATGATACGATCAATGGCGAACGCGGGAACCACACACTGAGCGGTGGTTCGGACGCCAACACGATCATCCTGCGGCCGTTTGCGAACGGGACCAGCACTGGCGGCAACAGTTCACTGACCACCGATGGTGCCGATACTGTCATCATCGAAGGAAACGCTGGAAACAACACATTTACCGTCAGTCAGGTTGGCAGCCAGTTGCGGATTACTACCGGCACGGCGAGTATTACTCTGGCGGACAGCGTCAGAACGGTGAATATCGTTGCGGGCGACGGCGATGACACGATTACTCTGACGGATGTCAATCGCACGCTGCCGGTCGCAATTACGCTGGACCTGGGAGCCGGCAATGACCGCTTCATCGGCAGCAATGCCAAGCTGGGCGTGGTGCCGCTGCAGGTTCTGGGCGGTGCGGGCAACGATACTCTGGATGGCACTTCCGGAACCGACATCTTCGATGGCGGCGATGGCAACGATGTCATCAACGGTGCGGACGGCGTTGATACTCTGCGTGGTGGCATCGGTGATGATACCATCGGCGGCGGCACCGGCGGCGACAGCCTGCTCGGCGATGACGGTGCGGACAGCCTGAACGGTGATGATGGCAATGACATCGTCCTGGGCGGCACTGGCAACGACGTCCTCAACGGCTGGTTTGGTAATGACACCATCAAGGGTGAGAACGGCAACGACACAGTCTTCGGCGCGGCAGGCAATGACCGCATTGAAGGTGGCACAGGTGCAGACTCGGTGCGCGGTCACGCAGGTTTCGACCTGATCCTGGGCGGTGATGGCAACGACACTCTGCGAGGCGATCAGGATAACGACACCATCAACGCTGGTGACGGCGAAGACGACGTCGATGGCGGTGATGGCAACGACCTGATTGCCGGAGCCAACGGCAACGACACGCTCCTCGGCGGCAACGGCAACGACACCCTGATCGGTGGCGATGGCAACGACCTCATCACCGGTGCTGCGGGTAATGACACGATCCTCGCTGGTGACGGCGATGACACCGTGGCCGGCAATGGCGGCACGAACAAAGTGTCCGGGGGCGACGGAACTGACGTGCTGAGCGTCAACTCGCCGTCCGAGATCGACGAGGCCTTTGTGCTCGACGCCGCGATTCTGGCGTTGCTGACTCCCGTCTAAAGATCTGTCGAAGTTGTTGAGCAGATTGAGCAATCTGAAGCCTGTCGCGACGTGTCGCGACAGGCTTTTTGTTTTGCCTCGCGTGCAGCACCGAGCAGCAATCAGAGAGCTGTTGGGAACCGGCGTTGCTTGCAGGGCTTCGGCGCAGTCGGCAACATGCTGGGGCCTGCCCGGCGGTCCATCTTTGGATCACCTGATTCTGCCCTGCCCACACTCTTCGCTGGTTCGATTTGGCGTCTTCTTGGAATGACGCTGTTGATGGCCGCGATCGCCTGAGAGGATGTCTGACATGCTGCAATTTGCTCGATGGAGCGCGTTGACGATTTGTGTTGCGGGCGCTTCTGCAGTCTTCTCCGCCGACAAGGCACCAACCGTTCCGCTGGGACTGCCCGCGATTGCCTGGCCGGAAGACAATCAGCCGTCGGCCGCCAAGATCGAACTCGGCAAGCAGCTCTATTTCGATCCGCGCCTGTCCAAAGACAACACGGTTTCCTGCGCCAGTTGCCACGACCCGAAGAAGGGTTTCAGCAATGGCGAACGGTTCGCGACGGGCGTCGGGGGTCAGGTCGGCGGACGCAGTGCTCCGTCGGTGATCAACGCGGCCTACTACAACCAGCAGTTCTGGGACGGCCGCGCGAAGTCGCTGGAAGATCAGGCGCTCGGGCCGATTCAGAACCCGATTGAAATGGCTTTGTCGTTGGAAGACGCCGTTGCGAAGCTCAGCAAGATCGAAGGCTATCGCACGCAGTTCAAAGCCGTGTTCGGCACGGACGTCAACAAGGAGGGCATTGCAAAAGCCATCGCCGCTTACGAACGCACGGTGGTGTCTGGCAACGCTCCCTATGACAAGTTCAAGGCCGGTGACGAGAAGGCTCTGTCGGCGAAGGCTCAGCGCGGCATGAAGCTGTTCTTTGGCAAAGGCCACTGCTCGGCGTGCCACTCCGGACCGAGTTTCTCGGACGGCAGCTATCACAACGTCGGGGTTGGCATGGCTGCCGACAAGCCGGACGTTGGCCGCGAATCGATCAGCAAGTTGGAGGGCGATCGCGGTTCGTTCAAGACGCCGACCTTGCGTGAGATCGCCCGCACCGGTCCTTACATGCACGATGGCAGTCTGAAGACGCTGGAAGAAGTTGTGGACTACTACAACAAAGGCGGCACCGCGAACGACTGGCTCGATGAAGAGATCTACACACTCAAGCTGACGGACGAAGAGAAGTCGGACCTGGTGACCTTTTTGAAAGAAGGACTCGCGAGCCCGGATTATCCCAATCACGCAGCCCCCAAACTGCCGTAGAGAGGGCCCCGGCGTTCGTTCCATCGCTCATCAATTTCTGATTTTAAAGCAGACTCTGAATCTCCCCTAAACTGAAGAGGAATGCACGATGCGCAAGAACTGGATTGCTTTATTTCTCAGCAAGGCTGTGATTGTCACGGGCCTGGCTGCCACGGCTTCGGCGGCTGACCCGGCGGTGAAGGTTGTCGCCGAAGGACTGATGAATCCCAGCGGTGTGGCAGTGCAGCCCGACACCGGTCATGTGTTCGTCGCCAGCCATGCCGGAGTGCATCGGCTCGACCCCAAGAGCGGCAAGCTGACGGCTGAGATCACCGGCTATCCGGACCCCACCGACATCTACGGCAAGGGCCCCAAGTACGCGATCGGCCCCCTGGGTCTGGCATTCCTCGACAAGACCACGCTGATCGTCGGCGACGGCAGCCGGGTTGACGGCGAAGAACTGGTCCGCGTCTACAAGGTCGGCACTACTCCGGCGACGGCGCCTCAGAAGGAAACCGCCGCGGCTGTGACCCTCGGCCCGATCGCTCCCTGCGAGAAGAGCCCCAAGGGCGAAGGTAACTTCTACGGAGTGGCCACCAATGGCTCGAAGATCGCCGTGACCTGCAATGGCGACGACACCAAGGGCTGGATCGCGATTTCGAGCAAGACGGGCGACAAGTGGGGCGCGCTGGATCTGTCCATCGCCACCAAGGAAGCTGTGAACGTCGATGCTCCCGGCCCAGTGGCTTACTCGGCGGATGGCAAGGATCTGGTCATCGGCCAGATTGGCGAAGTGAATCAGGCTGGCGACAGCCTGCTGACGATCTACGGCCCGGACGGTAAGCTGAAGGCCAAGGTGGAACTCGGCTTGAACGACATCGCTGGCCTCGCGGCTCATCCGAAGTCTGGCAAGTGGTTCGCGACCGACTTCTCCTGGGTCGACGCTTCGAAGGGCGGCCTGTTCGCCATCGATCCGAAGGCTGGCGCCGGCAAGGCGGCCACGAAGATTGTCGGTCTCGACAAGCCCGCTGGCTGCGCGTTTGACGCTGATGGCAACCTCTACATCACCGTCTTCGGCAAGGCCGATGGCACCCCGACTGGCCAGATCGTGAAAGTTTCTGGTCTCTAACGAAATCGCGGGGCAGGTTCTCGACTGTGCTCCGCTCGTCAGATACCACTGCACTCGCTTGCAGCCACGCATGACGCGTTGATCAACCAGGGAAGAGGCTTTCGCTGCTTCAACTCTGGATCAATGCGCTGTGCGTGGCTGCTTGCATTTCCGAACTGTTCTTTCTTTTGGGAAGACTCCGCAGTTTATGGCAAACTGCGGGTAATCGCGGAACTTTGCTTGAGAAACCTCATCAAATTCTACGGCGCGCAGTCCAATCGCACATGCGTTGATTGACGGCGCCGGACAGGTGGAGCCAGTATGAGTTTGCGCTCGGCGAACTCTTTAGAAACAATGAGCTAGTCCGCAATCCGAGGCTGCGGCACCATGAGGGTTTGGCAATGCTGATTTCCTGGCTGAAGACGTTTGTAAGTCGAGCCTCGCGTCGCTCGAAGTCCAGATTGCGTCGCAAAACTGGCTCACAGACGGCTCAGTTACAAACGGTGGATGTCGCTCAAAGCCTCGAAGATCGCTCCCTGCTGACAGTCACCGCGCTGTTCGTGCAGAACGAACTGCAACTCATCACCAGCGCCGCTGAGAGCATCACGGTGCGAGTGAACCCGACCAACTCCACTCGCGTGCAGGTGCTGGCCAACGGATCGCCGCTCGCGTCAATGCCGTCAATCGCGCCGTCTCAGGTTCAGCGGCTGAGCGTGTTCGGTGACGGCGGCAACAACACGATTGACTTGAGTGCCGTCTCCTCGACGACGTTTACTTCGCTCAGTCAGATTCAGGTCGATGCCGGCAACGGAAATGACTTCATCCTCGGCTCCGCCAACCTCAACGATTCACTGCGTGGCGGCGACGGCAACGACACCATAAACGCCGGAGCTGGCGTCAACATTCTGGACGGCGGCAACGGCAACGACATTCTCGACGGCGGTGCCGGTAACGACATCATTCGCGCTGGCGACGGCGCGGACAACGTGCTGCGCGGCTCGGGCAATGACAACATCGACGGCGGTGACGGCGACGACCTGCTCTTCGGTGGTAATGGCGACGACACGATCCTCGGCGGTAACGGCGCTGACATCATCGAAGGCGACGCCACCGGCACGACTGACACCGGCAACGACAACATCGACGGCGGGTTCGGACGGGACACCATTCGCGGCAACGGCGGCAACGACACTCTGAACGGCAACCTGGACGGTGACTCGCTGCAGGGCGATGACGGCAACGACTCGCTGCTGGGCGGCGGTGGTAACGACCTCTTGCAGGGCAACAACGGTGACGATGCACTAGCGGGTAACGCGGGCGTTGACACCATGGAAGGCGGCGCTGGCAACGACAGTCTGGACGGCGGTGCTGATGCCAACCTGATCTACGGCGATGACTCGCTCTTCGGGACGACTGGCAATGATACCCTGGTGGGTGGCACAGCAAATGACACCATGTTCGGCGGCCAGGGCAACGATCAGGTTTATGGCGGTTCAGGTAACGACTCTATCTCGGGCGATAACGGCAACGACAGCATCTTCGGCAACTCTGGAAACGACACGCTGGCTGGTGGCAACGGCGACGACCTGCTGAACGACAACGCTGGTGCCAACTTCCTCTACGGCGACGACGCCACGAATTTCACCATCGGCAATGATACCGTTATCGGTGGTATCAATAGCGATGTGATCTTCGGTGGATCAGGCGACGACTCGCTGCTGGGTGGTGCCGGCAACGATACCGTCAATGGCGGTGACGGCGATGATACCATTACAGGTAATAGCGGTGTTGACTCGCTGGACGGCGGCGGCGGCGACGACATTATCATCCGGCAGACTGGCGGAACATCCGACACGACCACGGGTGGCAGCGGCGGCGACACTGTCGAATTCCGCGGCGACGCCGCAGGCAATACGATCACCGTAGGGGTTTCAGGTGGCCTGCTGACGGTGACCGATGCATCCGGTACCACGACGGTCCGCGAGGATGTGACGCGCGTCGTCATCAATGCCGGTGCGGGTGATGATACCATCAATATCACCAATCTGGCCGGCGTCAGCCGACCGGTGGTGCTGATTGTCAACGGTGAAACGGGCGCGGACGTTATCAACGGTGCCGGAGTCGCTTCCGGTGCAGTGCTGGTGCAGCTCAATGGTGGCACCGAGAATGATACCATCACGGGAACAGCCGGAGCTGACACAATTGATGGCGGTGACGGCGACGACCTGCTCAATGGCAGCGCGGGCAACGATCGTCTGTCCGGCCAGGCTGGTCTGGATGTGGTCTCGGGTGGACTCGGTCTCGACGTGCTCGATGGCGGCGACGGCAATGACTCGATGTTCGGCAACGACGGCGACGACTCGATGCTGGGCGGCCTCGGCAACGATTTCATGAACGGCGATGCCGGCAACGACACCATCTACGGCGGCTTCGGCGATGACAACCTCGTCGGCTGGGATGGCAACGACCTGATTTTCGGCGAGAGCGGTAACGACGCCCTGCTGGGAGCAATCGGCAACGACTCGCTGGATGGCGGCGTGGGCAATGACTTCATGCGAGGTCACGCTGGTCACGACTTCGTCAAGGGCGGCGACGGCGACGACACGATGCGCGGCGATGCTGGTAACGACACCATGCGTGGTGGCGACGGCAACGACTTCATGGACGGACTCGAAGGTGACGACCTCATCAACGGCGATGACGGCAACGACACCATCAGCGGCGATGTCGGCAACGACGTCGTTCTGGGCGGCGACGGTAACGACATCCTCACGGGTGCCCTTGGCAACGACACGCTGCTGGGCGGTGACGGCAACGACACCATCGCAGGCAACGGCAACGCCGATAAGATCGCGGGCAATCAGGGTACGAATTCAATCAGTGCCGAACCCGGCGAGATTGATGAGACCTTCGTGCTCAGCGCGGCGCTGCTGACCGCGTTGAATCGGTTCTAGTCCGGCGAGTCATCGAGCCTCGCCACTGGCGAGGTTGCGATGATGGAGAACATCAAGGACTTGCTGACGGTCTTTCCGACGCATGGTCGGCTGGAATGGATCGGCCTGCGCACCGAACGTCGCGGGTCGGTCAGTATCGTCCAGGCGACGACTGCTCGCGCCGGCTTCGGACTGGAAGGTGATCGCACGGCCAAAGGGCGCGGTGGCTCCAAACGGCAGGTGACGCTGATTCAGCACGAACATTTTTCCGTCCTGAGCAGCTTCGTTGGCAGATCCATCCAGCCGGAACAACTCCGGCGGAATCTGGTGATTTCCGGCATCAATCTGCTGGCTCTGAAGGGTGTGCGTTTCCGAGTCGGCGAAGCTCTGCTGGAGGGCACCGGCCCGTGTGCTCCTTGCTCACGGATGGAAGAGGTGCTGGGACGCGGCGGCTACAACGCCATGCGCGGCCACGGAGGCATCACAGCCATCATCCTCGAAAGCGGAAGTTTGAACGTCGGCGATCAGGTGCGGGTTGCTACGGATTGAGAATGCTCACGCCCCACGTGGCCAAGGCGTCTCGCCTTGGTCCTCCCGCCGGGCGATCAAGCGGATGGCCGCTTTTGAATCCAATTGGACGGATGCGGGACGCATCCGCCACGGTGCCGGATCGCCGCCAGCGGGACTGAGTACAAATTGACGATGCCCGGCTGCCGGGTAGACTATTGCTGGTCCGAGAGTGGCGTTGTCGGCTTCGCCGAACGTCCGCTTGAGGAGCAATCCCGCCTTGCTGCTGCCGTTCGTTGAGTGCCGGGCAGACGACTCAACGCTGGCAGTCCTTCCTAACTGGCTCGTTCGACTGACCGAGCTTTCGTGATCGGGTGGCCTCACATGCAGGTCTGGCAGAGATTTTGTGAACTGCGCACGCATTTGATCGGCGTGATCATCGCCAGTGTCGCTCTATGGTCTGTGTTGCCAGCAGTGGCTGAAGAACGCAGCGGCGAGCAGCTCTTCAAAGAACTCTGCGCGTCGTGTCACGGCGCTCGCGGTGAAGGCATCAAGGACAAGTACGCTCAGCCGCTGATTGGCGAACGCTCGCTCGGTGAACTTTCCGAGTACATCGATAAGTCGATGCCCGAAGGCGAGCCGGAAAAGTGCAACGCGGCGGAATCGGCGCGCATCGCAAAGTTCATGTATGACAATTTTTACTCACCGGCAGCTCAGGTGCGGAACAAGCCGGCACGGGTTGAGCTTTCGCGACTAACCGTGCGGCAGTATCGGCAGACCGTTGCGGACTTGATTGGCAGTTTTCGCGGCGGAATGCCCCGCAGCGATCAGCGCGGCCTGAAAGCGGAATACTTCAAGACGCGCGGGCATCGCGATCGCGTCTTCGAACGTATCGATCCGTCCGTCAGCTTTGATTTCGGAACCAACGGGCCGGAACCTGAAAAATTCGACGCGCATCAGTTCTCGATCCGCTGGGAAGGTTCGGTCGTCGCACCTGATACGGGAGTCTACGACTTCGTTGTGCGTACTGAGCATGCCACGCGGTTGTGGGTCAACAATCTCAACACACCGCTGATCGATGCGATTGTGAAGTCGGGCAACGACACCGAATATCGCGGGTCGATGTTTCTGCTGGGCGGTCGGGCCTACTCACTGAAGCTGGAGTTTTCGAAGGCCAAGCAAGGCGTTGATGACTCGAAGAAGGAGAAGGAAAAACCGCCGAAGCCTGCTTCGATCGCTCTGTTGTGGAAGCGTCCGCAACTGGTCGACGAAGTGATTCCGGCGCGGCACATGATCCCGCAGCGGGCTCCCGAAAGCTTCATCATCGAAACACCGTTCCCGCCGGACGATCGCAGCATCGGTTATGAACGTGGGACAACGATTTCCAAGGCTTGGGATCAGGCGACGACGGACTCGGCCATTGTCGTGGCGACGTATGTCTCATCGAAGCTGAATGAATTCGCGGGCACAAAACCGGACGCTGGAGATCGCAATCAGAAGGTGCGTGACTTCTGCCGTCGCTTTGTGGAACGAGCCTTCCGCAGGCCGCTCGGCGAAGAAGAACGCCAGCTCTATGTGGATCGTCAGTTTGACAAGACGCCAGATCTGGAAACTACCGTTAAGCGCGTCATCCTGCTGGCCCTGAAGTCGCCACGATTCCTTTATCGCGAACCGGGCGGAGCGAACGACGGGTTCTCGGTCGCGTCGCGCATCTCGTATGCGTTGTGGGATGGCCCGCCGGATCAGGCGTTGCTCGACGCCGCTGGTAAAGGTGAGCTGTCGTCGCGCGAACAGATTTCGAAGCACGCCGAGCGGATGCTCGCAGACCCGCGAGCGAAGACGAAGCTGCGCGACTTCTTCCTGCAATGGCTGAAGGTCAATCCGGTTCCGGACGTCTCCAAAGACCCTGAGAAATATCCCGAGTTCAACGCCGCGATCGCGACCGATCTGCGTACGTCACTCGAACTGTTTCTGGATGACGTGCTCAGCAGCGACTCGTCTGACTTCCGGCAGTTCTTCCTCGCGGATTCGCTCTACTTGAATGGTCGTCTGGCGAAATTCTACGGAGCCGAGTTGCCGGCCGAAGCTGAATTCCAGAAGGTGAATCTGGACGGCGACGCGCGGGCGGGCGTGCTGTCTCATCCTTATCTGATGGCCGGCTTCGCCTACACGAGCACGAGTTCTCCGATTCATCGCGGCGTGTTCCTGTCACGCAGCGTGCTGGGGCGGTCGTTGCGAGTGCCTCCCGAGGCCGTTGCTCCGCTGTCACCCGATCTGCACGCCAGTCTGACAACGCGCGAGCGGGTCACCCTGCAGACGAAGCCCGATGCGTGTCAGACCTGTCACACGATGATCAACCCCCTCGGGTTCACTTTAGAAAACTTCGACGCGGTGGGCCGTTTCCGTAAAGAAGAGCAAGGCAAGCCAATCGACGCGACCGGCGGCTATCGCACTCCAAACGGTGATACGGTGAAGTTCACGGGAGCGAAGGAGCTGGGAAAATTCCTGGCCAACAGCCCGGAGGCTCATAACGCAATTGTGGAACAACTCTTCCAGAATCTGGTCAAACAGCCGATTCTGGCCTACGGACCGGAGACTCTTGGGAATCTGCGGCAGGAATTTGTGAAACATGACTTCAATCTGCGCCGGCTGGCGGCCGACATCATCACCACGGCTGCATTGACGGAACAGACTACGAAAACAGCGTCCCGCTAGTTAAGTTCTCACCACCTTCGAGTTTGCTGGTGCACCACCGGCCGCTCGAACCCGCCCGTACAGAAACGAACGATCGAAAGTCGTAATATGACTCATCTCAATCGACGTGACTTCATTCGCGATCTTGGCCTGAGTGCCGCGGCGCTGCCGTTCATCCTGAACCTGCCGAGCCTGGGTTTCGCGAATCAGAGTCGCCGCAAGCAACGCATGATTGTGATGTTCAGCCCGAACGGAGTGGTGCCGTCAACCTTCTGGCCGGACCAGGAAGGTGAAGCGTTCACGCTCAAAGAGAGCCTGACGCCGCTGGCTGATTTTCAAGGTCGCACTCTGGTTTTGAACGGCGTCTGCGACAAGGTGCGCGGCGACGGCGATAACCACATGCGCGGCATCGGCTGCCTGCTGACCGGAGTCGAACTGTTCCCCGGCAACATTCAGGGCGGCTCGCACACCCCGGCCGGTTGGTCGAGCGGTATCTCCATCGATCAGGAAATCAAGAACTACCTGCAGTCGGACGCTGAGACGCGTACCCGCTTCGGCTCACTCGAATTCGGCGTGATGGTTCCCGAGCGCGCGGATACCTGGACCCGCATGGTTTACACCGCTGGCAACAAGCCGGTCGCTCCGATTGATGATCCCTATCAGATGTTCGGCAAGCTCTACGGCCGCCTGAAGGATCAGGAACACCTGAAGAGCGTCCTGGATGACCTGCAGGCTGACCTGCGCAAGGTGCGTGACAAGATCAGCGTCGAGGATCGTCAACTGCTGGAAGAACAGACGACCTTCGTGCGTGAACTGGAACAAGAACTGAAGTCGTCCAGCACGGCGTCAATCGGTCATGACGTGCCTGAGCTGGAACCCGGCGTCCGCGAAGACAACGACAACATTCCGAAGATCAGCAAGATGCAGATCGAACTGCTGGTCAACAGCTTTGCGTCGGACTTCGCCCGCGTGGCGACGCTCCAATACACGAACTCAGTCGGTATGGCCCGCATGCGGTGGCTGGATATCAACGAAGGTCATCATGAACTGTCGCACGAGCCGGACAGCAACGAAGTGGCTCAGGACAAGCTGACCCGCATCAACAAGTGGTACTGCGAGCAACTCGCTTATCTGGCGCGGCGTCTGTCCGAGACTCCGGAACCGGGCGGACAAGGTAGCCTGCTCGATAACACGCTCATCGTCTGGACGAACGAGCTGGGTAAGGGCAACTCCCACACGCTCGACAACACGCCGTTCGTGCTGGTCGGCAACGGGCTCGACTTCAAGATGGGCCGTTCGCTCAAGCTGCCGCGAGTCGCTCACAACCGGTTGCTGATGTCGCTGGCGCATGGCTTCGGACATCGCATCACGAAGTTCGGCAATCCCGACTTCTGCAAGGACGGCGTTCTGTCGCAGCTCACCTAGTATGCCGATCAGATTTGAAATGAGGCGTAGCCGAACTCGTGAGAGTTCGGTTTGGCCTGAAGTCTTACGACTTCAGCTACAGGTCAATTCAGCTTCGAAAGTCGGCTAGAGTTAAGCTGACAGGCATACTTGTCGTATTGCTCTCCCGATGCACGTTGTGGCCCGTCTCGGACGGAGCCACAAGAGCGGGAAGTGGCCCGCACTCTCCGTGTGCGGGCATGTCGGCACACGCAGAGTGCCGACCACTAATTGGAGACCGGCCACAACGGAGCGTGATTTTGTCTGACCGGCAGAATTCGGCAGCTTCGCGCGTTGATCTGTGCACGGTGACTGCAAGAGACTGTAGACGTGGTGGAACCGCTGGTTCGCTGCGTTGGATGGTCGTCGTGTATCGCGGAAGGTTGCCGCTATGACTCAGGTCTTCTTGATGAGCGTTTACGCGCTCGCCACGCTGGCAGGATTGATCCTGACCGTCGCGGAAGAATTTCCGATTCCGACCTGCTTCACCATCATCCTCGCGCCGCTGGCTTACTTCTACAACGAGCGGCAATCGCGAATTCGGCTGTCGGTCAAAACCAGTAACATCCTGGGCCTGGCAGCGGTTGGACTGGGCGCGGCGGAACTTTTCATCCTGGCCGCGTTCGAAGAAACCGGTCAAGCGGAACTGCGACGAGTGCTCGCTGGTGCGCACGTCCTCAGCTATCTCACCTGGATCTCACTGTTTCAGTCGAAGGAGCCGCGGCATTACTGGTTCCTGCTCGCTCTGGCACAGATGCAGGTCGCCGTTGGTTCCATTCTGTCGAACACTCCGACATTTGGTTTCCTGTTCTTTGCGTATGTACTCCTGGCCTTGTGGACGCTGTCGGTCTTCTCGCTGTATCAAGCCGAGCAGACGCTGATCCGGTCCAATCGAGATACCGCCGTGCTGGCCGCGCCGTACGTGCACTTGCCTAATGCCACACTGCTGTCGCGACTGGTGCATCGCGAGCCCGACAACTACCGCAACGCGATTCAGATCGATCCGAATGAGCGGTGGGTCAATCGGCGATTCGTTACCGGCATTCTGCTGACTTCGATCGTGGCGATCAGCGTGGGGATGATGTTTTTCGTCTTCATCCCGCGCGTGTGGGTCGGGCGACGACCGCTGGTCGTCGATCAGGACGATATCCCGGCCCAACGTCTCACCGGAGTCACAGCCGAAGTCCAACTCGGCGAAATCGGCCAGATTCTGGAAAGCAATGCGAAGGCGATGGAAGTGCGTTTTTTCGACGCGCACACCGGGCAGGAGCTGGACGTCGCCAAAACGTCTGCTGAAAGCGGCTACTCAGAGCCGATGTTTCGCGGATCCGTCATGGGCACGTACGAGGGTGGTCGCTGGTCGATCCTCCCGGAGAGTCACAACTGGCAACCGCTGCTGCCGGCCTCGGATCGTCGTGGTCTGGTCCGTCAGCAGTTCACCCTGGCGGATTCGACGGCCCCGATTCTGTTCGGTATGCAGCCGATTACCTATGCCGAGAATGCCAACAACGGCAGTGAGGTCGGCATCGATCGCGTGACCTCGATTCTGATGCACAACCCCGCCCGCTCGGTGGGTAACCTTTCCTATGAGTTGTATTCATTTCGTCCGCGCCGCGAACCCCGTCCGCGCATTATGCACTATGGAGACGGTGAAGCCTCGGAGTTGCGCGAAAGCCTGCTGCCCACGTTGCGGTCGCTACCGCCGACCCTGACCCGGCTCAGCCAACTGGCGAAGCAGATTCGCGAGCAGACGGTCTCTGATGACGAACTGGTGTTTGCCCGGGCGGTGGAGAGTCACTTTCAGAGTTCGGGCCTGTATCAGTATTCGCTGAAGGCCGACATCAAGGATCCGAAGATCGATCCCATCGAGGATTTTCTGTTCAATCGGAAGACGGGACATTGTGAGTATTACGCGTCGGCGATGGCTCTGATGCTGCGCAGTCAAGGTATCCCGACACGTCTGGTCAGCGGGTACAAAGGCGGCGAAACGAATAAGTATTCGAAAGCCTTCGTCGTCGAACAGCGACACGCTCACGCGTGGCTCGAAGCCCTCATCAATAATGATGCGTGGTACACCTTCGACCCCACTCCGCCAGGGCGGGATGAATTCGTCCGACAGATCGGTATTCAGCGGAGCTTATGGGCTGAAATGCGCGAAGCGCTGCGCGGCATGTGGACTCAGAACATCGTCAACATGTCGTATGAGCAACAGAACGTTCAGTTCTACGAACCGATGGCGAACAAGACCTCGCTCGGCAATTTGATGAACAGGATCAAGCGCACGTGGAGAATGCTGCAGGATCTCTATCAGAAAGGAACCTTGCTGAGCACTCTGCTGACCGCCGGGGGCGAATGGAAAATCGCCAGGCTGGTCGGATTGGTCATGCTGCTGGTTCTTCTCATCAAACGCCGACGAGCCAATGACGGAACCAACCTCAGCCTGTGGAGAATGTTGTGGGCCGCTTGCAGAGGGCTTCGGAACCTTTTCATTGAATGGTACGCGGGGCGCCGGATCGACTTCTACGAGCGGCTGGTCCAGATTGTGAAGCGGTACGGCCTGCAGCGGGGACGGTCGCAAACGCCCCTGGAGTTCGCACTGGAACTGCAAACCCGCCTGGCTGATCGCATCCACGATCCGGAACTGCTGCAAGTGCCAGTGCTGGTTGTGCAACGTTTCTATGACGTCCGCTTCGGCGATCAGGCAGTCCCGCACGAAGAGATCGAGAACATGAACCGGTTGCTGACGTCCTTTGCGAATGCCTTGAAGACTCGGCCCAAACCGCGTGAGTTCACGGCGTCCGCGTCCACTTGAAACATCCTTGCTACGAGAACGTGAGCGGGTATGGCTGCGCGGATCTTGAATCGCCGTGAGTTTCTGCAGGTGGCTGGTGCCACCACCGCTGTGGCGACCGCCTTGACTACCTCCGGGCTGGCGGCGGACTTGGCTGCTCGCACGCCGCGAGTCGATGCGCACCTGCATTGCTTCGCGGGGACTCGAGACGCCCGCTTTCCGTATCACGAACGAGCCGTCTATCGCCCCGAGGAATCGGCAACCCCCGAGCACTTGCTGAAGTGCATGAGTGAGGCACGTGTTGATTATGCGATTGTCGTGCACCCCGAACCGTATCAGGATGATCATCGCTACCTGGAACATTGCCTGCAGGTCGGTAAAGGCAAGCTGAAGGGGACACTGCTGTTATTCGCGGATCGAAGCGGTTCGCTCGATCAATTACCCGAGTTGTGCAAGCGGCTGGATGTGGTGTCGGTGCGAGTTCATGCCTACGCGCCCGATCGCCTGCCGCCTTTCGGCAAGCCGGAGCTCAGGCGACTCTGGCAACTGGCCACTGATCACAACCTCGCGGTGCAGCTCCATTTTGAACCGCGTTACGCGGCGGGGTTTGAGCCTTTGATTCAGGAGTTCTCAAAGACCAAAGTGATCATCGATCACCTCGGGCGACCGTTTCAGGGGACCCCCGAGGAAAACGCGGTCGTTCTTCGCTGGGCTCGGTTCGACAACACGATGATGAAGCTCTCGGCGATTCCCACACCGCGCGAATTTCCGAATCGCGATATCGGGATGGTCATCAAACAACTGACGAGTGCCTGGGGGGCCGACCGCATGATCTACGGCGGCGGTTTCGATGCGGCCGCGACCGGTCAATCGTACTCGCAGGCTTTTGAGCAGGCGCGGTCTTACATCGCGCACCTTTCGGCGGACGATCAGGCGAAGATCTTCGGTGGTACAGCGGCCAGGCTGTTTCGGTTCACGACTTAAGATGCAGCGGATAGCTACGTCGACACATAAACCGCGGGAGCGAGCATTTGAGATGAAGGGGCAAACGACTCTTCAGAACCTGATCGGTAGACCTCGCCACATTCACCTGTGGCGATCACTGGCCGTGTTGCTGGTTGGGGCATCCTTTGGGCACATGATGTGCGGCGCCGACGACAACTCGGAGCGAAACGAGAAATTCTTTCGTGAGAAGATCGAACCGGTGCTGAAGGCCGAGTGCTATCGGTGCCACTCAGCGCAAGCGGACGAGGTCAAAGGCGAGTTGCGGCTGGACTCGCGGGCGGCATTGCTGCGCGGCGGAGAAAGTGGACCGGCTCTCGTTGCCGGCAAGGCGAAAGACAGCCTGCTGCTGCAGGCCTTGCGGCATGAAAGCGGTCTGGTCATGCCGCCGCAGAAGCCCAAGTTGTCCGCGCAAATCATCGCGGATTTCGCGAAATGGATTGAGCAGGGAGCTTATGATCCTCGCGAAGGAGATGAAGTCGCTGACGTGAACGCGGCGTTGAAGACGGCTCGCCAGCACTGGTCGTTTCAGCCGATCAAGAAGGCCGAGTTGCCATCTGTCCGCGATACCAACTGGCCGCGCACGCCGATTGACGCCTTCATCCTCGCGCCACTGGAAGCTCGTAGCTGGCAGCCCGCGACGGAAGCGTCACGCACCGATCTCATTCGCCGCGTGACGTTCGACTTGATCGGTCTGCCACCAACGCCCGCTGAGGTCGAAGCATTTATCAAAGACACACGACCCGATGCGTATGAACGCGTCGTTGATCGGCTGCTCAACAGCGAACGCTACGGCGAACGCTGGGCGACGCACTGGCTGGACGTCGTGCGGTACGCCGAGTCTGAAGGCTATGAATACGACCGCCACATTCCTGACGCCTGGCGCTATCGCGATTACGTCATCAACGCGTTGAATCACGACAAGCCGTTTGATCGCTTTCTGACTGAGCAACTCGCGGGCGATGAACTGGATGCCGACAATCAGGAGTACCTCAGCGCGGCGATCTTTCATCGACTTGGTCCAGTCCGTCGCAATGCCGGCAATCCGGACATCGCGCTCAGTCGCAACGAAGTGTTGACCGAGCGGACGGACATCATCGGCGCGGCGTTTCTCGGACTGACTGTCGGTTGTGCGCGGTGCCACAACCACAAGCTGGAACCCATATCTCAGCGCGACTACTACCGTCTGCAGGCGTATCTCGCGGCGACCGAGGAACACAACGTGATCCTCGCCGAAGCCGATCAACAGCGCGACTGGGAAGCTCGCACCAAAGTCATCAAGGACCAGATGGCAGCGCTGCGGACGAAAGCCAAAGCAGCCGAAGGCAAGCAGAAAGAACAGCTCGAAGCACAACTGGAGGAACTGGAAGACCAGTTACCGCCGCCGCTGGCGACGATTCCCAGCATTCACAATGACCAGCAGAAACGCACGGCGATTCATGTCCTGCGCCGCGGCGTCTGGGAAAACAAAGGCGAGCCTGTCGGCCCTCGACCGTTGAGCGTGCTCGTCGCCGACAACCTGCCGGAACTTGAAGCTGGAACAACCGATCCGCGCACGCAACTGACGAAGTGGCTGGCTTCGCCCGATCATCCGCTGACGGCTCGCGTCATCGTGAACCGGTTGTGGCAGCAGCATTTCGGCACGGGGCTGGTGAAGACAGTGAATGACTTCGGAGTGAAGGGCGAGCGCCCCAGTCATCCGGAGCTGCTGGACTGGCTCTCCGCGACGCTCATCGAAAACGGCTGGCGTCTGAAGCCGCTGCATCGCCTGATGGTGTTAAGCAACGTCTACCGGCAAAGCTCTGAACCGCACCCCGCCAACCAGCAACCGGCAACGCGGGATCAATCGCCCGCGGTCCTCGACCCGGACAACCGCCTGCTGTCGCGTTTTCAGCGACGCCGGTTGTCGGCTGAGGAACTGCGCGACGCGATGCTGTCCGTCTCGGGAAGAATCAACCTCAAAACCGGCGGCAAAAGCGTCCTTGTCCCGGTCGATCCCGAGCTGGTCGGACTGCTCTACAAGCCGACGCAATGGGCCGTCACTGCCGACCCGCGCGAGCATGACCGACGCTCGGTCTATCTGATCGCCAAGCGTAATCTGCGGTTGCCGTTCTTTGAGAATCTGGACGCCCCTGCCCTGCTGAGCAGTTGCGGCCGCCGCGAATCCAGCACCCACCCGCCGCAGGCGCTGGAACTGCTCAACGGCCCACTGGCCAACGAACTGGCCGCGTCGTTCGCTCAACGACTCGCCGAGGAGGCCGGCAGCGATCATCACAAGCTGATCGCACGTGCGTTCCAGCTCGCTCTGGGCCGCTCGCCCTCAACCGAAGAGCAAGCTCGATCGCTGGCGTTCCTGAGTGAGCAGCCCGTGCGTGAATTCGCCCTCGCACTCTTCAATCTCAACGCGTTCTTGTACGTCCGTTGAATGCAGCATGCTTACTGCAACTGCGCAATCGAACGCAGGAGATTGCTGCGAGCCTGCTCTTCGTACCGTTGCTGAAACACAGCAGTCGAATAAATCTGCGGCCTCGCCAGAAAGCCCTTCAGCACTTCGGCTCGCTTGCTGCGAAAGATCGGCTCAGGCACCCAGGCGTATTCCTGTCGCACCTGAACTTCGTACTCGTCGAACCGCGCTATCGATGCTCCAAGCACTGACAAGTCGGCGTCGACCAGAACCTGCGCGTCAATTCCGACGGGTTCGGCTGCATGACGTGTCGCCATTACCAGATCATAGATGCACTGCGCGGCGACCGGCTCAACTCCAAATTCAATCGCCGTGTCACGAGCCCGGATCGCGCTGCGTTCTTCATTGTCCGAACGCTGAGTGTCATAAAACGCATCGTGAAACCACAGGGCCAAGAATACTTCAGCGGGATGCTCAGTCAGGGGCAGTAACTCCGACACTTTCTCGAAGCATTCCGACAAATGTTGCAGCGTGTGATAGTGCCGATGCGGTTCCGAGTATCGACTCAACAGCTCTGCGTGCAGCCGTACCAAGGCGGGAGACGGAGCAACACCCAGCGATTGCCAGCACTCGATCCAGGATTCCAGAGTAGTCATGACCGACCCAGCGCGTTGCCAGGGGCAACTCGGCGTTACCCTTATCTAATAGTCCTTACCAGGGACGTAGGGGAATCTTCATCAGTGACGCGTCGGCACCACAGGAAGTGAACGGCGATCCGTTCGCCTTCAACAAGTCAGAGCCAAGATCCTTTTCGCCCCTGTCGGGTTCGTCGAAACCAATCAGTTTCGTCCCTTTGCCGAAGATGTTTTTGGCACCTTTCCACGAACCGCCAGACTTGCACTCCATGGTTTTCCCGCCGAACACGCTTTCGGAAATGTGTGCTTCACCCGCGATCAGCCACGCTGGAACAAGAGCCGTCAGCCTTGTCCCGTAAAAAGTGCTGCGAGCCGGAAGCTCCATGTTGGCGCGACCGGACGACTGGATCTGCACATTGTGAAAAGTGAGCTTCAACTCTTGAGGATTGATGACGCCGAGCGGCTTGGCGTCCGGTTCCGTTGTCATGATGACAGAGTTCCGCAACTCGGTGGTCGGCCCATGCCCGAGTGCAAAGTCGTAGGCGAAGTTCCCTTCAAAATGTGCGTTGGTGATTGTTGTCACCGCCTGATTTCCCAGGCCGATTCCGGTGGAATTGCGGCTCGCCCAGTAGCCATCGATCGAACTGCCAAACGACTCGTGCGGACTGTATCCGTCGTCCCCGTTCTCAAAAGCGGCGATGTTTTCAAATCGAACCGCTGTGCCGGTTCCATGCAGGTTGAAGCCGTCGTTGAGTACATGTCGGCAGATAAGATTGCGAACCACAACGTGACTGACACCGGCCCTGCCACGCACCGTTACGCCATTGCGGCGGTAAGGAGCTTCCACTTTGGCTTCCGCCAGTTCGCCCGCCACCTTGACATAGAACGTTTTGCTCGGCGCATCGTAGGTCCACTCTCCCGCCTGTAAGTCGGCAGGCGATTTGAATGCGGCCTTCTTGCCCTTACTGCTGCGGCCCATGCGTTGCTGCACGCCATCGAACAGAAAGAAGACGCGTTGCAGCTTGGCGTCGTCACCAAACTCATCCAGTTGCCCCAGCAGTTTGTCACTCTTGTAGAGGCCTGCAGTGTCTGTCTTAACCCAGTCAGAATCCAGCGGATCGCATCCGGTGATCGTCGCACCATGACCATCGATTGTGATCGGTTGCATTGGATTGCCAGACACGTCAGCCAAGATCAGTGATTCGTGATACGGCGTGCGATTCCTGGTGAGATGCAGGGTGTCTCCGGGCTTTAAAGATGACACTGCCCGCGCCAGTGTCTTGAACGGTCCTCCCTTCGCGGGATCTCCAGTTGCTACCAAGCCGTTGGCGCCGTCGTCGCCAAGTTCATTGTCGACGAAGTACTCGCGCGGCGGTGCCTCATTGCGGCGTGGGATGACCGGCGGAGGCAACTTCGGTCGATTCGCCCATTCGCGTTCCTTCATCGCGGCGTCGAGTTCTTGTTTCTCGTCCGGAGTCAGTTGGCCGCCCCGCGACTTGGTACGCAGTTCCCGCAGCCGAGCCGTATCTGTTTTCAGTTGGACCTGACTTTGGGCCACTTGCGACAAAATCAGCGCCAGTAGCGCGGTGCAGCAGCACACGATTCGAAGCCTAGCCGGCGCTGTAATTAATCGACTCATCGGCGACTCCTGTAACAAGGCCCATCCAACCTCTTATGACGTTAGATTAAACCGCGTCCATGTCGCAGAGTTTCGCGGATTAGAACGTCATTGAGACTGGCGTCGGTCAAGTTCAGGGCGTAGCCAGACGGCGTCCTTAGAATTCGGAGTTGTACTTCTTGGTCATCTTGGAACGGATCGCGGCGGTTTCGCCCTGCATTAGATTCCAGACCTGCTCACGATCCTTAGCGGCTTCGGCGATGACCCGAGCCTGCTCGGCCTGGACCTCGGCGTAGTTGTTTTTGTACTCCACCCACGCTGGTCGACCGGCGACCGTCAGCGGCGAAGCCAGACCGTACGGAGCATACGGCGTCGCGATGAAGGTGTCGGGATAGACGTAGTATTCCTGCTTCTTCTGATACTCGAGCGCTTTCACGTCCAGCGGCACGCCCTTCAATGATTGCACGATGGATCGCAGCTTCAAGCTGATACTAGTCGCGTAAGCGTGCACGTCAGGATCGACGTTGCGAACTGACAACTGATCGATGTTCTTGGCTGCGGTTTCGAACCAGTGCGCGGAAGCCTGATACGTCTTAGCCTTCTTGGCGTCACGCTCCAGATCGTTCAACGTGGTGGTGATGGTCCTCAAATAGCGAGTCGTCGTGACCTGCTGAACGGTCTCCTTACGTTCGGGGTCCGCCGTGCCATCGTCATCATCAATCGATGCCGAGTACGGTTGCAGCAACGACAGCAAGCGGCGAAAGCTCGCTTCGGACAGTTCATTTCTGAAAGTGATCGCTTTCGATTCAACACGCGACTTGGCGGTGTGCAGTTCGGGCAAATCAACGCCGCGTTTCTGCATCACGTACAATGCCAACCCCGGAAGCACGGATGCCATCGGCTCCAGGTTGTCCGCGAAGTCCAGACGCACGGTGGCCTGAATGTTGTCCTTGATCTGAACGTCCACTCGCAGGCCTTGAATGCCAGTAATGATCTTCGCCAGCGCGTCGCGATCAACCGCGGCGGGCAACGGCGGCATGACATGATCCAGCTTGAAGCGGACTTCTTCCAGGTGCGGAATGTCTTGCAGGTCCAGCGCCAGTCGGAATTGGCTCGGTGACTTGTCTTCAGCCGCCGCTCGCAGGTAGTCCGACACGACGGGTTGAGTATTGCTCATCGCAAACCGCATCCAGCGCGCCATGTCCTGTCGGTTCGGGCAATTGGCCACCGCGATGGTTTGAGCCTTCAGTTCAATCAGATAAGTGTGCTGCACGGTGGTGATGAGAGGCCGGCCCTCGAACTTGTCGACGTTCGTCATTTCGCGCGTGGCCAGATCCTTCATAGCCACGGGGCGATTGAACTTCAGCACTCCCAACTCCCAGCTCGGATGCAGGGACTCAGGATTCAGCTCGGCGGCGAGCACTGCGCGCTGCACACTGGGAGGAAACGGCACCAGCCCGCTGGCATAGTCCGTGCGATAACGCTGGCTCCACTTCTGAGCCACGCCCAGCGGGCTTTTGAACATGCCATCGACATCGACGACCGCCAGCACATTCGCCTTGGCCGGAACTCGAACCAGCAGCTCAGCCACGTCATCCGCAGCCAGCAGCGATGAATTGCCCATCAATATCATGAGGCCGTACAGAAACAGAAACATTCGAGGCTGCATCATCAATCACTCTCCTGCTGCGATACCAAGCCTCTCGTGACGGGGTTATCTCGACGAGGCGTCTGGCGATGGGGACAGCGAGAGTAACCACCGGGCTTCGCGCGGTCCATTTCCGTGCTGAGTATCGGACGCCGCCGCGGTTGTTAGACACGAGCTCTGCTCACCATCCACCGGGCGGAGGCTGAAGTCGTGTCTTGAGGAACGCGAAGTACTTCTCCTCGTCTTCGAAGATGTCAGCGCCGGCTCCCATGTAGGCGCGAGTCAGCTCATCAGCGGCGCGATCGAGGTTGCCCAGTTCGAACTCACACTGCCCCAGCCGCAAATGCAGGAAGGGATTGCCGATCGCGTCGGGGCATTCCATTGCCAGCGACAGATTGTCCTTCCCGGCTTCGTAGTCTTCGCTTTGGAAGTTGGCATCGCCGATCGCGGCCAACAGCCACGTGGCCGCTTCCCACATCGTTTCCGGAGCGGGCAGTAAGTCCCAGGCGGCCCAGTAGTCGTTCAACGCGGTCTCGAAGTCGCCAACTTCGGCGGCGGCGTCTCCGGATGTGCTGAGGGCTTGAATCTGGTCGTAGACCTCTGCGGGAAGTTCTGCCATCTGTCCTCCTGACATTCACCAAGGGTACGCTGCGATCTATTGGCTCTTTCGATGTTCCAACTTC